>NZ_JBWKCY010000001.1:0-26928 GCF_056436245.1 Streptomyces sp. NPDC043812
AGGAACCTCGACCATCCGAAGATGGACGGGGTATCAACATATCTGGCGTTGATTTTTGGCACGCTGTTGAGTTCTCAAGGAACGGACGCTTCCTTTGTACTCACCCTCTCGGGCTTTCCTCCGGGCGCTTCCCTTCGGTCTTGCGTTTCCGACTCTATCAGACTCTTTCGTGTCCGATTCCCGGCCGGCGGGCTGCTTTCCAGGTATTCGCTTTCGCGCTTTCCCTTCGGCGTGGTCACCACTTTAGCCGATATCCCCGGCGCCTCATAATCGAGGCATTCGGATCGAATTTCGGCATGCCGAAATCGCACCCGTTGGGGTAGTCGTGAGAAGTAGTGGATGGCCGCTACGGAGCTGCTGAACAGCAGTGCCCCGTTTCAAGCGGCTCGGGCTACGTTAGGCGTCCGGTGAGGGCGAGTCAAGTTGGCCTTCGGCGTGGCGCGTGGGCTCGGTAAGGGCTCACCGTCGGGTCGCCGTCGATCCAGAAACGCCAGGGGTGGTACGCCCCTTCACCGCCGACTCCCGTCCGGGGACCGTTGCGTACCTGGTCAGGAGTGGCCGGGTGGCCCGGCAACAAGGAGAGGGGCGCGGACGGGCCGGCGCACAGGTCCGTGCCGTTGAGCGTTCGGTCCACGTCGAGGGCGGTGGCTAGCCGGGCGGGGCCTTTGGCCAGTTCCTTGTCATGACGGGCCGAGATTCGACGTTTACGGGCGAGCTCGGCGCCCACCCGTACCTCTCCCGCGCGGAGCAGGATTCCGCTTGCCCGGCCCTCGGGTCCGCACACCACGTTGAGGCAGTGCCACATGCCGTAGGTGAAGTAGACGTACGCATGACCGGGTGGGCCGAACATCACTTCGTTGCGGGCGGTGCGGCCACGGTAGGCGTGCGAGCCGGGGTCGACCTCGCCCGCGTACGCCTCGACCTCGGTGAGGCGTAGCTCGATCGGGCCGTCCTCGGTCATACGGGTCAGCGTCCGGCCCAGAAGTTCGGGTGCGACGTCCAGCACCGGGCGGTCGAAGAACGCGCGAGGCAACGGCGTACGGTCGGGGCTCTCGATCATTGCGGTCGAGCGTACCGGGGAACCGACTACGGTCGTCCGGCGTATGTAGGGGTCAGGACCTAGAAGGAGTGGACATGGGCTTCAAGAAGCTGCTCGCAAGCCTGGGCGCCGGTGGCGCGTCCGTCGAGACGGTGCTCACCGAGGAGAACGTCGTACCTGGCGGTGTCGTCCAGGGCGAGGTGCGTATCCAGGGAGGCTCGGTCGACCAGCAGATCGAAGGGCTCTCGGTCGGTCTGCAGGCGCGGGTCGAGGTCGAAGGCGGTGACCAGGAGGTCAAGCAGGACATCGAGTTCACCAAGCAGCGGCTCGGCGGCGCGTTCGAGGTCAAGGCCGGCGCGGTGCACGTGGTGCCGTTCGGGCTGGACATCCCGTGGGAGACGCCGGTCACCACGATTGCCGGGCAGCTGCTTCGCGGGATGAACATCGGTGTGACGACGGAGCTGGAGATCGCGCGGGCCGTGGACTCGGGCGACCTCGACCCGATCAACGTGCACCCGCTGCCGTCGCAGCAGGCGATCCTCGACGCCTTCATCCAGCTCGGTTTCCGCTTCAAGAGCGCGGACATGGAGCGCGGTCACATTCGTGGCACGCGCCAGCGGCTGCCGTTCTACCAGGAGATCGAGTTCCTCCCGCCGCAGCAGTACCACGGGCTCAACCAGGTGGAGCTGACCTTCGTCGCCGACGAGGGCGAGATGGACGTCATCCTGGAGATGGACAAGAAGCCGGGTCTGTTCAGCGAGGGCAGCGACTCGTACAAGGCGTTCAAGGTGGGCCACCACAGCTTCCAGTCCACCGACTGGACTGCGTTCCTCAACCAGTGGCTCGCCGACGTCGGCGGCCGTCGTAACTGGCTCTAGCAGGAACAGGACCTAGGCTCGGGGCGAAGACGCAGAACAGCCGAATCGGAGGTTTGACGTGACCGAGCAGAAGCAGGCGCCTCTTCCGCACGACTTTCATCCGCCGGTGCCGTCGTTCACGCTGGTGAGCGACGACATCGAGCCGGGGTCGGTGTTGAAGGACGCCCAGGTCTACTCAGCGGGCAACATCTCCCCGCAGCTGCGCTGGGAGGATTTCCCGGCGGAGACCAAGAGCTTCGCCGTGACGTGTTTCGACCCGGATGCGCCGACGGGCAGTGGCTTCTGGCACTGGGTCCTGTTCGACATTCCGGCGTCGGTGACCGAGCTGCCGGCGGGTGCGGGCTCCGGGAAGTTCGAAGGGCTGCCCGACGGCGCGGTCCACGTCCGCAACGACTACGGCTCGAAGGACTTCGGCGGCGCCGCTCCGCCGGCCGGTGAGAACCACCGGTATGTCTTCACCGTCTACGCGGTCGACTCCGAGCGGCTGGGGCCGGATGCGGATGCATCGGCCGCGGCCGTGGGCTTCAATCTGCGTTTCCACACGCTCGCCCGTGCGCATCTGCTCGCGGAGTACGAGGCTCCCGCCACGAGCTGAGTGTTCGTTTTCTGTTTGCCCTGCCCTGGTCTTGGAGAGATCAGGGCAGGGCAGTTTTGTTGCCGGGGGCCGGGGGTTCGCTCTCCCGGAAGGCACAGATATTGCGTTGTCCATCTCGGCGCACCCGGCCAGAGTTGATCCGAGCCCGATGCCCGACGAAGGGCTGGGCCGGCGAACGGGAGGTGGGCGAGATGCGGGACACGCTGGTGCTGAATGCGAGCTTCGAGCCGCTGTCGACGGTGACACTCAACCGCGCGGTGGTGCTGGTGCTCCAGGACAAGGCGGTCGTCGAGCAGGCCCACCCCGGTCTCCGTGTCCGTGCGGCTGCCGTCGATCTTCCGGTGCCCCGGGTGATCAGGCTCTGCAGATACGTACGGGTGCCGTTCCGAAGACAGGCGCCGTGGTCGAGGCGGGGGGTGCTGGTCAGGGACCAGCACCGGTGCGCGTACTGCGGCAGGCGCGCGACGACCGTGGACCACGTGGTGCCGAAGTCGCACGGTGGTGCCGACTCGTGGCTGAACACGGTCGCCTCGTGCGCCGAGGACAACCACCGCAAAGCGGACCGTACGCCGGAGCAGGCGGGAATGCCGCTGCTGCACCAGCCGTTCGTGCCGTCCCCGGGTGAGGCGATGCTGCTGGGGCTGCGGTCGGGTGAGCGTGCGACGCTGCCGGACTGGCTGGTGACGGAGTCGGCCGCGTAATCGTCGAGCGACTTGCGCGAGGGCCCGTCCCCGTTCGTGAGAACGGGGACGGGCCCTCGCGCGTCCGGCTCAGCGCAGCAGGAGCTGGACGATGGCGAAGGTGCCGACCACCACGATGAACACACGCAGTGCGGTGGGGTGGAGCTTGCGGCCGATTCTGGCACCGAGCTGGCCGCCGATCGCCGAGCCGACGGCGATCAGGAGCACGGCGCTCCAGTCGAAGTCGGCGACGAAGAGGAAGAAGAGGGCGGCGATGCTGTTGACGATGGCCGCGAGCACGTTCTTGACGGCGTTGAGCCGCTGGAGCGTGTCGTCGAGAAGCATGCCCATGAGGGAGAGGTAGATGATCCCCTGGGCGGCGGTGAAGTATCCGCCGTAGACGCTGGCGAGGAGCAGTCCGCCGAAGAGTACGGGGCCGCCGTCGGTCTTGGTGAGCGTGCCCTTCCGTTCGCGGCGGCGCTGCACGGCCACGGAGATGCGGGGCTGGAGCACCACGAGGACGAGGGCGAGCGCGACGAGGGCGGGCACGATCGTCTCGAAGGCGGTCGGGGGGAGCATCAGCAGCAGTACGGCTCCGGCGAGGCCGCCGATCGCGGCGGCGATGCCGAGGCGGATGATGAGGGGGCGCTGGCCCTTCAGTTCGTCCCGGTAGCCGATGGCGCCGCTGACGGAGCCGGGGATCAGGCCGAGTGCGTTGGAAACCGTGGCGGTGACGGGTGGCAGTCCCGTCGCGAGCAGCACCGGGAACGTGATCAGCGTGCCCGATCCGACGATGGTGTTGATGGTGCCGGCGCCGATGCCCGCGGCGAAGATCGCCAGTGACTCCCAGATGGTCAACGCCATCTCCTTCACGTTCGGTGAGATGCCTCCCCGCCATCAAGGTCGAGGGGCCTCACCGATCATGCATGAAAGGGTGGTGCGGTCAGTCGATGGGGGGCTGCTCGCGGCGCTCGGTGCCGCTGCTGGGGCCGGGCACCTTGGCCCCTCCGCCACCGCCCATGCCCGCCATGGGGTTGAAGTTGCCCATGGCACCGCTGAGTCCCTTGAGGGCGTCGCCGATCTCGCTGGGCACGATCCAGAGCTTGTTGGCGTCGCCTTCGGCGATCTTGGGGAGCATCTGGAGGTACTGGTAGGCGAGGAGCTTCTGGTCGGCGTCGCCGGCGTGGATGGACTCGAAGACCGTGCGGATGGCCTGGGCCTCGCCTTCGGCGCGCAGAGCGGCCGCCTTGGCCTCGCCTTCGGCGCGCAGGATGGCGGACTGCTTCTCGCCTTCGGCGGTGAGGATCTGGGACTGACGGATGCCCTCGGCGGTGAGGATGGCGGCCCGCTTGTCGCGGTCGGCACGCATCTGCTTCTCCATCGAGTCCTGGATGGAGGTGGGCGGCTCGATGGCCTTGAGCTCGACGCGGTTGACGCGGATGCCCCACTTGCCGGTGGCCTCGTCGAGGACGCCGCGGAGGGCGGCGTTGATCTCCTCGCGGGAGGTCAGAGTCCGCTCGAGGTCCATGCCGCCGATGATGTTCCGCAGGGTGGTGACGGTGAGCTGCTCGATCGCCTGGATGTAGCTGGCGACTTCGTAGGTCGCGGCGCGCGCGTCGGTCACCTGGTAGTAGATGACGGTGTCGATGTTGACGACCAGGTTGTCCTGGGTGATCACCGGCTGGGGCGGGAAGGGGACGACCTGCTCGCGGAGGTCGATGCGATTGCGGATGGAGTCGATGAAGGGGACGACGATGTTCAGGCCCGCGTTGAGAGTGCGGGTGTAGCGTCCGAACCGCTCCACGATCGCGGCGCTGGCCTGCGGGATGACCTGGATCGTCTTGATCAGTGCGATGAAGACCAGCACCACCAGAATGATCAGGACGATGATGATCGGTTGCATCGCGTTCCCTGTGCCCTTCGCTGCCGGATGACTCTGTCGGACCGAGCTGCTGACGGTTGTGATGATCAGTTTCCCAGAACACGGGCTGTGGTGTGGACAGTTCGGCCCGTTCGGTCACGGGGCGCACCCCCGTGACGGCACATCACATGACGACGGCTGTGGCTCCGTCGATCTCGACGACGTCGACCTGCTGGCCCTTTTCGTAGGCCATGGAGGAGTCGAAGGCGCGGGCGGACCAGACCTCACCGGCGAGTTTGATACGGCCGCCGGCGCCGTCGACGCGCTCCAGCACGACGGCCTGACGTCCCTTCAGGGCATCGACGCCGCTGGCGAACCTGGGGCCCTGGGTGGCTCTGTGCCGGGCGGCGATGGGGCGTACGACGGCGAGGAGCGCGACGGAGACCCCCACGAAGACGAGCACTTGCGCCACGGTGCCTGCGCCGACCGCTGCGACGACAGCCGCGGCCACCGCTCCGGCGGAGAACATGCCGAATTCGGGCATCGCTGTCAGCACGAGCGGAATGCCCAGTCCGACCGCGCCGATCAGCCACCACACCCATGCGTCGATGTCCACGTGGTCATGGTAGGTCCGCCGGTCGCGGTGGGGACAGGGGGCGAAGGCAGGTGATCGGTCCCCTCGGCGGTCCGGCCTTCGGCCCGACGGGGCTTGGTGCGGGGCGAGTTCGGGCGCGCGGGTGTCCCGGCATGCCCCCGGCGGGGGCCCGCCGGGCTGTCAGCCGAGCGGGAGGCCCTGCGCGGTCCAGCGATCGCCGGTGCGCTCGACGACGAGCGGCAGGCCGAAGCAGAGCGACAGGTTGCGGGAGGTCAGCTCGGTCTCCATCGGACCCGCCGCGAGGACCTTGCCCTGGCGGATCATCAGGACGTGGGTGAAGCCGGGGGCGATCTCCTCGACGTGGTGGGTCACCATGACCATGGAGGGCGCGTACGGGTCGCGGGCGAGACGACCGAGTCGGCGGACCAGGTCCTCGCGGCCACCGAGGTCGAGTCCGGCGGCCGGCTCGTCGAGGAGCAGCAGCTCGGGGTCGGTCATCATGGCGCGGGCAATCATGGTGCGCTTGCGCTCGCCCTCGGAGAGCGTGCCGAACTTCCGGTCGAGGTACTCGGTCATGCCGAGGCGGTCGAGGAAGGCGCGGGCGCGCTGCTCGTCGACCTCGTCGTAGTCCTCGTGCCAGGTGGCGGTCATGCCGTACGCGGCTGTGAGGACGGTCTCGAGGACTGTCTGGCGCTTGGGGAGCTTCTCGGCCATGGCGATGCCGGCCATGCCGATGCGGGGGCGGAGTTCGAAGACGTCGACTCCGCCGAGGCGCTCGCCGAGGATGCCGACCTTGCCGATCGTCGGGAAGAGGTAGCTGGAGGCGAGGTTGAGGAGAGTGGTCTTGCCCGCGCCGTTGGGGCCGAGGATGACCCAGCGCTCACCCTCCTTGACCGACCAGGAGACGTCGTCCACCAGAGCGCGTCCGTCGCGGACCACGGATACGTCCACCAGCTCCAGTACATCGCTCATGAGCGCGTTGTCTCCCCATGCAATCGTCGAGGTCTTCGGGTGCGGTTTGTACGGTTTGTGCGCCTGTGGGCACAGCACCCAGGGAAAACCTACGCCACCGGCCGGGTGCTCCGGCCGCCGGTCCCGAGCCTAGGGTGTGGGCATGCTCTCGGAACCACGCTCTGGACTCCTGGCCGCTTGGGGAAATGCCTGGTTGGCCGGACTTGTCTCACCTGACGACGCGGTGCACGCCATCGTCGGCGACGACGCGGTGCACCGCGTCGAGGGGCTGCCGGGCGAGGCGGCTCCGGTCGGTCTCACGCTGGCGCTGGGGCGGCTGCGGACGTTGGGCGTCAACGGCTACCGCGTCGCGCTCCCCGCGCCCGGGCATCCGCTGGGTCTGTGCGGACCGCCCGAGTTCAACGCGCGCGCCCTGGAGGCGGAGGAGGCCGTCGTCGCGACGGGAGCCCCGTACGGGCTCGTCCCGGAGGTCCATGAGGCGGGGCCGGCAGGGGACGTCCATGTGGAGGTCACGTGGCACTGCCTGCCGGTGCGGGAGGCCCCGCCCGCGGACGTGCCCTCGCTCGGCGAGGCGGAGCGGGAACTCGCAGAGGCCCTGCGTGACGCGACAGCGGTGCTCACACGGCTGGACGTGGCCGCGTCGGGCCCGGTGGCCGAAGCGGCGGTGGGCGCCTACCGGGCGCGGGCGGAGCGGGGGGCGGCGGAGACGCTGGCACCCGGGTATCCGCCGCGCGCGGTACGGGTGTTGGAGCTGGCGACGCGTATCGGCCTGCTGATCTCGATGGCGTACGAGAACGGCCACGGCGGGGCCGTCAGCGCGTCGGAGATCGCGGCGCGCGGGGAGGCGCTGCGGCCGGTGGAACGGGTGGCGCGGAGGGCGCAGGTAGCCGCGTACAACGCGTATGTGGAGGAGCGGGAGCGGGGCTGAGGACGGATCCGGCCCTCTCTCCACGCCCGCAGGGCTGTGGAGAGAGGGCCGAGGGGCAGAGCCCCGGACGCACGTCAGGCGTTGATGCCCGTGTTGCCGAACGCCGGGTTCAGCAGGCCGATCACGTTGACCGAGTTGCCCACCACGTTCACCGGAATGTGGACCGGCGCCTGGATCAGGTTGCCGGAGGCGACGCCCGGGGACTTCACGGCCTCACCGTAGGCGTGCGCGCCGCCGCCGGTCGTGGCGGACGCGGCGCCCGCGCTCACGGCCACGAAGCTGCCGGCGATCATGGTGAGGGCCGCGGCCTTCTTGAGGTTCATCACTGCTGTCTTTCCTCCTGGGCATCCGCTGCGGCCCCTCGCCGCAGCACGCCATGGAGAACGGCCCTGGGCGGATGAGGATGCGCCATGTGAGTGACATACACCCGACAGTATGAATCTTCGGCCGGAGCGTGACGCTCCGGTCGGCGCGTGTCAGCCCGCCAGACCGTGCCGCACGGCCCACAGCGCCGCTTGTGTGCGGTCCGCGAGATCGAGCTTCATCAGGATGTTCGACACATGCGTCTTGACGGTCTTCTCGGACAGGACCAGCGCCCGCGCGATCTCCCGATTGGACCGGCCGTCGGCGATCAGTCCGAGGACCTCGCGCTCCCGCTCCGTGAGGCTCGGGCCGCGGCCCGTGGCCCCCGGTCCGGCGTCCTCGGACAACAGCGCGCCCGCGACCTCCTGCTGCAGCAGGACATGGCCCGCGTGGACGGAGCGGATCGCCCCGGCCAGCGCCTCGGGGTCGACGTCCTTGTACACGTACCCGGAGGCTCCCGCGCGCAGGGCGGGAACCACCGTGCGCTGCTCGGTGAAGCTGGTGACGATGAGCACCTTTGCCGGATTCGCCAGTTCGCGGAGCTTGCGCAGGGCCTCGATGCCGTCCATCCCCGGCATCTTCACGTCCATCAGCACCACATGCGGCTTCAGCTCCTCGGCGCGGGCCACGCCCTCCGCACCGTCGACCGCCTCCCCCACGACCTCTATGTCGTCCTGGACCTCCAGGAACGTACGCAGACCTCGCCGCACCACCTGGTGGTCGTCGACCAGCAGCACACGGATCTTCTTCTCAGCCACCGGGGACCTCCATCTCGACCGTGGTGCCCTTGCCGGGCGCCGATTCCACGCTGAGCCTGCCGCCCACACCGCCGGCGCGGTCCCGCATCGAGACCAGGCCCAGGTGGCGCCCGGCCCTGCGCACGGTCCGCGGCTCGAACCCCTTGCCGTCGTCCGTGACGCTGAGCACCGCGCCCTGGCCGCTGCGCACCAGCACCACGTCGACCCGGCCCGCCCCGGAGTGACGCAGCGCATTGTGCAGGGCCTCCTGGGCGACCCGCAGCAGTGCCTCCTCCTGGGCGGCGGGCAGGGCCCGTATCCCGCAGGTGTCGAAGGTGACCCGCGCGCTGTGTGCGCGGTCGAGGACCTGGATCTGGGTGCGCAGGGTGTTGACGAGGCCGTCTTCGTCGAGGGCCGCGGGGCGCAGCTCGACGACGGCGGCGCGAAGCTCGTCGGCGGCCTCGGCGGCGAGCTCGGCGACCTGCTGGAGCTCGCCCTTCGCCCTGCCCGGGTCGCGGTCGACCAGGGCGGCGGCAGCCTGTGCGGTGAGCCGCAGCGAGAACAGCTTCTGGCTCACCGCGTCGTGCAGTTCGTGGGCGAGGCGGGAGCGCTCCTCGGCAATGGTGAGCTCGCGGCTCCGCTCGTACAGCCGGGCGTTCGTCAGGGCGATGGCGGCGTGCTGGGCGAGAATGCCGAGCAGCTCCTCGTCGTCCTCGGTGAAGCCGCAGCCGCCGTCCGGCTTGGGGCAGCGCTTGTTGGCGAGGAAGAGGGCGCCCATGACCTCGTCGCCGTCCTTGATGGGCAGGCCGAGGAAGTCGGACATGTCGGGGTGGGCGGAGGGCCAGCCCTCGAAGCGGGGGTCCGTGCGCACATCGGCGAGCCGCTCGACCTTCGCCTCCTTCAGCATCGCGGCGAGGATGCCGTGCTGGCGCGGGAGGGGGCCGATCGCCTTCCACTGGGCGTCGCTCACGCCGTCGACGACGAACTGGGCGAAGCCCCCGTGGTCGTCGGGCACACCGAGCGCCGCGTACTCCGCGTCCAGGAGCTCGCGGGCCGATGCCACGATCGTCTTCAGCACGTCGCGGACCTCGAGATGCCTGCTCATCGCGAGAAGTGCGGTGCTCACGGCTGCCAGGCCCGAGCTCGGTCGGTGACTCATGACCTCACCGTACCGGCGGGATGTGACAGTCCGTATCGGACCGGGGACGGCCGCTGATTAGGCCCCTGGACGTAGGTCGAAGTGCCTTGCCGGGAGGGGTCCGCGGCACGAGGCGGGGGCAGGCGCCGCGTCCCTACGTTGGCTGCATCACACCAGGGCAGTACGGCGAAGGGGATGGGTCTCATGCCGGTAGCGGTGATCACAGGGGCGTCGAAGGGACTGGGCCGCGCGCTCGCGGCCGGTCTGGCGCGGCAGGGCTGGGACCTGGTGCTCGGCGCCCGCGGCGAGGGAGCACTGAAGGAGAGCGCCCGGCTGGCGGGCGCTCATGGGACACGGGTGGTGGCGGTTTCGGGGGACGTCACCGACGCCGGGCACCGCGCCGGGCTGGTGGCAGCCGCCCATGCGCTGGGCGGCATCGACCTGCTGGTCAGCAATGCGAGCGCGTTGGGCGCCGAGCCGCTGGTGCGGCTCGCAGCGCTGCCCGTGGACGGGCTGCGGGCAGCGCTGGAGACGAATGTGGTCGCGGCGCTCGGCCTGGTGCAGGAGGCGCTGCCGCTGCTGCGGGAGTCACCGGCGGGGGCGGTGGTCGCCGTGAGTTCGGACGCGGCGGCGGAGGCGTACGAGACGTGGGGCGGATACGGGGCCTCGAAGGCGGCGCTCGACCAGCTGGCGGCGGTGCTCGCCGTGGAGGAACCGGGTCTGCGTGTGTGGAGCGTGGACCCGGGTGACATGCAGACGGATCTGTACGCGGCCGCGGTGCCGGACGACGACGATCCGCGCCCGTCGCCGGAGTCGGTCGTGCCCGGGTTTCTGCGGCTGATCGCCGAGCGTCCTGCCAGTGGGCGTTATGCGGCGCCGGCGCTGCTGGAGACCCGATGACGACGGCCCGGGAGGGAGGCACCGTGCTGGAGGCGCTGCGGGTGCCGGAGGAGCTGTCGGCGCGCGTGCCGGCCGAGGAGCGCGGGGCGGGGCGGGACGACGTGCGACTGATGGTGTCGCGCGGCACCCGGGTCTCGCACCACGCCTTCCGTGATCTTCCGGGGCAGCTGCGGGCCGGGGACGTCCTGGTCGTCAATACGTCGGTGACCCTCGCGGCCGCCGTGGACGGGCGCATCGGTGGTGAGCCGGTGGTCGTGCACTTCTCGACGCAGGGGGACGACCGGCGGTGGGCGGTCGAATTGCGGACTCCGGACGGTGGGGGCAGCACGGCCCGGCGTGCGGGCGGCCCGCGGGGCGCGGTGGTGCGGCTGCCGGGGGGCGCCCATCTGGTGCTGGAGGAGCGGCTCGCCGCGGGGGCGGACCGGCTGTGGTGGGCGTCGGTGTCGGTCGCCGTGCCGGGACTGCTGGCGCGGTACGGGCGGCCGATCCGCTACCGGTACACCGTGCGGGACCAGCCGTTGTCCGCGTATCAGACGGTCTTCGCGCTGCCCTCCCCCGACGGCTCGGGGTCGGCCGAGATGCCGAGCGCCGCGCGCCCCTTCACCTCGCCGCTGGTGGCGGAGCTGGTGAGCCGGGGGGTGCAGTTCGCGCCGATCACGCTGCACACGGGTGTGGCGTCGGCGGAGGCGCACGAGCCGCCGTATCCGGAGCGTTTCGAGGTGTCGGGGACGACGGCGTGGCTCGTGAACGCGGCGCGTGCGGCCGGGGGGCGGGTCGTGGCGGTGGGGACGACGGCGGTGCGGGCGCTCGAGTCGGCGGCGGATCCTGCGGGTGTGGTGGCGCCGGCCACGGGCTGGACGGATCTGGTTGTGACGCCGCGGCGTGGGGTACGCGTGGTGGACGGACTGCTCACCGGGCTGCACGAGCCCGAGGCATCGCATCTGCTGATGCTGGCCGCGATCGCCGGAGAGACCGCGCTGAGCTGCGCATACGCCGAGGCATTGCGTCATCGCTACCTCTGGCACGAGTTCGGCGACGTCCATCTCGTACTGCCCGGCGACGGCACTCACACAGTGGATTGCTGAAGCAACGCACGGTGAGACCGAGGGGTGCCCGGTGTGAGCCCGGGCATAGGGCGCAGGTCACTTACGAACCACGCTAGTGGATACAAAACGGACGTATGGGCGCACATAAGGGGTGGATGAGCAGGTACAGCACGGGCGAATCGGGCGTATCGGATAACCGTGATCCACTATCGCGGATCGTACGTCACACCTTTGCCAGGGCATTTTGCCGCCGCTAAGAATTGCCGACGTCGCTTCCGAACAGCGCAGAGCCGAACCGGCCTGGAGCGACTTTCCGCTATTCGAAGAGGTACGTCTGTATGTCCGCGTTCAACACTGCCGCTCTCCGTCGTCTCCGATCGCGCAAGGCCGCCGTTGCCGGTGTCGCCGTCGCCGCCTCCGCAGCCGTGGCCCTGACCCTCGCCCCTGGCGATGCCGAGGCCGGTGTAAAGACCGAGGCGCTGTCGGCCGCTCCCGTTGCCTTCAAGGTCAACGAGAAGCAGGCCGCCGCCGTGCAGGAGAGCATCACCAACCAGCAGTCCGCCTTCGAGGCCCAGTTCAAGGCCGCGCAGGCGACGAAGAAGGCCGAGACCGAGGCCGCGAAGAAGGCCGCCGACGCCAAGAAGAAGGCCGCTGCCAAGGCTGCCGCCGAGAAGCGCGCCAAGGAGCAGGCCGCCAGCCGGTCCGCCGCGCGCAAGCCGGCGAAGGTGACCTACCCGAACAACCTCGACGGCTGGATCCGCGAAGCCATGTCGATCATGAAGAAGCACAACATCCCCGGCAGCTACGAGGGCATTCACCGCAACATCATGCGTGAGTCCAGCGGTAACCCGCGTGCCATCAACGACTGGGACATCAACGCGATCAACGGTGTCCCGTCGAAGGGCCTGCTGCAGGTCATCAAGCCGACCTTCGACACCTACCACGTGGCGGGCACCAAGAAGGACCAGTACGACCCGGTCGCCAACATCGTCGCCGCCTGCAACTACGCGGCCGACCGCTACGGCTCCATGGACAACGTGGACAGCGCCTACTGAGGCACTGCCACACACTGCGCCGCGAAGAACGGCGGCAGGACATACGCCGAAGGGCGCACCCCGTGCGGGGTGCGCCCTTCGGCGTCGTCATAGGACGGGAGGTGTCACTTGCGCATGACCTCGGGCTCGTGACGGCGCAGCAGGCGCTGCACGACGAAGCCGCAGATCACGCCGATGGAAAGCAGGACGGCGATGTTCATGCCCCACTGTCCGGCCGTGTGCTCCCACAGCGGGTCGAGGTCCGTGGGGTTCTTGGGGTCCCACGGCGGCATCAGATGCGCGAGGTCCAGCGTCGTGCCCGCTCCGGCGATGGCCCAGCGGGAGGGCATCAGCCAGGCGAACTGCTCCAGGCCGGGCGAACCGTAGACCTGGAAGAGAATGCCGGTGAAGACGACCTGGACGATCGCGAACATGACCAGCAGCGGCATGGTCTTCTCGGCGGTCTTCACCAGCGAGGAGATGACCAGGCCGAACATCATCGAGGTGAAGCCGAGCGCGATGACCACGAGGCAGATCTCGACCGCGGGCGGCATGATCAGGCCCTCTTCGGGCAGCTTGCGGGTCGCGAAGCCGATGCCGCAGATGATGACGCCCTGGATGGCCGTGATCACGCCGAGGACGATCACCTTGGACATCAGGTAGGCGGAGCGGGACAGGCCGGTGGCGCGTTCCCGTTCGTAGATGACCCGTTCCTTGATCAGTTCTCGTACGGAGTTCGCCGCGCCGGAGAAGCACATGCCGACCGCGAGGATCAGCATGATCGTGCCGGCGTCGCCGTTGAACCTGGACTTGCCGTCATCGGGTGCGGCAAGGCCGAAGTCGGCCGGGATGACGACGCTGACCAGTCCGAGGACGGCGGGCAGGATCACCATCAGGCCCAGGAAGCCCTTGTCGGACGCGATCACCGAGGAGTAGCGGCGGATCAGCGTCAGGAGCTGGGAACCCCAGCTCTGCGGCTTGGGCGGGTTCATCTGCTGCGGCGGCGGCATGTTCACCGACTGCGGGGCCACGGCGTCGATGTCGGCGGCGTACATCTGGTAGTGCTGCGAACCGCGCCAGCGGCCCGCCCAGTCGTAGTCGCGGTAGTTCTCGAACGCCGAGAAGACATCGGCCCAGGTGCTGTAGCCGAAGAAGTTGAGCGCCTCCTCCGGAGGACCGAAATAGGCCACCGAGCCGCCGGGCGCCATGACGAGGAGCTTGTCGCACAGCTGCAGCTCGGCCACGGAGTGGGTGACGACGAGGACGGTGCGCCCGTCGTCGGCGAGCCCGCGCAGCAGCTGCATGACGTCGCGGTCCATGCCCGGGTCGAGACCGGAGGTCGGCTCGTCCAGGAAGATCAGCGACGGCTTGGTCAGCAGCTCCAGCGCGACGGACACGCGCTTGCGCTGACCGCCGGAGAGGGAGGTGACCTTCTTGTCCTTGTGGATGTCGAGCTTGAGCTCGCGCAGCACCTCGTCGATACGGGCCTCGCGCTCGGCCTCGGCGGTGTCACCGGGGAAGCGGAGCTTGGCCGCGTACTTGAGCGCCTTACGGACGGTGAGCTCCTTGTGCAGGATGTCGTCCTGCGGAACCAGACCGATGCGCTGGCGCAGCTCGGCGAACTGCTTGTAGAGGCTCCGGTTGTCGTACAGCACGTCGCCCTGGTTGGCGGGCCGGTAGCCGGTCAGCGCCTTGAGCAGGGTGGACTTGCCGGATCCGGACGGGCCGATGACGCCGATCAGCGACTTCTCGGGGACACCGAAGGAGACGTCGCGCAGGATCTGCTTTCCGCCGTCGACCGTGACCGTGAGGTGGCGCGCGGAGAAGGAGACCTCACCGGTGTCGACGAACTCCTCCAGCCGGTCGCCGACCAGCCGGAAGGTGGAGTGACCGACGCCGACGATGTCGTTCGGGCCGATGAGGACCGTGGACGACTTGGCGATCGGCTGACCGTTGACATAGGTGCCGTTGTGGGATCCGAGGTCGCGGATCTCGAAGCGGCCGTCGGGCGTCGCGACGAATTCGGCGTGGTGGCGCGATACCTGCAGGTCGGAGACGACCAGCTCGTTCTCGAGCGCACGACCGATACGCATGACGCGGCCGAGCGCCAGCTGGTGGAACGTGGTCGGGCTGCGGTCGCCGTAGACGGGCGGGGCGCCCTGCGCCTTCTGCGCGCCCTGCGGCTGTCCGCCCTGCTGGTGCGGGACCTGCTGCTGCGGGGCCTGCGGCTGCTGGGGCCAGCCCTGCTGAGGGCCGCCCTGCTGCGGCGCCGGCGCCTGCGGCCAGCCCTGCTGCTGGGCCGGGGCCTGCTGGGCGGCCGCCTGCTGAGGGGCCGCGGCGGCACTGTAGGCGCCCGCCCCCGCGACGGCGCCCGTCAGTGCGAGCCGGGGACCGTCGGTCGCGTTGCCCAGATGTACGGCCGAGCCGGCGCCGATCTCCATCTGGTGGATCCGCTGGCCCTGCACGTACGTGCCGTTCGTGCTGCCGTGGTCCTCGATGACCCAACTGCGCCCGCCCCAGCTGATCGTGGCGTGCCGCCACGAGACTCTGGCGTCGTCGATCACCAGATCACCCTGCGGATCGCGGCCGAGGGTGTACGACCTGGACGGATCGAGAGTCCAGGTCCTTCCGTTCAATTCCAGTACGAGTTCCGGCACTCCATGCCCCACTAGTTGTCCCCCGAGCTACCCCCGTGCAGGGAGTCTAGGGATGGCGAACATCGTGGGGAACTATTTCAGGCCCGGTCCCGTATCCGAAAGCCGGGCCTTGAGAAGTCAGTGTTCGGTACGGAGTTGGGACCTTCGTGGCCCGCCGGGTACGTACGGCGGGGCGCCATATCCCGATCATCCCGTACGGACGAGCGCCGACCATCCGAAAAGGGTGCGAAGGCGGCGGCGGACGGCGAGCGGAGGGCCGGTGTCCGGCTGGCGGGACAGGACGCGTCATCCCGGCCGTCGCCCGATACGGTGGTATCACCATGAGCGCATCGCAGCCTTCTCCCGGCACCGATCCCGGCACCGACGCCCCCACCCTTCTCGTCAAGATCTTCGGGAAGGACCGTCCCGGCATCACCGCCGGCCTCTTCGACACCCTGGCCGCCTACTCGGTCGACGTGGTCGACATCGAGCAGGTCGTCTCGCGGGGCCGCCTCGTCCTGTGCGCGCTCGTCACCGCGCCGACCGCCGGCGGCACCACCGAGGGCGAACTGCGCGCCACCGTGCACAGCTGGGCCGAGTCGCTGAAGCTGCAGGCCGAGATCATCTCCGGCAGGGGCGACAACCGGCCCCGTGGCAGCGGGCGTTCGCATGTGACCGTGCTGGGCCATCCGCTGACCGCCGAGTCCACCGCGGCCATAGCGGCCCGGATCAGCGGGATGGGCGCCAATATCGACCGTATCTTCCGGCTTGCGAAGTATCCGGTCACGGCGGTGGAGTTCGCGGTCTCCGGTGTGGAGACCGAACCGCTGCGTACGGCGCTGGCCACCGCGGCGCACGAGATCGGCGTGGACGTCGCCGTCGTGTCGGCCGGCCTGCACCGGCGCGCGCAGCGTCTGGTCGTCATGGACGTGGACTCCACGCTGATCCAGGACGAGGTCATCGAACTGTTCGCCGCCCATGCGGGCTGCGAGGACGAGGTGGCCGCGGTGACCGAGGCCGCGATGCGCGGTGAACTCGACTTCGAGCAGTCCCTGCACGCGCGGGTGGCGCTGCTCGCCGGGCTGGACGCCTCGGTCGTGGACAAGGTGCGTGCGGAGGTGCGGCTGACCCCGGGGGCACGCACCCTGATCCGCACGCTGAAGCGCCTCGGCTACCAAGTGGGCGTCGTCTCCGGCGGTTTCACCCAGGTCACCGATGATCTGAAGGAGCGTCTCGGCCTCGATTTCGCCTCGGCGAACACCCTGGAGATCGAGGACGGAAAGCTCACCGGCCGGGTCGTGGGCGAGATCGTGGACCGCGCGGGCAAGGCGCGGCTGCTGCGGAGGTTCGCGGAGGAGGCCGGGGTGCCGCTCGCGCAGACAGTGGCCATCGGCGACGGGGCCAACGATCTGGACATGCTGAACGCTGCGGGGCTCGGTGTCGCCTTCAACGCCAAGCCCGTGGTCCGCAAGGCCGCCCACACCGCGGTCAATGTGCCGTTCCTGGACACCGTGCTGTATCTGCTGGGCATCACGCGCGAAGAGGTCGAGGCCGCGGACGACGGCACCGAGGAGCACTGACACCGGTCACAAGGCCCCGGCGCACGTGTGCGCCGGGGCCTTGTGCTGTCGGGGGGCTCCTGGTCCCGGGCCCTCGCTGCCGCGGCCCGGTCCGGGCCGGTCAGTCGTGCGGGGTCCAGTAGTCGAGCAGTCTGCCCACGCCGTGTTCCACGGTCTTCCAGGAGCCGGTGAAGGAAACGACGGCGAAGGCCGAGGTCGGGAAGCCGTCCTGGGTCATCCTGGCCAGCGAATCGCCCTCCGACCCGCCCGCGAGGGCGTCCGCCAGCGCGTGCATCCCGGGGTTGTGGCCGATGACGAGCAGGTCGTTCACGTCATCGGGGGTCTCGTTGAGCAGGGCGATCAGCTCGCCGAGGGATGCCTCGTAGAGCCTCTCCTCGTACACCGTCCTCGGGCGGTGCGGCAGCTCGTGCACCGCGAGCTTCCACGTCTCGCGCGTACGGCTCGCGGTGGAGCACAGGGCGAGATCGAAGGCGATACCGATCTCTGCGAGACGGCGGCCGGCCACGGGGGCGTCCTTGCGGCCGCGCTCGGCGAGCGGGCGCTCGTGGTCGGACACCTGGGGCCAGTCGGCCTTCGCATGCCGGAGGAGAACGATCCTGCGGGACTCGGGAGGTCCGGGGGCTGTCCCCCCGGAAGACACAGCGGCGCTCATGCTCCCCAGCTTCGCATGAAATGCGCCATCGGGCGCAGGGTGTTGACGCGCTCTCCCTGCACGAGTGAACGCCTCACGGGAGCATTGTCCGGAGGATCTGCCGCAGGACTTCACCGGCCGCGGGATCGCTCGCGGCGTGGGCTTCGCCGGGCCCGGCGATCAGCGTCAGAAGGGCGACGAAGGCGAGCACGGGCAGCGCCAGCGCCCACCAGGGCAGCCCGGCCCCGGCGACGCCCGTGGTCGGGGTGTGGGACCGGGTGCGCGCGTGGGCCGACATGGCCGCCTCCGAAGGTGTGAGGTCGAGTACCTCAAACGTACGGATCATGAAGGGCCGGGCCCATCCGGTGACCCACCCACTTCACCCTGAGCCTGGCCCCCTAGGGGATGGTGGTGCCAGCACCACCCTCCCCGTCTGTCGGGCCCGGTCTCTTTCGACGCCGCAGCGCCCCTTCGGCCATTCGCCCGGGCCCGAGCCGACAACCGGGTCAGGGCGCGGCGATGCTCGCGATGACGGCGATGACCACGCCGATGAGGAGGATCAAGCCGAAGAGCCCGAGGAGCTTCTTCTGGCCGTTCTGGGGGTTCGGGTCGAGCACAGGCATGGGATCAGTCTCGCACCCGCGTCTCGTCCTCGATCGTCCGGTCCCGTCCCGCCAGCACACCCATGATCATCTGCGGCACCAGCAGGGCGGCCATCAGCGTCAGGGGCAGCGTCCAGCCGCCGCTGTGCTGGTAGAGCACGCCGACCAGCAGTGGGCCGGGAATGGAGATCAGGTAGCCGGTGGACTGCGCGAACGCCGAGAGCCGTACGACTCCGGAACCGGTGCGCGACCGCATGCCGATCATGGTGAGGGCGAGCGGGAAGGCACAGTTGGAGACCCCCAGCAGCAGCGCCCACGCCCACGCTCCCGCGGCCGGCGCGAGCAGCAGACCGAGGTAGCCGGTGAGCCCGCAGGCCCCGAGGGCGACGACGATCGGGCCCTGCTGTTTCATCCGGGTGGCGAGCCGGGGGATGACGAAGGCGAGCGGCACACCCATGACCATGGTGACGGCGAGCAGCACACCTGCGGTGGATGCGGAGACGCCCGCGTCCCGGAAGATCTGCGGCATCCAGCCCATCGTGATGTACGCGCCGGTGGCCTGGAGCCCGAAGAAGCAGCCGAGCGCCAAGGCGGTGGGGCTTCGGGTCATCCGGGGCGCGGACGCGTCCTCCGCGGCTGCCGTGCCTGCCGCCGCGCCGCGGTCACGGTCCCGGACCAGACCGATCCAGGGCAGTACGGCGAGCGCGGCGAGCGCGGCCCACACCGCGAGCCCCACGCGCCAACTGCCGCCGAGCGCCTGGGTCATGGGCACGGTCGCGGCCGCGGCCACGGACGTGCCGAGCGCGAGGGCCATCGAGTACAGCCCGGTCATCGACCCGACACGGTCGGGGAAGCACCGCTTGACGATCACCGGCATCAGGACGTTGCTGACGGCGATGCCCATGAGGGCGAGGGCGCTGGCGGCGAGGAACCCGGCGGTGCCGCCCGCGAAGGGGCGCACGACGAGCCCGGCCGCGATGGCCGCCATGCCGGCGCAGACCACGGCGCCGGCGCCGAAGCGGCGGGCCAGCCGGGGTGCGGCGACGCCGAAGACCGCGAAGCACAGCGGCGGTACGGAGGTGAGCAGGCCGGCGACGCTGCCGCTCATGTGGAGTCCGACGCGCGCCTCTTCCAGCAGGGCACCGAGGCTGGTGATGGCCGGGCGCAGATTGAGCGCCGCGAGAACGATGCCGATGACGACGAGACGGGTGGTCCACACCGTCCGCCGGTCCGGCGCCTGCCGGGACACGGCAGAATCCACGGACGATACGGGTGCCGTCATGGCGGGGCGCAGGGTCCGGGTCTCGTCAGGCATGGCACCATCATAGAATCATGGGATGATTGGTTGTCCAATCGCGAACGAACGCGGCGGGCGACCCCACGACAAGGAGCACCATGGCGCTGTCCTCTCCCCGGCGTTCCGCGCTCTCCGACCAGGTGATCGCCCAGCTGCGGAATCAGATCACCTCGGGCGAGTGGCCGGTGGGATCCCGCATCCCGACCGAACCGGAGCTCGTCGAGCAGCTGGGCGTCGCCCGCAACACGGTCCGCGAGGCCGTGCGCGCACTCGCCCACAACGGTCTGCTCGACATCCGGCAGGGCTCGGGGACGTACGTGGTGGCCACCAGCGAACTGGCCGGGGTGATGCACCGCCGCTTCGCCGACGCCGATCCCCGCCATGTCGCCGAGCTGCGCTCCACGCTGGAGTCGTCTGCCGCCCGGCTGGCGGCCGAACGGCGCACCGCCAAGGACCTCAAGCAGCTGGACACCTTGCTCGCGCGGCGCGAGGCGGCGTGGGAGTCGGGCGACAGCGAGCAGTTCGTCGCCGCCGACGCGACGTTCCATCTCGCCGTCGTAGCCGCCTCGCACAACGAAGTGATGACCGAGCTGTACGCGGACCTGGCGGATCTGCTGCGCGACTGGCTGCGCGACGACATCGGCCGAGACCTGCGGCCGGAGTACCACATGGACCACGCCCGGATGGTCGAGGCGATCCGGGCAGGCGACGGGGAGACGGCTGCCGCCGAGGCGGCGGGCTATCCGTTCATGTGCCTGCGGAGGCCCGCGCCGGCTGGTGGCTGATCCACACCGCCCTGACCTCCTTCCAGCAGCGCTCGGTGAGTTCCGCGTATCCCGCGGGGTTCAGCTCGACCGGCGCCGTGTCCGCGTCGACGTCCCACCAGCGGTCGCACTCGACGTGCAGCCGTACACGGTCGGCGTCGGGATAGGGGTTGTGGCAGTACGCGGTGACCTGCGAACCCTCGACCACGGTCTGGCAGTCCGCCCGGTGGACGGGGGGCTGCTCCCGCGTGGGCCGCTGGGCCTGCTGGGGTTCGTGACGGGTGGGCTGGGACGCCGTCGGTGCCGCCCACAGCAGGATCGTCACTGTGGCGAGTACGGAGGCGTGGCGCCATGTCGTACGCACAAGCAGGACCCCCTCGGCCGAACTGCGGCGCGGAACGCCGCGGCTGCACCACAAGGAAAGGTTGCTCCTCCAGGATCGCCGCCGCCGGGCCCGGCCGCCCACCCATACCGCCGAACGGGCGACGCCCCGCCCCCCGGAAACCTGCGGGGAACGGGGCGTCGCTCGACTGCGTATGCCCTGGTCAGGCACCCATGATGTGCACGCCGCCGTCGACGTGGACGATCTCGCCGGTGGTCTTCGGGAAGAAGTCCGAGAGCAGCGCGACGACACCGCGGCCCGCGGGCTCCGGGTCGGCCATGTCCCACTCCAGCGGGGAGCGCTCGTCCCACACCTTGGCCAGGTCCGAGAAGCCCGGGATGGACTTGGCGGCCATGGAGCCGAGCGGGCCCGCCGAGATCAGGTTGCAGCGGATGTTCTGCTTGCCGAGGTCACGGGCGAGGTAGCGGCTGGTGGCCTCCAGCGCGGCCTTGGCCGGACCCATCCAGTCGTACTGCGGCCAGGCGAACTGCGCGTCGAAGGTGAGACCGACGACCGAGCCGCCGCCCTGCATCAACGGCATACAGGCCATCGTCAGCGACTTGAGCGAGAACGCCGAGACGTGCATGGCCGTCGACACGGACTCGAAAGGCGTGTTCAGGAAATTGCCGCCGAGGGCGTCCTGCGGGGCGAAGCCGATCGAGTGGACGACGCCGTCGAGTCCACCGAGCTCCTCGCGCACCACACCCTCGACGCGGGCGAGGTGCTCGTCGTTGGTGACGTCGAGCTCGATGACCTTGGCCGGCTTGGGGAGCTTCTTGGCGATGCGCTCGGTCAGGGTCGGCCGGGGGAACGCGGTCAGGATGATCTCCGCGCCCTGCTCCTGGGCCACCTTGGCCGTGTGGAAGGCGATGGACGACTCCATCAGCACACCGGTGATCAGGACGCGCTTGCCCTCAAGGATTCCGCTCATGGTGATCAGTGACCCATGCCCAATCCGCCGTCGACAGGAATGACGGCTCCAGTGATGTACGAGGCGTCGTCGGAGGCGAGGAAGCGCACGGTGGCGGCGATCTCCTCCGGCTGCGCGTAACGGCCGAGCGGCACCTGCGACACGATGCCGGCGCGCTGGTCGTCGGTGAGCGCCTGGGTCATGTCGGTGTCGACGAAACCGGGCGCGACGACGTTGAAGGTGATGTTGCGCGAACCCAGCTCACGGGCCAGGGAGCGGGCGAAGCCGACGAGGCCGGCCTTGGAGGCGGCGTAGTTGGCCTGCCCGGCGGAGCCCAGCAGCCCCACGACGGAGGAGATGAGGACGACGCGGCCCTTCTTGGCGCGCAGCATGCCGCGGTTGGCACGCTTCACGACCCGGAACGTGCCGGTCAGGTTGGTGTCGAGAACGGAGGTGAAGTCGTCCTCCGACATACGCATGAGGAGCTGGTCCTTGGTGACGCCGGCGTTGGCAACCAGCACCTCGACGGGACCGTGCTTCTCCTCGATCTCCTTGTAGGCCTGCTCCACCTGCTCGGCATCGGTGATGTCGCACTTGACCGCGAGGCAGCCCAATTCCGTCAGGGCGGCGGGTGGCTCCCCGGAGCGGTAGGTGATGGCGACGTTGTCACCACCCGCGGCGAAAGCGCGGGCGATGGCGAGGCCGATGCCCCGGTTTCCTCCGGTGACGAGAACCGAGCGGCTCAACGGATCACCCTTTCCCTTTGCGGTCTGGTACGCCGAAAACCTATCGGTCGGCCCCCTCGTACGGAGAATCGGTCCCTGACAGCGCCGTCGATCAGTCCCTGTCGGGTCCCTACAGAAAGCCCGGGGCGTCCCGGCCAACTCGCTGGCAACGGCCCGTCCGGCGCGACATGATCGGGGCGACCCGTCTCGACGACAGGAGACATCTGTGCCTCATTCCATCGACGCAGCGTTCACCGCGCTGCCGCTGCGGGCGCTCGCCGACGCGGCACTCGCCCGGGCCCGTGCGCTCGGCGCCGAGCATGCCGACTTCCGTCTGGAGCGCGTCCGCAGTGCTTCCTGGCGGCTGCGTGACGCCAAGCCCGCGGGCTCGTCCGACACCACCGACCTCGGATACGCGGTGCGGGTGGTGCACGGGGGCGCCTGGGGGTTCGCCTCCGGGGTCGATCTGACCATGGACGCGGCGGCCCGCGTGGCGGGCCAGGCGGTGGCGATGGCGAAGCTGTCCGCCAAGGTGATCGCCGCGGCGGGTTCCGACGAGCGGGTGGAGCTGGCGGACGAGCCGGTGCACGCGGAGAAGACGTGGATCTCCTCGTACGAGGCCAACCCGTTCGAGGTACCCGACGAGGACAAGACCGGGCTGCTCGGCGACTGGAGCGAACGGCTGCTGCGTGCGGACGGAGTGGCGCACGTGGACGCGTCACTGCTCACGGTCCAGGAGAACAAGTTCTACGCGGACACCTCGGGCACGGTCACCACACAGCAGCGGGTACGCCTGCACCCGCACCTCACGGCGGTCGCCGTCGACGAGACGACGGGCGAGTTCGACTCCATGCGCACGATCGCGCCGCCGGTGGGCCGCGGCTGGGAGTACCTGACCGGCACGGGCTGGGACTGGGACGCCGAGCTGGAGCAGATCCCGACGCTGCTCGCCGAGAAGATGCGGGCGCCGAGCGTGGAGGCGGGGCGGTACGACCTGGTGGTCGACCCGTCGAATCTGTGGCTGACCATCCATGAGTCGATCGGGCACGCCACCGAGCTGGACCGGGCCCTCGGCTACGAGGCCGCGTACGCGGGCACGTCGTTCGCGACCTTCGACCAGCTGGGGAAGCTGGCCTACGGCTCGTCGGTGATGAACGTGACGGGCGACCGCACGGCCGAGCACGGTCTCGCCACCATCGGGTACGACGACGAGGGCGTCGAGGCGCAGAGCTGGGACCTGGTGAAGGACGGCACGCTGGTCGGCTACCAGCTCGACCGGCGGATCGCGAAGCTGACAGGTCTCGGGCGGTCCAACGGCTGCGCGTTCGCGGACTCCCCCGGCCACGTACCGGTGCAGCGGATGGCGAACGTGTCGCTGCAGCCGGATCCGGGCGGCCTGTCGACGGAGGATCTGATCGGCGGCGTCGAGCGCGGGATCTATGTGGTCGGCGACCGGTCGTGGTCGATCGACATGCAGCGCTACAACTTCCAGTTCACCGGTCAGTGCTTCTTCCGTATCGAGAACGGCCGGCTGGCCGGGCAGCTGCGGGACGTGGCGTACCAGGCGACGACGACGGACTTCTGGGGCTCGATGGAGAAGGTCGGCGGCCCGCAGACGTACGTCCTCGGCGGTGCGTTCAACTGCGGCAAGGCTCAGCCGGGCCAGGTCGCGGCGGTGTCCCACGGCTGCCCCTCCGCCCTCTTCCGGGGCGTCAACATCTTGAACACCACGCAGGAGGCCGGTCGATGAGCCGCGTCAGCAAGCCGCACGAGATCGTCGAGCGCGCGCTCGAGCTGTCCACCGCCGACGGATGTGTCGTCATCGCCGACGAGCACTCCTCCGCCAATCTCCGCTGGGCCGGCAACGCGCTGACCACGAACGGCGTCACCCGTGGCCGCACCCTCACCGTCATCGCGACCGTGGACGGCTCCGAGGGCACCGCCTCGGGTGTGGTGTCGCAGTCCGCGGTGACCCGGGAGGACCTGGAGACACTGGTGCGGGCCGCGGAGGCCGCCGCACGGGGCGCCGGGCCCGCCGAGGACGCGCAGCCGCTCGTCACGGGCGTGGCCGCCTCTCCCGACTTCACGGATGCGCCTGTGGAGACGTCGTCGGCCGTGTTCGCGGACTTCGCCCCGGCGCTCGGCGAGGCGTTCGCCCGGGCCCGCGCCGGCGGCCGCGAGCTGTACGGCTTCGCCCATCACGAGCTGACCTCGACGTACGTCGGCACGTCGACGGGTCTGCGGCTGCGGCACGACCAGCCCAACGGCACCCTCGAGGTGAACGCCAAGTCCGCGTCGACCGGCAGTGGCCACCCGCGTTCCGCCTGGGCGGGCCGGTCGACGCGCGACTTCAAGGATGTGGACCCGGGCGCCCTCGACGCGGAGCTCGCCCAGCGGCTGGCCTGGGCCGAGCGCCGGATCGAGCTGCCCGCCGGTCGCTACGAGACGCTGCTGCCGCCCACCGCGGTGGCGGATCTGCTGATCTACCAGCTGTGGTCGTCGGCCGCACGGGACGCGGCGGAGGGCCGCACGGTCTTCTCCAAGCCGGGCGGCGGGACCCGCGTCGGGGAGACGCTGTCCCCGCTGCCGCTGACACTGCGCAGCGATCCGAACGAGCCGGGTCTGGAGTCCGCCCCGTTCGTCATCGCGCACTCCTCCGGCGACGACTCGTCGGTCTTCGACAACGGCCTGCCGCTGTCCCCGACCGACTGGGTGCGGGAGGGGAAGCTGGAGCACCTGGTCACCACGCGGCACAGCGCCGGGCTTACTCGGTTGCCGGTGGCCCCCGGGATCGGCAACCTGATCCTGGACGGCGGCGGCGAGCGCTCGCTGGAGGAGATGGTCGCCTCCACCACACGCGGGCTGCTGCTGACCTGCCTGTGGTACATCCGTGAGGTCGACCCGGCGACGCTTCTGCTGACCGGGCTGACCAGGGACGGCGTCTACCTCGTGGAGAACGGCGAGGTCGTCGGCGAGGTGAACAACTTCCGCTTCAACGAGTCGCCGGTGGACCTGCTGTCGCGGGCGACGGAGGCGGGCCGCACGGAGAAGACGCTGCCTCGGGAGTGGGGAGACTGGTTCACGCGGGCGGCGATGCCCGCCCTGCGGATCCCGGACTTCAACATGAGCTCGGTCAGCCAGGGCGTATGACCCCCATAGACTGAGCGGGCACAACCGGCAACCTTCAAGATCGTTCAACACCGTTCGAGGAGACAGAAGACCGTGACGGACATCGTCGACGAGCTGAAGTGGCGCGGGCTGATCGCCCTGTCCACGGACGAAGATGCTTTGCGCAAGGCGCTCGCGGACGGTCCCGTCACGTTCTATTGCGGCTTCGACCCGACCGCGGCGAGCCTGCACGTCGGGCATCTGGTGCAGGTGCTGACCGTGCGCAGGCTCCAGCTGGCCGGGCACCGGCCGCTGGCGCTGGTCGGCGGGGCCACCGGTCAGATCGGTGACCCGCGCCCGACCGCCGAGCGGACGCTGAACGCCCCGGAGACGATCGCGCAGTGGGTGAACCGGCTTCGGTCGCAGATCGAGCCGTACCTCTCCTTCGAGGGCGACAACGCCGCGGTCATGGTGAACAACCTGGACTGGACCGCGGGCATGTCCGCGATCGAGTTCCTGCGGGACATCGGCAAGCACTTCCGTGTCAACAAGATGCTCACCAAGGACTCGGTCGCCCGTCGGCTGGAGTCCGAACAGGGCATCAGCTACACGGAGTTCAGCTACCAGCTGCTCCAGGGCATGGACTTCCTGGAGCTGTACCGGCGCCACGGCTGCACCCTGCAGCAGGGCGGCAGCGACCAGTGGGGCAACCTCACGGCGGGCCTGGACCTCATCCACCGCCTGGAGCCCGAGGCCACGGTGCACGCCCTGGCCACCCCGCTGATGACCAAGGCCGACGGCACCAAGTTCGGCAAGTCCGAGACCGGCACACTGTGGCTGGACCCGGAGATGACCACGCCGTACGCGTTCTACCAGTTCTGGCTGAACACGGACGACCGGGACGTCTCGCGTTACCTGCGCATCCTCAGCTTCAAGAGCCGTGAGGAGCTCGAGGAGCTGGAGAAGCAGACCGCGGAGCGCCCGCAGGCGCGCGCCGCGCAGCGCGCGCTGGCCGAGGAGCTGACGACGCTGGTGCACGGCGCCGAGCAGTGCACCGCCGTCATCGACGCCTCCAAGGCGCTGTTCGGGCAGGGCGAGCTGAGTGACCTCGACGAGGCGACGCTGCGCGCGGCGCTGTCCGAGCTGCCGCACGCCGAGGTGTCGGAGCTGCTGCCGGTGGTGGACCTGCTGGCGGCGACCGGTCTCGCGCCGAGCAAGTCCGGGGCGCGCCGCACGGTGAAGGAGGGCGGTGCGTACGTGAACAACGTGAAGGTGACCGCCGAGGACGCCGTGCCCGCCGAGACCGACCTGCTGCATGGGCGGTGGCTGGTGCTGCGCCGGGGCAAGAAGAACCTGGCCGCGATCGAGGTCACGTCCGGCTGACCCGGCGGAACAGTGGTGAAACGGCGGCGGGCGGGGGGGGGGGGGGGGCGACCCACGGACGCCGTCCGTGTCGCGCTGTTCCACGGGTTGTTTTTTTTTGTCGCGGAGCGGCGTATATGGGAGTTTTTTCCGGAGGAAAGAAGA
>NZ_JBWKCY010000001.1:26938-576428 GCF_056436245.1 Streptomyces sp. NPDC043812
GGTGTGGGGGGGGGGGAGGGGGGGTTGGGGTGGGGGGGGGGTCGGGTGGGGTGGAGGGGGGGGGGGGGGGGGAAGGGGGGGGGGGGGGGGGGGCCCCCCCCCCCCCCCCCCCGCCGCCGTCCGTGTCACGCCGTCACGCGGTTCGTTTCTTGCCGCCGCGGATCGACGTGTAGGCCATGTCGCCGAGGAAGACGACGACGATCGCGGCCCCGAGCTGGAGCGCGTGCCGGCCCCAGTCGATGCCGCTGGTCTCGGCGATGCCGAACGCCCGGGCCAGAGCGTTGCCGATGAGCGCGCCGATGATGCCGAAGATCGTGGTCAGCCAGAGCGGACTGTGCTGTTTGCCCGGGATGATCGCCTTGGCGATCAGGCCGAGTACGAATCCCACGATGATCGCCCACAACCAGCCCATGGCTGCCTCCTTGTACGGCTCCGCGTGAGCAGTTACGCCTGTCAGTCTCGGCCCGCGTGCCATGGGCCGCACGTCGGGGCACCCAAACGCGTCGCCCCGCCTTCGGGGCGGCCGCCGTCCGGGGGCCGTCCGGGGTCGCCGTCCGGGGTCGCCGTCCGGGGTGCCCCGCTCTCGAACACGGCGCAGCGGCGGCGTACCGTGGATGCGTCGGGACGGGTTGTACGGGATCGCCCCGCACGCGGGAATCGGGTGGTGGAGCGTGATGCGCAGACACGGCGGTACGGAGGTCTTCCGGATCACCGGGGCCAGGCAGGGGCTCGCCGACGACGTGCGCGCCCGGCAGCGCCGCTATGTGATCTCGATGTCCGTACGGACCGTTTCGGTGATCCTGGCCGCGGTGCTGTGGAACGTGGAACGCCATGTGGCCGTCGTCGCGCTGGTGCTCGGCGTTCTCCTGCCGTACATCTCGGTGGTCATCGCCAACGCGGGCCGGGAGAACGCCCCTTCGCTGCCGTCGACGTTCGTCCCGACGCCGACGCGGCCGATGATCGCACCGGCCGCGCACGAGGGTCCGGAGGATGCCGACCCGTCGTCGGAGTCTTTCGAACGGGAACGGGACGCGTCCGAACAGGGGTGATTTGCGACCACCTGCGACGTGGTCCGCGAACCTCAGGAAAACCTCAGATCAATCATGAAGTTCCTGTGCCCGCCAGCCCGTTACCCGTGACATACTTCGTACGCGCTCCGCATCCCCCGTCGGAGCGACGGACCGACGCCGGGCAGCTCCCCCCGTGGCTGCTCGGCGTCGCCATGTTGGGACAATGATCCGGTGAGTGACGAAACCCCGATCTGTTCCGCCAAGGGCTGCCGCACGAGCGCCGTCTGGGTCCTCGCGTGGAACAACCCCAAACTGCACACCCCCGAGCGCCGGAAGACGTGGCTGGCCTGCGAGGAGCACCGGGAACACCTGTCGCAGTTCCTCGGCGTACGCGGGTTCCTCAAGGACGTGGTGACCCTGGAGGAATGGGAGCGCCGGCAGGGCGAGTGAGCCGCTGCCCGGCGATCAGCCGCCGATCGCCGACATCGGGCGCTCGGGCTGCAGGAACGACGGGTCGTCGAGACCGGATCCGGCCTTCTTTCCCCACATCGCGAGCTTCCAGATCCGGGCGACGTCCTCGTCCGGAGCGTCCGACCGCAGCGCCGCGCGCAGGTCGGTCTCCTCGGTCGCGAACAGGCAGGTGCGCACCTGGCCGTCGGCGGTGAGGCGGGTACGGTCGCAGGCGCTGCAGAACGGGCGGGTGACGGAGGCGATGACGCCGACCCGGTGGGGTCCGCCGTCGACGAGCCAGCGCTCGGCGGGCGCGGAGCCGCGTGCCCGGTCGCCCTCGGGGGTGAGGGTGAAGCGCGTGCGCAGGGATTCGAGGATGTCGCCGGCGGTGATCATGCCGTCGCGTTTCCAGCCGTGCTGGGCGTCCAGCGGCATCTGCTCGATGAAGCGCAGCTCGTAGTCGTTGGCCACGGCCCAGGCGAGCATGTCGGGGGCCTCGTCGTCGTTGAGGCCCGGCATCAGGACGGCGTTGACCTTGACCGGGGTGAGGCCGGCGGCGCGGGCGGCTTCGAGGCCGTCCAGCACGTCGTGGTGGCGGTCGCGGCGGGTCAGCGTCTTGAAGACGTCGGGGCGCAGCGTGTCGAGGGAGACGTTGACGCGGTCGAGGCCGGCGGCCCGGAGGGCGGCGGCGGTGCGCTTGAGTCCGATGCCGTTGGTCGTCAGGGACATCCTGGGGCGGGGCTCGAGGGCGGCGACCCGCTCGACGATTCCGACCAGGCCGGGGCGCAGCAAAGGCTCGCCGCCGGTGAAGCGGACCTCGGTGATGCCGAGGTCGGTGACGGCGATACGGATCAGCCGGACGATCTCGTCGTCGGTCAGCAGATCGGGCTTTTTCAGCCACTGCAGGCCCTCTTCGGGCATGCAGTACGTACACCGCAGATTACAGCGGTCCGTCAGGGAAACGCGCAGGTCAGTGGCCACTCGGCCGTAGGTGTCGATGAGCACTGTGGGCCCCCTCCCCCATTCGCGGATCTGACAGTTCCGAGCCTACGTCACCGTACTGACGCCGAGGTGGCCCGATTGGCACGAGGCACGGCACGGCCGCATCGTAGATCCCTACGACGCGGCCGTGCCCGTTGCCCGTGGTCCGGCGTCAGTGGGCTCCGACTCCGGTCAGCGACTTGACCTCGAGCTCGGCGTACTTGCCCTTGTCGGGCTCCTCCTTGGACAGGAGCGAGCCGATCCAGCCGAGCAGGAAGCCGACCGGGATGGAGACCAGGCCGGGGTTCTCCAGCGGGAACCAGGAGAAGTCGACGTCCGGGAACATCGAGGACGCCTTGCCGGAGACGACCGGCGAGAAGAGCACCAGGATCACCGAGGAGGCAAGGCCGCCGTAGATGGACCACAGGGCGCCCTGCGTGGTGAACCTCTTCCAGAACAGGCTGTAGAGGATCGTGGGCAGGTTCGCCGACGCGGCGACGGCGAAGGCCAGGGCGACCAGGCCGGCGACGTTCAGGTCGCGGGCCATGGCGCCGAGCGCGATCGACACGATGCCGATGGCGACAGTGGCCCAGCGGGCGGCCCGGACCTCCTCCTTCTCGGTGGCCTGTCCCTTGCGGATGACGTTCGCGTAGATGTCGTGCGCGAAGGACGACGAGGAGGCGAGCGTGAGGCCGGCGACCACGGCGAGGATGGTGGCGAAGGCGACCGCGGAGATCACGGCGAGCAGGATCGCGCCGCCGGCCGAGTCGACACCGCCGAGGTGCAGGGCGAGCAGGGGCGCCGCCGTGTTGCCCGCCTTGTTGGAGGCGGTGATCTCGGCGGGTCCGACCAGGGCCGCGGCACCGAAGCCGAGAGCGATGGTCATGAGGTAGAAGCCGCCGATGATGCCGATCGCCCAGTTCACGGACTTACGGGCGGCCTTGGCGGTGGGCACCGTGTAGAAGCGGATGAGGATGTGCGGAAGGCCGGCGGTGCCGAGGACGAGGGCGATACCGAGCGAGAGGAAGTCGAGCTTGGTCAGGCTGTCGGCGCCGTACTTGAGGCCGGGTTCGAGGAAGGCCGAGCCCTTGCCGCTCTTCTCGGCGGCCTGGCCGAGCAGGTCGGAGATGTTGAAGTTGAACTTCCACAGCACCAGGAAGGTGATGAGCAGGGTGCCCACGATCAGCAGGACGGCCTTGACCATCTGCACCCAGGTGGTGCCCTTCATGCCGCCGACCGTCACGTACACGATCATCAGCAGGCCGACGAGGGCGACGATCGCGATCTTCCCGCCGTCACTGGTGATGCCGAGCAGCAGCGAGACGAGCACGCCGGCGCCCGCCATCTGCGCCAGCAGATAGAAGATCGAGACGACGATGGTGGACGTACCGGCCGCGGTGCGCACCGGACGCTGGCGCATGCGGTAGGCGAGCACGTCGCCCATCGTGTAGCGGCCGGAGTTGCGCAGCGGCTCGGCGACGAGCAGCAGGGCGACGAGCCAGGCGACCAGGAAGCCGATCGAGTAGAGGAAGCCGTCGTAGCCGAAGAGGGCGATGGCGCCGGCGATACCGAGGAACGAGGCGGCCGACATGTAGTCGCCAGAGATCGCGAGGCCGTTCTGGAAGCCGGTGAACTGGCGGCCTCCGGCGTAGAAGTCGGCCGCGTCCTTGGTCTGACGGCCCGCCCACACGGTGATGCAGAGAGTGGCGACGACAAAAGCCGCGAAGAGGGTGATGATCAGCGGCCGGTGCTCGGTGGTGGCGCTGGACGCCGCGAGCTGCAGGGCGGGGCTCATGCGTCGGCCTCCATACGGGACTTGATGGCTTCCGCCTTCGGGTCGAGCTTCGAGGCGGCGTACCGCGAGTAGAACCAGGCGATGAGGAACGTGGTGGCGAACTGGGCGAGCCCGAGGACGAGGGCGACGTTGATGTTGCCGAAGAGCTTCGTGCCCATGAAGCCGCCGGCGTAGTTGGAGAGCAGGACGTACAGCAGGTACCAGGCGATGAACGCCACGGTCAGGGGGAAGGCGAAGGAACGGTAGGTGCGGCGCAGTTCGCCGAATTCCGTACTTTCCTGCACCGAGACGAACGACTCTGTCGTGGGCTGGGCGGGGCTGGCGTCCGTACCGCGCTGGGGCGGCGGCGGTGCATCGGTGGCCACGGAAACTCCTCGCGACGCGGGTGAGGTGGTGGACGGGGGGATCTTGCCGGGGGGTGCGGTCGAGTGTTCTTCCACTCCCTGACAACGGCACGGAGTACGCACCGAACCGGTTCACCTCTGTTGTTTTTCCTTGTACTTCGTGTCCGACCCGTTGTGGCACATCTGCCCGAATCCATTGATGTGGGGGCATGATCGGCGATAGCTTCGCTCGTCATGTACCCGCCCATTCGCAAGGGGTGTCTGGGCGGTTGTCACGGATGATGTGGAGAACCCATGGCTCATCTGGGATCCAGACGACGGCGCGCACTCGCGGTGCCTGTCGGTCTGGCGCTCACGGCCTCGCTCGGATTCCTGCCGACGGGTACGGCGTCGGCAGCAGTCGCCGAGGAGGTTCCGGCCGCGGTGTCGACGGACGGCCCCAAGCTGTCGTACGTGGTCAACGTGAAGGGCGGTCACGGCAACGCCAAGGCCGTCAAGAAGGCGATATCCAAGGCCGGCGGCACGATAGTCCACGCCTACGACCAGATAGGCGTCGTCGTCGTCCACTCGCAGAACCCCGCGTTCGCGGACACGATCCGCGCGGTCCGCGGTGTCGCATCGGCCGGTGTCACCCGCACCGCCCCCATTGCTCCCGCAGCCGACACTGCCATCGAGTCGGAGCGTCCGCTGACCGCCGCGGAGGCCGAGGCGGCCGCGGGCGCGGCGGAAGCGGGCCAGGACCCGCTGGAGCCGCTGCAGTGGGACCTGCCCGCCATCAAGGCGGACAAGGCCCACGAGAAGACGCTGGGCAGCAAGAAGGTCACGGTCGCGGTCATCGACACGGGTGTCGACGACACCCACCCCGACCTCGCCCCGAACTTCGACCGGAACGCCTCGGTCAGCTGCGTCGGCGGCGCCCCGGACACGACGGACGGCGCCTGGCGTCCGGGCCCGACCGAGAGCGACCACGGTACGCACGTCGCGGGCACGATCGCCGCGGCGAAGAACGGCGTCGGGGTCACCGGTGTCGCGCCGGGCGTGAAGGTCTCCGGCATCAAGGTCTCGCAGCCCGACGGCTTCTTCTACACGGAGGCGGTCGTCTGCGGCTTCGTGTGGGCCGCCGAGCACGGCGTCGACGTGACCAACAACAGCTACTACACGGACCCGTGGCTGTTCAACTGCAAGAACGACGCGGACCAGAAGGCCCTCGTCGAGGCCGTGTCCCGGGCCACCCGGTACGCGGAGCGCAAGGGCGCGGTGAACGTGGCCGCCGCGGGCAACTCGCGGATGGACCTCGCCGCCGACGAGCTCACCGACACCACGAGCCCGAACGACACCACGCCGGTCGAGCGGAAGATCAACCCGCGCGAGTGCCTCGACATCCCGACGCAGATCCCGGGCGTCGTGACGGTCTCCGCGCTGGGCGCGAAGAACCTGAAGGCCTCGTACTCCAACTACGGCAACGGCGTTGTCGACATCTCCGCCCCCGGCGGTGACTCGACCGTCTACCAGACGCCGGACGCCCCGGCGACCGACGGCCGCATCCTGTCGACCCTGCCGGGCGGCAAGTTCGGCTACAAGGCCGGTACGTCGATGGCCTCCCCGCATGTCGCGGGTGTCGCCGCACTCATCAAGTCGACGCACCCGTACGCGCCTCCGGCGCTGGTGAAGGGTCTGCTGTACGCGCAGGCCGACGACACCGAGTGCACCAACCCGTACGACATCAACAAGGACGGGACGGTCGACGCGGTCTGCGAGGGCGGCGAGCGCAACAACGGCTTCTACGGCACGGGCGTCGCCGACGCTCTTGACGCGGTCCGCCGGTAGTCACACCTTTTCTGCGGGGCCCGGTGCGGAGACTGCGCACCGGGCCCTTGCGTTCGATACGCCATAGTGGGTGCATGGCACATACACCGTCGAGCGGTACGGCACGGGCATGGGCCGAGCTGGGCGGCGACAGCGCGCTGTTGGGGCAGGTGGAGTACGCGGGCCACGGCGGGCTGCCTGCCCGGCTGCCCGTGCTCGAGCTGGCGCGGGCGACCACGGCGGTCTGCTCGCTGGCGGCCGCCGAACTCGCCGCATGCCGCTCCGGCGGCCCGGTCCCCGCGGTCCGGGTGGACGACGGGGCGGTGACCGCGGCATTCCTCTGCGACCGGCTGGTGCGGGTCGACGGGGTGGCCGCGGTGACGTTCGCCCCGCTCTCCCGGTTCTGGAGTGCCGCCGACGGCTGGGTGCGTACCCATGCCAACTACCCGCACCACCGTGCCCGGTTGCTCCATGCGCTGCGACTGCCCGCCGACGCGGGCGAGGACGCCGTCGCCGCGGCCGTTGCCGAGCGCCGGGCGGTGGAGATCGAGGAGAGCGTGTACGCCGCGGGCGGACTGGCCGTCGCCGCGCGCAGCGCGACGGAGTGGGCGGAGCATCCCCAGGGCGCGGCCGCGGCCGCGCATCCGCTGCTGGTCACGGAACGGATCGGGGACGCGCCGGAGCGGCGTCCGGCCGGCGGTCCGGCCGGGCTGCCGTGCGCGGGTCTGCGGGTCCTGGACCTGACGAGGGTGCTCGCGGGCCCGGTCGCCACCCGCACTCTGGCCCTGCTCGGCGCCGACGTGCTGCGGATCGACTCTACGCGGCTGCCGGAGAGCCAGGACGCGCACAACGACACGGGCATGGGCAAACGGTCCGCCCGGCTCGACCTCCGCAGCGCCACCGGCCGGGACACGTTCGAAGAACTTCTCCGCAGTGCCGACGTGGTGATCACCGGCTACCGGCCGGGTGCCCTGGACCGGTTCGGCCTGGCCCCGCACGAGCTCGCGGCGCGGCGGCCCGGTCTCGTGGTGGGCAGGCTCTCGGCCTGGGGGCGCTACGGCCCGTGGGCGGGGCGGCGCGGCTTCGACAGCCTGGTGCAGGCCGCCACCGGGATCGCGGGCATCGAGGGGGACGGGCAGCGGCCGGGAGCGCTGCCCACCCAGGCCCTGGACCACGGCACGGGCTATCTGCTCGCCGCCGGTGTGCTGCGGGCGCTGACCGAGCAGCACGGCTCCGGAGGCGCCCGGCTGGTGGAGCTCGCCCTGACGCAGACGGCTGCCTGGCTGACCGGCGGCCTGGACAAGGACCCGGCCACCGCCGCACCCGAGGGCTACGACCCGCGACCCTGGCTCACCGAGACGGACAGCCCCGTGGGCCGGCTGCGTCATGCCCTGCCCGCGGTCTCGTTCGCCGGCGGACCGGCCGACTGGGTCCGGCCGTCCGGACGTTGGGGTGAGGACGCGCCCATGTGGCGCCGGTGAGCGCCGCGTTGTCCGGCGACGGCTGCCGGTCAGGTCGTGCCGCGGCACCTGCCTGGGCACCGGTCACGGCGTGATGAGGACCTTCAGTGCGGTGCGCTCGTCCATCGCCTTGTAGCCCTCGGGCACACCGTCGAGACCGACCGCCAGGTCGAAGACGGGCGACGGGTCGATGGTGCCGTCCAGGACGTCGGGGAGCAGTTCGGGAATGTAGGCGCGGACCGGGGCCACACCGCCGCGCAGCGCGATGTTCCGGTCGAACATGACGGACAGGTCGAGGCCGGTGCCGCTGCCGTGCGGGACGCCGACATAGCCGATCGCGCCGCCGTCGCGGGTGATGCCGACGGCCGTACGCATCGACTGCTCGGTGCCGACGGCCTCGATCACGGCGTGCGCACCCTGCCCTCCGGTCAGCTCGCGCACGGCGGCCTCGGCGGCTTCGCCACGCTCGGCGACGACGTCGGTGGCTCCGAAGGCGACGGCGATGTCGGTGCGCGCCTGGTGGCGGCCGAGCGCGATGATCCGTTCGGCGCCGAGGCGCTTGGCGGCCAGCACACCGCACAGGCCGACGGCTCCGTCACCGACGACGGCCACGGTGCTGCCGCGGGTGACTCCCGCGCCGACAGCGGCGTGGTGTCCGGTGCCCATCACGTCGGAGAGGGCGAGGAGGGCGGTCAGCAGCCGGTCGTCCGAGGCGGCATCGGCCGGCAGTTTGACAAGGGTGCCGTCGGCGAACGGAACTCGTACCGCCTCGCCCTGGCCGCCGTCGGAACCGACCGAGCCCCAGAAGCCACCCTGCGGGCAGGAGGTGTGCAGTCCTTCGCCGCAGTAGTCGCAGGTGCCGTCGGACCAGACGAACGGGGCGACGACCAGGTCACCGGGTCCGAAGCCGGCGACGTCCGCACCGGCCTGCTCGACCACACCGAGGAACTCGTGCCCGATGCGCTGCCCGGGCTGCCGGGAGGACTCCCCGCGGTAGGCCCACAGGTCGCTGCCGCAGATGCAGGCCCGCAGTACGCGCAGGACCACGTCGGTGGGCTGCTGGACGACGGGGTCCGGCACCTCCTCCACGCGGATGTCGTGCGGGGCGTGGATGACTGTGGCGCGCATGCTGCTGGGTCCTTGCTGAACGAGTGGTGAGTACCGCTCACACGGTACGCCTGCCGCGGAGCCCTCCCTGCCACCTCACGGCGCCGGCTCCCAGCCGGGTCCGCGGAAGAGGCGCCCGGCCACCTCGCGCAGCGTGCGGGCATTGCGTACGTCCCTGGCGATTGCCGCGTACTCGTGGGTGGCCACCTTCAGCGGGTTGTACGTCCCGATGTTCTTGGTGAGCCCGTAGACGGGCCGCTCGGTCTCGGGGGCGAACGACCCGAAGAGCCGGTCCCAGACGATGAGGATGCCGCCGAAGTTGCGGTCCAGGTAGCTGCCCTGGGAGGCGTGGTGCACCCGGTGGTGCGAGGGGGTGTTCAGGACGTACTCGAAGGGCCGGGGCAGCCTGTCGACCCGCTCGGTGTGGATCCAGAACTGGTACACGAGGTTGACCGAGGAGCAGAAGGCGAGCGCTGCCGGGTGCACACCGCAGGCGACGAGCGGGAGGTAGAACGGCCATGAGGTGAGGCTGGTCCAGGGCTGGCGCAGCGCGGTCGAGAGGTTGAACATCCGGCTGGAGTGGTGGACGACATGGCAGGCCCACAGGATCCGGACGACGTGGTGGCCGCGGTGGGACCAGTAGTAGAAGAAGTCCTGCGCGAGCAGCATCGGCAGGACCGTCCACCACAGGACGGGGACACGGAGGGGCGTCAGCTCGTACACGGCGGTGTAGATCGCGACGACGGGGATCTTCCAGGCCAGGTCGGTGAGCAGGCTGCCGAGACCCATGCCGATGCTCGTCGCGGCATCCTTTGCCTCGTAGCCGGCGGCGTCCTCGTCGGGATGGAGGCGATAGCTCACCATCTCCACGACGGTGAGCAGCACGAAGGCGGGTATGGACCACAGCACGACATCGGGCAGGTTCGGCATGCGTGCACGGTAGGGCCGCGGGCGGGGGTGCGGATAGATGTACTTACCGACAAGTAAGCAGGCTGCTCCCGCCGCGGATTTTGGTGACTTCGGCCAAGCGGTGCCCCGGCACGGGTTCAGACGCCCGCCGCCCCCAGCAGCGACCCCGCCGCGTAGGTCACCGCCATCGCCAGCGCCCCGCCGCCCACGTTGCGCAGCACGGCGCGCGCCGGGCCCGCCTCGCCGAGGCGGGCGCTCCACCATCCGGTGAGGGCCAGGGCCGCGAGCACCGACAGGACGGTGACGTACAGCCGGAGCGACGCCGACGGCAGCACGATCGCGAGCAGCGGCAGCAGGGCGCCCGCGGTGAAGGCGAGGAAACTGGCGCCCGCCGCGTGCCAGGGGTTGGTCAGGGCGTCGGGGTCGATGCCGAGCTCCACCCGTGCGTGGGCACGCAGTGCGTCGCGCTCGGTCAGCTGGATCGCGGCCTCCCTCGCCACGTCGCGGGACAGACCGCGCTCGGTCAACAAGCCGGTGAGCTCGTCGAGTTCGGCCTCGGGCTGTTCCTTCAGCTCGCGCTTCTCCACGGCGAGGGCCGCCTTCTCCGAGTCGCGCTGGGTGGAGACGGACACATATTCACCGGCGGCCATGGACATGGAGCCGGCCAGCAGTCCGGCGAGTCCGGCCGTGAGCAGGGTGCCACGCTCGGAGGTCGCCCCGGCGACGCCGACGACCAGGCCCGCCGTCGACACGACGCCGTCGTTGGCGCCGAGGACCGCGGCCCGCAGCCAGTTGAGCCGGGTGCCGAGCGCGCCGCCGTGCGGTTCGTCGTATGCTTCACCCTTGGTCTCGTCCGTCACGGGTGGAGGGTCTCACCCCGGGCTCGGGGTGCACGCGGACAACCCGCCGGAGTGTCACGGCAGGGTGACTTCCCATCGAGTGAGCGGCGTCGTACATCGCCCGTTCCGGGCCCCGTTGACGGCTGTGGGCGGGAACTGGCCGCAGCCGAGCCCCGGTCGCACCACCGGAGGGGGCCGGGGCGGAACCTGGGTGTCGGTGGCGGCCCGTATTCTCTGTGACCATGCTCGACGACCGTACGACCGCAGCGACGACGTGGCCGGCCGCGTACCCGAAGGGGTACGCGGTCGTCGACGTGGAGACCACCGGGCTGTCCCATCACGACCGGATAATCTCCGCTGCCGTCTACCGCCTCGACGCCCAGGGCGAGGTGGAGGACCACTGGTACACCCTGGTCAACCCCGAGCGTGATCCGGGCCCCGTATGGATCCACGGTCTGACGAGCGACGTGCTGGAAGGCGCCCCGCTGTTCGGCGACATCACCGGCGAGCTCTCGGACCGGCTGGACGGCCGCGTCCTGGTCGCACACAACGCGGCGTTCGACTGGGGAATGATCTCCCGCGAGTACGCACGCGCCGAGCGGGCCGCACCGACCCGGCAGCGGCTGTGCACCATCGCGCTCGCCCGGGAGCTCGGGCTTCCGCTGGCCAACTTCAAACTGGAGACGCTCGCCGCGCACTACGGCGTCGTGCAGCAGCGGGCCCACCATGCGCTGGACGACGCGCGGGTGCTGGCCGAGGCGTTCCGCCCGAGCCTGCACTCGGCAGCCCGCGACGGTGTGCGACTGCCGCTGCTGGAGTGCCGCCCGCTGACCGAGTGGTCCGAGCCCCCGCCCGCCCCGCGCATCGGCCATCAGCCGTCGTACGGCCACGGCACCTGGCGCGCGTCGCGCAAGCGTCCTCCGTGCCCGTACCCCAACCCGGGCAGGTACCGGATGGGCGGCCAGCTGGTGCAGGGCATGCGGGTGGCGTTCTCGGGCGACACCTCCATAGAGCGCGAGCTGCTGGAGGACCGGGCGACCGACGCGGGTCTGCATGTCGCCTCGAGCGTCTCCCGGCTGACGAGTCTGCTGGTGACGAACGACCCGCACGCGGGGACGTCGAAGGCGGTGAAGGCCGCTTCGTACGGCACCCCCGTCGTCGACGAGGCGGTGTTCACCCAGCTGTTGCGGCATGTGACGCCGGCCACCGGGCGGCCGCCGGGCACGGCACCCGCATCGGAGTGAACCCGACGCGACTCGCCCACGGCCCGCTCGCCCCGGCCGCCTCCGCGTCCCACCCTGTGGCGCATGGCACGTTGCGAGGTTTGCGGAAACGACTACGGCATGTCCTTCGAGGTGCACGCGCAAGGCGCGGTGCACGTCTTCGACTGCTTCTCCTGCGCCATCCACCGCATGGCGCCCATCTGTGAGCACTGCCGGGTCCAGATCATCGGCCAAGGGGTCGAGGTCGAGGGGCACTGGTACTGCGGAGCGCACTGCGCCCGGGCCGAGGGGAGGGCCGGCATCGTCGACAGGGTGTGACCGCACCGCGATCCGGGGGTCCGGACGGGACACCACCGGGACCCCCCGTCCGGATCCCCCGGCCGCTACGGGTACGGTCGAAGCCGTGTACCGCTTCCTGTTGTCCCGGCAGTGGGTGATCCTCACCCTCATCGCCCTCGTCCTGATCCCCACGATGGTCGAGCTGGGTTTCTGGCAGCTGCACCGCCATGAGCACCGCGTCGCGCAGAACGCACTGATCGCACGGAACCTCGACGCGAAGCCGATGCCGGTGGGCGATCTCACCTCGCCGGGGCACACCGTCCCGCGCCCCGACTACTGGCGGCAGGTGACTGCGACGGGAACCTTCGACACGTCGCACGAGGTCGTCGTACGCCGCCGCACCAACTCCGACGACCGCGTCGGCTTCCATGTCCTCACGCCACTGGTGCTGTCCGACGGCAAGACCGTGCTGGTCAACCGCGGCTGGGTCCCGGCCGCCGCCGACCAGAAGGCGTTCCCCGACGTACCGGCCGCGCCGAAGGGCCGCGTGATGGTCACCGGCAGGCTCAAGGCCGATGAGACGACCGGCGCCAGCGGGATCAAAGACCTGACCGGGCTGCCGCCGCGTCAGGTGATGCTGATCAACAGCGGGCAGCAGGCGGAACTGCTGGACCGTCCGGTGCTCGGCGGCTATCTGGAGCAGACGCAGCCGCAGTCCGGCAGTGCGGGCCCGGAACAGATCCCGGATCCCGACCACGAGTCCATCGGCGCGCACATGGCGTACGCGGTCCAGTGGTGGCTCTTCGCCGCCGCGGTACCCGTCGGCTGGGTGGTCCTCGTACGGCGCGAGAAGCGGGACAGGGCAGCAGCCGCGCAGAGCGCACCGGAGCCGGTCCCCGCGGCTGCTTAGCCGTCATCTCCGGCGGGCACACGGCAGAGCGTGACCCAACGAATCGAGGACTACGCGCTCATCGGCGATCTGCAGACCGCCGCACTGGTCGGTGCCGACGGCTCCATCGACTGGCTGTGCCTCCCACGCTTCGACTCGGCGGCCTGCTTCGCCGCGCTCATCGGCGATGAGGAGAACGGCCACTGGCGGATCGCGCCCAAGGGGGCCGGGCCGTGCACCAGTCGGCGATATGTCGATGAGTCGCTGGTTCTCGAGTCGGTATGGGAGACACGCACGGGAACCGTCAAAGTTCTGGACTTCATGCCACAACGGGACAAAGCACCCGATGTCGTACGCATCGTGGAAGGCGTCAGCGGCACCGTCGAGATGGCCGCCACCCTCCGTCTGCGTTTCGACTACGGCTCCGTCGTGCCCTGGATGCGACGTGTGGACGGGCACCGGGTGGCGATCGCGGGCCCCGACTCCGTGTGGCTGCGCAGCGAACCGGAGGTCAGGACCTGGGGCCAGCAGTTCAGCACCTGCTCCTCGTTCACGGTCGCGGCGGGCGAGCAGGTGGCGTTCGTGCTCACCTGGCACCCCTCGCACAAACCGCGACCCGAACTCGTCGACCCGCACGAATCGCTGCGGCACTGTCTGGAGGACTGGGCCGCCTGGTCGTCCCGCTGCCGGTACCAGGGCCCCTACCGCGAAGCGGTCATGCGCTCCCTGATCACCCTCAAGGCACTCACCTACGCACCTACCGGCGGGATCGTCGCCGCGCCGACGACATCCCTGCCCGAGGAGATGGGCGGCGTACGGAACTGGGACTACCGCTTCTGCTGGCTGCGTGATTCCACGCTCACCCTGGGCGCGCTGCTGGCGGTCGGCTATCTGGACGAGGCCGCGGCCTGGCGCGACTGGCTGCTGCGCGCGGTGGCCGGTGACCCGGCAGACCTGCAGGTCATATACGGGCTCGCGGGCGAACGCCGACTGCCCGAGATGGAACTGAACTGGCTCGACGGCTACGGCGGCTCCAAACCGGTCCGGGTGGGCAACGACGCGGCGCACCAACTGCAGCTCGATGTGTACGGCGAGGTCATCGACTCCCTCTTCGTGGCCGGAGAGGCGGGGCTCGCCTCCGAGAGGCACGCGTGGAACATCCAGCTGAGCCTCCTCGGCTTCCTGGAGTCCAAGTGGCGCGAACCGGACGAGGGGCTGTGGGAAGTACGCGGCCCGCGCCGCCACTTCGTGCACTCCAAGGTGATGGCGTGGGTCGCGGCCGACCGCGCGGTGCGCACCCTGGAGGCGGACCCGACGCTGCGCGGGGACGCGGCACGCTGGCGGGCCATGCGGGACGAGGTGCACCGGGAGGTGTGCGAGAAAGGCTTCGACCCGATACGGAACACCTTCACCCAGTCGTACGGCTCGGCCGAACTGGACGCCGCGGTGCTGCTCATCCCGCATGTCGGCTTCCTCCCTCCCGACGACCCTCGGGTCCTCGGCACGGTCGCCGCGGTGCAGGCCGAGCTGGCCGCCGGCCCGCTGGTGCGCCGCTACAGCACCGAGGGCGTCCCTGTCGACGGGCTGCCCGGCGACGAGGGGACGTTCCTCGCCTGCTCGTTCTGGATGACGGACGCGCTGTGCATGACGGGCCGCGTGAAGGAAGCGCGGGAGATGTTCGAGCGGCTGCTCGAACTCCGCAACGACGTGGGGCTGCTCGCCGAGGAGTACGACCCGATCGCGGGGCGCCAGCTCGGCAACTTCCCGCAGGCGTTCAGCCACATCGGGCTGGTCAACACGGCCCTCGCGCTGAGCCGGCACGAGACGGCAGGATAGAGCCATGGATCTTGGACTGAAGGACCGCGTCTACATCGTGACCGGCGCCTCACGCGGCCTTGGCAACGCCTCGGCGCGGGCGCTCGTGGCCGACGGCGCGAAGGTCGTCATCACCGGACGAGACGAGAAGACGGTCAAGGACGCGGCGGCCGAACTGGGCCCGAACGCGGTGGGCCTGGCCTCGGACAACGCCGACGAGTCGGGCGCGGAACGGCTGGTCGCGGCGGCCCGTGCGCACTTCGGCCGCCTCGACGGCATTCTCATCAGCGTCGGCGGTCCGGCACCGGGCTTTGTCGCGGACAACACGGACGCGCAGTGGGCGTCGGCGTTCGAGTCGGTGTTCCTCGGCGCGGTGCGGCTGGCCCGGACGGCGGCGGCGGAGCTGTCGGAGGGCGGTGTCATCGGATTCGTGCTGTCCGGCTCGGTCCACGAACCCATCCCCGGCCTGACGATCTCCAACGGCCTGCGCCCGGGCCTGGCGGGCTTCGCGAAGTCCCTCTCGGACGAACTGGGCCCGCGGGGCATCCGCGTGATCGGCCTGCTCCCGGCACGCATCGACACGGACCGGGTGCGGGAACTGGACGCGCTGTCGGGAGACGCGGAGGCGGCGCGCGCGGCGAACGAGTCGCGAATCCCGCTGCGTCGCTACGGGAAGCCGGAGGAGTTCGGCGCGACGGCGGCGTTCCTGCTGTCGCCGGCGGCGTCGTATCTGACGGGCGTGATGCTCCCGGTTGACGGCGGGGCGCGCCACGGCTTCTAGGGCGTGTTTGCCCGTTCAGGAGCGTCGTCCAGTGCGTGCGATCGAAGGCGGCCGGAAGTCCTCGTAGCGGAGCTACGAGGACTTCCGGCCAACGCAGCGAGGGCGCATGCTGGGCGGCGCGACGGGGCAAAGGTTGCCGGGAGGGGCACCAGGTCCTGTCCGGGCGATCTTTGAGGTTCAGCCCGCGACCTCAGATGCACGGGGCGTCCCCCCGGCCCGCCAGGGCCGAGGGGACGCCTCGCAAGGCGGTGGGGGCACTCCCCCTGGCTCCGCCCGGGGACCCCCACCCGGCCGCCTGGATGGGAGATCACCCTCGCACTGGACGTACTCGGGCGACTGAGAACACAGCGTGGGGGCACCCGCCGGGGCCCACCCGGCCGAAGGCTCGGGGGTGCCGTAGCCGGCGTCGCGGGCCCGAGAAGATCACCCGGACAGGGCCAGGGCCAACCGGGGGCCTACCCCGGCCCGTTCGTGGGGTGGGGCACGCCCGCCGGAGGCGCGGCGCGCTCCACCCGCCTCACTTCACCCGCTCCGCCCCGTGCCGCGCCACCCGCAGCCGTGCCTCCGTCGGCAACGATCCCAGCCCTGCCGACTCCTTCGCGTGTGTCACCGCCTCGTCCATCAGCCGCGCCATCGCCTCCGCAGGCGCCGCATGCGGCTCCAGCTGCAGCAGCACCCGCGCCTCCGGCGCCGTGCGCCGGCGTCCGGTCAGCATCACCGACGCGCGGGACACACCCTCCAGTGCCTCGACCTCTCCCGCCATCACGCCCTCGAGCGCCCGGCCACGCAGCAGTGCGCCCTCGCCGTCACCGCTGTCGACGAGGACCTCCGCGAGGCGTGCGCGGCGGAGTTGGGCAAGCAGCCACCACAGGGCGAGCAGGACCACCACGGCGAGGACCGCGATGACGACCGGCCACCACCAGCCCTCGTCCTGCCGGCGCATCCGGTCCGCGTCGCTGAGCAGCACATCGTTCGGTCCGTCGTACGGCCACCACGACGGAACGGACACTCCCGCCCCCGCCACGAGCACCGCAGCGCCGCCGCAGAGGAGGACCAGTCCGGCGAGGCCGAGCAGGACCCGGTTGATCGTGCGCAGCATCCGTCTCACACCTCACTTCTTCTTCGCCGGGGGCCGGACGACGTGCACGGACAGGGCGGGCGGCCTCGCAAGCCCCAGCTCCCTGAGACCGACGGCGAGCGCCGTGTCCAGGTCGGCGCGCACCTCGTCGAGCTCGCGGAAGTGCGACCGTGCCCGCACCGTCGCCTTGGAGCGCCCCATCCGTACCCGTACGGACTGCACCCCGGAGACCTCCATCGCCCGGTCGCGCAGCACGAGTGCCGCGGCGTCGCGGTCGAGGCCGGCGCGGACGTCCGCCCGCTCGCAGCGCATCGGCAGGATCGCCCGCAGGCCGGGGGTCACGGCAAGAACGATCAGCCAGACACCGAGGAGCACGACGGCCCCGGCGGCCGCGAGGACGCCGACCTCGTCGAGGCGCCACGTGGCGAGATCGTCGGCCAGGGAGCGCCGCCATTGCATCGCCGGGCGGTCGGCGCGCACGGCGGCGACGTCGTACAGCAGAAGTCCCGCGCCGCCGAGGAGCACGGCGGCGAGCAGCCCCGCGGGGATGCGCCGCGCCGACCAGAAGCGTCCTGCCTTGCCGCCTTCGCCGTCCCGGGCGTTCGGGGCGGGGTCGTAGGCGGCGCCGGACGCGGACTGGTCCATTTCGAGGACAGGACGGGTGGGCTCTTCGGGCTCGGTCATCGGATCCTCCCCTGCGCCACGCGACGCGAGTGGACGGAGTGCAGCCGCTCGACCTGCACCGCCACCTCGGGTACCTCCATCCCCGCCAACGTCCTTACCCGTTCGGCGACCCGGTGACGCACGGCACGGCACCGGCCGCCGATGTCGCAGGGGTATTCGAGTTCCAGGCTGACCCGCACCCGGGCAATGTCGTGGTGCACGACGACCATGGCGTGCGGCGGGGTGCCGTCCTCGGGCACCGCTCCGAGCGCCTCCCGTGCCGCCTGTGTGGCGATCTTCGCCACGACGCGGTCGGCGATGACGGTAGCCCCGCGCTCGGCGGGGTCGAGATTCCCTCTGCCTCCGGTGGATGAGCCCCCGGCGGTCACTGCGGTCACCGCCGCCCGTCGCCACGATCGCGGCTCCGGAAGAAGTCACCGACCTCGAGGTCGCCCTCGAGGAAGCGCCCTGCGACGAAACCGACGGCCCCCAATGCGGCGACCAGCAGAAACGCCCCGAATCCGCCGAAGTACCCGGCGAATGCGAGCGCCATGCCGGCCACCATGCCGACCACGGCCATGCTCATGTTGAGCTCCTCTACTGGAGACGCGGCTCCGGCTCGTCCTCTTCCTCATCGGGCAGTTTGACGTCGGTGACGGCGATGTTGACCTCGACGACCTCGAGTCCGGTCATGCGCTCGACGGCGGAGACGACGTTCTCGCGGACGGCGCGCGCCACGTCGGAGATGGAGACGCCGTAGTCGACGACGAGTTCGAGGTCGAGGGCCGTCTGCACCTCGCCGACCTCGGCCTTGACCCCGCGCGTGACGCCGGACTTGCCGCCGCCTCCGCCCGGGACCCGGTCGCGTACGGCGCCGAAGGTACGGGACATGCCACTGCCCATCGCGTGGACGCCGACGACGTCGCGCGCGGCGAGTCCGGCGATCTTCTCGACGACGCCGTCGGCGATGGTGGTGCGGCCGCGGACTCCGGGGTCGACGCGCTTGCTGATGGAGGTCCTGCGGGACTGTTCGCCGGAGCCCGCCGTCTCTCCTCCCGTGCTCTGGGGACGGTTGCGCTCGCCTGTGTCGGTCATCGCATGGTCCTTTCCGGGCGGTGTGACCTCCCCCAAGGCACTTCTCAAAGGCCCCAAGCCCACACTAAGTGCGCTTGCCCGGTCTCGCGCCGGGGATGCGGCAGGCTGGAGGAATGACCACTTCGGGCGCGATGCGGCGGGTGCGGCAGGCGATGGGGCTCAGCAGGTTCGTCGTTCTGGGCGGGCCGGCGGAGGGCACATGGCTGACGGAGCGGGCCGCGGCGGCGGCCTTTGCACGAGCGGCGGCGGATGCGGTGCCGGGCGCGGGTGTGACACGGCTGGAGGTGATGCTCGCGGATCCCGAGTCGGCCCAGGAGCCGCTGCTGCCGCCGCCTCCGAGCGCTCTGCCATCGGGGCCGCACCGGATCGTGGCGGAACTCGTCGTGTGGAGCGGGGAACCGCTGCCCGCGGTGACGGAGGCGGTGCGCGACGCGCTGTTCGCGGCGGCCGCGGAGCGAATGGGGCTGGTGGTCGCCACCGTGGATCTGCGGGTGACCGGTCTGCCGGACACCGCCCCGCAGCCGGAGGCGGAGCCGACGCCCTCGCCGGTCGCCCCCTCGGACACGGTCTCCCGGGCTGCGGCGGCGACAGCGGGGGTGGAGTGCCTGACGGCGACGCTGGGCAGCGCCGTACACCGGGCCGACGACCATGTACGGGTGGAACTCGCCACGACCGTGGGCAGCCGGGCTCTGGACGTGGCCGGGGCGGTGCGTGCGTCGGTGTCCGCCGCGCTCGCGGACGACCGCCCGGTCACGGTCCTGATCACGTCGGTCGGCTGCCCCGTCCGGCCACGGTCCTGATCACTTCGGTCGGCTGACCCGTCCGGCCACGGGAACGCGCGCGGCGGCGCGGCCGGACGGACCGTACGACCGGATCAGTCGGAGAGGCCCGCGAGATCGCGCAGCCGACGGGCCTGCGCGGCACGCTCGGCGACGCGCTGCTCCTCGTAGGAGCGGCCCGCGGCGCCCTGCAGCAGCGCCTTGGTCTCGATCACCGCGTCGCGGGGCGCGGCAACGAGCGCCGCGGCGAGGTCCGTGACGGCGGCGTCGAGGTCGCCCGCGGGCACGACGAGGTTGGCGAGCCCTGTGCGCTCGGCCTCCTCGGCGTGTACGAAGCGTCCCGTCGCGCAGATCTCGAGCGCGCGGGCGTAACCGACGAGAGACACCAGCGGATGCGTGCCGGTGAGGTCGGGGACGAGCCCGAGGCTGGTCTCGCGCATGGCGAACTGGACGTCCTCGGCCACGACCCGCAGATCACAGGCGAGGGCGAGCTGGAATCCGGCGCCGATCGCATGGCCCTGGACGGCCGCGATCGTGACGATGTCACTGCGGCGCCACCAGGTGAACGCCTCCTGGAACTCGGCGATGGCGGCGTCGATCTCCGTGTCGGCCTTGCCCGCGAGGTCGATGAACGACGGCTCGCCGTCGAAGCCCTCGGGGGTGAAGGCCTGGCGGTCGAGCCCGGCGGAGAAGGACTTGCCCTCGCCGCGCAGCACCACGACCCGCACATTGCCCGGCAGCGACCGTCCGGCCTGCGTCAATGCCCGCCACAGCGCGAAGTCCTGGGCATTGCGCTTGTCCGGCTTGGTCAGGGTCACCGTGGCAACGGCGTCGTCGACGGTGAGCCGTACGCCGTCCTTGTCGAGCACAGGGTCGAGCGAAGTCATGAGACGCCTCCGGTTCGGTGCAGTCGTGCTTACGAAGATAAGCTACTGCACAGTAACCACCCGGGCAGGTCCTGGGACCGCCCGGGTGGCCACCGCGAAAACCGGTGGGCCGAAGGAATCTCCGCCGACGGGGACGTCAGGCCGAGGCGGCCTTCTTGCCCCGCGTCGCTCCGCCGCGTCCACGCAGAACAACTCCGGACTCACTGAGCATCCGATGGACGAATCCATAGGAGCGGCCGGTTTCCTCGGCCAGCGCCCGGATGCTCGCACCGGAGTCGTACTTCTTCTTCAGGTCTGCCGCGAGCTTGTCGCGCGCGGCGCCGGTAACCCGGCTGCCCTTCTTCAGAGTCTCGGCCACCCGTGCCTCCTCATGGGAAGTGCGCTCTGGACTTCTCATGATCACCCCTCCCGGGCATCCTGGCCACCCATTCGACAAGGTCAGTACGGAACGCTTGGCAATGGGATTTGCGGCCACCACGAGCGGAATGAAGCATTCCAGTCGCGGTCGGGAGCGCGGTTGCCCCCAATTCCCACCGAAATACCAGGTCAGGGCCAGGGAACCGGGAAACGGGCCGGCCAGGAGCGGACGGAGGCCGTCCGCCAGGCGGCACGCCGCCTGACCAGACGCACTCACGCAGATGATGGATCACCCGTAGGCCGAATGATCCATACGGAGTGGATCAACGACCTGCCGGGGTCAGGTCGAGGCGGATCGGCGACCCGCCGGACCCGGTCAGGCCAGGGCGACCAGGTCCGCGTAGTCCGCGCCCCACAGGTCCTCGACGCCGTCCGGCAGCAGGATGATCCGCTCCGGCTCCAGCGCCTCGACCGCGCCCTCGTCGTGGGTGACGAGGATGACCGCGCCCTTGTAGGTGCGCAGCGCCCCGAGGATCTCCTCGCGGCTGGCCGGGTCCAGGTTGTTGGTGGGCTCGTCGAGCAGCAGCACGTTGGCCGAGGAGACGACCAGGGTGGCCAGCGCCAGACGGGTCTTCTCGCCGCCGGAGAGCACGCCGGCCGGCTTGTCGACGTCGTCGCCGGAGAAGAGGAACGAACCGAGCGTCTTGCGCACCTCGACCAGGTCGAGGTCCGGCGCGGAGGAGCGCATGTTCTCCAGGACGGTGCGGTCCGGGTCGAGCGTCTCGTGCTCCTGGGCGTAGTAGCCGAGCTTGAGCCCGTGCCCGGGGGTCACCTGGCCGGTGTCGGGCTGCTCGACCCCGGCGAGCAGGCGCAGCAGCGTCGTCTTGCCCGCGCCGTTCAGACCGAGGATCACGACCCGCGAGCCCTTGTCGATGGCGAGATCCACGTCGGTGAAGATCTCCAGCGAGCCGTACGACTTGGACAGGCCGTCCGCGGTCAGCGGAGTCCTGCCGCAGGGTGCGGGCTCGGGGAAGCGCAGCTTGGCCACCTTGTCGGCCATGCGGACGTCCTCGAGTCCGGCCAGCAGCCGCTCGGCGCGCTTGGCCATGTTCTGGGCGGCGACGGTCTTGGTCGCCTTGGCGCGCATCTTGTCGGCCTGGGAGTTGAGGGCCGCGGCCTTCTTCTCGGCGTTCTGCCGCTCGCGCTTGCGGCGCTTCTCGTCCGCCTCGCGCTGCTGCTGGTAGAGCTTCCAGCCCATGTTGTAGACGTCGATCTGCGAGCGGTTGGCGTCCAGGTAGAAGACCTTGTTGACGACCGTCTCGACGAGGTCGACGTCGTGGGAGATCACGATGAAGCCGCCGCGGTACGACTTCAGGTAGTCGCGCAGCCAGACGATCGAGTCGGCGTCGAGGTGGTTGGTGGGCTCGTCGAGGAGCAGGGTGTCGGCGTCCGAGAAGAGGATGCGGGCGAGCTCGACGCGGCGGCGCTGACCGCCGGAGAGCGTATGGAGCGGCTGAGAGAGGACCCGGTCCGGCAGACCGAGCGCGGCTGCGATGGTGGAGGCCTCGGCCTCGGCGGCGTAACCGCCCTTGGTGAGGAACTCGGTCTCCTGGCGCTCGTACTGCTTGAGCGCCTTCTCGCGGGTGGAGCCCTGGCCGGTGGCGATGCGCTCCTCGTTCAGACGCATCTTGCGGATCAGGGCGTCGAGGCCGCGGGCGGAGAGGATCCGGTCGCGGGCCAGCACGTCGAGGTCGCCGGTGCGGGGGTCCTGCGGGAGATAGCCGACCTCGCCGGAGCGGGAGATCGTGCCGCCGGCGGGGATGCCTTCGCCGGCAAGGCATTTGGTGAGGGTGGTCTTGCCGGCTCCGTTGCGGCCGACGAGGCCGATGCGGTCACCCTTGGCGATGCGGAAGGAGGCGGACTCGATGAGGATGCGCGCGCCGGCGCGCAGCTCGATACCGGATGCGGTGATCACGGGGGAATACTCCAGGGCGGTATGGACGACGGAAGGGACGGGCGAGCGACGCTTCGACGCCGTCTAATGCACAAGGAGAATTGCCATACGGCCCAGTCTAACGGGGCTCGCCAAGTACTTTTCCGGCTGTGGAGCAGGAGTGACGGGCGCCACTGACCCGAACGCGACCGCCCGTGAGCGCCTCAGCAAAAGGGGCATACGGCTACGAACCGGCCGATACTCGCGAGGAGCGGGGGCTTCCGTCGCCGTGGAGCGGAGGGTCGCCCATGCAGTTCGACGACAACACCGACCTCGACACCTCGGAGGTCCAGGATGTGCGCGGCAGCCGGATCCCGGGCGGCAGGGCCACCGTCGGCGGCGGCATCGCGGGCGTCATCGCACTGATCCTGGGGCTGTTCTTCGGTGTCGGACCGGAACAGCTGGGCCTCTCCTCGGGCGACGACGGCCCGGTGGCGACGTCGTCGTCCCAGGCCGAGGTGAACGAGGCCTGCAGACGCGGCGCGGACGCCAACACCCGGGAGGACTGCCGCATCGTCGCGGTGGTCAACAACGTGCAGGACTACTGGCGCGCGGAGTTCCAGCGGCGGCAGGGGCGGTACACGACGGCGCCGACGGTGATGTTCACGGGACAGGTGGGCACGGCGTGCGGGACGGCCACCTCGGCCGTCGGACCGTTCTACTGCCCCGGCGACCGCAAGGTCTATCTGGACCTCGACTTCTTCGACGACCTGCGGACCGAGTTCGGCGCGACCGGCGGCCCCTTCGCGCAGGCGTACGTCGTGGCGCACGAGTACGGGCACCACGTGCAGAACCTGACCGGCACGCTGCAGCGGGCACAGGACGGACGGCAGGGTGCGGACAGCAACGCGGTGCGGGTGGAGCTCCAGGCCGACTGCTACGCGGGGGTGTGGGCCCACCACGCGACGACGACGCCGGACGACAGGACGGGCCGGCTGCTCATCACCGAACTCACGGACGCGGACATCAGGGACGGACTCGACGCGGCCGCGGCTGTCGGTGACGACCGGATCCAGCAGCGGTACCAGGGCCGGGTCACTCCCGAGTCCTGGACGCACGGCTCCTCGGCGCAGCGGCAGCAGTGGTTCTACAACGGCTACCGCACCGGCGACATGGCGCGGTGCAACACGTTCGGCTGAGCTCGCGGAGGGCCCCGGCGGGGCGGCGGTCCGGGGGCGGGCGTTGTCGGTGGGCGGTGCCAGACTGAGACGCAGATCACCATCCTGTCGTCGAGCGAGTGAGGAGTGATCGGGATGACACAGTCGCCGAGCATCTGTCCGACGCTGGTCTACACGGACGCCAAGGCCGCGATCAGACAGCTCACGGAGGCCTTCGGTTTCACCGAGCACGCGGTGTACGAGGACGAGGGCGGCGGGGTGCTCCATGCCGAACTGACCTTCGGGAACGGCATGGTGATGCTGGGAAGCAAGGGCACCGGAAGCGAGTTCGACAAGCTGATGCAGGGGGCCGGACCCACCGGGGTGTTCGTGCATGTCGACGACGTCGACGCGCACCACGGGCGGGCGGTGGAACACGGGGCGGAGATCGTGATGCCGCCGACCGACCAGGAGTACGGGGCACGGGACTACATGGCCCGGGACGTGGAGGGCAACATCTGGAGCTTCGGCACCTACACGCCGGGGGCGGCGGAGTCCTCGTAGTCCTCCGCCGCCGTGCGGGTCATGTCACCCGCCCTCATGCCCCTCCGGTGTGGACCTGGAAGGCCGCGCGGCGCACCGCCTTGGCCAGTGCCGGGTCGGGGTGTGCCGCGGCCAGCGCGACCAGGACCTGGACGGTCCGGGGGTGTCCGCCGGACCGCACCTCCTCGATCAGTGCCGGGACGGTGCCCTGCACGGCGGAGTCGAGATGACGCAGAAGCAGCTGGGGCTCGCCGTGGTCGGCGACTGCGGCAGCGGTGTCCACCCAGAGCCAGGTGGCCTCCTCCCGGGTGAGGGCGTCCGCGGCGTCCTCGGGATCGGCGCCTTCGTACTCGGCCAGCCACAGCAGGGCGTAGGGGCGCAGGGACGGTTCGCCTGCGGCGGCGCGGACTTCGGCCTCGGCGGGGGCGCCGACGACGCGCAGCGCCTCGAAGGCGAGTCCGCGCAGCAGGGCGTCCTCGCCACGGGCGACGGCGAGGAGTTCACCGACGGCGCTGGAGACGGTGCGGGCGGCGAGCCAGGCGCGGTACTCGGCGCGTGCCGGGCCGGGGGTGAGGCGGGCGCAGCCGCGCAGCATGTCCTCGGCGGACTGTTCGATGTTGCCCGCGGGGCTCTGCGCGGCGACGCAGATCTGCTCCAGCTTGACCCACACCGCCCAGTTGCCGAGCGGGGTGAGTGTGGCCCGGTCGCGTTCCAGGGTGAGGGCTCCGACGGCGGCCAGGCCCTCGAGCGCCCAGCCGAGGAGGGCGGAGACCGGGACGTCCTGACCGGCCGCGGCCCCCGAGGGGTCCGCGGCTTCCGGACCGGGCACCTCGCAGCGTTCCTCGCGCAGTTCGGCGACGCGCTGCTGCAGCAGGTCGAGCAGCGCCGGCATGAGCACGGGGCCGGCCGAGAGCTGAAGGAGGGAGAGCACCTGGGGCACGGCCTCGACGACCTCGGCCACACCGGTGGGCGCGACGTCCGCAGGGGCGGGGTGCGCCAGGGACCAGGCGTCGAAGAGTGCGACCCAGCCGCGCAGCACGGCCATGTCGTCGCGGTCCCAGGCGCGCAGCCGCCATCCCGGGCGGGCGGTGTCGCCGTGGATCTCGATCAGTCCGGCCAGGCGGGCGCGGTCCCATCCCGCTCCCACCTGCTCCGGGGTCAGGTCCAGTGCGGCCGCGGCGCGTTCCCGCGCCTCGGGGACCGAACGGGCCTCGCCGGGACCGCGTTCCACGGCCGCCCAGCGGGCGATGCGTACGGCGTCGGCAAGGATCGCGCGCGCCTGTCGCGCCAGCTCGGCGGGGGCGGGCGTGCCCTCCGGCGGACGAGGCGCCGGACGGGTACGCCGGGTCGTCACGGCCCGTCGCGCGGTGGCCAGGGATCGCGGGCGGACAAGACGAAGTCTGGAGTTGCGCGCCAATTGCTCATCAGGCTTTCGGGACGTCACGGGGAGCAGTCTTCCCGCTGACTGCCCGAAAGCCCAAACGGAACCTCACGGGCCGCCCCGGGAGCGCCCCCGCCCCGCGGCCGCCGACGGCTACATGAGAGGGGTGAGAAAGCGGCGCAGGACCTCTTCGTACGCCGTGGGGTCGGCGTTCCACATCGCCGCGTGCGGGGCACCGGGGACGGTGTGCAGCGTGGTCAACCCGGGTCGCTGCGCGGCGAGTCGGCGCGAGGGCCGCCACGGCGCGATGGTGTCGTCGGGGCCGTGGAAGATCAGCATCGGGACCCGGACGGCGAGCGGGTCGACGGCCTCGGCGAACCGGTCGCTGTGCGGGCCGGTGCGGCCCTGGGCCGCGCGGACCGCGAGGGGCAGCAGCGGGGCCGGGGTGCCCCGGGCGGAGGCCAGGGCGCGCACGGTCGTCTCCCATTCGAGCACCGGCGAGTCCAGGACAAGTCCGCTGATGCAGTCACGAAGTCCCGAGTTGGCTGCGGCGTGCAGGGCCATCGACGCGCCCGTGGACCAGCCGTGGACGACGATGCGGTCGGCGCCGTGCCGCACCGCGTGCCGTACGGCCGCGTCCAGGTCGCGCCACTCGGAGTCCCCGAGATGGCTGAGGCCGTCCGGCGGCCGGGGGGCACCCTCGTCCCCCCGGTAGGCGAGGTTGAGCACGGGGAACTGGTTGGCGTGCAGGAACTCCAACACGTTCAGCGGGTGTTCCCGGGTGGTGCCGAGGCCGTGCACGGTGATCACCCAGGTGGTGCGGGCGCCGGGGACGAACCAGGCGGGCAGGGCACCGAGCTCGCCGGGGACGAGGACGTCCGCGTACGCGATGCCGAGGGCCGTGGTGGGGTCCCCGCTGTGCACCTGCGGGGTGAAACGCACCCGTGTCCCCGGCTCCAGGCCGCCCGCGGCCACCCGTTCGAGCCGTCGGACGACGGTGTCCGCGGACGGGGCCACCCCGTCGAGGACGGGGCCGACGACCGCGTGCACGCCGGACCCCTCCAGGCCGTAGGTGCCGGTCCGCGTCGAGGCGAGACTGCGGGTCAGTGTCACGCGGCCGGGGCCGGTGTCGTGCACGGTGAGCCGCGGTTCACCCGGCAGGGGACGGCGGGGCCGTGCTCCGAGGGCGGCGTGGCTCGCGTAGCGTCCGGCGGCGACCGCGGCCGCGCCGACGCCTATCAGGGTGGAGACGGCTGCTGCCGTCGCTGTAGCGGGGCGCACGGATCCAGTGTCGGCGCGGGTGGCCGGGGGTGCCAGTGGGCGGCGCTCGGGCACGGACCGGGCAGAGCGGTCAGCTGCGTCGGCCGTACCCCTTCAGCTGCGTCGCCGCCTCTGCGAGCTGGGTGTCCGACAGCAGGTTCGGCTCGCGGCCCGGGACGGCGGAGGCCGTGAGCCACAGGCGGGACATCCACTCGAGCTGGGCCGTGCGGTCGTACGCCTGGGCCAGGGAGTCGCCGTGGGCGACAGTGCCGTGGTTCTGGAGGAGGCAGGCCGACCGTCCGCGCAGCGCGCCGAGCATGTTCCGTGCGAGTTCGGGGGTGCCGTACAGCGCATAGGGCGCGACACGGACGGGGCCGCCCAGAGCGGCGGTCATGTAGTGGATCGGCGGCAGCTCGGGGACGAGCGTGGAGACTGCGGTGGCGTGCACGGCGTGGGTGTGGACGACCGCGGCGGCGGACGTGTGGCGGTAGATCTCCAGGTGCAGCGGCAGTTCGCTGGTGGGCGGGAGCTCGCCGGTGACCTGACGGCCGTCGAGGTCGACGGCGACGGTGTCCCGGGGCCGGAGCCGGTCGTACGGCACTCCGCTCGGCGTCACGAGCACCAGGTCCCCGACGCGTACGGAGACGTTGCCGGACGTGCCCACCACGAGGCCCTCGGCAGCAGTCCTGCGGGCTGTCGCGACGAGGTCCTGCCATGCCTGTTCGATCGGGTCCTGCCGAGGCTGCTCAGTCATGCGGCGATCCTGTCAGCAGGGCCGCCGGAGCCGACAGGGGCACGGACGGTGTTCGAGTGGTGGCAGGGTGTCCCGCCGGGGCGTCAAAAGTGCAAACGGAATACTCAGCCCCCAGTTGCGGACACCGCTCCGCCGGACCCAGTTCACCTTCCGTTCATCCAGGTTGCCTACGGTCGGCGCGTCAATGACGCCAAACGATTGCCTGGGTAAATGGAACACATCACACTGCTGCTCGCGATTGTGATCGTGACAGCTCTCGTGTTCGATTTCACGAACGGTTTCCACGACACGGCCAACGCGATGGCGACGACCATCTCGACCGGCGCTCTGAAGCCCAAGACCGCGGTGGCCATGTCCGCCGTTCTGAACCTCGTCGGCGCTTTCCTCTCGGTGGAGGTCGCCAAGACGATCTCCAGCGGCCTCGTCGACGAATCAGGCATCACCCCTGAAGTCATCTTCGCGGCGCTCGTCGGCGCCATTCTCTGGAATCTGATGACCTGGCTCATCGGACTGCCGTCCAGCTCCTCGCACGCCCTCATGGGTGGCCTCATCGGCGCCACCGTCGCCTCCGTCGGCATGAGCGGCGTCGACGGCAGCGTCGTCGTGACCAAGGTGCTGATCCCCGCGATCGCCGCGCCGCTGGTGGCCGGTATCGCCGCCTATCTCGCCTCCCGGCTGACGTACAGGATCGGGAAGAACGCGGACCCGAAGGCGACCGCCAAGGGCTACCGCTCCGGCCAGATCGCCTCCGCCGGTCTCGTCTCCCTGGCGCACGGCACCAACGACGCACAGAAGACGATGGGCATCATCACGCTGGCGCTCGTCGCCGGCGGTGTGCTCTCCCCCGGCTCCAACCCTCCGCTGTGGGTCATCCTCTCCGCCGGTATCGCGATCTCGCTCGGCACGTACCTCGGCGGCTGGCGCATCATCCGCACCATGGGCAAGGGCCTCACCGACCTCCAGCCGCAGCAGGGCTTCGCCGCCCAGACCAGCGCGGCCAGCGTCATCCTCGCCTCCTCCAACCTCGGCTTCTCGCTCTCCACGACCCACTCGTGCTCCGGCGCGGTGATGGGCGCGGGCCTCGGCCGCAAGGGCGGTGTGGTCCGCTGGTCCACCGCGACCCGGATGTTCGTGGCCTGGGGTCTGACCCTGCCGGCCGCGGGTCTGGTCGCCGCGGGTTCGGAGTTCGTCACCAAGCAGGGTGACTGGGGCGTCGCGGCCGTCGCCGTGTTCCTCGTCGCCTCCTGCCTCGCGATCTGGCTCGTCTCCCGCCGCCAGGTCGTCGACCACACCAACGTCAACGAGACGGAGACCGCGGCCGACGAGCCCGCGGGCATCGTCACCACCGCCATCGCGGCCGTCGCCCCGCCGCCGGCGGGCGAGCTCAAGACCACCATCCCGGCCCCGGCCGAGCCCGAGCCGGCCCGTCCGGCCACGGTGTAAGGAATCAGCAGCATGAAGATCGACTGGGCAGCTCTCGGCTCCGTGTTCGGCGTGAGCCTCGTCGCCACCGTCGCCCTGGTGGGCCTGTTCACCCTGGGCATCGTGGGCCTGACCAAGCACGAGTCGGCGAGCGCGAACGGCGGCTCGGCGTCCATGGCCCGAACCGCCGCGTACGCCTGCTTCGCGCTGTGCGCCGCGGCCGTCGCGTACGGGATCTATCTGATCGTCGTCTGACCGGTCGTCGGCCGACGACCGCACGACCCGTTCGGAAGCCGGGCCGGAGCCCCCTCGGGGACCTCCGTCCCGGCTTTCGTATGCCGCCCGGCGGACGCCCGGTGTGGGGCTCGGCACACTGTCCCGCCGCAGGTCAAGGGTGAGTTGACGGGCGTTCGCGGGCGTGGTGGACTGCCGGGGCCATATACGGCGGCAGAAGAGGAAGTCCGGTGCGAATCCGGCGCGGTCCCGCCACTGTCACCCGGGAGGTCCCGGGGAGCCAGGAACTCTCACCGCCGGTCACGTCGAACCAGGGCGCGGACCCTGAGTGAGGACTCGTCACCATGCCTGGCTGCAGTTCAGCCCTGCCCGTCGGACACCACCCCAGAGGTCGCTGACCCCATGCGTGCCGACCGGATCTTCGTGTACGGCGCCACCGCCGGTCTCGCCGGTGACCTCCTCGTCGGGGACCCCCGCAGGGGCCATCCCGTCGCTGCCTTCGGGCGTGCGGCCGGTGCCGTCGAGCGCATGCTGTGGCGCGACCACCGTGGCTGGGGCGCCCTGCACACCGCCGTCTGCGCCGGAGGCGCCGTCGCCGTCGGGGCGTTGGCGTCCCGTGCCGTGCGCCGCTCCCCCGCCGCGTCGGTCGCGCTGACCGCCGCCGCCACGTGGGCCGTCGTCGGGGGCACCTCCCTGGGCCGCGAGGGACGTTCCATCGGCGAGGCACTGGCGGCCGGGGACATCGACACCGCTCGCGAGCGCCTGCCTCATCTGTGCGGGCGCGATCCGCAGTCCCTCGACGAGCAGCAGATCGCCCGCGCCGTCGTCGAGTCCGTCGCCGAGAACACCTCCGACGCCGTTGTCGGCGCCCTGGTGTGGGGCGCGGTCGCGGGTGTACCGGGGCTGCTCGGCTTCCGCGCGGTCAACACCCTCGACGCCATGGTCGGCCACAGGTCACCCCGCCATCTGCGGTACGGATGGGCCTCCGCACGGCTGGACGACGTGGCCGGCTGGCCGGGTGCCCGGCTCACCGCCGCGCTCGCGGCCGTCGCCGGCCCGAACCCGCGCGGGGCCATGGGCGCCTGGCGCGCGGACGCGGCGAAGCATCCGAGCCCCAACGCGGGCCCTGTGGAGGCGTCGTTCGCCGGGGCGCTCGGCGTACGGCTGGGCGGGACCCTCTCTTACGGCGGGCGGGTCGAGCACCGGCCGGTGCTCAACGGAGGCGGACGAGCGGTGGAGTTCGGCGACATCGACCGCGCGGTGCGGCTGTCGCGCCGCATCGGAGTGCTGACGCTGGCGGCCTGCGCGGGTGCGCGGCTCGTCCGCGGAGCCATGAGGGGACGGCGTACATGAGCGGCGGACTGCTGGTCGCGGGGACGACGTCGGACGCCGGGAAGAGCGTGGTGACCGCCGGGATCTGCCGATGGCTGGTGCGGCAGGGCGTGAAGGTCGCGCCCTTCAAGGGGCAGAACATGTCCCTCAATTCGTTCGTGACCCGGGAGGGTGCGGAGATCGGCCGGGCGCAGGCGATGCAGGCGCAGGCCGCCCGCGTCGAGCCGAGCGCGCTGATGAACCCTGTGCTGCTCAAGCCCGGCAGCGACCGGTCCAGCCAGGTCGTGCTGATGGGCAAGCCCGTCGGCGAGATGAGCGCGAAGGGGTACCACGGGAACAGGCAGCGGGAGCTGTTCGAACCCGTCATGGCGTGCCTGGACGAGCTGCGGGGCACGTATGACGCCGTGATCTGCGAGGGGGCGGGCAGTCCGGCCGAGATCAACCTGCGGCGCACGGACATCGTGAACATGGGCATCGCACGGGCGGCCCGGCTGCCGGTGCTGGTGGTCGGGGACATCGACCGGGGCGGGGTGTTCGCGCAGTTCTTCGGCACGACCGCGCTGCTGGCTCCGGAGGACCAGGAGCTCGTCGCCGGCTATCTGGTCAACAAGTTCCGGGGTGATGTGACGCTGCTGGAGCCGGGCCTGGACATGCTGCTCGGGCTCACCGGCCGGCGGACGTTCGGTGTCCTGCCGTACGCGCACGGGCTGGGCATCGACGAGGAGGACGGTCTGCGGGTGTCCCTGCGCGGTGCGGTACGCGAGTCCACGGTCGCTGCGCCGGTCGGCGAGGACGTGCTGCGGATCGCGGTGTGCGCCGTGCCGCTGATGTCGAACTTCACCGACGTGGACGCGCTGGCGGCCGAACCCGGCGTCGTGGTGCGGTTCGTGGACCGCGCGGAGGAGCTGGTGGACGCCGACCTGGTCGTGGTGCCGGGCACGCGCGGGACGGTGAAGGCACTGGCCTGGCTGCGGGAGCGCGGGCTGGCGGACGCGATCGCGCGGCGCGCGGCGGAGGGCCGGCCGGTACTGGGCATCTGCGGCGGCTTCCAGGCGCTGGCCGAGCACATCGAGGACGACGTCGAGTCGAGGGCCGGGCAGGTCGAAGGGCTCGGACTACTGCCGGTACGGGTCCGGTTCGCGCGCGAGAAGACCCTTGCGCGGCCGGTCGGCGAAGCGCTCGGCGAGCGGGTCGAGGGGTACGAGATCCATCACGGTGTCGCCGAAGTACGGGGCGGCGACCCCTTCCTGGACGGCTGCCGCGTCGGCGCGGTGTGGGGCACGCACTGGCACGGGTCGCTGGAGAGCGACGGCTTCCGGCGGGTGTTCCTGCGGGAGGTGGCGGCGCAGGCGGGCCGGCGGTTCGTGCCCGCGCCGGACACGAGCTTCGGGATGCTCCGGGAGGAGCAGCTGGACCGGCTGGGCGATCTGATCGAGGAACACGCGGACACGGATGCGCTGCTCGCCCTCATCGAGCGCGGGGCGCCGGCGGGGTTGCCGTTCGTGCCGCCGGGAGCGCCGTGAGGGGCGTGCGGGTCGTGGGCGCGGGTGGCGCCTGCGGCGTGCGTGTTCCCCACCCCGCCCTCGCCCTGCGCCCGGCGGCGTGGGCGATACCCCCGTCCCGCACCGGGGCTCCGCCCGGGAGCCCCACGCCTCGAACACCGCCGCGGCCGAACTCGGCCTACCTCAACGAAGGAGTGATCAAAGGATGAGCACCCCCTATCCGTTCACCGCGGTCGTCGGGATGGACGATCTGCGGCTGGCCCTGCTGCTCAACGCGGTCAGTCCGGCGGTTGGCGGTGTGCTCGTCCGCGGTGAGAAGGGCACCGCCAAGTCGACGATCGTGCGCGGCCTCACCGCTTTGCTGCCTGCCATGGACGTCGTCCCCGGCTGCCGCTTCTCCTGTCACCCGGCCGCTCCCGACCCCGACTGCCCCGACGGACCCCACGGGGGTGGCGGGGTGGCAAGCCGGCCGACTCCCATGGTCGAGCTGCCCGTCGGCGCCTCGGAGGACCGGCTCGTCGGCGCGCTCGACATCGAGCGGGCACTCGCGGAGGGCGTGAAGGCGTTCGAGCCGGGGCTGCTCGCGGACGCGCACCGCGGGATCCTGTACGTCGACGAGGTCAATCTGCTGCACGACCACCTCGTCGACCTGATGCTGGACGCCGCGGCCATGGGTGCCTCGTACGTCGAGCGTGAGGGTGTCTCCGTACGGCACGCGTCCCGCTTCCTGCTCGTCGGGACCATGAACCCCGAAGAGGGCGAGCTGCGGCCGCAGCTGCTCGACCGCTTCGGGCTGACGGTGGAGGTCGCCGCGTCCCGTGACCCCGACCAGCGGGTCGAGGTCGTACGGCGCAGGCTGGCGTACGACGACGACCCGGCGGCCTTCGCGGCGCGCTGGGCGGACGACGAGGCGGCGCTGCGGGCTCGGATCGTGGCCGCGCGGGAACTGCTGCCCAACGTGCTGCTGGGCGACATGGCGCTCCGTCAGATCGCCGCGACCTGTGCGGCCTTCGAGGTGGACGGTATGCGCGCCGACATCGTGATGGCGCGGACGGCCACCGCGCTGGCCGCCTGGGCCGGGCGGGACGAGGTCGCGGAGGAGGACGTCCGGCAGGCCGCCCTGCTGGCGCTGCCGCACCGCAGGCGGCGCAATCCGTTCGACGCGCCGGGGCTCGACGAGGACAAGCTCGACGAGACGCTGGACGAGTTCGGCGGCGACGAGCCCGATCCGGACCCTGATCCGGACCCCGGACCGGACGGGGACGGCGGCCCCGGCGGCGGGGGCGGCGTGCCCCCGCAGGACCAGGGGCCGGAGGCGTCGCCCGAGGCCACCGGCACGGACGAGCAGCAGGCGGCTCCCTCGCCCGCGCCAGGGGCCGGACGCGGCGAGCAGCAGCCCGTCCGGGCCTCGGAGCCGTTCCGTACGAAGATGCTGAGCGTGCCCGGTCTCGGCGAGGGCGCGGCGGGGCGCAGGTCCCGGGCGCGTACCGAGCACGGCCGTACGACCGGAGCACGGCGGCCGCGCGGGGCGCTCACCAAACTGCACCTGGCCGCGACCGTGCAAGCCGCAGCACCCCATCAGCGGGCCCGCGGCCGCAACGGCCGCGGGCTGGTCGTCCGCCGGGACGACCTGCGGCAGGCGGTCCGCGAAGGGCGCGAGGGCAACCTGGTGCTGTTCGTGGTCGACGCCTCGGGCTCGATGGCGGCGCGGCAGCGGATGAGCGCGGTCAAGGGGGCGGTGCTGTCGCTGCTGCTGGACGCCTACCAGCGGCGCGACAAGGTCGGGCTGATCACCTTCCGCGGCAAGGACGCGGAGCTGGCGCTGCCGCCGACGTCGTCTGTGGACGCGGCCGCATCCCGTCTCGAATCACTGCCGACGGGCGGCCGTACGCCGCTGGCCGCCGGGCTGTTGAAGGCACACGACACGCTGCGCGTGGAACGTCTGCGCGACCCGTCGCGCCGCCCGCTGCTGGTCGTCGTCACGGACGGCCGCGCGACGGCGTCGGGGGGCGGTGACGCGTTCGCCCTCGCGCAGCGCGCCGCACGCCTGCACGCCGCCGAAGGCACCGCCGCGGTGGTCGTCGACTGCGAGTCCGGGTACGTCCGGCTCGGTCTGGCCGGCACGCTCGCCGGCGAACTCGGCGGCACCGCCGTCACCCTCGACGAGCTGCGCGCCGACTCGATCGCCAGCCTCGTCAAGGACGTCCGGAACGTCACCGCAACCACCAGAAGGGCCGCCTGATGCCTCAGGGACAGCCGTCCGTCGTACCCGACGACGGGCTCACCACCCGCCAGCGCCGCAACCGCCCGCTCGTGTTCGTGCACACGGGAATCGGCAAGGGCAAGTCGACCGCCGCGTTCGGGCTCGCGCTGCGCGCCTGGAACCAGGGCTGGCCGGTCGGCGTGTTCCAGTTCGTCAAGTCGGCGAAGTGGAAGGTCGGCGAGGAGAACGCGCTCAAGGTGCTGGGCGCGAGCGGTGAGGGCGGCACCGTCGCCTGGCACAAGATGGGCGAGGGCTGGTCGTGGATCCAGCGTGCCCCCGCCGAGGGCGAGCAGTCCAACGAGGACAAGGCGCGCGAGGGCTGGGAGCAGGTCAAGCGGGACCTGGCCGCCGAGACGCACAAGCTGTACGTCCTCGACGAGTTCGCGTACCCGCTGCACTGGGGGTGGATCGACACGGACGAGGTGATCGAGGTGCTGCGCGCCCGGCCCGGCACCCAGCATGTGGTGATCACCGGCCGCAACGCGCCGCAGAAGCTGATCGACTTCGCCGACCTGGTCACCGACATGTCGAAGGTCAAGCACCCCATGGACGCGGGTCAGAAGGGCCAGCGGGGCATCGAGTGGTAGCACGTCTCGTCATCGCCGCGCCGTCCTCGGGCGCGGGCAAGACCACGGTCGCGACCGGTCTGATGGCCGCATTCGCCGGCCGTGGTCTGGCGGTGTCGCCGCACAAGGTGGGACCGGACTACATCGACCCCGGTTACCACTCGCTGGCCACCGGGCGGCCGGGCCGCAACCTCGACGCGTATCTGTGCGGTACGGAGCTGATCGCACCGCTGTTCGCGCACGGCGCCGGCGGCAGCGAACTGGCCGTCGTCGAGGGCGTGATGGGGCTGTACGACGGTGCCGCAGATCAGGGCGAGCTGGCCTCGACCGCCCAGGTCGCGAAGTTGCTGCGGGCGCCAGTGGTGCTGGTCGTGGACGCGTCGTCGCAGTCGCGGTCGGTCGCGGCGCTGGTGCACGGGTTCGCGTCGTGGGATCCGGAGGTACGGATCGGGGGCGTGATCCTCAACAAGGTCGCCACCGACCGTCATGAGCATCTGCTGCGGGAGGCGCTGGGCGGTTCGGGCGTACCGGTGCTGGGAGCGCTGCGGCGGGCGGGCGATGTCGCGACGCCCTCGCGCCATCTTGGGCTCGTACCGGTCGCCGAGCGGCGGGTCGAGGCGGTGGATGCGATCGCGGCGATGGCGGAGCAGGTACGGGCCGGGTGCGACCTGGATGCGTTGCTGGCGCTCGCGAGGAGTGCGCCGCGGTTGGACGCCGCTCCGTGGGCTCCGGGCCTCGCAGAGCGGCTGGGCACCGGTGGTCCCGTTGCGCCCACCCTCCCCGGGGGTTCCCCCGCGGCCGCGGCGGGCGATCGCGCGCACCCGGTGGTGGCCGTCGCCGGTGGCGCCGCGTTCACCTTCTCGTACGCCGAGCACGTCGAGCTGCTGGAGGCGGCGGGCGCCGAGGTGGTGACCTTCGACCCGCTCCGGGACGAGCAGCTTCCCGAGGGGACCCGCGGGCTCGTCATCGGCGGCGGATTCCCGGAGATGTACGCGCCCGAGCTCTCCGCGAACGAGTCGTTGCGCAAGGCCGTCGCCGAACTGGCCCGCTCGGGGGCGCCGATCGCGGCCGAGTGCGCCGGGCTGCTGTATCTGGCCCGGTCCCTCGACGGGAAGCCCATGTGCGGAGTCCTGGATGCCGAAGCACGGATGTCGGGGCGGCTGACGCTCGGCTACCGGGAGGCCGTTGCGGTGGCCGACAGCCCACTGGCCGCCGCCGGGACGCGGATGCGTGGCCATGAGTTCCATCGCACGGTGCTGGAGCCCGGCGCGGGCCCGGTGCCCGCATGGGGCATGGTGCGTCCGGAGCGGCGGGTGGAGGGCTTCGTCCAGCAGGGCGTGCACGCCAGCTATCTGCACACGCACTGGGCGGCCCGGCCGGAGGTCGCGGCCCGGTTCGTCGCCTCGTGCGGGGCGGAGGTCCCGCCCACGGCCGCCAGGCCGTAGGGAGGCCCGGGCATGAGGACGTGCGGCTCATTCGGCGAGGCCGACCACCAGCCAGATGAATGCGACGCCGCCCGCGGTGCACAACAGCGTGGAGCGGGCGGGGTGTTCGTGGTGGGCCTCGGGCAGGATCTCGGCGGCGGCCAGGTAGAGAAGCGCGCCGCCGAAGAAGCCGAGATAGCTGCCGAGGAGTTCCTCGGGAAGGGTGAACAGCAGGGTGGACGCCGCCCCCACGACGGGCGCGAGTGCGTCGGCGATCAGCATGACGACCGCCTTGCGGCGAGTGTTCCCGTACAGGCTGGTGATCGTGTACGTGTTGAAGCCGTCGGCGAAGTCGTGCGTGATGACGGCGAGCGCGACGGTCGCGCCCATTCCGCCGCCGACCTGGAACGCGGCGCCCAGCGCGATGCCGTCCATGAGGCTGTGGGTGACCATCGCGGCTGCCGCCGTCATGCCCACCTGCGGTACGCGGCGTTCCGCGCCGTGCGCCGCCTGCCGCACGGCCAGCAGCCGTTCCACCATGTGCCCCGCGAGGAAGCCGCCGACGAACAAAAGCAGGGCCTGCGAGACGCCGAACACCGGCCTGCCCGCCGCCTCGATCGCCTCCGGGAGCAGGTCGAGGCCGACCACGCCGAGCATGAGTCCGCCCGCGAGACCGAGCACGAGGTGGCGGCGGTCGGTGACGCGGTGCGCCATCCAGCCGCCGAACAGCGTCATGAGGAACGCGCCGAGCGCGACGAACACCGCCATGGGCCCTTGCTAGCGGATCGCCCCACTCCGGCGCACATCAAGGCCGGGCCCGTTCACCCGGTTGCCGCGACGAGGAACCGCTGATGCCTCTCCCGACCGGCCCGGGTGGCGCGCCCGGTACGCCGCTACCTGCCCGGGCGGTCGTCCCGGGGCCGCAACGGAGGCCGCGGCACCACGCCGAGTTGTCACAGGCGCCCGAGTACGTCCACCACGAGGACGGACAGGGCCTTGTCGTCGGCGTCGGCGCGTCCCGGGGTGTTCCGGTCGACGAGGTGGTGCAGCTGGTCCTCTCCGTGCTGCGCGAGGCGTCCCTGCCGGCGCGGGACGTGGTCGAGATCGCCACGCTCGACTCGAAGGCCTGGGAGCCGGGGGTGGTCGCCGCTGCCGTGCGGTTGGGCGTTCCGCTGGTGACGTACACGGCCGCGGAGCTGGCCGGTGTCCGCGTCGCGAACGAGTCCGCGGCGGTGCTGGAGGCGGTGGGCACGCCCTCGGTGGCGGAGGCGGCGGCCCTCGCGGGTGGCGGCGAGCTGCTCGTACCCAAACGCAGGTCGTCCCCCGTGGGGCGGCCCGCCGGTGTGACATGCGCCATTGCCCGGCGGACGTCGCGGACGTCCCCGGCACCTGACGGGATCCGGCGGCAGGAGACATGATGACCGTCGTGCGTTCTTCCACCCCCCACACATCGAGGAGACCCCTGTGATCAGCCCTCCTGCGGCGCTGCGTGGCAGCCATGTACACGCGCACTGACCACCGGGGCATGCCCGAGTATCCGGAGCGGCCGCCGGGCGGCCACGATCTGCGCCACCACGGCGATGCCGAGATGCGGGACTGTGCCTCGGACCTGGTCGATCTCGCGGTCAACGTACGCACCGGCACGCCGCCCGGCTGGCTGCGGGAGTGCATCGCCGGTTCGCTGGGCTCGCTCGCGGCGTATCCGGACGGCCGGGCGGCTCGGGCCGCTGTCGCACGGCGGCACGGCCTGCCCGTGGAGCGGGTGCTGCTGACGGCGGGGGCCGCGGAGGCGTTCGTGCTGCTGGCGCGTGCTCTGCGGGTGCGGCAACCGGTCGTCGTGCATCCGCAGTTCACGGAGCCGGAGGCGGCGCTGCGGGACGCGGGCCACGAGGTGGGGCGCGTGCTGCTGCGCGAGGAGGACGGCTTCCGGCTGGATCCCAAGGCCGTGCCCGAGTCCGCGGATCTGGTCGTGATCGGCAATCCGACGAATCCGACATCGGTCCTGCATCCGGCCGCGCAGATCGCCGAACTTGCCCGTCCCGGGCGGCTGCTGGTGGTGGACGAGGCGTTCATGGACGCGGTGCCCGGCGAGACGGAGGCGCTTGCGGGCCGCACGGACGTCCCCGGCCTCGTCGTGCTGCGCAGCCTCACCAAGACGTGGGGGCTCGCGGGTCTGCGGATCGGCTATGTGCTGGCCGAGCAGGAGACGATCGCCGCGCTGGAGCGGGCGCAGCCGCTGTGGCCAGTGTCCACACCGGCCCTCGCCGCGGCGGAGGCATGCATGGGGAGCGACGCGCTGGCGGAGGCGGCCGAGGCCGCGCGGCGGATCGCGGCGGACCGGAGGCATCTGCTGGCGGGGCTCGCCGAGTTCGACGAGGTGCGGGCCGTGGAGCCCGCGGAGGGACCGTTCGTGCTCGTGCGGATCCGGCATGCGCAGCAGGTACGGGGGCGGCTGCGGTCCCTGGGGTTCGCGGCCCGGCGAGGGGACACGTTCCCGGGTCTCGACGGCGACTGGCTGCGGCTCGCGGTACGTGACCGGGCCACGACGAATCGTTTCCTTCAGGCGCTCGACCAGGCCCTGGTCATGGTGGGCTGACGCGGGACCGGCGCCCGTGGCAGCCCACCACGGGCACGCCCGTCCGGCCGGGCCCCTCCCCCTCGGCGGGGCCCGACAGGGTACGGATCAACTCCGGGAGCGCGAGCGGCGCCGCGTGAGCACCATCGCTGCGGCACCCGCGGCCAGCAGCAGGGCGGCGCTGCCGGCGATGTACGGGGTGGTCGAACTGCCGCCGGTCTCGGCCAGGTTCTCCTCGGGCTCCTGCCCGGACTGGGCCGCGACGTCCTTGGGCGGTGCCGTGCTCGGCTGCTCCTCGGCAGGCTTCTCGACCGGCTTCTCGGGTGCGTCGGGCGACTCGCATGTCGCCTCGGCGAGGGTGACCTCGCCGGTGACATCGGCGACGTTCAGCTCCAGGGGATTCACCGAGACCTCGAGCTGCAGGGCCGTGGCAGCGGCCGTACGCGTCGTGGTGTGCGTCTTCGACAGGTCGAGGGTCACCTCGCCGACCCCCGGCACCTTCACGTGCGTCGGTCCGCCCGTGCTCAGCGTGACCTTCTTGCCGAGCACCTTCACGTGTCCGAGCACGTTCGACTTGGCGACCGGCTGCTTGCCGGCCTCGCAGACGGCCTCGGAGGTGACCTTCTCGACCTCGATGAGGGACAACAGGGGCAGCCCGGGGACATGGACCCTGGCGCGGACGAGGTTGCTGCGCGCCTCGGCCCTTCCGTCCTCGACGTGTGCCTTCGCGGTGGCCACGTCGGCGCGCAGCAGCTGTACGGGCCGCCCCTTGTCGACACCGTCCAACTCCACGCTGAGCGCGGTCTTTTCGGCGCTCGCCGGCGCCTGCACCTCGTTGAGCGTGGCGGTGAGCGGCACATCGACGGTCTTGTTGAGCAGGGCAACGTCGAGGCCGGTACGGAGCACGACCGCGCCCGCCTTGCCCTCGCCGCCGGTGGCGTGGGCCGGGGCGGCGAGCGCGAGGGGGCCGGCGACCACTGCGGCGGCGGCCGTCGCCGCGGCTGCCCTGCGTGCGGAACCGCGTGCGGGCATACGGAAGGTGTTGCTGTTCACAATGGTGGAACCCCCACAAGAGACATGGCGCCGTCGGCCTGCCCGGGGACACGGGCGGCGGTGGCGAAGACACCCGAATCTTTACGCACGGAGAGTGAACCGACAGACACCTGAAGTGAGTTCACTCCAACGTGGGGTTTCCGTGCCCATTTTCGATTCTTGAGGTACGGACGTTCCCTTGGGCCCGCGTGTCGCGCCCCGAGGGTGGTGCGCCGGTCGCTCCCGACCGGCGTGCGGAGTTCTTCAACGACCGGCCGGTGGACCGGGTCACGCCCGGTCAACACGCCACCTCCCAGGGCATCAGCCGATGATCCGCCCGTTGAGAATCACCCGACGCGGCGCCGCCAGCGCCCGCACATCGGCCCGCGGATCCTCGTCGTACACCACCAGATCGGCGGGAGCGCCCTCCTCCAGCCCCGGACGGCCCAGCCACTGCCGTGCACCCCAGGCGGTCGCCGACAGGGCCTGCAGAGGCGGAATACCGGCCTTCACGAGCTCGGCCACCTCCTGGGCCACCAGACCGTGCGCCAGCGAGCCGCCCGCGTCGGTGCCGACGAACACCGGGATGCCCGCGTCGTAGGCCGCGCGCACGGTGTCGTACCGGCGCGCGTGCAGGCTGCGCATATGCGCCGACCACCGGGGGAACCTGCTCTCGCCGCCGGCCGCGAGGTCCGGGAACGTGGCGATGTTGACCAGCGTGGGGACGATCGCGACGCCCCGCTCGGCGAACAGCGGGATGGTGTCCTCCGTCAGCCCCGTGGCGTGCTCGATGCAGTCGATCCCGGCCTCGACGAGGTCACGCAGCGAGTCCTCCGCGAAGCAGTGCGCGGTCACCCGGGCACCCAGGCGGTGCGCCTCGGCGATGGCCGCCTCGACCGCGCCGCGCGGCCAGCAGGCGGTGAGGTCCCCCGCGTCGCGGTCGATCCAGTCGCCGACGAGCTTGACCCAGCCGTCGCTCCGGCGGGCCTCCCGGGCGACGTAGGCGACCAGGTCGTCGGGCTCGATCTCGTGCGCGTAGTTGCGGATGTAGCGGCGCGTGCGTGCGATGTGCCGGCCGGCTCTGATGATCTTCGGCAGGTCCTCCCGGTCGTCGATCCACCGTGTGTCGGACGGCGACCCGGCGTCGCGCAGCAGCAGCGTGCCCGCGTCCCGGTCGGTGATCGCCTGCTTCTCACTGGTCGCGGGGTCGACCGCACCGTGGCGGTCGAGCCCCACGTGGCAGTGGGCGTCGACGAGTCCCGGCAGTGCCCATCCGTGCACGGTGACGGCCTCGGCGTCAGGACGGTCGAAGGTGATCCTGCCGTCCACCGCCCAGACCTCGTCGCGCGCCTCGTCGGGTCCGACGAGCACCCGCCCCTTCACGTGCAGCACCGCGTGATCGCTCATGTCAGGCACTGTACGAGGCGCTCGGTAGGCTCGGCCGGGAGCCCGGACAACGACCGGAGTCCGCACCGCCGAAGACCGCACACCGAAGAGAGCAGAGCACCGCCGTGACTCACCCCCTGCTGGATCTGGCCCCGCTGACCGCCGCGCACTTCGCCGCCATCGAGCACAGGGTCGCCGCTCTCCTCGGCACCGGGCAGGACGTGGTGATCATGCAGGGCGAGGCGCTGCTGCCGCTGGAGGGATGCATCAGGGGCGGCGCACGGGAGGGCTCCACCGCTCTGAACGTGGTGACGGGTCCGTACGGGCAGACCTTCGGCAACTGGCTGCGTGACTGCGGTGCCCGGGTCGTCGACCTCGAAGTGCCGTTCCACACGGCGGTTTCGGCGGAGCAGGTCGCCGAGTCCCTGGCGGCCCACCCGGAGATCGACTTCGTCTCGCTGGTGCACGCCGAGGCGGCGACCGGCAACACCAACCCGGTCGCGGAGATCGGTGAGGTGGTCAGGGCGCACGGCGCGCTGTTCATGCTGGACGCGGTCGCCTCCGTCGGCGCGGAGCCCCTGCTGCCGGACACGTGGGGCGTGGATCTGTGTGTGATCGGCGCCCAGAAGGCGATGGGCGGCCCGGCGGGTGTCTCCGCGGTGTCGGTGAGCGAGCGGGCATGGGAGCGCATGTCGGCCAATCCGGCCGCGCCGCGGCGTTCGTACCTGTCGCTCCTGGACTGGCAGGAGCGCTGGATCGACGGCGGCCGCAAGGCGCTGCTGCACGCTCCCGCGCAGCTGGAGATGCTGGCGCTCGAGGCGTGCCTGGAGCGCATCGAGGCCGAGGGCCTGGACGCGGTGATGGCGCGGCACGCGTCGGCGGCTGCCGCCACGCGTGCCGGTGCGCTGGCGCTCGGCGGCGGGCTCGCGCCGTATGTCCACCGGGCGGAGGAGGCCGCACCGGTGGCGACGACGCTGCGCGCCCCCGAAGGGGTCGACGCGCGCGAGCTGGTGGCGGCGGCGCTGGCCGCCGACCCCTCGCTGCCGCTGATCGCGGGCGGTGGCGCCCTGGCCAAGGAGATGATCCGGGTCAATCACTACGGGGTGGACGCCACGCGCGGTGTCGTGCAGTCCTCGCTGGCGGCGCTCGGTTCGGCGCTCGCCGGGCACGGCAGGCCGGTCGACCTCGAGGGCGCGCGCCGGGCGGCCGGCGCGAGCTGGTAGCGGCACCGGCGAGGGCCGGACGGCGTCCGCAGCCGGCCCTCGTCGCCTGTGGCAATATCGCCCCACGCACACGGAACATGAATTCACAGCACGGCCCGGAAAGAATGCGGTAAGTAAATTCGGATGAACAGTTCCCCGCATTCTGCTGCCCCCGATCCCACGACCTAAACGCAGAGATTCGAATAGATTCCGTAGGCGATTCGTACACGTGTCAACGCGGTTTCCCGCATGTGACCGACGCCACATGAAGTCTGCTTTGCCCCCTCATATCCGGTCAAACAAGGGCGATCAGCGGGTCATATGCAGGGCGGCTCGCGCCCGCGCGATAACACAGGACCGGCCGCCACCCAACCCCTTGGCCCGATGCAATCTCTGAATTTGCTCGGTAAATTCAATTCGCATGACCGCCGCACAGGAAGACCTTGTACGAGCCCGAGACGGATTCACCGATTCTGCCGACTCCCCGGAGTTCCTTGAGATAGACACCCCACGAGTAGAGGACGGAGCCGCGATCTGGCGCATCGCCCGCGACTCCGAGGTCCTGGACCTCAACTCCTCGTACAGCTATCTGCTGTGGTGTCGGGACTTCGCGGCCACCTCCGTCGTGGCCCGCGGCCAGGACGGAGAGCCGATCGCCTTCGTCACCGGCTATGTACGGCCCGACCGCCCGGAGGCACTCGTCGTCTGGCAGGTCGCCGTCGACCGTGCGCACCGCGGCCGGGGACTGGCCGGCGTCCTGCTGGACGCCCTGACCGCCAAGGTCACCGGCGGTCGCGGAGTCCGCGAGATCGAGACGACCATCACCCCGGACAACACCGCGTCGGACCGACTGTTCACCTCCTACGCCAAGCGCCACGAGGCGCCGTTGAGCCACGAAGTCCTCTTCGACGGCGGGCTGTTCCCCGAGGGAACCCACCAGCCGGAAGTGCTCTACCGCATCGGCCCTCTCGCCGCCTGACCCCCCACTTCTTGGAGACTGTCGTGACCATCACCCCGCCCGCCCTGAGCGTTTTCCAGACCCTCGAGTCCGAAGTGCGCAGCTACTGCCGTGGCTGGCCCGCCGTGTTCGACCGCGCACAGGGCAGCTATCTGCACGACGAGGACGGCCACACCTACCTCGACTTCTTCGCCGGCGCCGGATCGCTCAACTACGGGCACAACAACCCGGTCCTGAAACGGGCGCTGATCGACTACATCGAGCGCGACGGCATCACCCACGGCCTGGACATGGCGACGGCCGCGAAGCGCGCCTTCCTGGAGTCGTTCGAGAACGTCGTGCTGCGCCCGCGCGATCTGCCGTACAAGGTCATGTTCCCCGGCCCGACCGGCACCAACGCCGTCGAGGCCGCGCTGAAGCTGGCCCGCAAGGTGAAGGGGCGCGAGGCGATCGTCTCGTTCACCAACGCCTTCCACGGCATGTCGCTCGGCTCGCTCGCCGTCACCGGCAACGCGTTCAAGCGCGCCGGGGCCGGCATCCCCCTCGTGCACGGCACGCCGATGCCGTTCGACAACTACTTCGACGGCCAGGTCCCGGACTTCCTGTGGTTCGAGCGGCTCCTGGAGGACCAGGGCTCCGGCCTGAACAAGCCCGCCGCGGTGATCGTCGAGACGGTGCAGGGCGAGGGCGGCATCAACGTCGCACGCGCCGAATGGCTGCGCGCGCTCAAGGAGCTGTGCGAGCGCCAGGACATGCTGCTGATCGTCGACGACATCCAGATGGGCTGCGGCCGCACCGGCGGCTTCTTCTCCTTCGAGGAGGCCGGCATCGTCCCGGACATCGTGACGCTGTCCAAGTCCATCAGCGGCTACGGACTGCCCATGTCGCTGTGCCTGTTCAAGCCGGAGCTGGACATCTGGGAGCCGGGCGAGCACAACGGCACCTTCCGCGGCAACAACCCGGCCTTCGTGACGGCAGCCGCCGCGCTCAACACCTACTGGGCCGACGGCCAGATGGAGAAGCAGACCCTCGCCCGCGGCGAACAGGTCGAGCGCGCGCTGCTCGCCATCGTCGACGAAATGGGCGGCGAGGGTGTGAGCTTCCGCGGCCGCGGACTCGTGTGGGGCATGGAGTTCGAGGACAAGGCGCGCGCCTCCGCGGTCTGCGCCCGTGCCTTCGAACTCGGCCTGCTGCTGGAGACCTCGGGTCCGGAGAGCGAGGTCGTGAAGCTCCTGCCCGCACTGACCATCACTCCCGACGAGCTGGACGAAGGTCTGCGCATTCTGGCGCGCTCCGTCCGCGAGACCGCCTGACACAGGCGCACGAAGAGAAAGGCATCGACGCACCGTGATCGTCCGATCGTTCAAGGACATCGAGAACACCGACCGCCATGTGAAGTCCGCGTCCGGGACCTGGGAGAGCAAGCGCATCGTGCTCGCCAAGGAGAAGGTCGGCTTCTCGCTGCACGAAACCGTGCTGTACGCGGGTACGGAGACCTCCATGTGGTACGCGAACCACATCGAGGCCGTGCTCTGTGTGGAGGGCGAGGCCGAGCTGACCAACGACGAGACGGGCGAGACCCACTGGATCGAGCCCGGGACCATGTACCTGCTGGACGGGCACGAGAAGCACACCATGCGTCCCAAGACCGATTTCCGCTGTGTCTGCGTCTTCAATCCGCCCGTGACCGGACGGGAGGACCACGACGAGAACGGCGTCTACCCCCTGCTGACGGAGGAGGGCTGAAACATGACCACCGCACCCGCACGCACCGATCTGTACCCCACCCGTGGCGCGAGTGAGGTGACGACCCCGCGTCAGGACCCGGTCGTCTGGTCCGCTCCGGGCACCCCGGGGCCGATCGTCACGGCCGATCTGATGGGCTTCGAGCGCGACGGTTTCCTCACCGTCGACCAGCTGATCAGCGACGACGAGGTCGCGGTGTACCGCGCCGAACTGGACCGGCTCATCGCCGACCCGGCGGTCCGCGCCGACGAGCGCTCGATCATCGAGCCCACGTCCCAGGACGTGCGGTCGGTGTTCGAGGTGCACAAGCTGAGCGAGCTCTTCGAGGCGCTGGTGCGCGACGAGCGGGTTGTGGGCAGAGCCCGTCAGATCCTCGGCTCGGACGTGTACGTCCACCAGTCGCGCATCAACGTGAAGCCGGGCTTCGGCGCCTCGGGCTTCTACTGGCACTCGGACTTCGAGACGTGGCACGCGGAGGACGGTCTGCCGAACATGCGGACCGTGTCGGTGTCGATCGCGCTGACCGAGAACCTGGACACCAACGGCGGCCTGATGATCATGCCGGGCTCGCACCGGACGTTCCTGGGCTGCTCAGGCGAGACCCCGAAGGACAACTACAAGAAGTCGCTGCAGATGCAGGACGCGGGCACGCCGTCGGACGAGGCGCTGACGCACTTCGCCGACGACCACGGCATCCGGCTGTTCACCGGCCGGGCCGGTTCGGCGACCTGGTTCGACTGCAACTGCATGCACGGTTCCGGCGACAACATCACGCCCTATCCGCGCAGCAACGTCTTCATCGTGTTCAACAGCGTGGAGAACACCGCGGTGGAGCCCTTCGCGGCCCCCGTACCGCGCCCCGAGTTCATCGGCGCGCGGGACTTCACCCCGGTGCGATAGCTCACCGGCCGCACGCAGGCGGGGCCGGTCTCCTTCCCCTTCGGAGACCGGCCCCGCCTGCGTGTGTGCGCTCAGCCGGCGAGCGCCGGGTAGTCGATGAAGCCCTTGTCGTCCCCGCCGAAGAACGAGGACGGGTCGGGGGTGTTGTAGGGGCCGCCGGCCTTGAGGCGGGCCGGGAGGTCCGGGTTGGCGAGGAACAGGGCGCCGTAGGAGATCAGATCGGCGATGCCGTCCTCGATGAGAGTGAGCTCGCCGGGGCCGGTCGGGCCATCCGTCGCCGCGTTGAGCACGAAGGTCCCGGAGAACAGCTTGCGCAGGGTCTGGGTGAGCTCCCGCCGCTCGGGGGTGGCCTCGATGAGGTGCAGATAGGCGAGACCGAGCGGCTCCAGCCGCTGGACGAGGGCGGTGTACGCGGCCTCCGGCTCGGGCTCGTCGATGTCGTTGTACGGGTTCGCCGGCGAGAGCCGGATGGCGGTGCGCTCGGCGCCGATCTCCTCGGCCACGGCCTTGACGACCTCGGTGGCGAAGCGGATGCGGTTCTCGGCCGGGCCGCCCCATTCGTCGGTGCGGGCGTTGGTGTTGGGCGCGAGGAACTGGTGGATGAGGTAGCCGTTGGCGCCGTGCAGTTCGACGCCGTCGAAGCCCGCCTCCACGGCGTTGCGGGCCGCCGCCGCGAAGTCGGCGATGGTGGCGCGGATGTCGTCGGCGGACAGCTCCTGCGGGGTGACGAAGTCCTTGGGTCCCTCGTGCGTGTAGACCTGTCCCTGCGCGGCGACCGGGGAGGCGCCCACCGGTACGAGTCCGTCGGGCAGGAGCACCGGGTGGCCGATGCGGCCGGCGTGCATCAGCTGGGCGTAGATCGTGCCGCCGGCGGCGTGCACGGCGTCGGTGACCTTGCGCCAGGCGGCGATCTGCTCGCGGCTGTGCAGTCCGGGCGTGTCGGGGTATCCCTGGCCGACGACGGAGGGCTGGATGCCCTCGGTGATGATCAGGCCCGCGGATGCGCGCTGTGCGTAGTACTCCACCACCGAGGGTGTGGGCGTCAGTCCGGGGCCGTGGGCGCGGCTGCGGGTCATGGGCGCCATGGCGATGCGGTTCGCGAGCTGCTCGCCGCCGAGCTGGACCGGGTCGAAAGCGGTGGTCATGATGCATCCCCAATACGTTATGTGGTCGGCCAAGTAATGGGCTCGATGAACACTGTACAGCATTCATTGGTCGGCCAAGGTAATATGTGTGACAGCATCTGGAACGAGGGCCTGAACCGCCCTACAGGCCCTGTGGCCGAACAAGGGGTCCGCACCACCCACCGCCGAGGAGGCCGCCATGTCCGCCGCGCCCGATACACGGGACCAGCCCGCCTGTACCGACGCCCTCCCCCTCGCCGCCCGCGGTGGCCCGGTGAGTCACGCCCTGTCGCGCGTGGCCAGGCTGCACCGCATCGCCGCGGGCAAGCAGCTCAGGAGCCTGGGCCTCTACCCCGGCCAGGAGTTCCTGATGATGCGGCTGTGGGGCGCCGGCCCGGTGCGGCAGTCCGAACTGATCAGGGAAGTGGGCCTCGATCCCTCGACGGTCACCAAGATGCTCCAGCGGCTGGAGCAGACCGGCCACGTCACCCGCTGCCCGGACCCGGCGGACCGCCGCGCGGTCGTGGTCGAGGCGACGGACCGCAGCTGCGCGCTGCTCACGGACATGTCCGCCGCGTGGACGGAACTGGAGGACCGCACGCTGGCCGACCTGGCGCCGGACGAGCGCGCCGAACTGCTGCGGCTGCTCGGCAAGGTCGAGGCGAGCCTGTGCACGGAGACGGCGGAGTGCACGGAGGCTCAGGGCTGAGTCCCTTGCCCCAGCCGTAGGCGCGTGCGTGAGACCGCATCCGGAACCTAACCGGCCAGGCGGTCCAGCACACGCTCCACGTCGGCGGTCGAGTTGTACAGATGGAACGCGGCACGCAGATTGCCCGCGCGTTCCGAGACGACGATCCCGGACTCGGCCAGCTCGCGGGCCCGGTGGCCGAGGCCGGGGACGGCGACGATCGCCGAACCCTCGGCCGGGACGGGTACCCTCCCCAGCCCCATGAGCCCGTCCCTGAACTGCCGTGCGAGCGCGGTGTCGTGGGCGTGCACAGCCCCGATCCCGATCTCCTCCAGCAGTGCGAGCGACTGCTCTGCGCCGTGGTACGACGGGAAGGCAGGGGGCTCGTCGTAACGGCGGGCGGATGCGGCGAGTTCCTCGATCGGGCCGTACGTCGTCTCCCACAGCCGCTCCGCGGCGAAGGTACCGGCGTGCAGCGGGACCAGCTCCCGCCGGGCCTCCTCCGTCACCGTGAGGAACGAGACGCCGCGCGGGCACAGCAGATACTTGAAGCCGCCCGTGACGGTGTAGTCCCACTCCCCTGCAGCGAGCGGCAGCCAGCCCGCCGACTGGCTGGCGTCGAGGAGCGTCCGGGCGCCGTGCGCTTGCACCGCGGCCCGGATCGCCGGCAGGTCGGCGATCCGGCCGTCGGCGGACTGCACGCTCGAGAACGCCACCAACGCGGTCCCCGGCCGCACGGCCTCGGCCAGACTCTCCAGCGGGGCGTAGCGCAGCTTGAGGTCGCCGCGCACGACGAAGGGCGTGATGACCGAGGCGTACTCGCCCTCGGGGAACAGCACTTCGGCGCCGGGCCGCAGGGAGGCAGCGATCAGCCCGACATGCACGGAGACCGATCCGCCGATCGCCACGTCGTCGGCGCCCACCCCGGCGAGTCGGGCGAAGGTCTCCCGGGCACCGGTCACGACCGCCCAGTCCCCTGCACCGCCCGGCCGCCCGTCGGCCAGCTCGCCGAGGAGCTGTGTGACGGCGCGTACCGTCCGGCGGGGCAGGAGCCCGCAGCTGGAGGTGTTCAGATACGTCGACGTGGGCGCGAACTCGGTTCCGGCCAGGGCGCTGAGGATCTCCATGCGCCCAACCCTGGGCCGCGGCGTCCGCGAGGTCAATCGCGTATCCGCTCGGCCCAGATCCGCCGGGCGCCTTACTGCTGCGGGACTTCGCAGGCGTCGTCCGGGCCGCAGACCGCCGCGTCCCCGCCGACGGGCGTGAGCACGCGGCCCTGCCATGCCTGCTGCAGCGCCTGGGTGAAGACCTCGGCGGGCTGGCCGCCGGAGACGCCGTAGCGCCGGTCGATCACGAAGAACGGCACCCCGGTCGCGCCCAGCTCGGCGGCCTCGCGCTCGTCGGACCGCACGTCGTCGGCGTACGCACTCTCGTCGGCGAGGACGTCGCGCGCCTCCTGCTCGTCGAGCCCGGCCTCGACGGCCAGCGCGAGGAGCGTCCCCGGCTCGAAGACGGACCGCTCCTCGGCGAAGTTCGCCCGGTAGGCGAGGTTCAGCAGCTCGTCCTGGCGGCCGCGGGCCTTGGCGAGGTGGAGAAGCCGGTGGATGTCGAAGGTGCTGCCGTGGTCGCGGCCTTCGGTGCGGTACTCCAGTCCCTCGGAGCGGGCGTTGGAGGCGACGTGCTCCTCCATGCCCTGCGCCTCCTCGCGGGTGCGGCCGTACTTCTTCGCCAGCATGTCGATCACGGGGGCGGTGTCGCCCTTCGCCCGGTTGGGGTCGAGCTCGAAGGACCGGTGGACGACCTCGATCTCGTCGTGATGGGCGAACTCCGCCAGCCCCTTCTCGAAGCGGGCCTTGCCGATGTAGCACCAGGGGCAGGCGATGTCGCTCCAGATCTCGACGCGCATGTCTTGTCATCACTCCAGGGGTCGTACGGGTGCGGAGGCCGCCTCCGCCAGGAGGGGAACGCGCGGGAAGGGTGCGTCATTCCCCGCGCCGGCCCTCCGTGACGAACGGCGCGCCGGACTGCGGTTCCCGATCACCCGCCGTCCTGCACATGGGGCACCGGTCCGTGCCGTCCCACTCGCCCCATCCGAACACCGCGGGCGAGAGCGCTTTGCCCTCCAGTTCCTTGCGCACGGCGACCCGGTAGGTCCAGACCGTCCCGATGTACGGGTGGTAGGCGTCGTGGAAGGCGGGCGATGTCGACGATGCGCCCCCCGCCACCGTGCGTTGGAGCGAGCGGAGCCGCTCGAACATCGCCTGCCCGGCACTGGCGACGGCAGTGGTCGCGTCGATGAACAGTCGTTCGCGCACTTCGTGGATCGCGGCGTCGCTCAGTGCCGCGCGGGCGGCCGCTTCCAGGTCGGGTTCGGCTACCGGGTCCTGGGCGATCTCGCGCAACCGCGCGTGGCAGGCTCCTGCGGCGGTGATGAACTCGATGTACACCGCCCGCCGGCGGGCCCCCACCCCGCGGTCCTCCTCATGGCGGTGGCGCAGATGGTCGGCGAAAACGGTTCCGGAGATGGCGATGGAGCCACCCATGACCGTCGCAACGAGCGTCCCCCAGTCCACGTGCTCCCCCTTCCGTCGGTCACGTCCTGCCCAGGAGTGACGCCGCCTGCGACGCGACAGTTCCTGACCGGAAGCCGTGCGACTCCCGGCTCGTTCTCCCGGCCTACCAGCCCACAAGGTCCATGGAGGACCTGCCGAGCCAGTCCGTGAACGTCACGGGCCGTCCGTGGAGTGTCATCGGCAGGATCCGGTCGCAGGTGGCCCGTCCGTCGAACCACAGCTCCCCGCGGTGCGGGCCCGTGACGACGAGCAGCGTGGCGAATCCGCAGCCGTTGTCCTGCACGAACACGGCACCGGACGTCCTGCGCTCCTGGAACACCCCGTACTCGGCGTCCCAGTCGTTCCACGCCTCCTGGTAGGCGTCGTGGTCCGCGAAGTCCTTCTCCTGCGGCTTCCGGCCGTCCAGCGCGTCCTCGTAGGCGCGATAGGAGTCGGGGTGCGGGAAGTCCGTGGTCAGCAAGGCGTAGTTGGTGTCGTAGTCGCCGTACCAGCCCCAGCCCTCCCGGGTCCGGCGCAGCCGCCGTACGCGCATGCCGCCTGCGCTGTTCCGGAGCAGATGGTCCCGGTACTCCCCAGGGAGGGTGAGCCCCAGTTCCGCCTCGGCCTCGCGGACCTCCGCCTCGGATAGCGGCGGCGCATCGCGGTCCCCCCGCGCCGGGGGCAGGACATCGAGCTCGCTGAAGCGACGCCCCTTTTCCACACGACGGACCTCGGACGCCCAGCCGCCCGGCGGTTGCGCGCCGGTCGTCTGCCACTCGGTGCTGCTACTCGGCACGGTCGGACCTCAGCACCAGCTCCAGCAGTCCCGGGAAGCGTGCGTCGAACTCCTCACGGCGCAGGCGGTTGATGCGCTTGGGGCCCTGGTCGCGCTGTTCGACCAGGCCCGCGGTGCGCAGCACCGTGAAGTGGTGACTCAGGGCCGCCTTGCCGACCGGGACGTCGAAGCTGCCGCAGGCGCGGGTCCAGTCGGGAGAGCCGCCGAGTTCGCGTACGAGCTGGAGGCGGACGGGGTCGGCGAGGGCCGACAGGGCCGTGAGGAGGGCGACTTCGTCGGGATGTTTGTGCACCGGGGCGGCGCGGTGACCGGGCACAGGCGTGCTGTCCGGCATGTCCTTCCTCCGATCCCCCTTGCCGAGTGTTCGATGACGATCATACACTCCGAGTGTTCGCTTCCCATTGAACACTCGAAGGGGTGGGCTCCATGCGTGCTGTCCGATTCCAGGAGTACGGCGGTCCGGAGGTGCTCGAGGCCGTCGCTCTCGAGGCCCCCGAGCCGGGCACCGGCCAGGTCACGATCGACGTGGCGTACGCGGGGGTGAACTTCGCCGACCTGAAGGCCCGTGCCGAGGGCTACCGGGTACCGTCCCTGCCCTTCGTGCCCGGACTGGAGGTGTCGGGCCGCATCCGTGCCGTCGGCCCCGGCGTCGAAGGGCTGCGACCCGGCCAGGAGGTCGCCGCGCTCACCGGCTCCGGCGCCTATGCCGAGATCGTGCTCGCCGACGCCGCGACCGTCTTCCCGGTCCCCGACGGCCTCGATCTGCGGACCGCCGCCACCCTGCCCACCGTGCTGCCGACCGCACATGCGCTGCTGCACGAGGTGGGGCGTCTGCGCGCGGGCGAGACCGTGCTGGTGCACGGGGCCGCGGGAGGCGTGGGGACGGCTGCCGGCCAACTGGCCCGCGTGGCGGGCGCGGGAGCCGTCTACGGAGTGGTGTCCTCGCCCGCCAAGGCGGAGCACGCCCTCGCTCACGGCTACGACGCGGTCTTCGTCGCCGACGGGTCCGACAGCTCCGACGGCTTCGCCGAGGAAGCGCGCCGCGCGACCGGCGGACGGGGCGTCGACCTGATCCTCGACCCGGTCGGCGGCGACACGCTGCGCCGCGGTCTCGACACGCTCGCGCGGTACGGCCGCCTGGTGTCCTACGGCAACGCGTCCGGCGCCGAGCCGTGGCAGGTGGGCCAGCCGGATCTGATGCCGGGGGCACGCTCGGTGGCGGCCTTCTCCGTGCTCGGCCTGGCCGGTTCGGACCCGGCCGCCCTGCACGTCCTCGCCGAACGCGCGTTCCGCACGGTGACGGACGGCACCGTGAAGCTGCCGGTGACGGCCGAGTTCCCGCTGCACGAGGCGGCCGCGGCACACGAGTTGATGGGCGGACGCACCTCGACGGGCAAGCTCCTGCTGCGTGTCACCGGCTGACCGGGCATCGAGAACGAGAGGGACGGCAATGAACGTACTGGTCGTGGGCGCCGGCGCCACAGGAGGCTTCTACGGCGCCCGGCTCGCCCGGGCGGGGGCGGCGGACGTGACGTTTCTGGTCCGTCCGCGGCGCGCCGAGGTGCTGCGCGAGCGCGGGCTGCGGATCACCGGACAGGGCGAGGCCGAGGTGATCACCCCGCGCATCGTCACCGCCGACGAGATCCCGGGGGCGTACGACCTGGTGCTGCTGTCGGTCAAGGCCACCGCGCTGGACGCAGCGCTGGACGATCTGGCGCCTGCCGTGGGGCCGGACACCGCGGTGGTGCCGCTGCTGAACGGCATGGGCCATCTCGACACACTCAACGCCCGGTTCGGTGCCGAACGGATCCTGGGTGGCGTGGCAAAGGTCGCCACCACGCTGAACGGCGACGGGGACATCGTCCGGCTCGCCCCGCGCGGCGCCCTGACCGTCGGCGAGCAGGACGGCGGCGTCTCGGCCCGCGTGGAGACGGTCCGTGAGCTGCTGCGCGGGGCGGGCATCGACTCGGACGCTCCGTCGGACATCATCGCCGCGATGTGGCACAAGTGGGTCTTCGTCAGCACGATCGGCGCGCTGACCTGCCTGATGCGCGGCACGGTCGGGGACATCAACACCGTCCCCGGCGGCCCGGAACTCGGGCCCGCGATCCTCGCCGAGGCGGCCGCGGTCTCCGCGGCGGCGGGCTTCCCCGTCCCGGACGGCGAACTGACCTCCACCAAGGAGACGGTGACGCGAACCGGCGTCCCGTTCTCGTCGTCCCTGTACCGGGACGTCGTGGCCGGTCTCCTCACCGAGGCGGAGCACATCCTCGGCGACCTGGTCACACGCGCCCGCGCGCTGACGGTCACCACGCCGCTTCTCGACCTGGTGACCCTGCAACTGCGTGTCCACGAGCACCGGTTGGCCGCCCAGGGGTACTAGGCCCTGTCGGGCGACAGAAGCTAGTCGCCCTGCTCGGTGAGCGCGCGTCCGCCCTCCCCGGCGCGGTACCGGCCCGGCGACATGCCGTACTCCCGCTTGAACGCCTTGGCGAAGGCGAACTCCGAGGAGTAGCCGACGCGTTGGGCGATCGAACGCAGCGGGGCGTCCTCTGTGCGCAGCAGCTTGCCCGCGGTCGTCATGCGCCACCAGGTGAGGTACGCGAGCGGGGGTCGGCCGATCAGCGTGGTGAAGCGGCGGGCGAAGGCGGCCCGGGACAGACCCCCGCGGGCGCCCAGTTCGCCGACCGTCCAGGGTCTGGCCGGGTCGCCGTGGATCGCGTGCAGGGCGGCGGTGACACCCGGGTCGCGCAGCGCCGCCGCCCAGCCGTCTTCCGTGCCGGGCCGGTCGTTGAGCCACCAGCTGCGCAGCAGATACAGCAGCAGGGTGTCGAGCAGTGCGGGGACGAGCGCGTCGGATCCGGGCTGCGGCTGATCCAGTTCCGCGCCGAGCAGATCGACCGCAGCCCGTACGGAGGCGTACATGCCGATCCGGGCCGGGATGTGGATCACGTCGGGCAGCTCGGTCAGCAGCGGATGCGCCCGTGCCCGGCTCAACTGGTAGGCGCCGCACAGGAGAAGGTTCTCGGGGCGACCGTTCGCCGGACCCGGGTGCGGAACGGGAGGCCAGCTGCCGTCCGGCTCCATCTCGACCTCGCGCAGTGGTGTCGCGGGGTCGTCGGCGAGGCCGTGTCCGTAGCCGTGGGCCAGGAAGACGACGTCACCGGGGCCGAGCCGGAGCGGCGGGGCGTCGTCGGGCAGGAGCCAGGCGGAGCCCTGGAGCATCACATGGAATCCGGCGCCCCTGGAGGCCGGAAAACGCATGCCCCAGGGGGCGTATCTGACGGAACGGGACGAGTGGGGCCGCCCGGTGCGCATCGCGGCGATCGCATCGCTCAGCACGTCCATGGGCGCACCGTACCGCACCGGATGAAGCGGCGGCGGAGACGATCGGACATGATGGGGAGGGCTTCGGACATGGATCGTCCAGCTCTCGCTTCCTACGGTCATGACATGACAACTACCGCGTTGACCAAGGCAGTTCTGTTCCACGAGACCGGCGGCCCGGAGGTGCTCCGCGTCGAGGACGTCCCGCTGCGTGAGCCCGGACCCGGCGAGGTGCTGTTCCGGGTGGAGGCGCTCGGCCTCAACCGGGCGGAGGCCCTGTTCCGTTCGGGCGGCTACTACTATCCGGCGACACTTCGCGGCTCGGCTACGAGGCGGCCGGCGTCGTCGAAGCGGTCGGCGAGGGCGTGACCCGCTTCGTGGCAGGGGATCCGGTGATGGCCGCCGCGAACTTCGACTTCGGGGTGCACGGTGTGTACGGCGAGCGGGTGGTGCTGCCCGCCGCATCGGTGGTGCACCGGCCCGCCGGCACGGACGCGGTCACCTCGGCGGCCGTGTGGCTGACCTACTCCACGGCGTACGGCGGCATGGTGGCGGCCGGTGGCCTGCGGGCCGGCGACCATGTCGTGATCACCGGTGCTTCCAGCGGCGTGGGGACCGCGGCGATCCAGGTCGCCCGCAGGGTCGGTGCGATCCCGATCGCGGTCACCCGCACGGAGAGGAAGCGGCGGCAGCTGCTCGACCTGGGGGCCGCCCATGTGATCACCACCGACAGCGAGGACCTGGTCAAGGAGGTCACCCGGGTCACCGGGGGCCGCGGCGCCGAGCTGGCCTTCGACCCCGTGGGCGGGCCCGGTTTCCGTGCGCTGGGCGACGCTCTGGTGCCCGGCGGCGCGGCGGTGCTGTACGGCTGGCTGGATCCGCGGCCGGTGGAGCTGTCGATGAACTGGCCGCTGACCGTGCACACGTACGCCAACGGGGCCGTCGTCCGTACGGAGGAGGGCCGGAGCCGCGTGGAGCACTTCATCGGATCGGGCCTGCGCGACGGTTCGCTGAGCCCGGTGATCGCCGAGACCTTCGACGGTCTGGAGCGCGTGGTCGACGCCCACCGGCTGATGGAGTCCAACACCCACACCGGCAAGATCGTGGTGCGTGTCTGAGCCGGCTCAGGAGCCGTCCCGCAGCCCCTCCGGCCAGCCGTCGCGGTGCTCGATCCGGTCGAACGTGACCGCGCAGCCCTCCCCCACCGGCGACTGCGCCATGAAGCCGACGAGCGCCGCGCCCGCGGTGTTCTCGTCGGCCAGGGCGAAGATACGGACGAAGGTCCAGTGCTCGCCGTCGGTCGAGGCGTGGAACGCGAACGCCTTTCCCGTACGGCTCACCCGCAGCCAGACGCTGTCGCCGTCCACCGTGAACGAGTTGGCGTCGTCCGAGTGGCCACGCGTGACCACCGTGCACACCGTCGGCCGGTCCGGTGACAGTTCCAGGCAGAGCTTCGCCCACTCCCGTTCGCCGACGTGCACATAGAGCACGCCGGCGTCGAATGCGGCGGCGAACGCGACCTTCACCCGGGCGATCAGCTGGAAGTCCCCCTCCGGCGCGCCGAGCAGGCGCGGCGCGTCGGAGGCGGGGTCCAGGGCGTGGCCCGTGGGAGGGACGAAACGGTCCTGCCGGGGGCCGGCGGTGACGGTCAGCGCGCCGTCGTCGTACGACCATCCGGCATCGGGACCGTATGCCCGGAGCGGGAAGGGGAATTCGGGCAGCTTCAGTTCCATGCGGTCAGTGTTCCAGCACGTCAGTGCTCCACGCGGCCGTCGACTCGCCGCGGCACACCGAGCGGGTTGCCGTCGCGCAGTTCGGGCGGAAGGAGGGCTTCGGGGGTGGTCTGGTACGTGACCGGGCGCAGCCAGCGGTCGATGGCGGTGCCGCCGACGGAGGTCGAGGTGGACGTGGTGGCGGGGTAGGGGCCGCCGTGGTGCTGGGCGGGGGCGACAGCGACGCCGGTGGGCCAGCCGTTGACGAGGATCCGGCCGGCGAGGGGGGTGAGTTCGGCGAGGACGTCGGCCCCCTGGCCGTTCCCGCCGGTCTCGTCGGCGGACAGATGGACGGTGGCGGTGAGGTTGCCGGGGAGGCGGGAGAGAACCGCGGTGACCTCGTCGTGGCCGTCGTAGCGGGCGACGACGGTGACCGGCCCGAAGCACTCCTCCAGCAGGAGGCCGTGCGGACCGCCGTCGTCGGCGAGGCGGGCGGCGGGGACGGTGAGGAAGCCGGGACTGACCGTGTGCTCGGAGCCGGCGCCGGGGGTCACGGGGGCTTCGACGCCGGGCAGTGCGGCGCGTTCGGCGACCCCGGCGACGAAGTTGTCGCGCATGCGGTGGTCGAGCAGGACTCCGGCGGCGGTGGCGCTCACCGCGTCGGTGAGCGTCTTGACCAGCCGGTCGCCGGCCGCTCCGGTGGGTGCGAGGACCAGGCCGGGCTTGACGCAGAACTGACCGACCCCCAGCGTCATCGAGCCGGCGAGTCCGGTGCCGATCTGCTCGGCGCGCTCGGCGGCGGCCGCCTCGGTGATCACGACCGGGTTCAGCGACCCCAGTTCGCCGTGGAACGGGATCGGCACCGGGCGGGACGCGGCCGCATCGAACAACGCGCGCCCGCCGCGTACCGAGCCGGTGAATCCGGCGGCCGCGACCAGCGGATGCCGCACCAGCTCCACACCCGCCTCGAATCCGTGCACCAGGCCGACGACCGCCTCGGGGATGCCGTGGGCGGCGGCCGCCCGGCGCAGCAGGGCGGCCACGAGTTCGGAGGTGGCCGGGTGGTCGGGATGGGCCTTGACGACGACCGGGCACCCGGCGGCCAGGGCGCTCGCGGTGTCGCCGCCGGGCACGGAGAAGGCGAACGGGAAGTTGGACGCGGCGTAGACCGCGACCACGCCCAGCGGCACCTTGTAGCGGCGCAGGTCCGGGATCGGTGGGGTGGCGGTGTCGTCGGGATGATCGATGATCACGCCGAGGAAGGCGCCCTCGTCCACGATGTCCGCGAAGGCACGCAACTGGAAACAGGTGCGGGCCAGTTCCCCGGTCAGGCGTACCGGCCCGAGCGCGGTCTCCGCGTCGGCGGCCTCGACGAGCTGGTCCTTCGCCCCGTCCAGCAGGGCGGCGGCGCTGCGCAGGAAGGCGGCACGCACCGTGCGGTCGGCGAGCGAGGCACGTACGGCGTGCGCCGCCCGTACCGTGCTGTCGACCTCCTCGGCTGTGGCTTCCACCGCAACCTGTTCACGCTGCTTCCCGGTTCGGGGGTCGACACTCCAGACTTGTGCTGCTGCCACCGCGTTTTCCTTCCCGGTCTCTGCACCCACCCGGAGTTGTTCGGTATTCTGAACAAGATTCCTGGTGATGAATGTGCTGGGACTCTATTTCCGGGCGTTCCGCGGGGTCAAGACGGGCGTTCCGTGCAGTCGAGAAGGGGCGAACAGCAATGTCAGCAGTCGATTCCGGTGGAGCTCAGGTCAAGTCCGCGGTGCGCACCGTCGAGTTGCTCGAATACTTCGCCGGCCGCCCCGGAATGCACTCCCTCGCCGCCGTCCAGGAGGCCGTCGGCTACCCCAAGTCCAGCCTCTACATGCTGCTGCGCACCCTGGTCGAGCTCGGCTGGGTCGAGACCGACGCGACCGGCACCCGGTACGGCATCGGCGTGCGCGCACTGCTCGTGGGCACGTCGTACATCGACGGCGACGAGGTCGTGGCGGCGGCCCGCCCCACCCTCGACCGGCTCTCCGACGACACCACGGAGACCATTCACCTCGCCCGGCTCGACGGCACCAACGTCGTCTATCTCGCCACCCGGCAGTCGCAGCACTATCTGCGCCCGTTCACCCGCGTCGGCCGCCGCCTGCCCGCACACTCCACCTCGCTCGGCAAGGCCCTGCTCGCCACGCACAGCGACGAGCAGGTGCGCAAGATGCTTCCGGAGACGCTGGCGCCGCTGACCGAGCACACCCTCACCGACCGCGAGAAGCTCATCGAGGAACTGCACCTCATCCGCGAACAGGGCTACGCGGTGGACCGCGAGGAGAACACCCTCGGCCTGCGCTGCTTCGGCATCGCCATCCCCTACCGCACACCCGCGCGCGACGCGATCAGCTGCTCGGTGCCGGTGGCCAGACTGACCCCCGCACACGAGCAGATGATCAAGGACGCGCTCTTCGACGCACGAGACCGGCTCACGCTCGCGACGCGGAGGCTCTGACGATGTCGCGAGCAGTGATCGTGGCGCTGCGTGAGGTCGAGGACCGCGATCTGCCGGTCTTCTTCGGGCACATGAGCGACCCGGAGTCGTCTCGCATGGCGGCCTTCACCTGCGAGGACCCCACCGACCGGGCGTACTTCGACGCCCACTGGGCCCGGATCCGGGCCTCGGACACCGTCCTGCGCACAGTGCTCGCCGACGGCGAGACCGTCGGCCACGCCGCGGTGTACGGGCCGCCGAAGGAACGAGAGGTCACGTACTTCATCGACCGCGCGCACTGGGGCCGCGGCATCGCGACGGCGGCCCTGGCCGCGCTGCTGGAGCTGGTGGACACCCGCCCGCTGCACGCCAGGGCGGCCGCGGACAACAAGGGCTCGATCCGCGTCCTGGAGAAGTGCGGGTTCCACGTCACCGGGCACGACCGGGGATACGCCCACTCCCGGGGCGAGGAGACCGACGAGGTGCTCCTCACCCTCACCGGCTGACGCGTCTCCCCCGCGCGGCGGAGGGGGATCGTCGCAGCGCAGGACGTGCCGGGGCGGCGCCGGGACAAGTGTGGAGGCCATGACTTCCACTGCGTCCGACCTCTCGTCGCCCCCACGGCCCCGCCCGGCACGGTCCGCGCTGCGGGCCGTCGCGATCGCCGCCTGCGTGCCGTACCTGTCGCTGAAGATCGCCTGGATCGCCGGCAGCCGGATCGGCATCCCGGCCGACAGCGTCCTGCTGGAGCACCGCGGGACGATGGCCGTCGCCAACACGGTCACCGTGCTGATGGACGCGGCCGTCATCGTGCTGGCCCTCCTGCTCACCCTGCCCTGGGGCCGGCGCGTGAACGCATGGCTGCTGGCCCTGCCGGTCTGGGCCGCGACCGGTCTACTCGCGCCGATCATGGTCGGATTCCCGCTGCAGCTGGTGGCAGCCGCCTTCGGCGGCACGAAGGCCCAGGACGCGGACGCCGCCGAGCCGTTCCTGCACGACTGGGTGTTCCACGTCGTCTACGGCGGCTTCATCCTTCAGGGCATCGCCCTCGGCGCACTCTTCATCCTCTACGCAAACGACCGCTGGGGTCGTGTGTGGCGCGGCCTCGTATGGGAACTCCCGTCGGCCGCGACCAGCGGCTTCATGCGTGCGTGTGCGGTGCTCGGTGCGGCAGCGGCCGTCCTCCCCCTGGTGATGCACGTGCTGTGGGCCGCCGGTTCGACCGCCGGGCTCCCCGCCGACCGGGTGGCGCAGCGCACCACGGACTTCTTTCTGCTCGAGGGTGCGCGCATCGCCTTCGTGGCCGCGGCGGTCGTCGGTGTACTGCTGCTCGCCTTCCGCCGCGGCCCATCGTTGCCGGTCAAGGTCCCGCTGGGCATGGCGTGGGTCGGCGCCGCCTCGATGGGCGCCTGGGGCGGCTGGCTTCTGGTGGCCGCACTCATGCCCACGAGCGATGACGGCAAGGCACCCACTGCCGTCCTGACCCTGACCTACGCTGTGGAGATGATCTCCGGCCTGCTGCTCAGTGCTGCCGTCGCGTCGCTGCTGCGCAGGCGCGGCGCGTGAGCGACCGGAGAGCGTTCCCGCGCACGCGGAACTACGCCGGACCCCGCCGCCCGGCGCACCCGGGCGGCGTGGTGCGGGTGGCGGCGCGGGCGCTGTTCGGGAAGCGCGCGAGGCTGCGCTGGGTCCATCTGGTCATCGGCGGCGCGCTGTTGATGCCCTTCTGGCTGGTGGGCACACTGATCGTCGTTCCCCTCACGGACGCGGGAACCACGTTCGGGGCCTCTCCTGCCGTGCAGTTCGGCGCCTACGCCGTCGCCCTGCCGCTGGCCGCGATCCCCGCGCTGCTCCCGCTGGCGAGACCGTTGTCGGTGAGTGTGGCCCGCGCGCTCACCGGGGTGCCCGCCGAACTGTTCGCCGACGGTCCGGCACGCACCAGGGCGGCACGGCTGCGCTCCTCGGCATGGTTCACGCTGCATGTGGGCGTCGGAGCGCTGGTCAGCGGTGCGTCGCTGGCACTGCCTCCGTTCGCGTTCTCACTGATCATCGCTCCGCTGAGCCCTGCGATGCATGACTTCCTCGACGTACCGCAGTGGCTGCGCCCGTTCGGCCAGGTGCTGCTGCTGCCGCTCGCCGGAGTCGGGATGCTGCTCGCGCTCGCCGCGGCTTCGGCGGCCGCCGGCGCGCTGCTCGCCCGCCAGGCCCCCGTACTGCTCGGCCCGACGCCCGCCGACCGGCTGGCCGCCGCCGAACGGCGCGCCTGCGAACTGGCCGAGCGCAACCGCCTCGCCCGTGAGCTGCACGACTCGGTCGGTCATGCGCTGAGCGCGGTCACGCTGCAGGCGGGCGCCGCGCGGCGGGTGCTGGACAGCGACGTCGAGTTCGTACGCGAGGCACTCACCGCGATCGAGGAGACGACACGGCGCACGGTGGGGGAACTGGACGCGGTTCTGGGCCTGTTGCGGCAGGACGGTGAGGGCGCCCACGGCCCCTCGGGCCCGACGCTGGACACCCTGGACCGTCTGGTGTCCCGCAGCGGCGTGAAGGTGGCGGTGCGGGTGGAGGGCGATCCCGCGGCGGTCCCCGCCCATGTGTCGCGGGAGGCGTACCGCATCGTCCAGGAGGGGCTGAGCAACGCCCTGCGTCACGCCGGGGCGGTCCCGGTGTGCTTGTGGATCGCCGTACGCGGCGAGGAGTTGGAGATCACCATGGAGAATCCGCTGCCCGAACGGGCGCCGGTGGAACGCCCGGGCGGCGGCCGCGGGCTGCGCGGCGTCACGGAACGCGCCGCCCTGCTCGGCGGCCGGGCCGAGGCCGGGCCGCAGGGCGGGCTGTGGCGGCTGTCGGCGCGGCTCCCGTGGGCGGGCCGGCGGTGACCGGGGCGGCGGTGAGCGGGGCGGACACGGTACGGATCGTCCTCGCCGACGACGAGCGGATGGTGCGTACCGCGCTGCGCGTGATACTCGACGCGGAGGCCGGCCTGGAGGTGGTGGGTGAGGCGGCGACCGGCGCCGAGGCGGTGTCCGTCGTGCGTGAGCTGACACCCGACGTGGTCCTCATGGACGTGCGGATGCCGGAGATCGACGGCATCCGGGCCACCGAGCAGATCCTCGCCACCCTGGCCGAGCCGCCCCGGATCGTCGTGGTGACGACGTTCGAGAACGACGCGTACGTGTACGACGCGCTGCGCGCCGGCGCGGCGGGCTTCCTGCTCAAGCGTGCCGCCGCCGAGGAGCTGGTGCAGGCGGTCCGTCTGGTCGCGCGCAGCGATTCGCTGCTCTTCCCCGCGGCCGTCCGGTCGCTGGCCGCCGAGCACGCCCGCCGGGAGCCGGCGGCCCTGCCCGCCTGGACGCGCCGGCTGACCGAGCGGGAGGCGGTGGTCCTGCGGCTCATGGCGACCGGCCTGACCAACGCGGAGATCGCCGGCCGGATGGGCGTGGGACCGGCGACCACCAAGACGCACGTGGCGTCGGTCCTGGCGAAGACGGGCGCACGGGACCGTACACAGGCGGTGATCGCGGCGTACGAGTCGGGATTCATCCCGCCCCGCTGAGCGCCGGACCGGGGGCGGCGGCCCCTTCCGGCGGCCGTAAGCCCCGTTCATGAGGAACTCCTGAGAAAACGGGCGGACCGGAACGATCCGCCGCCCGCCGCTCGTCCTCGTACGGGATGAACAAGACGATCAGGCGCGCCGCCGTCTTCAGTCTGCTGCTGGTGCTCGCCCTGCTGGTGCGGGTGACCTGGGTGCAGGCATACGACGCCAAGGCGCTCGCGGACAACGAACACAACCGGCGGAAGGTCATCGCGCAGTACGCGCAGCCGCTGGGCGACATCGTCGTGGCCGGTTCCGCGGTCACCGGCTCCGAGCGGACGAAGGGCAGCGATCTCGCGTACAAGCGCACGTACACCGACGGCTCGCTGTACTCGGCCGTGACGGGTTACAGCTCGCAGGCATACGGGGCGACCCAGCTGGAGGGCATCTACTCCGGTGTGCTGGACGGCACCGACAGCCGGCTGAAGAACCCGCTGGACGCGCTCACGGGCAAGCAGCAGGAGCCGGGCGACGTGGTCACGACGATCGACCCGGCCGTGCAGAAGGCGGGCTTCGAAGCGCTCGGGGACACGAAGGGCGCCGCCGTCGCGATCGACCCGAAGACCGGGAAGATCCTCGGCATGGTCAGCACCCCCTCGTACGACCCGTCGGCGATCAGTGGCACGACGGACGGCGACGAGTGGCAGAAGCTGCTCGACGACGAGGACAAGCCGCTGCTCAACAGGGCGCTGCGGCAGCCGCTGCCGCCGGGGTCGACGTTCAAGCTGGTGGTGGCCGCGGCCGCCCTGGAGGACGGGCTGTACCACTCGGTGGACGAGCGGACCGACAGCCCGGATCCGTACCGCCTGCCGGGCACGCTCACGGATCTGGAGAACGAGAACCCGTCGGCCCCCTGCGAGAACGCCACGATCCGCACGGCGCTCCAGTACAGCTGCAACAACGTCTTCGGAAAGATGGCCGTGGCTCTCGGGCAGGACAAGGTCAGGGCGATGGCCGAGAAGTTCGGCTTCAACGACGCCGAGCAGGACGTGCCGGTGCGGGCGTCGGAGAGTGTCTATCCGTCGGGGATGGACGAGGCGTCGACCGCTCTGACGGGCATCGGCCAGTTCGACGTGACGGCCACCCCCCTGCAGATGTCGCTGGTGTCGGCCGCGATTGCCAACGACGGGGTCATGGCGTCACCGCACATGGTCTCCTCGGTGGTGTCCGCGGACGGCGACACCCTGCAGTCCTACGAGGACGACCGGTCCCGGCGGATCCTGTCCTCGGGGACCGCGGAGCAGCTGCGCAGCGCGATGGTCACCGTCGTCGAGGACGGCACCGGCTCGAACGCGCAGATCGCGGGCGCCGAGGTCGGCGGCAAGACGGGCACGGCGCAGCACGGAGAGAACAACAGCAAGACGCCGTACGCCTGGTTCACGTCGTATGCCAAGGATGCGGACACGGGCAAGGAGGTCGCGGTCGCCGTGCTGATCGAGGACTCGGGCGCGGAGCGCTCGGAGGTCAGCGGCAACGGGCTGGCGGCACCGGTCGCGCAGAAGATGATGAAGGCCGCGCTGCAGTGAAGGATCGCTCACGGATCGGCCCGGAAAGGGCCGATCCGTAAATCCTCCTCATGCCGAATAGCGTTGCCGCAGGATCTTCTCCTTCTGCGTGCCCTCGGCGTTGTGACCCTTCTCGATGAAAACGAGGTTGTGGTAGAAGTGCATGCCGACGATGTTCCTGTCGGTGTATGACGGCTCGTAGGGCTCCGTCACGAATTCCTCGTAATTGAGGCCGTCCGTCAGACGTTTGAGCATCGCCATGGACGTGCCGGGATCGTCGACGTCGGCAGCCCCGCCCCATTCCGGCCAGTACGACGTCTGCGTGTCCTCCACCACGTAGATGCCGCCGTCCGCGAGCAGCGGGAAGAGCGTCCGGAACGAGGCGATGACGTGCTCCGGCCGGTGACTGCCGTCGTCGATGACGATGTCCAGCCGACCGATTTCCTCGACGATGGCCGTCAGCAGTTCGGCATCCGATTGATCTCCCTGGAAAACGCGGATGCGCGGCTCCTCCACGAAGGACTTGTCCTCGATGTCGAGGCCGAAGATGTTTCCTGCCGGGAAGAAGCCTTTCCACATGCGCAGCGAAGCACCCCCCTTGCCTTCGTGGGCGTAACCACCGATTCCGATCTCGAGCAGATTGACCGGCTGGTCGCACAGGTGCTCCAGATGCCGCTGGTAGTGGGGCGTGTAGCGGTGATCACCCCACTTGTCCGTGCGGAAGCGACGAGCCAGCCGGGTCAGATCCTCGTCCCCGGCCCGGCGGGCTCCCGACAGGGTGCGCGCATGGGCGGCGCTGGTGACGCCGCAGCGCCAGCACCGTTTCCCCATGCCGTCGACGGCGACGAAGTGGTGGTCGTGCGAGACATCCATAGCTTCTCCCATGGGCTGGCACCCTACGGTGCCGCGCGCCTCCTGCGGAACACGCGAGCGCCGTCGGAAGAGGTCATGTGAACGGGGCTTCGGCGTAGTCGTGTGTTGTCCGGTTCGTGATCATGTGAGGCCGAGTAGGCGGTGCTCCTGCCCGCGAGCGGTAGGGCCGACGCAGCCCGCTCCCGGCCCCCACGCGTGTGGAGGAGGCGGGAGCGGGCGCGGGGAGGCGGGTCAGACGCCGCCCGCCGTCACGCACAGCGGCTGGGTCCCCTTGATGTAGCTGCCGCCGACATTCATCCAGAAGACCGCGCACCAGCGGTCACCGTTCGCACCGTCCTGGTATCCGGACCAGTAATGCGTGCGGTCCTTCCATTCCCCGTCCGTGCTGTTATTGATGGTGCCGTGCGGGCCGTACAGCTCCCAGTGGCCCAAGTTCGTTTTGGTGGAGGCACGGACCTCCATTTTGACGACGTCGGCGTCGACCAAGTCACCCTCGAAGTCCACACACAACGTGTGGGAAATGAAAAGTGTGGTCGACTGACAACGCGTCCGGTCCTGCGGTGCGGCCTCGGCGGCAGAGGCGGAGGCGGAGGCGATTCCCGCCAGGACGATTCCCGCGGCCACCGCGGCGGCCATGCGCTTCATGCTGTCGTTCTTCCTTTCGGAGAGGGCGTACGGAGTTTCGGGCGGACGCGTGCCGGGCTCAGAAGAAGACCGGGCTGCAGGCGGTGTCCACGAGGCCGCCCGCTTCGTAGAGGCTGGCGCAGACGCGCGAGGCGTCGCGGGGCATCATGACCGGGACCTCGAACCGGGCTTCCTCGTCGTGCCGCCTGCCGCCCCACGAGCGGTCCCTGCTGAACATCTCCCTGTTCTGGGCGTCCAGGATCCGGACGTGGATGCGCGGGTTGCCCACGCCGAAGACGGAGATGAAGTCCCCCGCGATCGCGTTGAAGTACTTGGGCGACTGGGCGTCCCATCCGACGCACAGGAGGCTCACGTTCCCTTGAATCTTGGTACAGCCCTCGCCCACCGCGGCGGATGCGGGCCCGGCGGACGCCATGGTGGCCAGAACGGCCCCCGCGCCCGCCAGGGCGAGACCGCGCCGGGTCAGCCGGGCCCCCCGGTTCCGCCGCGTCTTCCGATTCTCGTTTTTCTGCAAGGACATGCCGTGCCTTTCGGGATTCCGGTCAGGAGAAAAGCCCGTCGGGAAATTGCCGTGTTCCGGGCTCGGTTGCAGCGTATGAATGGCGGACGACCGCCGTCTATCCGTTCTCCGCCGAGTGGTCCGCGCTTATCGGATTGCCGGAACGGCCCGAATCCGTCCCGCTCCGGCGGATACGCCCCCGGAGAGGAAAACGGACCCCGGGATTCCCGGGGCCCGTTCCTGAAACGGTCCTGAGCAGGCCTCAAAGCGGCGGGCTCCAGCGCCTTTCGGCGGTGCGGGACGGCACCTGCCCGTACGCCTCGCGGTAGTACGCGGCGAACCGGCTCAGGTGGGTGAAGCCCCAGCGCGTCGCGACCTCGGCGACCGTCCCGGACGCGGATCCGTCCGCGATGCTCAGCAGGTCCTGGTGCACCCGGTCCAGCCGTACGCGCCGCAGGTGGGCCGCCGGGGTGGTCCCGAGGTCGATCCGGAAGCGGTCCTGGAGGGTACGAGGGCTGACCCGCGCCGCCGCGGCCATGTCCGCGACCGACACCGGCTCACCCGCGTGTTCCTCGCAGTACGCCATGGCCCGTCGCACGGCACGCGGCAGCGCCGGATGAGCATGCGCGGGCAGGGCGGCGGAGTGGTCGGGCGCCTGGAGGTCCACCAGGCCGTGCACGAGGACCTGTTCGAACTGCGCGAAGGCCCGCGCGGTCCCCAGCCACGCGGCCACCGCCGGGTCGCCGTCCGCGAGGGCGGGGGCGAAACGCAGGGCGGCGGCGGGCGGTTCGCCGGTCTGCGCGGTGACAGCGTTGTCCACCGCCACCTCGGCTAAGGCGCCCGCGCGGCGCAGGTGTTCCATCAGCGGACCGAGCCAGCCGTCGATGTCGGGGGCGTTCCCGTCGGCGACGGGCCCTTCGGGGAGGTAGGCGAAGTACTTGCGGGTACCGGGGAGTTGCCGTAGCAGCACCAGTGCCACGCCCATCAGCGCACCCGCCTCCGGATCCGGCCCCCAGCCGAGCAGTTGGGCGCGCCAGCCCTCCTTGACGTCGGCCCAGGACGGGCACTGGAGGAAGCCGGCGCCGAGGGCCGCGCCGTCGGGGGACGCGAGGAAGGCGCGGTACGTCTCCGCGGTGATGGTTCGAAGGGCCATGCCCGGATTCCGTGCGTAGGGCACGCGGCTGGGCGGCACGAGCAGCGCTGACACAGTCTGAACCTCCTTCTCCCCGGGCCTGTCGCGGGGACACAACGGATGCTCACAGCGGCCCATGACCGCCCCGTCCGACGCTCGTGACGGGACCATGACCGTTCCTCACCAGTCGCCGTCATATTGCTCCATAGCGGCTGACCTCGGGTTTTCCGGCTCTACAGTCATGGCATCGCCGAGTCACCCACCCCGTTCTCGACCTTCCCGGAGGTCCTGTTGCCCCACACACGTGATGAGCGCATCGGCAGCCCACTCGCCGATGGCCGGCAGTGAGGTCGCGCCGGTAAGCACAGCGCAGGCGGCCGGCGCCGGCACATACACCAGGCCGTGGCGCACGCCGCGGGGCTTGCGCGGATCGGGGACAGCGGCCAACCGGTTCAGCGGCCCGGGCGGTTCATGTTCCGCTGCGTCAGGCTGGTCACGGAGTTGGTCAAGGACGGGCGGGATCGGAGAGGATACGACAGCAGGCACGGACTTCCGTAGAGATCACTGGACTCGACACCCACATGATCTTGGAAGCTCGTGCCTGTCCCTCATCCGGGCCACCACCGGCACACACCGGGAAAACCCACTCGAGCCGCGACTACGCCGAAGCCCTGGTCATGTGAAGGGTCCCGCCCCGGCAGTGCGCTGTCCGGATCGGGCAGCGCGGATCCGGCCTCACGCAGCTGTGCGAGGAGCCGGCATCCGCTCCCGCGGGCCGGTCACTTGACTCCGAGCAGTTGCTCGATCGGGTCGATCGCGAAGTAGACCGCGAAGAGCGCCGATGTGCCCCACAGCAGCCAGTGCACCTCGCGTGCCCTGCCCAGTACGGACTTGATGACGACGTAGGCGATGAAGCCGGCGCCGATGCCATTGGTGATGGAGTAGGTGAACGGCATGACGGCGATCGTCAGGAACGCCGGGATGGCGATCTCGTACTTCTCCCAGTCGATGTGCCGCACCTGTGCCATCAGCAGGAAGCCGACGGCAATCAGCGCGGGCGCGGCCGCCTGGGCGGGGACGACCGTGGCGAGCGGGGTGAGGAACAGCGCGAGGCCGAACAGCGCGCCGGTGACGACGGACGCGAGGCCCGTGCGGGCGCCTTCGCCGACGCCTGCCGCGGACTCGATGTAGGAGGTGTTGGAGGAGGCGGACGCCGCGCCGCCGACTGCCGCGGCGGCGCCGTCGATGAGCAGGACGCGGCCGAGGTTCGGCACCTTGCCCTTCTCGTCGAGCAGTCCGGCCTCGCTGGACACGCCGACGACCGTGCCCATGGTGTCGAAGAAGTCACTGAGGATCAGCGTGAAGACGAGCAGGACGATGGTGACGACGCCGACCTGCTCGAACGCTCCGAACAGGCTGAAGGAGCCGACGAGTCCGAAGTCGGGCGCGGCGAGGACGTCGTCCGGCACGGCGGGCACGGTCAGTCCCCACGCGAGCGGGTCGATCGTGGCGATCTCGTTGACGACGATCGCGAGGGCGGTCGTGGCGACGATGGAGAGGAGGATCGCCCCGCGTACTTTGCGTGCCATCAGCGCGACGGTCAGCAGCACGCCGACGCAGAAGACGAACACCGGCCAGCCGGAGAGATGACCACTCGCGCCCAGCTGCACGGGCACGGAGCCGGTGTCGCCGGGGATGCGGGTGACGAAGCCCGCGTCGACGAATCCGATGAACGCGATGAAAAGGCCGATGCCGACGCTGATGGCCTGCTTCAGCGACTGCGGAATGGCGTGCATGACGGCCTCGCGCAGCCCCGTGAGGACCAGGACACAGATCAGGATGCCTTCGATGACGATCAGGCCCATGGCGTCCGGCCAGCTCATGAGCGGTGCGATCTGGAAGGCGACGACGGCGTTGAGGCCGAGCCCGGCGGCGATGGCGAGCGGCAGATTGCCGCCGAGGCCCATGACGGCGGTCATCACGGCGGCCACCAGAGCGGTGACGGTGACCAGTTGGGGCCCGGACAACTGCTGGCCGAACTTGTCGGCAGCTCCGCCGAGGATGATGGGATTGAGCACGAGGATGTAGGCCATCGTGAAGAACGTGGCGAACCCGCCGCGTATCTCACGGGAGTAGGTCGAACCACGGGCGCTTATCCGGAAGTAGCGGTCGACCTTGGCTGACATGGCGCTCCTCGAAGACGTGATCCGGTCGGCAGGTAGCTGGATTGTGCCGAGGACAAGGGCGCTTCAGGTTGTAACAGTGTTACGTCTTCTCCGGAAGGTAGGGCGAGTGCCCGATGCTGTCGGCCCTCCTTAGCTGCCACGGTCCTTGCGGGAGCAGGGAGGTGTGCGGATGCGCGGGAGTGCGCGAGCGGTGCTTCGGGACCGCAATGCGGGTCTGTACCTGTCCGGGGTGGTGGTGTCCGGGTTCGGTACGTCCGCGATGTGGCTGGCGGCCGGGATCTGGGTCAAGTCGCTGACCGGCTCGGACTCGTTGGCGGCGCTGACGACGTTCACGATGTGGGCGCCGACCCTGATCGGCCCGCTGCTGGGCGCGGTCGCCGACCGGGTTCCGCGCAGACGTCTGCTGATCGGGTCGAATCTCGCGATGACCCTCGCCCTGCTGCCGCTCCTCGCCGTCGACTCGGCGCAGCGTGTGTGGATCCTGTTCGCCGTGCTGGCCGTCTACGGCGTCTGCGGGGTGGTCCAGGACGCGGCGGAGGCGGGCCTCGTCGCCACCGCTGTCGACCACCGGCTGCTGGGCGACTTCAACGGCCTGCGCATGACGGCGAACGAGGGCATGAAACTGCTCGCCCCCCTGGCCGGCGCGGCGTTGTTCACCCGGTTCGGCGGCGCGTCGGTGGCCGTCCTGGACGCCGTGTCGTTCGCCGCGGCAGCCGGGATCCTCGCGATGCTGCGCGTGCCGGAACCGGAACCGGCAGAGCGGCAGCCGCTGCTCGCAGGGGCCCACCACCTGTGGCGCTCCCCCGCCGTGCGGCCCCTGGTCCTGGGAGGCGCCGCGGCGATGGGGCTCGCCGGGCTCAACGGAGCGCTGGCCTTCGCCGTGACGGACAAGGTTCTGGAACGCTCCCCCGCGTTCGTGGGCGTTCTCTACGCGGCGCAGGGCGCGGGCTCGGTGGCGAGCGGCCTGCTGGCCGGCCCGTTGCTGCGCCGTCTCCCGGAGCGTGTGTTCGCCGCGGCGGGCATCGCCCTGTTCGCGACGGCGGTCGCTCTGCGCGCGCTGCCGTACGACGCCCTCGCCCTCGCGTGCAGCGCGGCGATCGGCCTGGGTCTGCCGTGCGTGCTGATCGCGGCGATGACCGCGGTGCAGCGGGGAACCCCGAACGCGGTGGTCGGTGGCACGGCGGCGACCGCGAGCACCCTCATGTTCCTGCCGAACGCGGTGACACTGGCCGTCGGCGCGGGCCTCGTCGCCGTCCTGGACGTCCGCACGCTGCTGCCGGCGATCGGTGTGGTGGGGCTGTTGGCGGCAGCGCTCCTCGCGCGCCGCCGCCGGCACCCAGGCGGTCAGGACAGCGCCGAGCGCACCGCCCGCAGGTCCGCGTCGGACGCCAGTCCCGCGTGATACAGGCGCAGTTCCGTCGCCCCCGCGGACACCGCCCGCGCGGCGTCCGCCGCCAGGGTGGCGGGTGATCCGCCCATCCCCGCCACGACCGTGAGGTTCGCGGCGAGCACGGCGCGCTCCGGTGCCACCTGCGCGAACGGCTCCAGAAGCTGCGGCCCGCCCGTGCACGGCACCACCACGCCGTCCGCAACGGACAGGATGTGCGCCGGGTCGACCCCCACGTTCGCGCCGCAGTGGTGCGCCACCGGGTCGGCGTGGAGCAGCACCTGGAAATCGCTCGCAGCGGCGCCGCGGACGGCGGCGACCACGGCCTCCTGGAGTGTGCGGGCAGTGTCCGTACGGAACGTCAGCGTCGCGTCCGCCCGTTCCTCCCCGAGCAGTTTCCCGATCGAGGTGTCGGGCGGGACCTCTCCCCGCCACAGCGGGCCGAGCGCCTGCCGCACGGCTTCGGCGAGCTGTTCAGGGTCGAGGCCGTGCGCCGCGTAGCCGTCACTGCAGGACGGACAGAAGCACAGCGACATCAGATACTGGGCCGCGTCCCCGAGTTCGACCGCGGCGATCTTGTCGTGGCCGTGCAGATGGGCGAGCCCGTACCAGCCGCACGACTCCAGTTCGGTACCGCTCGCGCCGGGCCGGACGGCCGCTTCGGCGGCGAGCGCGACGAGGTGGTCGCGGACGGAGGGCTGCGCGATGCAGGGCGCCCAGGGGTAGCGGTCGCCGTATGCGTTGACGACGGAGGTGGCCGGATACTCGGCCCCGCGACGGGAGTTGTGCGCGAGGACCACCCAGCTGTGCACCTCCAGCCCGGCGCCCGCGAGGGCGGCCGCGGCCTCTCCGTAGGCGTCGCCCGCCGCCCACTGACCCGCCTCGTACGGGCGCAGCTCGCTGTTCGCCCACCGCCCGGTGTCGGGCGGATAGAGCACGGCGGCGTGCTCGGCGGTGACGATCCGGTGTCGCGGGTGGCGCGGGGTGAGGGCCCGGGTCGAGTGGTAGGCGGCGGCGAGGGTCACCTGCCGGACGCCGAGGTCCGCGATGCGAGCCGCGGCGTCCGGGTCGCCGACCACGTCCCAGGGGTAGAGGAACGCGGACGTCTTCACGCGTCCTCCTCCAGCAGCGCACGGCCGGCCTCGATGAGTCCGGCGAGCGCCTCCAGGTGCGCGGGCGCCGGCTCGGACAGCGGCGGCCGCACCTCCCCGACCTCGAGTCCATCGAGCCGTACGCCCGCCTTCACGAGCGATACGGCGTATCCGCGGCCCTCGTTGCGCAGTTCGACGAGCGGCACGAAGAAGCCGTCGAGGAGACGGTTGACCGTCTTGTCGTCGCCGGATGCGAGGGCACGGTGGAAGGCGTTCGCGATGTCGGGCGCGAAGGCGAAGACGGCGGAGGAGTAGAGGCTGATGCCGATGCCGCGGTAGGCGAGGCCGGTGAGCTCGGCGGTGGGCAGCCCGTTGAAGTAGAGGAAGTCCCGCTCGGGCACCTCGCGGCGCACGGCGCTCACGATGCGCTGCATGAGGTCGAGGTCGCCGTAGCCGTCCTTGAGGCCGATGATCTTCTCGACCCGGGCCAGTTCGACGACGGTCTCGGGGGTGAAGACAGCGTTGTCGCGCTGGTAGACGACGACGTCGAGCGAGGTGGCCGCGGCGAGCGCGGTGTAGTGGCGCACGAGGCCGGGCTGGTCGGCCACGACGAGATAGGGCGGCATGGCGAGCAGCCCGTCCGCGCCTGCCTCCTCCGCGATCCGCGCGAACTCGACGGCGAGCGCTGTGCCGTAGCCCGCGCCGGCGACCACGGGGACCTGGCCCGCGGTCTCCTCGACGGCCGCCGCGACACAGAGGCGGAACTCCTCCGGGGACAGTGCGTGGAACTCGCCGGTGCCGCAGCAGGCGAAGACCGCGGCCGCACCGGCGTCGATGCCCCTGCGCACATGGGCACGGAACGCGCCGAGGTCGAGGCCGCCGTCCGGTCCGTACGCGGTGACGGGGAAGAACAGGGGCCCTCTGCCCCGGGTGAGCCGGACGGCGAGGGGATCGGCGGCGAGCGGGTCTGAGGTCACTGGCGCTCCCTGGGCCATGCACCGAGCCCGACAGCTCCGTGCACAATTCTGATTGACGTCTACATTTCTGAACAACGCCACGCTAAGGCAGCCGCCGCGCGCCGGTCAAGACGGGAAGCTGCATCCCAGGCACGGAATCGACCTCTCCGCGCGACACTTGACGCTGCAGGGGCGGCCTCCCTAGCGTGTCCATGCATGTGAATGTCGTCCATGGATCTGAGTACAGCGAGGAGAACCACCCATGCCCGCTCCCCGTACCGTCCTGCTCACCGGCGCCGCCGGCGGCCTCGGCACGCTGATGCGCGGACTGCTGCCCGCCTACGGCTACGAACTCCGCCTCTTCGACGTCCACCCCATCGAAGGGGAGCCGGACGCGGTCACGGCCGATCTCGCGGACAGGGAGGCGCTGCGCGAGGCCGTACGGGGGGTCGACGCGATCATCCATCTGGCGGGCATTTCCCTCGAGGCCTCCTTCGACAAGATCCTCCGCGCCAACATCGAGGGCACCTACAACCTCTACGAGGCCGCCCGCGAGGAAGGCGTGGGCAGGATCGTCTTCGCGTCCAGCAACCATGCCGTCGGCTTCGTCCCCCGACCCGGCGGCGACGCGCCCGTGGACCCGGGCGCGCTCATCCCCGTCGAGACCCGACACCGCCCGGACACCTACTACGGGCTCTCCAAGTGCTTCGGCGAGGACCTCGCACAGCTCTACTGGGACCTGCACGGCCTGGAGACCGTCTCGGTGCGCATCGGCTCGTGCTTCATGGAGCCGACCTCCGTGCGGATGCTGTCCGTGTGGATGAGCCCCGGCGACGGCGCCCGGCTGTTCCACGCCGCCCTCACCGCCGAGAACGTCGGCCACGCCGTCGTCTACGGATCCTCGGCCAACACCCGCCTGTGGTGGGACCTGTCGACCGCCCGGGCGCTCGGCTACGAACCGCAGGACGACTCCGAGCAGTACGCCGACAAGCTCGTGGCCGAGCACGGCGAGCTCACCCCCGACAACCCGGCGCACGCGCACCTGGGCGGCCACTTCACCACCGATCCGCCCCGGTGGCCGCACTGACGCCGGAGGCACGCACGGCGCGGAAATTCGCGCGCTCCGCGGGCCCGCCCGGGCCAGGATGTCGTTCATGGCCGGACCCTCAGGATTCAGTTACGTGCAGCGCGGCGACGGCACGGTCGTCATCACCCACCGGGGCCGCACCGCGGGCACCCTGCGGGGCGGCCGTGCGGCGAAGTTCCTCGCGGAGGCGGAGACGGGCGACGCCCAGCTCGTGATGGCGCGCTGGACCGGCGCCTATCGGTTCGGCAACGAGCGGACGGCGCGCAACCGCCCCCGCAACCGGTAGGCACGGCCTCCCCCGCAGCGTCAGCCCGGCCGGGACGGCTCCTGCGAAAGAGTAAGGGAACGGTAAAGCCACCTCGCTCGTTACCCCTGTCATGACAGCTATGACCCCCGGCTCGAACATCCCCCTGAGCGCCGCGCGCGTGGCGGTCGACGTCGCCGCACCGGTGCGGCTCGACGTATCGGGCCTGCTGCTCACCGCCGACGGCAAGGTGCGCTCCGACGAAGACTTCATCTTCTACAACCAGCCGCAGGGCGCCGGCGTCACCTACCGCTCCGGCGGCGGCACCGCCCCGGACGCGATCGTGGTGGACACGGCGGCGGTCCCGCCCGGCATCGAGAAGATCGTCGTGACGGCGAGCCCGGACGCGGCGGGCCAGACGTTCCAGGGCATCGAGCCCACCGCCACCATCCGCAACGCCGACGACGGCAGCGCGCTCGCCAGTTTCACCCCTCCGCAGCTGGGCTCCGAGACCGCCCTGGTGGTCATCGAGATCTACCTGCGCAACGGTGCGTGGAAGGCCCGTGCGGTGGGCCAGGGCTATGCGAACGGCCTTGCGGGCATCGCCACCGACTTCGGTGTCTCCGTCGACGAGGAGCCGGCAGCGGCACCGGCCGCAGCGGCCGCGCCCCCGATGCCCTCCGCACCGCCCGCCGACCCCCGGATCGACGCGACCAAGCCGGCGGCGGCGCCCGCGACGCCCGCGGCCCCGGCCGCACCCGCGCCCGGCGCGGGAAAGATCAACCTGGACAAGGGCCGGGTCAGCCTCCAGAAGAACCAGACCGTGTCCCTGGTCAAGGGCGGCCGCCCGCTGCTCTCCCAGGTCAAGATGGGTCTCGGCTGGGAGCCCGCGTTCCGCGGCAAGGACATCGACCTCGACGCCTCCGTGATCGCGTACGGCCCCAACCGCAACCACCTGGACAGCTGCTACTTCGGCAAGCTCGCCATCCTGAACGGCGCCGTCAAGCACTCCGGCGACAATCTGACGGGTGAGGGCGCGGGCGACGACGAAGTCATCGTGGTCGACCTCGGCAGGCTCCCCGCGGACGCCACGGGTCTGGTGTTCACGGTCAACTCCTTCTCGGGACAGAAGTTCACCGAGGTCGCCAAGGCCTACTGCCGGCTGATCGACGCCGCCACCGGCGAGGAGCTGGTCCGCTTCGACCTGACCGGCGCGGAGCCGCAGACCGGCGTGATGATGGCAAAGCTGATCAAGCAGTTCACCGGGGAGTGGGAGATGACCGCGATGGGCGACTTCGTGAAGTCCCGCACCGTGCGCGGCATGGTCAAGCCCGCCGCCCAGGCCCTGTGAAACTGCCGCCGGGGGTGCCCGTCCAGCGACGGACACCCCCGGCGGAGATGCTTCTCGAAATGTCCTCAGAGTTTCGCCAGCTTGGCGAACGGACTGAGGATGCGGCCTTGTCTCCCGGAGAAGTCGACAGTCACAGCAGCGTTGTCTCCCTCCACAGAGAGGATTCGGCCGAGGCCGAACTGGTCGTGGGACACCCGGTCGCCCACTTCGTACTGCTCGATCGGCTGCTCTTCCGGGGCGGGGCGGTTGAAGGGACTGGACGGCAGGTGGCGCCGGGAACCGGCTGACTTAGTCATTGTCTGGAGTATGCGCCCCCGAGGGCCCCCGACGCCACGTCCGGAGCCTCACATCCGGCGCCGGGTCCGCGCCGGCACCCGTCCATGGGTGACGTTCGGTACACGGTCGGGCACTCAGTGGCGGTGCGGCTGACGCTTCCAGGGGCCGGTGATCGCCAGCATGATGCCGGGCGTCTGGATGCTCGCGTACAGGGTCCTGCCGTCGGGCGAGAAGACGACCCCGGCGAATTCGCTGAAGTCCGGGTCGTCCTCGGTGCCGAGATTGAGCTCGTTACGGGCGATCGGATAGGTGCGGCCGCTGTCCGTGGCCCCGATCAGGTGCTGCACACCCTCGCCGTCCTCGGCGATGATCAGTCCCCCGTACGGGGACACCGTGATGTTGTCCGGGCCGTCGAAGGCCCCGTCCACGGACGGGTCGGGGTTCACCCCGAGCAGCACCTTCAGGGTCAGCGTCCGGCGGCGCGGGTCGTAGAACCAGACCTGGCCGTCGTGCTGCTCGGGGCTCTCCTCCCGGGCGTACGAGGAGACGACGTACGCGCCCCCGTCGGCCCACCACATGCCCTCGAGCTTGCGGCCGCGGGTGACCTCGCTGTCGGTGAACTGCTTGCGCACGGAGACGGTCTTCGCATCGGGGTCGGGCACATCGGTCCAGTCCACGCCGTAGACCGTGCCGACCCGCGTGGCGCGGGACAGGTCGTCGACGAACCGGCCGCCGGAGTCGTAGCACGTGGCGGCCTGCAGCGCGCCGGCCTCGTCGGCGAGGGTGCGCAGCCGGCCGCGGCCGTGCCGGAAGCCGTGCGGCGGAACCCAGCGGTAGAGCAGCCCGTTGGGGCCGGAGGCGTCCTCGGTGAGGTACAGGTGACCGCGCTTGGGGTCGACGACGACGGCCTCGTGGGCGAAGCGCCCGAGTGCCTTGACGGGCTCGGGGGCGCGGTTGGCGCGGCGGTCGTAGGGGTCGACCTCGAAGACATAGCCGTGGTCCTTGGTCATGCCGCTCTGGCCGGCCCTGACCTCGGTCTCCTCACAGGTGAGCCAGGTGCCCCACGGGGTGGTGCCACCGGCGCAGTTCTGCACCGTGCCGGAGATGCCGACCCACTGCGCGGTCCCACCGCTGCGGTGTCGCTCGACGACGGTGCAGCCGCCGGGCGCCGCGGGGTCGTAGACGAGGCCCTCGGCGAGCGGGACCGGGTGGGCGACCTGGCTGCGGGCGCCGCTGAGCTCGTGGTTGACGACGAGCAGGGTCGCACCGCGCGGGCCCTCGAACGTGGCGGTGCCGTCGTGCTTGCCGGGCGTGAACTCCCCCGAGTCCAGCTTGGTGACGCCGGTGCGGGTGACGACGCGGTACGAGAACCCGGCGGGCAGCGCGAGGATGCCGTCGGGGTCGGGCACGAGAGGCCCGTAGCCGGGCTCGCCGTGCCCCGTGCCGCCGGTGTGTGCGCTCTCCTCGGCCGCGAGGGCGCCGGGAGCGGTGGCGAGCGAACCGACGGCGCCGGTGAGGGCGACGCCCGCGCCGGTGAGAGCGGACTGTCTGGTGAATTCCCTGCGACTGAGTGACATCGACGTCTCCAAGGGACCTGCCGGCAGATGTGGGCCACACCCTTGCGCCCCCACATGACCGGCACTTGAACGCCGCCCGACATCGAGAGAGACCGCGCACGGGCCTGCCTGCTGGGGCACAGGCCCCCGGACGTCAGCGCTGTCCGCGCGACCGCGCCTTGAACGCCGCCTTGCGGGCCTCCTTCGCCAGCCGCTTGTCCCGGTGCAGACGGCCCATGGCCTCCAGCACGTCCGCCGTCGCCGGGTGCTCCACGCGCCACGCCGCCTCGAAGAAGCCGCTGTGCTGGCCGACCAGGCTCTCCACGAGGTCCTGGAGCTCCTCGAGCTCCCCGTCCGCGTCCAGTTGCGCGGCGATCGTGTCGACGGCCAGCCAGAAGATCATCGCCTCGGGCGGTGCCGGAATGTCCGCGGCGCCTCGTTCCGCGAGCCAGACCCGCGCCAGACCGCCCAGTTCCGCGTCGTCGAGGACCGCGCGGACCGCGGGCTCGGCGTGCGGGCCGACCAGAGCGAGCGCCTGCTGGCAGTGCAGCCTGCGCAGGGGAGCGCCCCGGTCGCCGCCGCGGGCAGCGGCGAGGAGTTCGCGGGCCGCGTCGGCCGGGGTGCGCAGGGCCAGCCACTGTTGGGTCTCGGCCCGCGCGGCGAGCTCAGGGAAGTGGGTGAGCCCGTCGAGGAGTACATCGGCGCCCTTGTCCGCGAGGTCGCCGACCGCGGGCGCCTCCACCCCGGCTTCGAGCATCCGGGAGCGGATGCCGTAGAGGCCGAGCGGGGTGAGCCTGACCATGCCGTAACGGGAGACGTCCTCGTCGTCGGCGGGCGGGGCGGCCTCCTCCGCCGCCTCGCCCTCCTCGGCCATCAACGCCTCGTCGACGGGCCGGTATTCGACGAGGCCGACGGGCTCCAGCAGCCGGAACTGGTCGTCGAGGCGCATCATCGCCTCGGAGACCTGTTCCAGCACCTCGTCGGTCGGCTCGGCCATGTCGTCGGGCACGATCATCGACGCGGCGAGCACCGGCAGCGGTACCGGCATGTCACCCGCGCCGCCCTCGGTGACGGTGAGCAGGTAGAGGTTACCGAGGACCCCTTCGAGGAACTCGGCCTCCGCCTCGGGGTCCCAGTCGAGAGCGTCGAAGTCGATCTCGCCGTCGTCGCCGATGACATCGGAGATGTCGTCGAGCACGGGGGCGGCGGCGTCCGCGAGGACGACGTCCAGGGCGTCCAGCCACAGTCCGAGGATGTCCTGCGGCGATCCCCCGACCAGGGTCAGGTTGTAGCCGGCGACAGCCTCTGCGTCGGCCTCCTCGTCCTGCGGGTCCTCGACCTCCACGAGTCCGGTGTCGACGGCGACGCGCCACGCCTCGCTCGCGAGGGCGGGTCCGTCGTCGTCCGTGGCGTCGAAGCCCAGTTCCCGTGCGGCGTCGGGGAGTTGCTCGTCGACGAGTTCGCCGCCGACCCCGACCCGCGTCCCTGGTCCCGCCCAACGGGCGAGCCTGACGGCCCTGGCGAGCAGCGGGGCGACGAGCGCGGCCCGCGCCAGCTCCGCCTCCGGGTGCAGCCGGACCGGCGGAAGGATGGGTCGGTCTTCGGGCATCTGGTCGTTCTCCTCCGCGACGTACGGGATCCGGGCGTACGGGATCCGGGCGGTGTCAGCGTAGACGTATTTCACCGGGTTTCGCCGCGAGCCCGGAACGGAGCCACCCGCGGGGTGGCCACGAAGCGTCCAGGACCGCTGCCCGGTTCCGTGCGAGGGGTGCGGGTTCATCCGGGCGTCGGCCGCCGTACACCCTTCGACCCTTGACAACTGCCCTGCCGAGACAAGAGATTGACGCGCGTAGAACCTGTAGTGCTGCCAAGGAGTGTCCGCAGCACTCCTCAACCCTCATCACCGGAGTACCTTGATGCCTTCCTCCGTCGTACCGAGACTGCCCGCCGTCGCCGCCGTCGTCGCCGCCGCGCTGGCCGCGGGCCTGCTCGCCGGTTCCACCGGCGCGACCGCCGCCGAGACCGCCCCGGTGCGCATCCACGACATCCAGGGCGCCACCCGCACGTCCCCGCTCGTGGGGCAGCAGGTCGCCGACGTACCGGGCATCGTCACGGGCGTTCGGACGTACGGCTCCCGGGGCTTCTGGTTCCAGGACCCGCAGGCCGACGACAACGCGGCCACCAGTGAAGGCGTCTTCGTCTACACCGGATCCGCCCCGACGGTCGCCGTCGGCGACCAGGTGCTCGTCTCGGGCACGGTCGGCGAGTACATCCCCGGCGGCACGTCCTCCGGCAACCAGTCGCTGACCCAGATAGCCAAGCCGACCGTGACGGTCGTCTCGGCAGGCAACGAACTGCCCGCTCCCGTCACGATCTCGGCCTGGTCGGTGCCCTCCGCATACGCACCCGAGGGCGACCCGGCCGCCGACAACAGCATCAACAGCCTGCCGCTGCGGCCGCGCACCTATGCGCTGGACTACTACGAGTCGCTCGAGGGCAGCAACGTCCGCGTCGGCACCTCCCGCGTCGTCGGCGCGACCGACCCGTACGCGGAGCTGTGGGTGACGGTCAAGCCGTGGGAGAACGACAACCGCCGCGGCGGCACCGTCTACAGCTCCTACACCGCGCAGAACACCGGCCGCCTGCAGATCCAGTCGCTGACGCCGCTGGCCGAGCAGCCGTTCCCCAAGGCGAACGTCGGTGACGTGCTCGCCGGCCGGACGGAGGGGCCGCTGGACTTCAACCAGTTCGGCGGTTACACGCTGACCGCCCGCACGCTCGGCACGGTCCACGACCGCGGCCTGGAGCGCGAGGAGACCCGCCCGCAGCGCAGCGGCGAGCTGGCGGTGGCCACGTACAACGTGGAGAACCTGGACCCGTCCGACCCGCAGGAGAAGTTCGACGCCCTGGCGAAGGCCGTCGTCGAGAACCTCGCGTCGCCGGACATCCTCGCGCTGGAGGAGATCCAGGACGACAACGGCGCGAAGAACGACGGCACGGTGGCGGCCGGTCAGACGGTGCAGAAGTTCACGGACGCGATCGTCGCCGCCGGTGGCCCTGCGTACGAGTGGCGTTCCGTCGACCCGCAGAACAACAAGGACGGCGGCGAGCCCGGCGGCAACATCCGCCAGGTGTTCCTGTTCAACCCGGAGCGGGTCTCGTTCACGGACCGCGCCGGCGGCGACGCGACGACCGCGACCGGTGTCGTGCGCGGGGAGCGCGGGCGCCCGGCGCTGACGCTGTCGCCCGGCCGCGTCGACCCGGCGAACACCGCCTGGGACAACAGCCGCAAGCCGCTGGCGGGCGAGTTCAGCTTCCGCGGCCGGCCCGTCTTCGTGATCGCCAACCACTTCGGCTCGAAGGGCGGCGACGAGTCCCTCGTCTCCCACCACCAGCCGCCGAACCGTTCCTCCGAGGCCAAGCGGCTGCTGCAGGCGCAGGCGGTCAACACGTTCGTCAAGGACATCCTCAAGGTGGACCGCAGGGCCGACGTCCTGGTGCTGGGTGACATCAACGACTTCGAGTTCTCGGCGACGACGAAGGCGCTCACGGACGGCGGCGCGCTGTACCCGGCGGTCAAGTCCCTGCCGCGCTCGGAGCGTTACTCGTATGTCTTCCAGGGGAACAGCCAGGTGCTGGACCAGATCCTGACGAGCCCGTCGATCGACGACTTCTCGTACGACAGCGTCCACATCAACGCGGAGTTCGCGGACCAGAACAGCGACCACGACCCGCAGGTGCTGCGCTTCCGCCCGTAGCGGCCACGCCTCGCTCCGGGGTGTGCGGCCCGCTCATGTCAGCGGGCCGCACGCCCACGGGTCGGGCCATCTCTTAGCGTTGCTTCACCCTCACCCGAAGCAGATTTAACTGGAGCTACCGGCCGCTGCCGCGCACACTGCGACCATGTCCCTTTCACACCCCTTCGGCCGCGCCCTGTGCGCGATGGTCACGCCCTTCACCGACGAAGGCTCCCTCGATCTCGACGGCGCGCAGAAGCTCGCCGTGCAGCTGATCGACGACGGCTGCGACGGTCTCGTGCTGTCGGGCACCACCGGCGAGTCACCCACCACCTCCGATGCGGAGAAGTCCGCGCTGGTCCGGGCGGTGGCCGAGGCGGTGGGCGACCGCGCGACGATCGTCGCGGGCGTCGGCACGGCGGACACCCGCCACACCGTCGAGCTCGCGCGCGCGGCCGAGGCAGCGGGCGCGGACGGCCTGCTGGTCGTCACGCCGTACTACAGCCGCCCGCCTCAGCCCGCGGTCGAGGCGCACTTCCGCCGGGTCGCCGACGCGGTCGGCATTCCGCTGATGCTCTACGACATCCCCGGACGCACGGGCACCAGGATCGAGCCGGAGACGATGCTGCGGCTCGCGGACCATCCGCGGATCGTGGCCGTCAAGGACTGCGCGTACGACCTTCTGGGGAGCTCGAAGGTCATCGCCGGCAGCGGGCTCGCCTACTACTCGGGCAGCGAGGAGATGAACCTGCCGCTGTACGCGGTGGGCGGCGCCGGGTTCGTGTCGACGGTGGCCAATGTCGCCGCCCCCGCGCTGCGGGCCGTGCTCGACGCGTACGACCGCGGTGACAACTCGGCTGCAGCCGCGCTCCACCAGCTCTCGTTGCCGCTGGTGGAGTCGATGATGGCTGCCGGGCTGCCCGGCGCGGTGACCGCCAAGGCGCTGCTCGGCGCGCTCGGCCGGCCCGGTGGACCGGTCCGGGAACCGCTGCAGCCCGCCGGCCGCGATGCGGTCGACGGGCTGCTGGAGGCGTACGCCCGGCTGTCCTGAGGCGCCGGTCAGTCCCGGGTGGACGTGCTGCCGAGGATCGCCGCGTGTTCGAGCACGTCCTCCAGCGGATCGTCGATCTGGCCGGTCGAGATCAGGGTGACACTGTGGCCGTTGTGCGCGTCGGTGTGCGTCTCGTCGGCATGTGCGATGCCGTGCGACGTCACCGCCGCGAACAGCACGCACATGCCGAGAGCGGTCAGCCTGGTCTTCATGTCGGTTCCTCGCCTTACCGGTGCGGTACAGGGCCGTGCGACTCTGCGTCGGCCTGCCTATCCGCCCATGGTCAGCAGAGGTTACGCAGAGTCACACGATGGAAGGGAGGAACCCGTCGGTCAGTTGTGGCTGTGGAGCACGTCGTTGAGGCCGCCCCACACCGCGTTGTTCGGGCGGGCCTCGACGGTGCCCGTGACCGAGTTGCGGCGGAAGAGGATGTTGCTCGCGCCGTTCAGCTCACGCGCCTTGACGACCTGGCCGTCGGGCAGCGTGACCCGGGTTCCGGCGGTGACGTACAGCCCCGCCTCGACGACGCACTCGTCGCCGAGTGCGATGCCGACGCCCGCCTCGGCGCCGACGAGGCAGCGCTCGCCGATGACGATCCGGACGTTGCCGCCGCCGGACAGGGTGCCCATGGTGGAGGCGCCGCCGCCGATGTCGGAGCCGTTGCCGACGACGACTCCGGCGGAGATCCGGCCCTCGACCATGGAGGTGCCGAGCGTGCCCGCGTTGAAGTTGACGAAGCCCTCGTGCATGACGGTGGTGCCCTCGGCGAGGTGTGCACCGAGCCGGACGCGGTCGGCGTCGGCGATCCGCACGCCCTTCGGGGCGACGTAGTCCGTCATCCTCGGGAACTTGTCGACCGACGTGACCTGCAGGTGCAGACCCTCGGCACGGGCGTTGAGGCGCACGGTCTCCAGCTGGTCGACCGCGACGGGACCGAGGCTGGTCCACGCGACGTTGGCGAGCAGCCCGAAGACACCGTCCAGGTTCTGCCCGTGCGGCTCGACCAGGCGGTGCGAGAGCAGGTGCAGACGCAGGTACGCGTCGTGGGCGTCGAGCGGCTTGTCGTCGAGCGAGGCGATGACGGTGCGGACGGCGACGACCTCGACACCGCGGCGGGCGTCGGGGCCGACGGCCTTGGCGGCACCGGCGCCGAGGAGCTCGACGGCGCGCTCGGCGGTCAGCCGCTCGGTGCCGGCGGGACCGGGCTCCGCGGCGAGCTCCGGGGCGGGGTACCAGGTGTCGAGGACGACGCCGTCGGCGGTGATGGTTGCCAGGCCGGCGGCCACGGCGCCGGTGATGCGCTGAGCAGTGGTGCTGTCGGACGAGTCAGTCATGACAGGAAACCTAACCGGCCGGGGCCCGCTCGGGCGAACCGGTCTCAGGACGTGGCGCTCCGGTTCACGGGCCCGCCTGCCGCCGCCGGCACGCCGACCGCTACGGTGTCCCGGCCGAACAGCAGTCGCACACGGGGGAGAACCACCAGTGGCCTACGGAAACACGCCCTATGCAGGCCCACCCGCCTGGGGCGGTGCGATGCCGCCGAGACCTCCCAGGCCCGGCGTCATACCCCTCGGCCCGCTCGACCTCGGCGACATCATGAACGGGGCGTTCCGCACGCTGGGCCGTCACTGGAAGCAGCTGGTCGGCCTCGCACTCGCGGTGTACGGCGTGAGCATCGTGCTGGTCGTCGCGGCGCTGGGCCTCGGCTATCTGGCGGTCTCCGACCCGCTGCACCGGCTGTTCGACCTCCCGGCCGGGGTGGATCCGGGCAAGGAGGACATCGTCCCGCTGGTGGCCGCCTTCGTCGTCGTGTACGTCTTCGCCCTGGTGGTGATGATGCTCGCCAACACGGTGATCTACGCCGCCTGCCACACCGTCCTCCAGGACGCGACCCTCGGCAAACCGACGGACATCGGCTCCGTGTGGCGCCGGGCACGCAGTCGCATGCCCGCCGTGCTGGGCAGCCTCCTGCTCACGGGGCTGATCGCGGCCGTTCCGATCCTCCTGATGATCGCCGCCTTCATCGGCATGGTCATGACACTGATCGCCTTGGCCTCGGACACGGCGGACGGCTACGCGTGGCTGATCGCGCTCGGCATGCTCGGCATGCTGGTGACCGGCCCGGTGGCGGCCTGGCTGTGGGTGAAGTTCAGCCTCGCTCCGGCCGCCGCGGTCTTCGAGGGCCAGGGCGTCGTCGCCTCCCTGTCCCGCTCCTCCCAGCTGGTGCGCGGCTCGTGGTGGCGCACCTGCGGCATCTCGTTGATGGCCTATCTGGCGGCAGCGATCGCGAGCTACCTCGCCCAGCTGCCGCTCTCGCTGATGAGCGGTCCCGGGGCTGCCATGTCGGACCCCGCTGACGGGCCCCCGGTCGGCCTGCTCGTCACGCTGGGGGTGATCGGCCTGATCGGCTCACTGATCGGCCAGCTCCTGTCGGCGATCCTCCCGCAGCTGGTCCTGGGTCTGATCTACATCGACCGCCGTATCCGCACGGAGAACCTGGCTCCGGTCCTCATCGAGGCCGCGGGCATCCCGCCGCAGGGACCGCAGGACGCCCCCGCGCACTGAGGCCCGGCTTCACCCTGGCACGCAAGGACCCTGCCCCCCGGCTTCCGGGTGACAGGGTCCTTCCGCTGCGGAATCAGAAAGGCATGCCGTAGCCCCGGCATGCGGGCCGGAAGTCGGCGGGACCGTCCGCGAGTGCGTTCATGGTCAGCTGCAGGGTCGGGTCGTCGTTGAACAGCCCCATGTGGCCCGCCTTGTCGTCGGGGCACCTGTCCTGCAGAACGATGTTGTTGACGTCCTTCCCTTCCAGGGCCTGGCTGCGGTACGGGGTGACGACGAATTCCTGCTTGGTCATGATCACGGTGTAGCCGGGCCCGTCCGGCACCGTGGGGCCGTCGGCCCACAGCTCCTTGGTGTAGTCGCTGGAGTACGTCTGGTCGATGACGCCCTGGAACCCTGCCGTGTTCGACAGCCCGGTGACGAAGCCCATGGCGCTCAGCGCGTTGCCGAGGCGGACGACACCGTTCAGGTCCGTACCGTGGGAACTGGGCGCCCAGCCGACGTAGTGGTCGACCTTCTTGGCCCCGTCCATCTTCTTCATCCACCACATCGGCACGCTCCCGCCGAGCGAGTGGCCGACGATGTCCACCTTCTCGGCGCCGGTGGCCTGTTGGACCTTCGTGACGAAGGCATCCAGCTGCGCGGCCGACGTTTTGTTGGAGTCCAGTCCGCTCACCCGGCCCAACGAGTGCGGCGTGAGGCCGTAGTTCATGGCGTAGACGCAGTAGCCGTTGTTCTTCAGACGCGGCGCTGCCTTCACGAAGTTGGCGCCGATGTTGAAGAACGTGCCCGGCAGCATGACCACCGGGTTGGGGTGCTCGGCGCTCGGCGTGCACGACCAGTCATTGGCCCCGCGCACCTTCCCCGGGGAAACCGCGAAGTTCCACAGAGCCTCGGCAACGCCCCCCTCCCGCAAGGGCTTCTCCTCCGCGGCCTGGGCGGGGGCGGCGGAGCAGGTGGTGAGGGCGGCTGCGGTGACGGCGACTGCGGTCACAGTGGTGCGGCTTCTGCGCGCGTAGGACGCGAACCGTGACATGGGGGGATCACTCCTGTGAGTCGATCAGCCCGGCCCGGGCTGATGGTCGGGTGGCGCCGGGCGGACGCGGCGTCCGGACCGGTTGCCTGGGCGACGACGTCCCGTCGGTCGACGGCCACGGGCCCGACGACAGCCCCCGGCTCCCGCGGTCCCGTACCGGAGGCGGCTCACCGCCGGCGGGGACAGCGGACCCCGCGTACCAGGGTGTCCGGAACCGCGCTGCGCCGACCCGGGGCGGTTCCCAAACATTCGGCCGGGAGTTTGTGACACGTCACAACACCTGGGACCCCGCGCCCGGCGTCCCGGCCCGGCTCCCGTGCACCCCACGGCGACCACAGTTACCCTCCAGTAGCAACTGGGCGCGGAATGGGAGGGGGCCGCCCGTGGAGAGTGAGACCTACGAGCCGGTCACATACGGCGGGATTCCGCTGCACCAGCGACTGGCCGGATCCGTGCACGAGTTGACGGCAGGTGTGCTCGCGCGTCTCGTCGACCGGCTTCCGGTCTACGGCACGCTGCCCGTGGACCAGCTGCGCAATGACGTGACCCGGGTCATCGAGCAGAGCATCCGGACCTTCATCGCCGTGCTGCGCACCGGCCGGCCGCCGGACGAGGCCCAACTGGAGGCGCTGCGGCGGGCGGCGGCCAACCGGGCGGAGGAAGGCGTACCGGTCGAGGCCGTGATCAGCGCCTACCACGTGGGCGCCATGGAATGCCTGGAACGCATGGAGCCTGCCGCGACCCCCGCCGACGTGGCGGCGGTACAGACCGCGAACATGCTGCTCCTTCAGTTCCTGGAGCGGATGACGGCCACGGTGGTGGCCGTGTACTTCGCCGAACGGCAGGCCGCGGTGGGCGAGGAGCACTCCGCCCGGCAGGCGGTGCTGACGGCGCTCCTCGACGGCGGGAGCGTCCGGGAGACGGCGGCCCGCTGGGGCATCGGCCTGCCGCCCTGCTATCTGGTGCTGGCCCTGTCCGTCGCGGACCACCCCGACGAGCGCACCGCCGGGATCAGTGCCGTGATCGCGGGGAAGCGCAAGCTGCGCCGGCTGCGTGTGGAGCTGGACCGGCATGTGGCGGCGGGGCCGGTGCTGTCCGCACTGTCGAGCGACGGCGGTATAGCCCTCGTCCCTTGCCGGACCCGTGCCGAGGCACTGTCGGACAAGGACTGGGCCTGGCTGTCGGGCGTGGTCTCGCACATGAGCCGGATGGCCGGCGTGGACATCGTGGCGGGCGTGGCGGCGGCCGCCCCCGAGGACATGACCGAGGCGGCCCTGGTGGCCCAGGAGGTGCGCCGTGTGGCGCTCGCCTCGGGCAGGGCTCCGGGCATCCACCGGCTGGCCGACGTACTGCTCGAGTACCAGCTGATGCAGCCGGGACCGGCCCGCGACGCGCTCGCGGAAATGATGCGGCCGCTGGCGGACCGGCCCGAACTGCTGGGCACGCTACGGGTGTTCCTGGAGTGCGGACTCAGCCGTCAACTGACCGCCGAACGGCTGCAGGTGCACCCGAACACGGTGGACTACCGGTTGCGCCGCGCCGCGGACGCCACCGGCCTCGACGCCACCTCGGGGGCCGACGTCGTGCGGGTCAGGGCGGCGCTCAGCGCCCATGACGCGCTCACTGCCGGGACGCAGGCAACGGGCCCCGCCCACCCGCCGGAGCCGGCCCAGGGCGGCCCGGGCGTGCCCTAGGGTCCGTCCGGGCCGCCCTGGGCGCGTGGCGAAACCCCCACCGCTGATCCGGCCACGATCCGCCGGACAAGACCTGAGCCCTGTCCGGGCGGACAGGACCTAGTCCAGCAGCGTCCTCTTCGGCCGCAGCACGCAGAATTCGTTGTCCTCGGGATCGGCGAGGACCACCCACGTGACGTCATCGCCCTGGCCGACGTCCACCCGGCGCGCACCGAGGGCCAGGATCCTGTCCACCTCGGCGGCCTGGTCGTCGGGGGTCAGATCGAGGTGGAGACGGTTCTTGACCGTCTTGTCCTCGGGCACCGTGAGGAACACGATCCCGGGCAGCGCGCTCGCGTCGGCGGTGATGATGATCTCTTCGGCGTCCTCGTAGACGATCCCCCAGTCGAGCACCTGCGCCCAGAACCGGGCGAGCTTTCCTGCGTCATGACAGTCGATCGCGATCTGGTACAGAGAAACGGCCATGCCCGCCAGTGTGCCTGGCGGGCATGGCCGTTTCTCCGTGACGAACGGGATCAGACGTTGAAGCCGAGCGCGCGCAGCTGCTCGCGTCCATCGTCCGTGATCTTGTCCGGGCCCCACGGCGGCATCCAGACCCAGTTGATCTTCAGCTCGTTGACAATGCCGTCCGTGGCCGCCTTGGCCTGGTCCTCGATGACATCGGTCAGCGGACAAGCCGCCGACGTCAGGGTCATGTCCAGGGTGGCGACGTTGGAGTCGTCGACGTGGATGCCGTAGATCAGGCCGAGGTTCACCACGTCGATGCCCAGCTCGGGGTCGACGACGTCGTACAGCGCCTCGCGGATCTCTTCCTCGGAGGCAGGCTTCAGCGCCGCCCCAACGTTCTCGGTCATGCCGTCTTCCTCTCGGCGTCGGTGTCGGCGCCCAGCGCCTGGGCGGTCGCGTCCTTCCACGCCATCCAGCTCAGCAGCGCGCATTTCACACGGGCCGGGTACTTGGAGACGCCGGCGAACGCCACCGCGTCCTCCAGCACCTCCTCCATCGCGTCGTCCGGCTCGATCTGGCCCTTGGACTGCATCAGTTCCAGGAAGGTGCCCTGGATCTTCTGCGCCTCGGCGAGCTCCTTGCCGACAAGGAGCTCGTTCAGCACGGAGGCGGATGCCTGACTGATGGAACAGCCCTGGCCCTCGTACGACACATCGGCGATGCGCGATCCCTCGTACTTCACCCGGAGGGTGATCTCGTCACCGCACGTCGGGTTGACGTGGTGCACCTCGGCGTCACCGTCCCGCAAGCCCCGCCCGTGGGGGTGCTTGTAGTGGTCCAGGATGACGTCCTGGTACATCGAATCAAGCTTCACGCCTCGTCAACCCCTACCCGAAGAAGTTCCGTACATGCTCCAGCCCGTCGACGAGGGCGTCGACCTCGGCCGGCGTGGAGTACAGATAGAACGACGCTCGCGTGGTCGCAGGAATTCCGTACCGCAGGCAGACGGGCCGCGCACAGTGGTGGCCGACCCGGACCGCGATGCCCTGCTCGTCGAGGACCTGACCCACGTCGTGCGGGTGGATGTCACCGAGCACGAAGGAGATCGCCGCGCCCCGGTCCTCGGCCGTGGTGGGGCCGATGATCCGCAGGTCGGGGACCTCGAGCAGACGGCTGACCGCGTACTCGGTCAGCGCGTGCTCGTGCTGGGCGATCTTGTCCATGCCGATCGAGGTGAGGTAGTCCACGGCCGCGCCGAGGCCGACGGCCTGGGCGATCGGGGGCGTGCCCGCCTCGAACTTGTGCGGCGCCGGCGCGTACGTCGACGAGTGCATCGACACGGTCTCGATCATCTCGCCGCCGCCGAGGAACGGCGGCAGGTCCTCCAGCAGCTCCTGCCGGCCCCACAGCACGCCGATGCCGGTCGGCCCGCACATCTTGTGGCCGGTGAAGGCCACGAAGTCGGCGCCGAGCGCCTGTACGTCCAGCGGCATGTGCGGCGCGGCCTGCGAGGCGTCGATCAGCACCAGCGCACCGACGTCCTGCGCGCGGCGGACGATCGCCTCGACAGGGTTGACCGTGCCCATGATGTTGGAGACCAGCGTGAAGGAGACGATCTTCGTCTTCTCGTTGATGATCTCGTCGATGTTCGACAGGTCGAGCCGGCCGTCGTCGGTGAGGCCGAACCACTTCAGCTTCGCGCCGGTGCGCTGCGACAGCAGCTGCCACGGAACGATGTTGGAGTGGTGCTCCATCTCCGTGATGACGACCTCGGTCTCGCGGTCCACACGGTAGGGCTCGTCGGCCCAGCCGAGCATGTTGGCCACGAGGTTCAGCGACTCGGAGGCGTTCTTGGTGAAGATCACCTCGTCGCGGCTGGGCGCGTTGATGAAGGCCGCGACCTTGTCACGGGCACCTTCGTACAGCGCCGTGGCCTCCTCGGCGAGCACGTGGACGCCACGGTGGACGTTCGCGTTGTGCTGCTCGTAGTACTCGCTGAGCACGTCGAGCACCTGGCGCGGCGTCTGGGAGGTCGCCGCGTTGTCCAGGTAGACGAGCTTCTTGCCGTCGTGGAGCACTCGGTCGAGGATCGGGAAATCCTTGCGGAGCGCCTCACTCAAAAGGCGATCAGACCCGGTGAGGAGGCCCGGCAGTTGTGTCACGCGGATACGCCACCCTTCGTGTATGCCTCGTAGCCCTCGGCCTCGAGCTTGTCGGCGAGCTCGGCACCACCGGACTCGGCGATGCGGCCGTTCGCGAAGACATGCACGAAGTCGGGCTTGATGTAGCGCAGGATGCGCGTGTAGTGCGTGATCAGCAGGGTGCCGACCTCACCGGTCTCACGGACGCGGTTGACGCCGTCGGAGACCTGGCGCAGCGCGTCGACGTCCAGACCGGAGTCCGTCTCGTCGAGGATCGCGATCTTCGGCTTGAGGAGCTCCAGCTGCAGGATCTCGTGGCGCTTCTTCTCACCGCCGGAGAAGCCCTCGTTCACGTTGCGCTCGGCGAAGGCAGGGTCCATCTGGAGCTGTTCCATCGCGGTCTTGACCTCCTTCACCCAGGTACGCAGCTTGGGGGCCTCGCCGCGGATCGCGGTGGCGGAGGTGCGCAGGAAGTTGGAGACCGAGACGCCGGGGACCTCGACCGGGTACTGCATGGCCAGGAACATGCCGGCGCGGGCGCGCTCGTCGACGGACATCTCCAGGACGTCCTCGCCGTCCAGGGTCACGGTGCCACCGGTGATCGTGTACTTGGGGTGGCCCGCGATGGAGTACGCGAGGGTCGACTTGCCGGAGCCGTTGGGGCCCATGATGGCGTGGGTCTCGCCCTGCTTCACGGTCAGGTCGACGCCCTTGAGGATCTCCCGGGGGCCGTTCTCGGCCTCGACGGAAACGTGCAGGTCGCGGATTTCAAGCGTTGCCATGGGTGACTCAGGACTCCTGGGTGACGGAGACGAGCACATCGTCCCCTTCGATCTTTACGGGGTATACGGGGACGGGGCGCGTCGCGGGAAGGCCGGACGGCTTGCCGGTGCGGAGGTCGAAGCTGGAGCCGTGCAGCCAGCACTCGATGGCGCAGTCCTCGACCTCGCCCTCCGACAGCGAGACGTTCGCGTGCGAGCAGATGTCGTTGATCGCGAACACCTCGCCCTCGGTGCGCACCAGCGACACCGGCGTGCCGTCGAGTTCCACCCGCTTCGGGGTGTCCTCCTCCAGCTCGCTCAGCGCACAGGCTTTGACGAAGGCCATCAGACGGCTGCCTCCAGCTCCGCCTCGATCTTGGCGATGAGGCGCTCCTCCACGTCGGGCAGGCCGATCTGCTGGACCAGCTCCGCGAAGAAGCCGCGGACGACGAGGCGGCGGGCCTCGGACTCCGGGATGCCGCGGGACTGCAGGTAGAACAGCTGCTCGTCGTCGAAGCGGCCGGTGGCGGACGCGTGACCGGCGCCGGCGATCTCGCCGGTCTCGATCTCGAGGTTCGGCACCGAGTCGACCCGCGCACCGTCCGTGAGGACGAGGTTGCGGTTCATCTCGTAGGTGTCGGTGCCCTCGGCACTGGCCCGGATGAGGACGTCGCCGATCCACACCGCGTGGGCGTCGTCGCCCTGGAGCGCGCCCTTGTAGACCGCGTTGGACTTGCAGTGCGGGCTGTTGTGGTCGACGAGGAGGCGGTGCTCCTGGTGCTGGCCCTTGTCGGTGAAGTACAGACCGAAGAGCTCGGCCTCGCCGCCGGTGCCGCTGTAGGCGACCCGCGGGTGGAGGCGGACGACGTCGCCGCCGAAGGTGACCACGACCGACTTGAAGGAGGCGTCGCGGCCGACCAGCGCGTTGTGCTGGGCGACGTGGACGGCCTTGTCGTCCCAGTCCTGGACGGAGACGACGGTGAGCTTGGCGCCGTCGCCGAGGACGTACTCGACGTTCGCGGCGAGCACCGCGTCACCGGTGTGGTCGATGACCACCACGGCCTCGGCGAACGCGCCGAGCTCGATGACCTGGTGACCGAAGGCGACGCCGCCCTCGCCGTGCACCGCGATCCGCACCGGCTCGGTGAGCACGGTCTCCTTGGGGACGGTGACGACCGAGGCCTGCTCGAAGGACGAGTACGCCTGGGCGGCGACCCGGTCCACCGGGGTGCCGGCCCTGCCGAGGCGCGCGTCGTCGCGGCCGACGGACTCGACGGTGACGCCCGCGGGGGCCTCGACGGCGACCTTGACCCCGGTGCCGGTGGCGACGGCGGTGCCGTCGTGCAGTCCGGCGAGCCGCTCGAGCGGAGTGAAGCGCCACTCCTCCTCGCGACCGTGCGGAACCGGGAAGTCCGCCACGTCGAACGACGGGGGCGCACTCATACGGGTGGCGACGGTCGACTCGGCGGCCACCGCGATGGAACCGGCGGTGGTGGAGCCCACCGGGATGTTCTGAGCCTCAGCCATGGCTGTCGTCTTGCTCTCTTCCTGCGTAACTGCGTAAGAAGTCAATCGCTGCTTGTCGGGTACGGGGGCGTCAGCCCACCGAGCCCTCCATCTGCAGCTCGATCAGCCGGTTGAGCTCCAGGGCGTACTCCATGGGGAGTTCCTTGGCGATCGGCTCGACGAAGCCGCGCACGATCATGGCCATCGCCTCGAACTCGGTCAGACCACGGCTCATCAGGTAGAAGAGCTGGTCCTCGGAGACCTTGGAGACGGTCGCCTCGTGGCCCATGGACACGTCGTCCTCGCGGACGTCGACATAGGGGTAGGTGTCGGAGCGGGAGATCGTGTCGACCAGCAGTGCGTCACAGAGCACGTTGGACTTCGCGCCCGGTGCGCCCTCGCCGATCTCGATCAGACCGCGGTAGGAGGTGCGGCCACCGCCTCGCGCCACCGACTTGGAGACGATGTTGGAGGAGGTGTTCGGCGCCATGTGGACCATCTTGGCGCCGGCGTCCTGGTGCTGGCCCTCGCCCGCGAAGGCGATGGACAGCGTCTCGCCCTTGGCGTGCTCGCCCATCAGGTAGACGGCCGGGTACTTCATGGTGACCTTGGAGCCGATGTTGCCGTCGACCCACTCCATGGTCGCGCCCTCGTACGCCACGGCACGCTTGGTGACCAGGTTGTAGACGTTGTTCGACCAGTTCTGGATGGTCGTGTAGCGGCAGCGGCCGCCCTTCTTCACGATGATCTCGACCACGGCGCTGTGCAGCGAGTCCGAGGAGTAGATCGGGGCGGTGCAGCCCTCGACGTAGTGGACGTAGGCGTCCTCGTCGACGATGATCAGCGTCCGCTCGAACTGGCCCATGTTCTCCGTGTTGATACGGAAGTAGGCCTGGAGCGGGATGTCCACGTGGACACCCTTGGGGACGTAGATGAACGATCCGCCGGACCACACGGCGGTGTTCAGCGACGCGAACTTGTTGTCACCGACGGGGATGACCGTGCCGAAGTACTCCTGGAAGAGCTCGGGGTGCTCCTTCAGCGCGGTGTCCGTGTCGAGGAAGATGACGCCCTGCTCCTCCAGGTCCTCACGGATCTGGTGGTAGACGACCTCGGACTCGTACTGCGCGGCGACACCGGCGACCAGGCGCTGCTTCTCCGCCTCCGGGATGCCGAGCTTGTCGTAGGTGTTCTTGATGTCCTCGGGCAGGTCCTCCCAGGAGGCGGCCTGCGCCTCGGTGGAGCGCACGAAGTACTTGATGTTGTCGAAGTCGATGCCCGACAGGTCGGAGCCCCAGCTCGGCATCGGCTTCTTGTCGAACAGACGCAGACCCTTCAGCCGCAGCTTCAGCATCCACTCCGGCTCGTTCTTCTTCGCGGAGATGTCGCGGACGACATCCTCGGAGAGACCGCGCTTGGCCGCGGCGCCTGCCACGTCGGAGTCGGACCAGCCGAATTCGTACGTACCCAGACCCTCGAGTTCGGGGTGGGCAGTCTCCGTGGGGAGAGTCATGCGGGGTTCCTCCCGGCCGTGCTTGCAGATGCTGATGGTGTGGTGGTCTGTGCGTCGCCGCTCGGGGGTGAGCTGCGTGGGATGAAGGTCGTGCAGACGCCGTCGCCGTGGGCGATGGTGGCCAGCCGCTGGACGTGCGTCCCGAGGAGCCGCGAGAAGAACTCGGTCTCCGCCTCGCACAGCTGCGGGTACTTCTCGGCCGCGTGGGCGACCGGGCAGTGATGCTGGCAGAGCTGCTCGCCGACCGGTGCGGTACGGGCCGTAGCAGCGTACCCGTCGGCACTCAAGGCCTTGGCAAGCGCTTCGGTGCGGTCTTCAGGAGCGGCAGCTTCCACGGCCGCGCGGTAGGCCTCGCCCTGGGCCTCGATCCGTTCCCGCGCGAAGGCGGCGACAGCCGGTTCACCGGCGTGCTGCTCGATCCAGCGCAGGGCATCCACGGCCAGCGTGTCGTACGACTGGTCGAAGGCGTCCCGGCCGCAGTCGGTCAGGGCGAACACCTTGGCGGGGCGACCGCGCGTGCGGGCGCCGTAGACGCGCTGCTCGCGCGGCTCGACGACGTTCTCCGACACGAGCGTGTCGAGGTGACGCCGCACGGCTGCCTGGGTGAGTCCGAGGCGGCCAGCGAGATCGGCCACGGTGGACGGACCGTGGTCCAGGATGGAGCGCGCGACACGGTTGCGCGTGGAGCGCTCACCGGTCGCCAGTTCCTCCTGGGGAGACTCGCCGACGTTTTTCACAACACCATTGTTGCGTAATTCCTCAGACACTGACAAGCCGCGTCCGGATCACCGCGTGGTGCCGTGCATCACTTAGGCATACCTAAGCTGACCTGCAGAAATGATCACTCCGATGGTTTTCGGCCAGGTCGGACGGCCCCTCGCGCGCACCGCGGTCGACTGCTCCCAGGACCCGTGGACGACCGCCTTCCGGACCCGCGGACGGGGGGGCCGCAGCACCCGCCTAGACTTCCGGGCATGCGAACCGAGCGCGCCGTCGAGATCCGGGGCCTGGTCAAACGGTACGGATCGAAGACCGCCGTCGACGGGCTCGACCTCGACGTCGCGACCGGATCCGTCACCGCCGTCCTCGGCCCCAACGGCGCCGGCAAGACCACCACGGTCGAAACCTGCGAGGGCTACCGCCGCGCCGACTCCGGCACGGTCCGCGTCCTCGGCCTCGACCCTGTCGCGGACGCAGGACGCCTGCGCCCCCGCATCGGCGTGATGCTCCAATCGGGTGGCGTCTACTCGGGCGCCCGCGCCGACGAGATGCTCCGCCACATGGCCAGGCTGCACGCGCACCCGCTGGACGTGGACGCGCTGATCGAACGCCTCGGCCTCGGCAGCTGCGGTCGCACCACCTACCGCCGGCTCTCCGGCGGCCAGCAGCAGCGCCTCGCGCTCGCACTGGCCGTCGTCGGCCGCCCCGAGCTGGTCTTCCTCGACGAACCGACGGCCGGACTCGACCCGCAGGCCCGCCGCTCCACATGGGACCTCGTGCGCGAGCTGCGCGCCGACGGCGTCACCACCGTCCTGACCACGCACTTCATGGACGAGGCGGAAGAGCTGGCCGACGACGTAGCGATCGTGGACGCCGGCCGGGTGATCGCCCACGGCACGACCGAGGAACTGTGCCGGGGCGGCGCCGAGAACACCTTGCGCTTCACCGGCCGCCCCGGCCTCGACGTCGGTTCGCTGCTGAAGGCCCTCCCGGACGGCACGGCCGCGGCGGAGCTCACCCCGGGCGCGTACCGGATCAGCGGCCAGGTCGACCCTCAGCTGCTGGCGACGGTCACCTCCTGGTGCGCCCAGCACGGGGTGATGCCCGACGGCATCTCGGTGGAACGGCACACACTCGAGGACGTGTTCCTGGAGCTGACAGGCAAGGAGCTGCGGGGATGATGCGGCACGTCGCCGGCCACGGCCGGGGGTCCGGGGGTCGCCCCCCGGGACAGCACAGCCTGGAGCTGACGGGCAAGGAGCTGCGGGGATGAGCGCCGGTACGCACCCACCGAAGCAGAGCGCCGGGACCTACACGCCGAAGCCCGGGGCGGCGCCGCTCGCGCGCATGATCGCCGCGCAGGCCGCCTTCGAAACGAAGATGCTGCTGCGCAACGGTGAGCAACTGCTGCTCACCGTGATCATCCCGTCGCTGCTGCTGGTGCTGTTCTCGACCGTCGACATCGTCGACACCGGGGACGGCGCGGCCGTCGACTTCCTCGCCCCCGGTGTCCTCGCGCTCGCCGTGATGTCCACCGCCTTCACGGGCCAGGCCATCGCGACCGGTTTCGAGCGGCGCTACGGCGTGCTCAAGCGGCTCGGTGCCTCACCGATCCCCCGCTGGGCGCTGATGTGCGCCAAGACGCTGTCCGTGCTGGTCACCGAGGCCCTGCAGATCGTCCTGCTGACCGTCATCGCCTTCGCGCTCGGCTGGTCGCCGGAGGGCAGCCCGTTCGCCGTCCTCCTGCTGCTCCTCCTCGGCACCGCGGCGTTCTCGGGGCTCGGCCTGCTGATGGCCGGGACGCTGAAGGCGGAGGCGACCCTGGCAGCCGCCAACCTCGTCTTTCTGCTGCTCCTGGTGGGCGGGGGTGTGATCGTGCCGCTGGACAGATTCCCGGACGGTGTCGCCTCCGTGCTCGCCCTGCTGCCGATCTCGGCGCTCTCCGACGGCCTGCGCGATGTGCTCCAGGACGGTTCCGGGATGCCGTGGGGCGACGCCGGCGTACTGGCCGTATGGGCGGTGCTCGGACTGGGGGCGGCCGCCCGGCTCTTCCGCTGGGAGTGACACGCACGCCAGGATGCTTCCATCGGGACCCGCACCACCGGAGGTCTGGATGGAACGATCCGCCGCACTGCGACTTGATGCGGAATGGGCGAGGGTCAGGGCCGGCAGGCCCGCGGCCTCACCCCGTAGACGCGAACGCATGCTGACCGACCTGATCGCCGCACTCGCTCCGCACGCCGTGGACGATCTGTCCCTCACCGCCACGCTCAGCCTGAGATACGGCGATCTGGCGCGTCACCACTTCGACACCGGCAGGCGTGCCGACGCCCTCGCGGCCGTCGACGAGGCCGTACGGCGGTGTGCCGAGCCTGCCAGGCACGACGAGGAGCACGCCCGCTGGTACGCCAGAGCCCTGATCAACCGGGCGGTGTATCTCGCCGAGCCGCTCAGCGACGAGCTCGGTCTGCCGCGCTACGCCTTCCACCCGGACGGGGAGCAGCCGTCGTCCGAGGACCGGCGGGCGGGCCTCGCGGCGGTCGAGGCCACGCACCGGGCGATCGCCGTCTGGGAGCGCCTGGACCGTAGCGATCCCAGAAACCGGGAAGGGCTGGCCCAGGCGTACGCCTTTCTCGGTGACCGGCTGGACGAGCTGGCCCGCCCGGTGGACGCGGCGGAATGGGCCGTACGGGCGGAGCGCGCGTTCCACGCGGTGTGGAGCACCCCCGACCCGGCCGAGCGGGCGCACGCGGCGGTGCTCGACCACCTCGGCGACCAGCTGGAACGCCGGTTGCGGCGATGCCCCTTCGACGGCGGACTCACGCACCTGCGCAAGCGCGAGCTGCTTCCGGACCGGCTGCTGCCGCTCGCGGTCGTGGCGGGGCGCATCGAAGGCGTGCCCACGGATGTGATCGCCGAGGGACTGTTGCTCGACCGCTCGGAGGTGCGGCGGATCCTGCGGGCGCGCTCGTGGCGCGCGGTGTGGCGGTTCGACGTACGCGCCGACGACGGGTCGTGGGCGCCGCTGGCGTTCCCCTGGCGCGGGATGGACGCCGTGACGGACCGCACGGCAGCGGCGGTCGCGGCGGATCTGACGGATGCGTTCCTGCAGTCGCCGGACCGGCCGTCTGCGGCGGCGCACTGGCGGTTCGCCCTGTGGTGGGACGAGGAGGAGCATCTGGACGGGTCCCGCTTCCGGACCGCGTTCCCGCCTGTGACCGACCCCTCGTGAAAGCATGCACAAGCCCCGGCCTACGATAGGGCCCGTGCAGACCCCCCTCGCCTATATCGCCCAGCGCTGGACACCGTCGCCCAAAACCCTGCGACGTGCGGCGCTCTCCGCCGTCGTGATGAGCGTGCTCATCATCATCACGGGCGGCGCCGTCCGGCTGACCGGGTCCGGTCTCGGCTGCGACACCTGGCCCAAGTGCACGGACGACAGCCTGGTCGCCACGTCCGAGCAGGGGATCCACGGTGCGATCGAGTTCGGCAACCGGATGCTGACGTACGTGCTGTCGGCGGCGGTCGGCTGGGCGATCATCGCGGTGCGCTCCACCAAGCCGCGGCGGCGCGGCCTGACCCGGCTGGCATGGCTCCAGTTCTGGATCGTCATGGGCAACGCCGTCGTCGGCGGCATCACCGTGTGGGCGGGCCTGAACCCGTGGACGGTGGCCGGGCACTTCCTCCTCGCCAACGGACTCCTGACGGTCGCGGCCGTCACCTGGGTGCGCACGGGTGAAGGGGACGCCGCGCCGCGGCCGCGGGTGCCGCGGCCGGTACGCAAGCTGTCATGGGCGATCGTGGCGACCTCGGCGGTGCTGATCGTGCTGGGCACGTCGGTCACGGGCTCCGGCAAGCACGCCGGGGACAGCAGCGATGTCCCGCGCATGCCGTGGGACTGGACTGTCGCGGCCCACGTCCATGCGATCTCCGCGTGGGTGGTCTGCGCGCTGGCCGTCGCGATGTGGCTGGTGCTGCGCGTGGTGGACGCCCCCGACGACACCCGGGCGCGGGCCCGTGATCTGCTGCTGGTGGTGCTGGCGCAGGGCGCGATCGGCTACGTCCAGTACTTCACACACGTCCCGGAGATCCTCGTCGGTGCGCACATGCTGGGCTCCTCGCTGATGTGGATCGCGGTCGTCCGGCTCGCGCTGAGCCTGCGCGAACGGGAGGCGTCGTCCGCGGCGATCCCGTCCCAACCGGCACTCGCGACGGCCTGAGCCTTCCCCTCCCCCAGCGGGGAGGGGTGAACGCACCCCGCGTGGTGCTACGCCGCCGCCAGCCCGTACACCCGCCGCGCGTTCCCCGCCGCCAGCATGCCGGCCACCCGCTCCGCGTCCGACCGCGACCAGGCGCCGTCGACGACCCAGCCGCCGAGCACTCGGGTCACCGCGTCACGGAAGACGCTCGCTCCCACCACGTGCAGCTCCGGGAGGCCGCGGGCGCCGCTGGAGAAGAGCAGTTTGCCGAACGGCGCCAGTTCCAGGATCTCCGCGAGCACTGCGGCCGCCCGCGCCCCCGTCTGCGACAGAGCCGGGCCCAGATCCGCGTAGACGTGCGGGAAGGTGCTCGCCAGATGCGCCGCGCTGCGATGGTGCGGATACCCGTGCAGCAGGACCAGGTCCGTCCCGAGGCCCGCCGTCGCCGCGGCGAACGGCGCGAGTGCCATCGGGTCGCGGATTCCGACGTGCAGTTGCAGCGGCAGGCCCGTGGCCACGGCGACCCACAACAGGTGGCGCAGCAGTACGGGGTCACCCGGTGGGTCGCCGACCCGGCGGGATGCGAGCCAGCGCCCCACGGCGCCGCGCACTTCGCCCGGTCCCGGCGGTTCCGCCTCGTGCGCGGCCGGTTCTTCGCCCGCGGTGGCGACGGTGGTGAAGGCGACGGCCGTGCCGGCCGCCCCGTGCACCGCCTCGGCGAGGTTCGCGAGGAAGGACTCGACGGTGCCCGAGGTGTCGGCAACCTGCTCGGCGAGCAGTTCGAGCCGGACGATCTCGCGGGCGTCCGCCGCCCCCGCCGCGGCGATCTCACCCGGACCCGCGAGATCGCCGGGAAGACCGGTGTCGACCAGGTACGTCGCGATGCCGGTACCCCGCAACAGCCGTCTGCCCGCCTCGACCACTCCCAGCTCGCGTCTGCGGGCGAGGTAGCGGGCGGGCGGGCAGTGGGCTTCGAGGCCGAGCAGCGGCGGGCACCAGCGCCGTACGGCGAAACCCGTCTGGGTGTCGAAGAACGTGGTGCCCGCGGCGGGCGGCCCGGCCGCGGAACTCGGGCCGAGGTGCGCCTCGAAGGTACCGAGGCCCAGTTCCGTACGGAGCACCCCATGGCAGTACTGGTCGACCAGACGCACCGAGGACGCGGCGTCGATCATCGGGAGCTCCCTGACTAGGACCGTGCTTCCACAGTCCTAACGGGTGAGCCCCGTGCGAGGTGTTGCTCAGCCGTTGGACGGGCCGCCGACCTGGATGCCCGCCATGCGGGTCCACTCGTACGGACCGGTGCGGACCTTCGCCGCGAAGTCGCCGTCGAAGTCCTCGTGGAGCGTGATGCCGGACTTCTCCGCGGCGGCGGCCGCGATGGCGTGGGTGGGGGCGACGAGGTCGCCCCAGCCGCCGTCCTCACCGACGAGGACGATGCGGGTGCCCATCTGGCCGATGTAGGCGAGCTGTCCCTCGGCGCCGCCGTGCGCCTTGGAGAACGACCGGATCTGCTTGGCGAGCTTGGCCGCCTTGCGCTCGGCCTTCGCGGCCCGCTTGGCGTCCTGTGCGCTCGTCTCAACCTGGGTGTCTGCCATGGCCAGGATGCTACCGGCGGGTAGATCGCTTGGCGACTGCGGGGCGAGTGGCATGGCACACGCCCCGGTGCAAAGGGCGGCTAGGTCCTGTCCGGGCGGTCTTCTCGGGCCCGCGACGCCGGCTACGGCACTCCCCCAGCCGTCGGCCGGTGGGGGTCCCCCCGGGCGGAGACAGGGGGAGTACCCCCACGCTGTGTTGTTGGAGTCGCCCAAGTACGTCCAGTACGAGGACGATCTCCCCCGGCCTGGCGGCCGGGTGGTGCCCCCACCGCCTTGCGATGCGTCCCCTCGGCCCTGGCGGGCCGGGGGAGGCCCCGTGCATCTGACGCCGCGGGCTGATCCTCAAAGATCGCCCGGACAGGACCTAGCGCAGGAACGGGTCCACGGCCACGGCCACGAAGAGCAGCGACACATAGGTGATGGACCAGTGGAACAGGCGCATCTCCTTGAGCTTGCCGCCCGTAGCGCCTTCCTTGGCGCGCCTCTGCAGCCCGTGCGCCTCCCACAGCCACCAGCCGCCGGTGACCAGTGCGACCACGGTGTAGAACCAGCCGGTGTAGCCGAGCGGGGTCAGCAGCAGCGAGACGGCAACCATCACCCAGCTGTAGAGGACGATCTGCCGGGCCACGGCCTTGTTGCCGGCGACGACCGGCAGCATCGGCACGCCCACGCGCGCATAGTCCTCCTTCACCTTCATCGACAGCGGCCAATAGTGCGGCGGCGTCCAGAAGAAGATGACGAGGAAGAGGATGACGGCCGCCCAGGACACCGAATCGGTGACGGAGGACCAGCCGATGAGGACGGGCATGCAGCCGGCGATGCCGCCCCAGACGATGTTCTGCGCGGTGCGCCGCTTGAGGATCATCGTGTAGACGACGACATAGAACAGCAGTGCGCCGAGTGACAGGGCCGCCGACAGCCAGTTGACGAGCAGTCCGAACCAGAGCGTGGAGATCACTGCGAGCGCGAGGCCGAAGACCAGCCCCTCGCGGGGCGAGACCATGCCGGTCACCAGCGGGCGCTGCGACGTGCGGTCCATGAGCGCGTCGATGTCGCGGTCGATGTACATGTTGAGCGCGTTCGCGCCGCCGGCGGAGAGGTAGCCGCCCAGACATGTCGCGAGCACCAGCCACAGATCGGGGACGCCCTGTTCGGCCAGGAACATCACCGGGACGGTGGTGATCAGCAGCAGTTCGATGATCCGCGGCTTGGTCAGCGCCACGAATGCCTTGACGCGGGCCCCGAACGGCCGATGGCCCCCCGGGCCGGTGGCCAAGACGACCCCTGCGGGTCGGGACTCGACGGCCGTCACGCACACCCCTGACAGAGAAATCCCAGCAAGCTCGCCGGGGGTTCCTGCCTTGCCCGAACGGCTACGGAGGTGTGAGGACCCGGTAAAGACTTGCGCGTACCACGCCACTCTAGACGTTGCCCATGGGGCGATCTTCGCGGGGGTGCACTCGTGTTGAGCCCCTTGCCGATGCCGCCCGTATACATCCCCGACAGGCGAGCGGCACCCGGTACCCGCACTCTGACAATGTCCGACCGAACTGATGAGACACGCACTCGAAAAGAGGCGCGTTGCTGCGAGGGTAGGCTCGACAGCGCCCGGTACACCCCTCGTCACCGGGATTCGACATGTGGAGAGGAGCCCTGACTCAGGGTGAGCACCAAGCCGACCACCACAGACCTCGAGTGGACCGCAGAGGACCAGCGGGCAGTCGACACCGTCCGCGTCCTGGCCATGGATTCCGTACAGAAGGTCGGCAACGGCCATCCGGGTACGGCAATGAGCCTGGCCCCCGCCGCTTATGTTCTCTTCCAGAAGCTGATGCGGCACGACCCGGCCGACGCGGACTGGACCGGCCGTGACCGGTTCGTCCTGTCCGCCGGACACTCGTCCCTCACGCTCTACATCCAGCTCTACCTGGCCGGCTACGGCCTGGAGCTCGATGATCTGAAGGCCTTCCGCACCTGGGGTTCGAAGACCCCCGGCCACCCGGAGTACGGCCACACGACCGGTGTCGAGACGACGACCGGTCCGCTCGGCCAGGGTGTCGCCAACGCGGTGGGCATGGCGATGGCCGCCCGTTACGAGCGCGGTCTGTTCGACCCGGACGCCGCTCCGGGCACGTCCCCGTTCGACCACACGATCTGGGCGATCGCCGGTGACGGCTGCCTCCAGGAGGGCATCTCTGCCGAGGCGTCCTCGCTGGCCGGCCACCAGAAGCTGGGCAACCTGGTCCTGCTGTGGGACGACAACCACATCTCGATCGAGGGCGACACGGAGACGGCCGTCTCCGAGGACACCCTCAAGCGGTACGAGGCGTACGGCTGGCACGTCCAGCGCGTCGAGCAGCTGCCGAGCGGCGACCTGGACCCGGTCGGCCTGTACCACGCCCTGAAGGCGGCGCAGGCCGAGACCGAGCGTCCCTCGTTCATCGCGGCCCGCTCGATCATCGCCTGGCCCGCGCCGCACGCGCAGAACACCGAGGCCGCGCACGGCTCGGCGCTGGGCGAGGACGAGGTCGCAGCGACCAAGCGCGTCATGGGCTTCGACCCGGAGAAGCACTTCGAGGTCTCCGACGAGGTCATCGGGCACACCCGCAAGGCGCTCGACCGCGGCCGTGAGGCCCGCGGTGAGTGGGAGAAGACGTTCGCCGCGTGGCGTACGGCCAACCCGGAGCGCGCCGCGGAGTTCGACCGCATCCGTGCGGGCGAGCTGCCCCAGGGCTGGGAGGAGAAGCTGCCGGAGTTCGAGACCGGCAAGAGTGTCGCCACCCGTGCTGCCTCCGGCAAGATCCTGCAGGCGCTGGGCGCGGTCGTGCCCGAGCTGTGGGGCGGCTCCGCCGACCTCGCCGGCTCGAACAACACGACCATCGACAAGACGTCGTCGTTCCTGCCCGCGGGCAACCCGCTGCCGGAGGCCGACCCTTACGGCCGCACGATCCACTTCGGTATCCGCGAGCACGCCATGGCCGCGGTCATGAACGGCATCGCGCTGCACGGCAACACCCGCATCTACGGCGGCACCTTCCTTGTGTTCTCCGACTACATGCGCAACGCGGTCCGTCTCTCGGCGCTGATGCACCTGCCGGTCACCTACGTGTGGACGCACGACTCGATCGGTCTCGGCGAGGACGGCCCGACCCACCAGCCGGTGGAGCACCTGGCCACGCTGCGCGCCATCCCGGGCCTGAACATCGTGCGCCCGGCCGACGCCAACGAGACCGCGGTCGCCTGGCGCGAGATCCTCAAGCGCTACACCAAGAAGTTCGGTGTGGGCGCCCCGCACGGCCTCGCGCTGACCCGTCAGGGCGTGCCGACGTACGAGCACAACGAGGACGCGGCCAAGGGCGGTTACGTCCTGTTCGAGGCCGAAGGGGGCGACCCCCAGGTCGTGCTGATCGGCACGGGCTCCGAGGTGCAGCTGGCCGTCGAGGCCCGCGAGCAGCTCCAGGCCGCCGGTGTCCCGGCCCGCGTGGTCTCGATGCCGTCCGTCGAGTGGTTCGAGGAGCAGGAGCAGGGGTACCGGGACTCGGTGCTTCCGCCGTCGGTGAGGGCACGTGTCGCGGTCGAGGCCGGTATCGGGCTCACCTGGCACCGCTACGTCGGCGACGCCGGGCGCATCGTCTCGCTGGAGCACTTCGGCGCTTCCGCGGACGGCAAGGTGCTCTTCCGCGAGTTCGGTTTCACCGCCGACGCGGTCGCCGCCGCCGCCCGGGAATCGATCGAAGCCGCCGCGCGCTGACGCCGGTATACGACAAGTAGGAGATGCAACTCTCATGACGGACGCACTCAAGCGCCTCTCCGACGAAGGCGTGGCGATCTGGCTGGACGATCTGTCCCGCACCCGGATCACCTCCGGCAATCTCGCCGAGCTGATCGACCAGCAGCACGTCGTCGGTGTCACCACCAACCCGTCGATCTTCCAGAAGGCGATCTCGGACGGCCACGGCTACGACCAGCAGCTGGAGGACCTCGCCGCCCGCAAGGTGACGGTCGAGGAAGCCATTCGCATGATCACGACCGCGGACGTGCGTGACGCCGCGGACATCCTGCGCCCGGTCTTCGACGCGACCGACGGCCAGGACGGCCGGGTCTCCATCGAGGTCGACCCGCGTCTGGCGCACAACACCAAGGCGACCATCGCCGAGGCCAAGCAGCTCGCCTGGCTGGTGGACCGTCCGAACACGCTGATCAAGATCCCGGCCACCAAGGCGGGTCTGCCTGCGATCACCGAGGTCATCGGCAAGGGCATCAGCGTCAACGTGACGCTGATCTTCTCGCTGGAGCGTTACCGCGAGGTCATGGACGCCTACCTGGCGGGCCTGGAGAAGGCGAAGGCCGCCGGCCTGGACATCTCCAAGATCCACTCGGTGGCCTCCTTCTTCGTGTCCCGTGTGGACACCGAGATCGACAAGCGGCTGGACGCGCTGGGCACTCCGGAGGCCAAGGAGGCCCGCGGCAAGGCCGCCCTGGCCAACGCCCGTCTGGCGTACGAGGCGTACGAGGCGGTCTTCTCCTCGGAGCGCTGGGCCGCCCTCGACAAGGCGCAGGCCAACAAGCAGCGTCCGCTGTGGGCCTCGACCGGTGTCAAGGACAAGGCGTACAAGGACACGCTGTACGTCGACGATCTGGTCGCCCCGGGCACGGTCAACACCATGCCGGAGGCCACTCTCGACGCCACGGCGGACCACGGGCAGATCACCGGTGACACGGTGCGCGGCACGTACGAGCAGGCGCGCGCCGAGCTCGATGCGGTCGAGAAGCTCGGCATCTCGTACGACGACGTCGTCCAGCTGCTGGAGAACGAGGGCGTCGACAAGTTCGAGTCGTCCTGGAACGACCTGCTCAAGTCGACCGAGGCCGAGCTCAAGCGCCTCGCTCCGTCGGAGGGCTGACCTACCTTGTCCGGTATTGGCGGAGCCAACCCGCTCCGTGATGCTGCAGACCGACGGCTCCCGCGTATCGCGGGGCCGTCGGGCCTGGTCATCTTCGGTGTCACGGGTGACCTGTCCCGCAAGAAGCTGATGCCCGCCGTCTACGACCTCGCGAACCGGGGACTGCTGCCGCCGGGCTTCTCGCTCATCGGCTTCGCCCGCCGCGAGTGGCAGCACGAGGACTTCGCCCAGGAGGTCCACGACGCGGTCAGGCAGCATGCGCGCACGCCGTTCCGTGAGGAGGTCTGGCAGCAGCTCATCCAGGGGATGCGCTTCGTGCAGGGCACCTTCGACGACGACAACGCCTTCGAGCAGCTGAAGTCCACGATCGAGGAGCTCGACAAGGCACAGGGCACCGGCGGCAACTTCGCCTTCTACCTGTCCGTGCCGCCGAAGTTCTTCCCCCACGTCGTCCAGCAGCTGAAGAAGCACGGCCTGGCGGACCAGAAGGAAGGCTCCTGGCGCCGCGCGGTCATCGAGAAGCCGTTCGGCCACGACCTGGTCTCCGCCAAGGAGCTCAACCAGGTGGTGCACGAGGTCTTCCCGTCCAACGAGGTCTTCCGGATCGACCACTACCTGGGCAAGGAGACCGTCCAGAACATCCTGGCGCTGCGGTTCGCCAACACGCTCTTCGAGCCGATCTGGAACCGGTCGTACGTCGACCACGTGCAGATCACGATGGCCGAGGACATCGGCATCGGCGGCCGCGCCGGCTACTACGACGGCATCGGCGCCGCCCGTGACGTCATCCAGAACCATCTCCTCCAGCTGCTCGCGCTGACCGCGATGGAGGAGCCCGCCTCCTTCGACGCGGACGCCCTCGCGGCCGAGAAGACCAAGGTGCTGGGTGCGGTGAAGCTGCCCAAGGACCTGGCGAAGAGCACGGTCCGCGCGCAGTACGCGACGGGCTGGCAGGGCGGCGAGAAGGCCGTCGGCTATCTCCAGGAAGACGGCATCGACCCCAAGTCGAAGACGGACACCTACGCCGCGATCAAGCTGGAGATCGACAACCGCCGCTGGGCGGGTGTCCCCTTCTATCTGCGCACCGGAAAGCGCCTGGGCCGCCGCGTCACCGAGATCGCGGTCGTCTTCCAGCGCGCCCCGCACTCGCCGTTCGACTCGACGGCCACCGAGGAACTGGGGCAGAACGCCCTGGTCATCCGCGTGCAGCCGGACGAGGGCGTCACCATGCGCTTCGGCTCCAAGGTCCCCGGCACCTCGATGGAGGTACGGGACGTCTCGATGGACTTCGCGTACGGCGAATCGTTCACCGAGTCCAGCCCGGAGGCGTACGAGCGGCTCATCCTCGATGTGCTGCTCGGCGACTCCAACCTCTTCCCGAGGGTGGAGGAGGTCGAGCTGTCCTGGAAGATCCTCGACCCGATCGAGCAGTTCTGGGACCGCAACGGCAAGCCCGCGCAGTACGCGTCCGGCACCTGGGGTCCCACGGAGGCGGACGAGATGCTCGCACGAGACGGACGGAGCTGGCGCCGGCCATGAAGATCGACCTTACGGACACCACGGCCAGCAAGATCAACAAGGCGCTGGTGCAGGGTCGTCGCGCGATCGGCACGCCGGCCGTCGGCATGGTGCTCACCCTCGTCATCGTCACCGACGAGGAGAACGCCTACGACGCCCTGAAGGCCGCCAACGAGGCCTCGCGCGAGCATCCCTCGCGCACGCTCGTGGTCGTCAAGCGTGTCTCGCGCTCCCCGCGCGACCGGGCGAAGGCCCGGCTCGACGCCGAGGTGCGCGTGGGCGCGGACGCCGGAACCGGCGAGACGGTGGTGCTGCGGCTGTACGGCGAGGTCGCCGACCACGCCCAGTCCGTGGTGCTGCCGCTGCTGCTGCCCGATGCCCCTGTCGTCGTGTGGTGGCCGGTGAACGCGCCGACCGACCCCGCGTCGGACCCGCTCGGTGCGCTCGGACAGCGCCGGGTGACCGACACCTACGCCGCCGAGCAGCCCGTGCAGGAGCTCACCGCACGGGCGGATGCCTACACCCCCGGTGACACCGACCTGTCCTGGACCCGGATCACCCCGTGGCGCTCGATGCTCGCGGCCGCCCTGGACCAGGTCGTCTGCCAGGTCACCTCGGTCGAGGTGGAGGGCGAGGAGTTCAACCCGAGCTGCGAACTGCTGGCGATGTGGCTTGCGGTCCGGCTGGACGTCCCGGTGAAGCGTTCGCTGTCCTCGGGCCCGGGCCTGACCTCGGTACGGATGGAGTCCACGGGCGGTCCGATCGTGCTGGACCGGCCGGACGGATCGCTCGCGACGCTGTCCATCGAGGGCCAGCCGGACCGCGCGGTGGCGCTCAAGCGGCGTGAGACGGCCGAGCTGATCGCGGAGGAGCTGCGGCGGCTGGACCCGGACGACACGTACGCCTCGGCGCTGCGGTACGGGGTGGACCGCCTCGGCGACGGGGCTGCGGACGAACCCGTGGCTGCCGCGCCCGAGAAGAAGGCGGCCGCGCCCGCGAAGAAGACCGCTCCGGCGAAGAAGGCGGCGGCGAAGTGAGCACCGCGCAGCTGGTCGTGCACCGCGACAAGGAGCTGATGGCGCAGGCCGCGGCGGCCCGGCTGATCACGAAGATCGTGGACGCCCAGGCCGCGCGCGGCTCGGCGTCGGTCGTTCTCACGGGCGGTCGCAACGGCAACGGCCTGCTGGCCGCGCTGAGTTCGGCGCCCGCGCGGGATGCGATCGACTGGTCGCGGCTCGACCTGTGGTGGGGCGACGAACGGTTCCTGCCGGACGGCGACCCGGAGCGCAACATCACGCAGGCCCGCGAGGCGCTGCTGGACAGCGTGCCGCTGGACCCGGCCCGGGTGCACGTCATGCCGGCGTCGAACGGTCCGCACGGCTCGGACGCGGATGCCGCGGCGGCGGCCTACGCGGCCGAACTGGCAGCCGCGGCAGGGCCGGAGGACCACGGTCCGGTGCCGACGTTCGACGTGCTGATGCTCGGTGTCGGGCCGGACACCCATGTGGCGTCGCTCTTCCCCGAGCTGCCGGCGGTCCGCGAGACGGAACGCACGGTGGTCGGTGTGCACGGCGCGCCGAAACCGCCGCCGACCCGCATCTCGCTGACCCTGCCCGCCATCCGTGCGGCCCGTGAGGTGTGGCTGCTGGCTGCCGGCGGGGACAAGGCGAAGGCCGTCCAGATCGCGCTGTCGGGCGCCGGTGAGATCCAGGCCCCGGCGGCGGGAGCGTACGGCAGGGCACGGACGCTGTGGCTGCTGGACGCGGCTGCGGCGGCGGAGCTGCCGCGGGATCTGTACCCGCCGGCATCGGCATAGCACCTGCGAACGGGCTGAAGTTGCTTGCGACTTCAGCCCGTTCGGCATGTGACGACACCGCCGTACCCCGCGGCCCTACCCCCGCTCCAGGAACGGCTCCAGCACCCCCGGCACCGCCTCCGCCGCGAACGCCAGCCCCTCCACCTCACCGGCGTCGTGGACGGCATACGCTCCCGCGCCCGCCGCCGTCGTCGCCGTCACCGTGATCAGGCCGGCCCTCCGCTGGAAGACGGACTGCCGGACCGTCCAGCCGATGACACCGCTCCGCTGCAGCGCCACCGTGCTGCGGCGCACGGTGCCCGAGCGCGTCAGCAGGTACGCCCCCGCGACGCCGTGCCCCAGATTCCGGTAGGCGTCGAGCGCGAGCAGGACCGCCACGGGGACCGCCACCGCCGCGCACCCCACCGCTGTCCACACCAGCACCGGCGTCAGCCACAGCCCCAGGCCCGCGAGCACCGCCACCGGCAGCAGCGCCGACGCCAGCGCCCAGCGCAGTCTGCGACCCCTGGCGGCCCGGGGATGTGGGGTCAGCAGCGACGCGTCCAACGGCGAGGACGCCTCGCGCAGCACGTCCGCCGCGGCCCGGTCGACCAGGGCGCGGGGCGCCGCGGGGTGCAGCGTCCTGCGGTCGGTGTGCTCGTCCTCGCCGTCCTTCACCAGTCCGGTGGCCACCGCGTCCAGCCGCGCCGCACCGAACAGCCTGACGCCCAGCGGCTCGACGAGGTCCACGCCGCGCAGACGCCGTTCCTCGATCGACAGCGAGCGGGCGGTGAACAGGCCACGCCTGACCCGCAGCGTCCCGCCGGGCTCCCGTTCCAGGCGGTAGTTCCACCACATCTCGATCCACAGGGCGAGCGCCCCCACGACACCGGTGAGAAGGGCCGTACCGGCGAGGACGACGATCATCCAGACGACAGGGGTGTCCCTGAAGCGCTCCCAGACCCAGTCGATGACCTCGCCCTGCGCACCGAACCACTCGCTGACCTGCATCACCACGCCTGCCGCCGCGCCGCCGAGCACGGGGGCGACGAAGGAAACGGGGGCGTAGCGGATCCATGCCGTGTCGAGGGCGGCCAGCACGCCGTCCGGGTGTGTGCCCGATGCTGTCGGTGCGGAGCGGGCCAGCAGCTCCGTGCGCAGCCGTTCGGCCTCCGCCTTGGAGACCGCGTCCAGTTCCAGCGTGGATTCGCCGCCGGCGGTCTGTTCGCCGGTGCCGATGCGGACCTGGACGAGTCCGAGTATCCGCAGCAGCACGTTGGCGGTGAGATCGACGCTGCGGATGCGCTCGCGGGCCAGCGAGCGCCGTTTGACCATGAACAGTCCGGTGCGGAGCTCGACCCGCTCGGGGCCGATGCGGTAGCGGGTCCTGCGCCAGCGCACGCAGTCGACGACGGTGGCGGCACCTATCAGCACGACGGCGCCGGCCAGCACCCAGCCGAGCGCCTGCCACAGCGGCCTGTCGCCGAGGAGGCCGAGCAGCGCGGGCAGTCCGGCGCCCACGGCGACGCCGGCCATCACGAGGGCGGCGACCAGGACGGTACGCCCGTCGAGCCGCTGCCACTGCACCTGCATCTGCACCTGTGCTCGTGCCTGAGTCTGCGGCTCTCCGTCGTTCATGTCGCGTCGCCGGGCGTCGCCTGGGTTATCCGGGTCAGGCGCTCCGCGAGCTCGGCGGCCAGTTCGTGGTCGAGGCCCTCAATCCTGATCGCCCCCTTGGAAGAGGCGGTCGTGACCGTGACGGTGGCCAGCCGGAACGCCTGCTCCAGCGGCCCCCGCACCGTGTCCACGGTCTGGATCCGGGACATGGGCGCGATGCGCCACGCCTGCCACACGGCGCCCGTGCGCACGTACACGGCGTCGTCGGTGACCTCCCAGCGGTGCACCCGTTACCACGCGGGGAAGAACGCGGTGCCGGCGAGGCCGGCGGCGGCCAGTACGGCTGCCGGGCCCCACAGCCATGTCCGTGCGGGCGCGATGAGTGCGCCGAGCACGGCCAGGACGGCCACAGGAACGGCCGTCGTCAGCAGGCACTGCGTCCGCCACCAGCCGACGACGCGCTCGTTCGGTCTGTTGCTCGGCGGCCGCAGCCGCACCGCGTCCTGACCCCGCACGGCTCAGCGGCCGCGCAGTGTGCGGTACTTGGCGGCCAGCGTGGCCGTCGAGCCGTCGAGCTGCTCTCCGCCACGGCCCTCGGTCAGCACGGGCTCGATCTTCTTGGCGAGCACCTTGCCCAGCTCGACACCCCACTGGTCGAAGGAGTCGATGTTCCAGACGGCGCCCTGGACGAACACCTTGTGCTCGTACAGGGCGATGAGCTGGCCGAGCACAGAGGGAGTGAGCTCGTCGGCGAGGATCGTGGTGGTCGGGTGGTTGCCCTGGAACGTCTTGTGGGCGACCAGGTCCCCGGTCACGCCCTCCGCCCGCACCTCGTCGGGTGTCTTGCCGAAGGCAAGGGCCTGCGTCTGCGCGAAGAAGTTGGCCATCAGCAGGTCATGCTGGGCGACGAGGCCCGGCAGCAGGTCGTCAACCGGCTTGGCGAAGCCGATGAAGTCGGCGGGGATGACCTTCGTCCCCTGGTGGATCAACTGGTAGTACGCGTGCTGCCCGTTGGTGCCGGGCGTACCCCAGACGACGGGCCCGGTCTGCCAGTCCACGGGATTGCCGTCGCGGTCGACGGACTTGCCGTTGGACTCCATGTCCAGCTGCTGCAGATACGCGGTGAACTTGGACAGGTAGTGCGAGTACGGCAGGACGGCGTGCGACTGGGCGTCGAAGAACGCGCCGTACCAGATGCCCAACAGGCCCAGCAGCAGCGGGGCGTTCTCCTCGGGGGCCGCGGTGCGGAAGTGTTCGTCGACGAGGTGGAAGCCGTCCAGCATCTCCCGGAAGCGGTCGGGACCGATCGCGATCATCAGGGAGAGGCCGATGGCGGAGTCGTAGGAGTACCTGCCGCCGACCCAGTCCCAGAACTCGAACATGTTCGCCGTGTCGATGCCGAAGTCGGAGACCTTCCCGCCGTTGGTCGACAGGGCCACGAAGTGCTTGGCGACGGCTTCCTGGCCCGCCTGGAGGCCGGTGAGGAGCCAGTCGCGGGCGGAGGTGGCGTTGGTGATGGTCTCGATGGTGGTGAAGGTCTTGGACGCGATGATGAACAGCGTCTCGGCGGGGTCCAGATCGCGCACGGCCTCGTGCAGATCGGCGCCGTCGACGTTCGACACGAAACGGAACGTCAGATCGCGTGCGGTGAAGGAGCGCAGCGTCTCGTAGGCCATGGCGGGACCGAGATCGGAGCCGCCGATGCCGATGTTGACGACGTTCCTGATGCGCTTGCCGGTGTGTCCGGTCCACTCGCCGGAGCGGACCTTGTCCGAGAAGGCGGCCATCTTGTCGAGCACCGCGTGGACACCGGGGACGACGTTCTCGCCGTCGACCTCGACCACGGCGTCGCGCGGCGCGCGCAGCGCCGTGTGAAGGACGGCGCGGTCCTCGGTGGTGTTGATCTTCTCGCCGCGGAACATGGCGTCCCGCAGCCCGAAGACGCGGGTGGCATCGGCGAGCGCGCGCAGGAGCGCCAGCGTCTCGTCCGTCACCAGGTGCTTGGAGTAGTCGAGATACAGATCGCCGACCTGGAGGGTGTACGTGCTGCCGCGCTCCGCGTCCGCCGCGAACAGCTCCCGCAGGTGCGTCTCCCCCAGCTGCTCGCGGTGCTTGCCGAGAGCGGTCCATTCGGGCGTCTGGTTGAGCCTGGTCTTGCCTGCGTTCATCTCGGACATCAGCCCACTTCTTCTCGTACCTGCCTGCATGCCCCGCTGCGTGTCCAACCTAATTGATCAGGCCGGTCGGTGAGGCGTCGACTGGGCGGCGCACGAGAAGCGGCCCGGCAACGAGAAAGTCCGGCCGCTCACCCGTGAGGGTGTCCGGCCGGACTCAACAACTAGATCTCGCCGCGCAGTTTGGCGAGGGCCTCCGCGAGGATCGCTTCGCCGTCCGCGTCGCTGCGCCGCTCGCGCACATACGCAAGGTGCGTCTTGTACGGCTCGGTGCGCGGCGGGTCCGGCGGGCTGTCCCGGTCCTGACCGGCCGGGAACCCGCAGCGCGGGCAGTCCCACGTGTCGGGGACCTGTGCGTCACTGGCGAAGCTCGGCTGCGTCTCGTGCCCGTTCGAGCACCAGAAGGAGATGCGGAGGCGCGGCGCGGACTCGCCGCGTTCGGCCTCGCCCATCGGCCCCGCTCCGACCCGGCTTCCCCGGATCGCGTTGCCACTTGCCACGGTCGTAACTCCCTGCGTAATGGTGCTGCACAGCGTCTCACAGCGGCTGCGCCGCGAGTGCCCCAGTCTACGTAAGGCCCAACGCTCGTCCAGTGATTGGAGTTACACCCCAGCTCGGGACGGGAAGGAGGTGGGTCAGCTGTCCAGCTTCATCAGCAGACCAAGTACGACAATGCACGCGAACCACAGCACACCGACCACGACGGTGATGCGGTCGAGGTTGCGTTCGGCCACCGAGGACCCGCCCACGGACGACTGCATGCCGCCACCGAACATGTCGGAAAGACCGCCGCCCTTCCCCTTGTGCATCAGCACGAGCAGCATCAGCAGCCCGCTGAAGATGATCAGGGCGATCGAGAATCCCATAACCACGGCTGGACCCTACTTCCTGGCAATTCTCTCGGAACTCAACACGGACGACGGGGGCCCCGGGCTCGATGCGAGCCCCAGGCCCCCGCAAGGGTACGCCGGATCGGCGCTAGCGCATACTCACTGGTCGCGGAAGCGGACGATCTTGACGAACTCGTCGGCGTCCAGCGCGGCGCCGCCCACCAGGGCACCGTCGACGTCCGGCTGCGCCATGATCGCTGCGACGTTCCCCGACTTCACCGAGCCGCCGTACTGGATGCGGACCTTGTCGGCCAGATCCTGGCTGTAAAGCTCCGCCAGGCGCCCACGGATCGCACCGCAGACCTCCTGGGCGTCCTCGGGGGTGGCGACCTCGCCGGTGCCGATGGCCCACACCGGTTCGTAGGCGATCACGATGGACTCGGCCTGCTCGGCCGGGATGTCCTTCAGTCCGCCGTCCAGCTGGGCGAGCGTGTACGCGACCTGGTTGCCGGCCTTGCGGATGTCCAGGCCCTCGCCGACGCACAGGATCGGCGTCAGACCGTGCTTGTACGCGGCCTTCACCTTGGCGTTGCAGATCTCGTCGGTCTCGGCGTGGTACTGACGGCGCTCCGAGTGACCCACGGCGACGAAGGCACACTTCAGCTTGGCCAGCATCGGGCCGGAGATCTCACCGGTGTAGGCGCCGGAGTCGTGCGCGGAGATGTCCTGCGCACCGTACTTGATCTTGAGCTTGTCGCCGTCGACCAGGGTCTGCACGGACCGCAGGTCGGTGAAGGGGGGCAGGACGGCGACCTCGACGGCGTCGTAGTCCTTGTCGGAAAGTGCGAAGGCGAGCTTCTGGACGTGGGCGATGGCCTCGAGGTGGTTGAGGTTCATCTTCCAGTTGCCCGCCATCAGCGGGGTACGGTCACTCACAGTGTTCAGTCCTCCAGTGCGGCGAGGCCGGGAAGCGTCTTGCCCTCGAGATACTCGAGGCTCGCGCCGCCGCCGGTCGAAATGTGGCCGAATGCCTTCTCGTCGAAGCCCAGGATCCGCACGGCCGCGGCGGAGTCGCCACCGCCGACGACGGTGAAGGCCGGGGAGTCGACGAGCGCCTGGGCAACGGCCTTGGTGCCCTCGGCGTAGTCGGGGTGCTCGAAGACGCCCATCGGGCCGTTCCAGAAGACGGTGGCCGCGTCGGCGAGCTTCGATGCGTAGAGCTTGCGGGTCTCCGGACCGATGTCCAGACCCTCCTCGTCGGCGGGGATCGCGTCCGCGGCGACGACGGTCGGATTGGCGGGAGCCTTGGTCTTGAGGTCCGGGAACTCGGGCGAGACCAGGACGTCGACGGGGAGCACGAACTCCACGCCCTTGGCCTTCGCGCGCTCCAGGTAGTCGAGCACGGCCGGGATCTGGTCCGCCTGGAGGAGGGAGATGCCGACCTCGTGGCCCTGTGCCTTGAGGAAGGTGTACGCCATGCCGCCGCCGATGAGGATGCGGTCGGCCTTCTCCAGCAGGTGGTCGATGACCCCGAGCTTGTCGGAGACCTTCGCGCCGCCGAGCACGACGACGTAGGGACGCTTGACGTCATCGGTGAGCTTCTTGAGGACGCCGACCTCGGTGGCGATCAGCGAACCGGCGGCGTGCGGCAGCCTGGCCGGCAGGTCGTACACGGAGGCGTGCTTGCGGTGCACGGCACCGAAGCCGTCGCCCACGTACACGTCGGCGAGGGCGGCGAGGCTGTCCGCGAAGGCGCCGCGCTCGGCGTCGTCCTTGGACGTCTCGCCGGCGTTGAAGCGCAGGTTCTCCAGGACGGCGACCTGGCCGTCGGCCAGGCCCGCGACGACGGCCTGCGCGGACTCGCCGACCGTGTCGGTCGCGAACGCGACATCGGCGCCGAGCAGTTCACCGAGTCGCGCGGCGGCCGGGGCGAGGGAGAAGGCGGGGTCCGGGGCGCCCTTGGGGCGGCCCAGGTGCGAGGCGACGACGACACGCGCGCCCGCCTCGGCGAGCTTGGCGATCGTCGGCTGGACGGCACGGATGCGACCGTCGTCGGTGATGGTCGTGCCGTCGAGCGGCACATTGAGGTCGGCGCGGACGAATACCCGCTTGCCCGCGACCCCGTCGGCCAGCAGCTGGTCGATGGTCTTCATGTTTTGCGGCTCCTCGGAGGGCTGAACACGCGACAGGGCTCGGGCAGCGCCACATTGCGCTGCCCGAGCCCTGTCGCTCACATCGTGGTGCTCTCGTTGCAGATCAGATGGTGCAGATCAGAGCTGGTTGCCGACGAAGACCGTGAGGTCGACGAGGCGGTTGGAGTAGCCCCACTCATTGTCGTACCAGCCGAGGATCTTCACCGACTTGCCCTCCTGGACCATGGTCAGCGAGGAGTCGAAGGTGCACGACGCCGGGTCGCTGACGATGTCGGAGGAGACGATCGGGTCCTCGGTGTAGAAGAGGATGCCGTGCAGGTCGCCGTCGTCGGCAGCCTTCTTGAACGCGGCGTTGACCTCGTCCTTGGTGACCTCGCGCTGCAGCTCCACGACCAGGTCCGTGGCCGAGCCGGTCGGGACCGGGACGCGCATGGCGATGCCGTCCAGCTTGCCCTTGAGCTGCGGGAGGACCAGAGCGGTGGCCTTGGCGGCACCGGTGGTGGTCGGGATGATGTTCTCCGCGGCGGCGCGGGCGCGACGCAGGTCGGAGTGCGGGAAGTCCAGGATCCGCTGGTCGTTGGTGTACGCGTGGACCGTGGTCATCAGGCCCTTGACGATGCCGAAGTTCTCGTCGAGAACCTTGGCCATCGGCGCCACACAGTTAGTGGTGCAGGAGGCGTTGGAGATGACGTGGTGATTGGCCGCGTCGTACTTGTCCTGGTTGACGCCCATCACGATGGTGATGTCCTCGTCCTTGGCCGGAGCCGAGATGAGGACCTTCTTGGCGCCGCCGGCGATGTGCTTCTCGGCGTCGGCCTTCTTGGTGAAGATGCCGGTCGACTCGATGACGATGTCGACGCCCAGCTCACCCCACGGAATGTCGGCGGGGTTGCGCTCGGAGAGCACCTTGATGGTGTGGCCGTCGACCGTGATGGTGTCGGCGGTGTGCGTCACCTCGGCCTTGAGACGGCCGAGGATCGTGTCGTACTTCAGCAGGTGTGCCGTGGTCGCAGTGTCACCCAGGTCGTTGACAGCCACGATCTCGATGTCTGCACCCTGCTCCAGCAGCGCGCGGAAGTAGTTACGACCGATGCGGCCAAAGCCGTTGATGCCTACGCGGATCGTCACGAACCGATCTCCTCGTTGGTACGCCGGGTTTCGACGCCGGCGAGCTGTATGGGATGTCCCCGACCGCCTACGACCCTACCTCCCTGAAGGGGCCGTGGTGACATTCAGAGACGCCGTTCTGCGGGCGGATGGCGCGTACTCACCAGTAGGAATTCGGCCACTCGCGTGCGGCGGAGTGCCGGGCCGCTCACCAGCCCGGCACCCCTCTCACAAGAGCGGTTTCAGCGCCCCAGAGCGGCGAGCGCCTTCCGGACAATCCGGGCACGGTCGCCCGCGCCCGGGACGTGCTCCAGACCGAATCCGATCAGCACGCTGTCACGCGCGGTGACCGCGGCGGCGGACGGATACAGGTCCTGGCTGCGCTCCCAGTTCCCGCGCAGCGCGGGGCTGCCCTCCGGGGGACCGCCCGCGGTCCAGGGACCGAGCGAGGTCTCGAAGCCCTCGGCGGCCTGCTCCGCGCCGCCGGTCACCAGCCGGGCCTCGTCCACGAAGACTCCCCGGCCGCCGTCACCGGGGTCGGTGACGTACGAGACGGCGACCTCGATCTGCTTGCCTGCGTAGGCACCGAGATCGAACGAGGCGGCCCGCCAGCCGTCGGAGGCCCCGGTGAAGGAGTTCCAACTGCCAGTCGTGCCGCTCGCCGTGCACGCACCCGAACCGACGGTGAGGTAGTGCCGCAGGAAGGGGTGCATGTTGACGTAGAAGCCCTGGTCGCACTGGGTCGGAACGGTGGTGGACGTACCGCCGTTCGCATCGGGCAGGGTCGTCCAGTCGTTCTGACCCACGGTGTGGACCTCGACGACCGCATTGTCGTAGCCGGGCTCGGTGTTGAAGCTCAGCCGCATGTCCAGCCGGGGCGCGTCGGCAGCCGACGTCCCGGTCAGGTCGATGGTGCGGCCCAGCCGCATCCAGGAGGCGTTGCGGTGCCTGGCCGCCGCGTACCACTCGCCCTCGTACGGGGAGAACGGCATCCGCACCCCGGGATAGTCGCCCGCCCCGGCGCTGCGGAACTGCGGGAACTCGTCGGCGGGCAGGGTGTCCGAGGTGATCGTGTACGCGCCGGCCGCGTCCAGGGCGTTGCCCGGCGCTCCCGCCAGCGCACCGGAAGCTCCGGTCAGCCGTCCTGCACCGAGGAAGCTCCCCGCCCCGGCGAGCGACGCACGCCCCGCGGCACCGAGGTAGTACTGGGCGAAGTCGTCGCTCAGCGCGCCGCCGAGGTCGGCATTGCCGCCGGCCCGTTCGCCGGTGGTGAGCAGCTTCCCGCCCTCGTTGAGGTACGAGCGCACGGCCTGGGTCGTGGCCCAGGACGGCGCGTGCGCACCGCTGTACCAGACGACCGCGTCGAAGTGGCTCAGCACGCCCAGCGGATGCGGTGCGCCCTTCGTGGCAACGTCCCAGACGGCGCTGCGGCGCGTGTTGTCGGCGAGCGCCCCGGTGTAGGCGGCGGTGTGCCGTGCGGGTGCGCTGCTGCCCTCCTCGGCGACGACGAGCACGTCGGCACGCGGCCGCTCGGCGACCGTGTACGTGAAGTGCTCGCTGGAGGTGCGCTTCCCGGTCCGCGTACGGCCGGTGAACCACACCTCCACGGTGTCCCCGACGTCACCGTCCTGCACCTTCGCGCGGTACTCGTCGAAGCGGATGTTGTCCTCGCCGCCGAAGGTCTCGCCGCCCTTCCAGCGCCGGAGCGGCTGGTCGTGCGTGCGGCCGCCGTTGACGCGGTACTTGAGCTCCTTGTCCCGCAGCGACTTGCGGGCGACCACGGATACCTCCTGGTCTCCGCCGCGCGCGTAGGAGGTGGTGAAGGTGTCGGGGGTGAAGTCCGCGGCTTCGAGCCCCAGCGAGGAGGACGGCTGGTCCGGGTGGGCTGCGGTCTCGGCGACGGAGAGCGCGAACGGGATGTTCTTGGCGAACTCCTGCTGGATCAGCTTCTCGTCGTCCGGGAAGGTGAAGACGGACGCGCAGTCGGCCGCGTTCCAGGAGTCGTTCGGGTCGATGCGGGACGCGGTGGCGCAGGTCGACATCTCCGGGGTGTACATCATCATCCCGTTGACGTTGGCCGCGTGGCCGTCCGCCTCTCCGTTGGTCGTGTAGAGCTCGGAGGAGACCTGGGGGCGGTAACCGGGGATCGCCGAGTTCTCGGGCGTGCCGGCGAGTGCCTCGTAGAGGACGTCGTCGGGCGTGGGGGTGGCGACCTGCCAGCCGACGCCGTAGAGCAGCAGCTCGGCTGCGGAGTGGTAGTTGATGCCGTACGCGAAGCCGATGCGCTTCTGGAAGGCGTCGATGGCCCTGGTCTCGGGCTCGGAGCCGGCGCTGGTGCCGCGGTAGGTCTCGTCGAACGGGTCGGGGGACGAACCCTCGTTGTCGTAGCCCCATTTGTAGGCGAAGTTGCGGTTGAGGTCGACGCCGTCACCGGGGGCGATCGTGCCGTCGCCATTGTTGTCGCGCAGGTTCTTGCGCCATTGGCGCTGTTCGGTGCCGGTGAAGGTGTAGTCGTAGCCGTCGGGGTTGGCCGAGAGCACGAACCACAGTTCGGTGGTGTCCACGATCTTCGTGATGCGCGGGTCCTTGCCGTAGTTCGTGAGGTAGTGGTGCATCAGCCGCCGGGTCATCTCGGGGGTGATCCACTCGCGGGCGTGCTGGTTGGACATGTACAGCATGGCGGGCTTGGTGCCGTCGCGGTGCTTCTTGGCACCCTTGGAGATCTTGAGGGCGAGGATGTCCTGGCCCTTGACCGTCTTTCCGATGCTGATGGCCTTGGTGAGGGCCGGGTTGGCCGCCGCGGCTGCGAGGATCTCGCTCTTGAGACCGCCCTCGCCGCTGTACGGGCGGTAGACGCCGTCGCCCGCGGCCCGGACGCGCTCCTCGGCAGCTGCCGGGACGGTGTGCTCGGCGACGCCGACGCCCTGATCGCGCAGGTCGTCGGCCTGTCGTTCGGTGAGGTACAGCTCTACGGTGGCGGTGCCCTTCGCGGGCACCTGCTCGGTGAGTTCGTGCCCGTCGGCGCCGGCCGCGAGAATCAACGGCACCTGCGCCCTGGTGACTTTCGCGTGCCAGACGGAGATCTCCTCGCCGTCACCCCCCGGTGCGGCCTGCGCGATCGGCGCCGCCGACACTCCCGCGACGAGCAGTGAAGCCGCCGCGAGGATCGATCTCGCTCTGCGTCTCATAAGCCCCCCTTGCTGTTGTCTGCCCGACAAGTGAACATGCGCCAGGCTCATGACTCTCCATGATCATGTCAATAGGGCCTCTGGGGTGCCCTGCCGTGTCCGGAAACGACGCTGCCGACGCCCGAACGGGCGTCGGCAGCAAAGCTCTTGAGCTGCATGCCGGGGAAGGCTCAGCCGACGAGACCGTCGGCCATCTCCTCGGTCAGATTGGACTCCGTACCCGGAATACCCAGGTCCTGCGCCCGCTTGTCGGCCATCGCCAGCAGCCGTCGGATACGGCCCGCGACCGCGTCCTTCGTCAGCGGCGGGTCAGCGAGCGCACCCAGCTCCTCCAGGGACGCCTGCTTGTGCTCCATGCGCAGCCGGCCCGCGGCTGCGAGGTGCTCGGGCACCTCCTCGCCGAGGATCTCCAGCGCGCGCTGCACCCGGGCCCCGGCCGCGACCGCGGCACGGGCCGAGCGGCGCAGGTTCGCGTCGTCGAAGTTGGCGAGGCGGTTGGCGGTGGCACGGACCTCGCGCCGCATCCGCCGCTCCTCCCAGGCCAGCACCGATTCGTGCGCACCGAGCCTGGTCAACAGGGCGCCGATCGCGTCACCGTCCCGAACGACCACCCGGTCCACACCCCGCACCTCGCGCGCCTTCGCGGCGATGGACAGCCTGCGGGCGGCGCCGACCAGCGCCAGGGCGGCCTCCGGACCGGGGCAGGTGACCTCCAGCGAGGAGGAGCGGCCCGGCTCGGTCAGCGAGCCGTGCGCGAGGAACGCGCCGCGCCAGGCGGCCTCGGCATCGCAGGTGGCGCCCGAGACGACCTGCGGGGGCAGCCCGCGGATCGGACGCCCACGGCCGTCGACGAGACCGGTCTGGCGCGCCAGCTGATCTCCGCCCGCCACCACCCGCACGACGAAACGGGACCCTCGGCGCAGCCCGCCGGGAGCCATCACCATCAGCTCCGAGCCGTGGCCGAAGATCTCCAGGATGTCGCGCTTGAGCCGCCGCGCGGCGATCCCGGTGTCCAGCTCCGCCTCGATCACGATGCGACCGCTCACCAGGTGAAGACCGCCCGCGAACCGCAGAATCGCCGAGACCTCGGCTTTTCTGCAGCAGGTCCGCGTGACGGGGAGCCGGGAAATCTCATCCTTCACCGCTGCCGTCATCGCCATGGGCCGATCCTTCCATGCATCCGAAAAATACGGTCGTACGCGGCGGCCAACAGCTCCGGGTCGTGCTTGGGAGCGCCGTCGGGAGAGGCCACCGGAGCCAGCTCGACCGCGGCGCCGAGCCGCTTGGCGGCCTCGTCGAGGGACTCGCGGTCGGGCACTGCAGCCTCGTCGGCCAGCACCACGTCCAGGGCGAGTTTAGGCGCGTGTCGCCCCAAAACCTCCAAATGACGCTGCGGGGAGAAGCCATCTGTTTCGCCGGGTTGCGGCGCGAGATTGAGGGAGAGGACCTTCCGCGCCTTGGTCTCGACCAGCGCATCCAGCAGTTCGGGCACGAGCAGATGCGGGATCACCGAGGAGAACCAGGAACCCGGTCCGAGAACCACCCAGTCGGCGTCAAGGACGGCCGCCACGGCCTCCGGGACGGCGGGCGGGTCGTGCGGGACGAGGTGCACGGACTGCACCTCACCCGGGGTGAGCGCGACGGTCGCCTGGCCGCGCACGGTGTCCACCTCGTCCGGGCGCGCCGGATCGTGTCCGCGCACGAGGGCCTGGAGCTCCAGCGGGACGGCCGACATGGGCAGCACCCGGCCGTGCGCGCCGAGCAGTTTGCCGACCAGGTCCAGCGCCTGCACATGGTCGCCGAACTGCTCCCACAGGGCCACGATCAGCAGATTGCCGACCGCGTGCTCGTGCAGTTCGCCCTTGGACTGGAAGCGGTGCTGGATCACGCGGGCCCAGGTCTGGCCCCAGTCGTCGTCGCCGCAGAGGGCCGCAAGGGCCTTGCGAAGATCGCCGGGCGGCAGCACGCCGAGCTCCTCACGGAGCCGGCCGCTGGAGCCGCCGTCGTCGGCGACGGTGACGACCGCGGTCAGGTCTCCCGTGATGCGGCGCAGGGCCGCGAGCGACGCGGACAGACCCATGCCGCCGCCGAGGGCGACGACCTTGGGCTGAGCGCCGCGCTTCCGTGCCGAGGGCGTACGCGTGGATCTGCGCAGCCGCCGCAGCCGGAGGTTGCGTCCGGTCACTCGCGCCCCATGTCCCGGTGCACGACCACGGTCTCGACGCCGGCGGAGGACAGGCGCGCCGCCAGCTTCTCCGAGGTGGCGACCGAACGGTGCTTACCGCCGGTGCAGCCCACGGCGATGGTCACATAGCGCTTGCCCTCGCGGCGGTAGCCGGAGGCGATCAGCTGGAGCAGCTCGGTGTAGTGGTCGAGGAACTCCTTGGCCCCCGGCTGGTTGAAGACGTAGTTCGACACCTCTTCGTTCAGGCCGGTGAAGGGGCGCAGCTCGGGGACCCAGTGCGGGTTCGGCAGGAAACGCATGTCGACGACGAGGTCGGCGTCGACGGGCAGCCCGTACTTGAAGCCGAACGACATCACCGTGGCCCTCAGCTCGGGCTCCTCGTCGCCCGCGAACTGGGCGTCCATCTTGGCGCGCAGCTCGTGCACGTTGAGGCTGGAGGTGTCGATCACCAGGTCGGCGTCGCCGCGCAGCTCACGCAGCAGATCGCGCTCGGCGGCGATGCCGTCGACGATGCGGCCGTCGCCCTGCAGCGGGTGCGGCCGCCGGACCGACTCGAACCGGCGCACCAGAGCGTCGTCGGAGGACTCCAGGAAGACGATACGGCGGGTGACCTGCCGGGCTTCGAGGTCGGCGAGGGATTCACGGAGGTTGTCGAAGAAACGCCGGCCGCGCACGTCGACGACGACGGCGATGCGGGCGACATTGCCCTGGGACCGGGCGCCGAGCTCCACCATGGTGGGGATCAGCGCGGGCGGAAGGTTGTCGACGACGAACCAGCCCAGGTCCTCCAGGCACTTCGCCGCCGTGCTGCGTCCGGCACCGGACATTCCGGAGATGATCACCAGCTCGGGGATGGCCACGTCCGCGGCGGCATCGCCGGGCTCGGTCGCATTGCCCGTACTCACGTCTGCTGCTCCGTCTCCGTCGTGCTCAGTCATGGTGTGCTGCCCCCGTCGTTCTCTTCAATGATCTCTCCTGTCGCCGTGTTCACGGCGGGTGCGGCCGGAGCCGCCTGTGCGAGGGCCACGAGGACGGATTCGGCCGTTTTACGGCCCATCCCGGGGACCTCGCAGATCTGCTCGATTGTCGCCTGCCGCAGCCGCTTCACCGAGCCGAAATGCTTGATCAGAGCCTGTTTGCGGGTGTCCCCGAGGCCCGGGACCGCGTCGAGCGGACCGGTCCTGATCCGCTTCGAGCGCTTCGAGCGCTGATAGCGGATGGCGAAATCGTGAGCCGTGTCACGGACCCGCTGCAGCAGGTACAGGCCTTCGCTGGAGCGCGGCAGGACGACCGGGTCGTCGTCCTGCGGCAGCCAGACCTCTTCGAGACGCTTGGCCAGACCGCAGACCGCCACGTCGTCGATGCCGAGCTCGTCCAGCGCGCGCTGGGCGGCGGCGACCTGCGGCCGGCCGCCGTCGACCACGACGAGTTGGGGCGGGTACGCGAACTTCTTGGGCCGGCCGTCGTCCTCGGGCACCTGGTTCGGGAGGCCCTCGCTCTCCGGGTCGTCGGCGCCGATCCACTCCCCCGTCCTGTCCTTCTCCGCGAGGTAGCGCTTGAAGCGCCGGGTGATCACCTCGTGCATGGACCTGACGTCATCCTGGCCTTCGAAGCCCTTGATCTGGAAGCGTCGGTACTCGCTCTTGCGGGCGAGACCGTCCTCGAAGACGACCATGGACGCGACGACGTCCTCGCCCTGGAGGTGGGAGATGTCGAAGCACTCGATGCGCAGCGGCGCCGAATCGAGGCCCAGGGCCTCGGCAATCTCCTCCAGGGCGCGGGAACGGGTGGTCAGATCACCGGCGCGCTTCGTCTTGTGCAGGGCGAGGGCCTGCTGGGCGTTGCGCTGGACCGTTTCCATCAGGTCCTTCTTGTCTCCGCGCTGCGGAATGCGGAGCGACACGTTCGACCCGCGGCGGCCGCTCAGCCAGAGGGTGACGGCGGCCTCGTCCTCGGGTAGCGCCGGGACGAGAACTTCCTTGGGGACGGCGTCGCCGCTCTCCTCGCCGTACAACTGCTGCAGCGCGTGCTCGACCAGTCCCGCGGTGTTCACGTTCTCCACCTTGTCGGTGACCCAGCCGCGCTGGCCGCGCACGCGTCCGCCGCGGACGTGGAAGATCTGCACGGCGGCTTCCAGCTCGTCCTCGGCGAGTGCGATCAGATCGGCGTCCGTCGCGTCGGCGAGCACGACGGCGTTCTTCTCCAGGGCGCGCTTGAGCGCCTCTATGTCGTCGCGGAGCCGGGCCGCCCTCTCGTACTCCATCTCCTCGGCGGCGGCCATCATCTGCTTCTCCAGCCGGCGGATGTACGTGCCGGTGCGGCCCGCCATGAAGTCGCAGAACTCCTCGGCCAGTTCGCGGTGTTCCTCGGGCGTGACCCGTCCCACGCAGGGCGCCGAGCACTTGCCGATGTAGCCGAGCAGGCAGGGGCGGCCCTTTTGCACATGGTTCTTGAACACGCCCGCGGAGCAGGTGCGGACGGGGAAGACCCGGAGCATCAGGTCGACGGTCTCGCGGATCGCCCACGCATGGCCGTAAGGCCCGAAGTAGCGCACGCCCTTGCGCTTGGCGCCCCGCATGACCTGAACCCGCGGGAAGTCCTCGTTCAGTGTGACCGCGAGATACGGATAGCTCTTGTCGTCGCGGTATTTGACGTTGAACCGGGGGTCGTACTCCTTGATCCAGGAGTATTCCAGCTGGAGCGCCTCGACCTCGGTGGAGACCACCGTCCACTCGACGGACGCGGCGGTGGTGACCATCGTGCGCGTGCGCGGGTGGAGATTGGCCAGGTCCTGGAAGTAGCTGGAGAGACGCGGACGCAGACTCTTGGCCTTGCCGACGTAGATCACCCGGCGGTGCTCGTCGCGAAACCTGTAGACCCCCGGCGAGTCGGGGATCTGTCCCGGCTTGGGGCGGTAGCTGGAGGGGTCGGCCATGGCGTCCACCCTACTGTCGGGCGGTGACAGCGTGGTCATGTCCGCCAGGGACATGACCAGCGCGGTCGGCAGCTGTGGTCCGGGGTCCGGGCGCCCGGCAGTGTGGGGGTCCGGGCGCCCGGAGTCCGTCCGGCGCGGCCGACGGGCCGGCCCCCGCCGCCGGGGTTGTGACGTCCGAAGGCCTCGGATGAGCATCAATCCTTGTCGAGGGCAGGTCAACACGCTTCAATGCGGTGTGACACGGCCCTGTGAACGGTGAGTCCCGGATGTGAACACCCCCCGTCCGCCTCACCCGGAGAGCCGCCACCGCCCACCCTCAGCGGTCCGTACAGCTGCGTGAACATTCACCGATCTCCCTGAGTCCCCGGAGGAATCCATGGGCCACACCGAAGCCGATCTGGCGCAGGTGCTGAACAGCGGCCCCTTCCACCTGGCCCTGCGCGCCGCCCTCGCGGTGCGCGGCCTGCCGCTCCAGCGCGTCCAGCACCATCTGGCGCACCGGGGGATCAAGGTCGGGGTGACCAGCCTCAGTTACTGGCAGCAGGGCGCCCGGCGGCCCCAGCGCCCCGAGTCGCTGCGCGCGGTGCGCGCCCTCGAGGACGTGCTGGATCTGCCCCAGCAGTCGCTGGTCAGGCTGCTCGGCACGGGGAAGGACGGCAGCCGGAGCGACGTGGAACGACCGGCGGCCCGCTCGTACCGTGCGCTCATGGAATCCGCCGCCGTGGTGGAACGCCTGCTCGCCGATCTGGAGTCAAGGGCGGACGGCGGGCTGCACACGGTCGGGCACCAGGAGCGGGTGCGCATCGGCGCGGACCGCCGGCTGCTGGGGCGGGACTCGCAGCACGTCGTACGGGCGCACAGGGACGGAATCGACCGCTACCTGGCCATCCACCACGGCGATGCCGGCTGCGACCCGGCACAGGTCGAGGTGAGCGCACTGGAGAACTGCCGTACGGGCAGGGTGCGCTGGGACCGGGAGACCGGGGTGGTGATCGCCGAGCTGCTGTTCGACGCCAGGCTGCGCGCCGGTGAGACGTACTTCTTCGGCTACGGCTTCGAGGACGGCACCGGCGGCCCGTGCAGCGAGTACGTACGCGGCTTCAGCTTCGCAGGTGGCCAGTACGTGCTGCAGGTGCGTTTCGACGAGGGCGCGCTGCCCGTGCGCTGCCACCGGTTCTCGCAGGCGACGACGGGTGCGCCGCGCGGCGCCCGGACGGATCTGACGCTCAGCGGGCGGCACCGCACGGTCCACCTCGTCGAGCAGGGGGTTCGGCCCGGGATCCTCGGCATCGACTGGGACTGGGACTGACCTGCCACCGGGTCCCGGAGCAGGGCAGGCTTTCGGGACGTCGGATGCGGTCGGGCCTATGCGCCGGGGCCCGCGACGAGCTTGCCGCCCTCGGCCGTGATCGGGACCTCGGGCAGCGGCACGGTCGCCGGGCCCACGAGCGCCTTCCCCGTCGTGACGTCGAACCGGCTGCCGTGGCAGGGGCAGTTCCCCTCCGTGCCCTCCAGCTTGTCGAGCACGCAGCCGGCGTGGGTGCACTGGGCGCTGAAAGCCCTGTACTCACCCTTCGCCGGACAGTGCACGACGAGACGCTGCTCGCGGTAGAGCTTGGCCCCGCCGACGGGGACGGCATCGGCCGCTCCGAGGTCGACGGGCTCGGTGGGCGTGGGGTTCTTCGCGTGGCCGAGCTTGGACTCCGTGGAGCAGGCAGCGACACCCAGCCCGGCGGCCCCGGCGAGGGCGGCGCCCTTCAGGACGGTACGACGGGCGGGCGGCTGGCCGGGCATGGGAACTCCAGAGTCAGGGCATCGTGGGGGTCTTCCGCGGTCCCAGGGCCGAAGGGGAGGGCCCGGGGCGCGTCTCGGTGCAGAAACGACGATACCGGCGGAGATCGCCGGTCCCCGGGGCGGGGGCGCTCTCCGCTCCCGACCCCCGCTCCCGTCACCGGGCAAGCGCTGGATCCCGGGACCGCGCTTCACCTGGTGTCCGCGAACGCCTCCTGCGGCCTGATGGCCGCAGCGGCGGGTCCGGGTGCCGGAGCCCCCGGACCACGACGTCACGCCTTGCGCTGGCGCGGTGTCCGCGCCGAGGCCGTCTTCTTCGCCGGCGCCGACTTCGCCGCCACCACAGTCTTCCTCGCCGGCTTGCGCGCCCCCGGAACCGACGTCGCGTCGCTGATGCGCTCCGCGTCGAGGATGTCCCGCAGGAACTTGCCCGTGTGGCTGGCCGGGACGCCCGCGACCTGCTCCGGGGTGCCTTCGGCGATAACCAGGCCGCCGCCGCTGCCGCCCTCGGGGCCCATGTCGACGACCCAGTCCGCGGTCTTGATCACGTCGAGGTTGTGCTCGATGACGATGACCGAATTGCCCTTGTCGACGAGACCGGACAGCACGCCGATCAGCTTGCTGATGTCCTCGAAGTGCAGACCGGTCGTCGGCTCGTCGAGGACGTAGACCGTGCGGCCGGTGGAACGCTTCTGAAGCTCGGAGGACAGCTTCACGCGCTGCGCCTCACCGCCGGAGAGCGTCGGCGCCGACTGGCCGAGCCGCACATAGCCGAGGCCCACTTCGTTGAGCGTGCGCAGATGACGGGAGATCGTCGGCACGGCCTCGAAGAAGTCGAGCGCCTCCTCGATCGGCATGTCCAGCACCTCGGCGATGGACTTGCCCTTGTAGTGGACCTCCAGCGTCTCGCGGTTGTACCGCGCGCCGTGGCAGACCTCGCACGGGACGTACACGTCCGGCAGGAAGTTCATCTCGATCTTGATGGTGCCGTCGCCGGAGCAGTTCTCGCAGCGGCCGCCCTTGACGTTGAAGGAGAACCGGCCGGGGAGGTAGCCACGGACCTTGGCCTCCATCGTCTCCGCGAACAGCTTGCGGACATGATCGAAGACGCCTGTGTACGTCGCCGGGTTGGACCGCGGGGTGCGGCCGATGGGCGACTGGTCGACATGCACGACCTTGTCGACGAGATCGTCGCCTTCGACCCGGGTGTGGCGACCCGGCACCGACTTCGCGCCGTTCAACTCGCGGGCGAGGTGGGTGTAGAGGATGTCGTTGACGAGGGTCGACTTGCCGGAGCCGGAGACTCCGGTGACCGCGGTGAGGACTCCGAGCGGGAACGAGACGTCGATGTCCTGCAGGTTGTTCTCCCGGGCGCCGTGCACGGTCAGCAGACGCGTCGGGTCGATGGGGCGACGCAGCTCGGGCGTCGGGATGGACCGCTTGCCGGACAGGTACTGCCCGGTCATCGACTCCTTGTTGGTCAGCAGCTGCTTCAACGGACCGGAGTGGACGACCCTGCCGCCGTGCTCGCCCGCGCCGGGGCCGATGTCGACCACCCAGTCCGCGACCTTGATGGTGTCCTCGTCGTGCTCGACGACGATCAGGGTGTTGCCCATGTCGCGGAGCCGGACCAGTGTCTCGATGAGCCGGTGGTTGTCGCGCTGGTGGAGGCCGATGGAGGGCTCGTCCAGGACGTACAGCACGCCGACGAGGCCGGAGCCGATCTGCGTGGCGAGGCGGATGCGCTGTGCCTCACCGCCGGAGAGCGTGCCCGCGGCGCGGTTGAGCGAGAGATAGTCCAGGCCGACGTCGACGAGGAAGCGCAGCCTCTCGTTGACCTCCTTGAGCACGCGCTCGGCGATCTTCTTGTCGCGGGCGTTGAGCTTGAGGCGGCCGAGGAAGTCGGCGCATTCGCTGATCGACATCGCCGCGACGTCGGCGATGGACTTCTCCATCACGGTGACGGCGAGGACGATCGGCTTGAGGCGGGTGCCCTCACAGGTCGGGCAGGGCACCTCGCGCATGTAGCCCTCGAAGCGCTCCCTGCTGGAGTCGCTCTCGGCCTCGGAGTGCCGCCGCTTCACGAACTGCACGGCGCCCTCGAAGGCGGGGGTGGTGTAGGCGCGCTCGCGGCCGTACCTGTTGCGGTAGCGGACCTCGACCTGGGTCTTGTGCCCGAACAGCAGGGCCTTCTTCGCCCGCTGCGGCAGTCCGGCCCAGGGCATGTCGGTGGCGAAGCCGAGTGCCTGCGCGAGGCCGCCGATCAGACGCCCGAAGTACTCCTTGGTGTGCCCGTGGGACCACGGGTGGATCGCTCCCTCGTCGAGGGACTTCTCCTCGTCGGGGACGATCAGCTCGGGGTCGACCTCCATGCGGGTGCCGATACCGGTGCAGTCGGGGCAGGCGCCGAAGGGCGAGTTGAACGAGAAGGAGCGGGGCTCCAGCTCCTCGAACGACAGGTCGTCGTAGGGGCAGTACAGATGCTCGGAGTACATCCGCTCGCGCTCGGGGTCGTCCTCGGGGAGGTCGACGAAGTCGAGCACGACCATGCCGCCGGAGAGTCCGAGCGCGGTCTCGACCGAGTCGGTCAGCCGTCGCTTGGCGCTGTCCTTGACGGTGAGGCGGTCGACGACCACCTCGATGGTGTGCTTCTCCTGCTTCTTGAGCGTGGGCGGCTCGGCCAGCTGGATCGTCGTGCCGTCCACCCGGGCGCGGCTGTACCCCTTGGTCTGGAGGTCGGCGAAGAGGTCGACGAACTCGCCCTTCCGCTCGCGCACGAGCGGCGAGAGCACCTGGAACCGGCTGCCCTCGGGCAGTTCGAGCACCTTGTCGACGATGGCCTGGGGCGACTGGCGCGAGATGGGCCGGCGGCACTCGGGGCAGTGCGGCTTGCCGATACGGGCGAACAGCAGACGGAGGTAGTCGTAGACCTCGGTGATGGTGCCGACCGTGGAGCGCGGGTTGCGCGACGTCGACTTCTGGTCGATCGAGACGGCCGGGGAGAGGCCCTCGATGAAGTCGACGTCCGGCTTGTCCATCTGGCCGAGGAACTGCCGGGCGTAGGACGACAGCGACTCGACGTAACGGCGCTGCCCCTCGGCGAAGATCGTGTCGAACGCGAGGGACGACTTGCCCGACCCCGAGAGCCCGGTGAAGACGATGAGGGAGTCGCGCGGGAGGTCGAGCGAGACGTTCTTCAGATTGTGCTCGCGCGCGCCACGGACGATGAGACGGTCGGCCACGCCGGTCCGCACCTTTCTTGAGAGAAGCGGGGGCACAGCCCCCGTCCCAGACTGCATCCAGCCTATGGGGGCCGCCAGATCGATGAGTGCCTGACTTTCAAGGATGCCTCGACCGAGCGTATAGCACGCGCATTCGATTTTCTGCCACGCTCCGATTCCTTCACCCGATCGTGTGGCGAGGGCTATCGTCGGCCGCATGATCGACCCTGTGCGCGACCTGGCCTCTGTGCGTGAGGCGACCCAGCGGCTGCTCAGTACAGCCACCCGATTCCAGAACACCTCCGGGCCGTCACGTCTTCCCGGCTGGACCCGCGGCCATGTGCTGGCCCACGTCGCCCGCAACGCGGACGCGCTGGTGAACGTGCTCGAGGGCCGGCCGATGTACGTCAGCGGCGAGGCACGCGAGGCCGACATCGAGCGCGACGCCGCGCGACCGCTCGACGTCCAGCTCGACGACGTGCGCGAGAGCGCCGAGCGCTTCCAGGCCACGGGCAGCGCCCCCGCCGACTGGGCCCGCACGGTCGAGCTGCGCAACGGTGTCACCGACAGTGCGTCCCGGGTGCCGTTCCGCAGGCTGATCGAGATGGAGCTGCACCATGTCGACCTCGATGCCGGCTACGAGCTGGAGGACCTGTCGAAGGAGTTCACCGAACGCGAGATCGCGTTCCTCGCCCGGCGTTTCACCGGAATCGCCACCGTCCCGCCGACCCGGATCGTGACCGGCAGCGGCGAATGGCGCACGGGCGGCACCGAAGGAGCCGAGGTCACGGTCTCGGGCCCGACCGCAGACGTGCTCGGCTGGCTTGCGGGGCGGCGCGACGGTGCGGCTCTGACGGCCGTCGGCGGCGCCCTGCCCGTAGTGCCCCCGCTATAGGCTGAGACGTATGACATACAGCGGTGTGGTCAAGGTCGGCGGCGCGGCGGATGTGCACGAGCTCACCGGCCTGATGATCTCCAAGGTCGCGGTCGGCCCGATGGACAACAACGCCTATCTGCTGCGCTGCCGGGCCACCGGCGAGCAGTTGCTCGTCGACGCGGCCAACGAACCGGACACGCTGCTGCGTTTGATCGGCGACGACTCCATCACCTCCGTCGTCACCACCCATCGCCACGGCGACCACTGGCAGGCGCTCGCCGAGGTGGTCGCGGCGACCGGCGCCCGCACGTATGCCGGGCGTCACGACGCCGAGGGCATCCCCGTCCCCACCGATGTGGTGGTCGAGGACGGGGACGTCATCCGGGTCGGACGGGTCGAGTTGACCGCCCGCCATCTCGTGGGCCACACACCGGGGTCGATCGTGCTCGTCTACGACGATCCGCACGGTCACCCGCACGTGTTCACCGGTGACTGCCTCTTCCCGGGCGGAGTGGGCAACACGCGCAAGGATCCCGAGGCGTTCGCCAGTCTGCTGGACGGTGTCGAGGAGAAGCTGTTCGGTCCGCTGCCCGACGAGACCTGGGTCTACCCCGGCCACGGCAAGGACACCACGCTCGGCGACGAGCGTCCGCATCTGCCGGAGTGGCGCGAGCGCGGCTGGTGATCCCGTACCCGGCGGCAGCACCCGTCGGGCGCCCCCGCCCCCGAGCAGCGTGACGCCGGGGGCGGCCGTTTCCGGAGGTTCCGAAGGTCAGACGCGGTCGATCGTCGTCGCGTCCGCCGGGTGCGACTCACCGCTACCTGCGGCGTCGAAGCTCGCCGCGACCGCGGGCGGCAGCGGACCCAGCCCCAGCAACCCGGTGACGAGGCGGGCGGTGAGCGCGTGCCAGGCAGCCGCACGCCGCACCATGGCGTGGTCGCCGCCCGGCATACGCAGCGCACACGTTTCGGCTCCCGCCTCGCGCGCTGCGGTCGTGAGGCTCCAGGAGTCGCGCGGGTCGGTGACGCGGTCGCGGTCGCCGTGCAACAGCACGATGCGCCTGCCCGCCAGATGCTGCACGGGCTCGCCCGCGGGGCACCAGGGGGCGAGGCCCACGACGGCCCGCACCAGGGGGTGTCCGGCGGCGTGCAGGGCGGCACGGCCGCCCATCGAGTGGCCGACCAGGACGACAGGGACGGGCCCGGCCAGGAGAGAGAGCTCCTCCAGCGCGCGCAGCGCGTCCCGGGCAGCGTCGGCCCGCTCGCCGTTCCAGCCGCGGTGGACGTAGCGGACGCGGCCGAGCACCACGTCGTGTCCGGCGGTCGCGCGGGCGATGGACCGGGCGAAGGGCTGCATCCGGACCGCCGGCAGATTCAGTGCCGGCGGCGGCTCGGTACCGTCGGCACGGCCACCGTGCAGCAGCAGAACGGCCGCCCGGGGTGACTGCGCCGCCCGGTCGAGGACCAGGGCGGGCGGAGTCGCGGACTGTCGTATCGCTATGACGTTCACATCCTCGGAACTCAGAGCCTGACGGTGCGGCCCTCTCGTACGCCACAGTATTCGGAGCCGGTACCCGTCCGGACGGGTCCGGACCGCTACGAGGTCCGGCCGGTGCGGATGCTCGCGCATCCGCACCGGCCGGACCGTCCCACTGTCTGTCGCGCGCTCGGGCGGCGTCAGGCCTCGACGCTGTCCTTCTCCGCGCCGTCCTTGTCGCCGCTGCCCTTCTCGGCGTCCTTGCCCTCGGCCGCTTCCCGCTCGGCCTGCCTCTTGGAGGCGATCAGGCTGGTGATCGTCGTGACGATCAGCACGCCGCAGATGACTGCCAACGAGAACGGGATCGAGATCTCGGGGACGTGCACCCCGCTTTCGTGCAAGGCGTGCAACACCAGTTTGACGCCGATGAAGCCGAGGATCACCGACAGGCCGTAGCTCAGGTGGACCAGCTTCCTGAGCAGTCCGCCGATGAGGAAGTACAGCTGCCGCAGGCCCATCAGGGCGAAGGCGTTGGCCGTGAAGACGATGTACGGGTCCTGGGTCAGGCCGAAGATCGCGGGGATCGAGTCCAGCGCGAAGAGCACATCGGTGGTGCCGATGGCGAGCATGACCACCATGAGGGGGGTCAGGACGCGCTTGCCGTTGACCCGGATGAAGAGCTTGGTGCCGTGGTACTTGTCGGCGACGCCGAACTTCTTCTCGATGGACTTGAGGAGCCTGTTCTCCTCGAACTCCTCCTCTTCGTCGTCCGAGCGCGCCTCCTGGATGAGCTTCCAGGCGGTGTAGATCAGGAACGCTCCGAAGATGTAGAAGACCCACGAGAAGCTGGCGATGATCGCGGCGCCGGCGGCGATGAAAATCGCGCGCAGGACGAGGGCGATCAGAACGCCGACCAGCAGCACCCGCTGCTGGAGGTGGGACGGCACCGAGAACTTCGCCATGATCAGGACGAAGACGAAGAGATTGTCGACACTGAGCGACTTCTCGGTGATGAAGCCGGCGAAGAACTCTCCGGATGCCTGACTCTCCCCGAAGAGGAGCAGGCCCAGTCCGAACAGGGCCGCCAGCACGATCCAGACAACGGTCCAGATACCGGCTTCCTTGATCGACACGTCATGGGGCTTGCGCCCGATGAAGAAGTCGACCGCGATCAGGGCACTCAGACCGAGGATGGTCAGTACCCAAAGGGTCAATGAAACGTCCACTGCGCCTCCGGCGTCGTACGGCTACTGATCAGCGTCGTCGCTGCCGGAGGTCTCCTCCACCCGGGACGGCATCACCGCACCACGGGCCGACGCCCCGGGACCTCTCTGTCGGTCCGTACTGACGGGCACGCCGCGAGTCGGGAGTACTCCCCTCCGCCCAAAGAACAGTACAGGGAAGACCAAGGAAAGGTAAAGGCGAAGGTAAAGCAGGCCCCAAATTGGCTGGTCAACGCCCCCAGGAGCGACGGGCGGCGGCCACCTGCCCGAGCACCTGGCGCAGCACGTCGCTGCCCGCCGGAACGGTCAACGGCTCGTACGTCCAGGCGTGCCGTACCCAGGGGTCGGCGAGGTGGTCGTCGGGCACGGGTGTGACCCGCAGCAGGGAACGCCACAGCGGATCGAGCACCGGGCCGTAGGCGCTCGCGTCCTCGCGGTCGGCGACCATGAGCAGATGGACGCCGACGGCCGGGCCCTCGTCGGCGAGATAGCGCAGCTGGGTGACAGCGCGGTCGTCGAAACCGTGCGGGAAGTCGTTGACGATCAGCAGCTGCTCGCCCGTGTCGAGGTCCGGCGGGAGCGAATCCGCCGCGCCGGCGCGCACCGCCATGGTCACCAGGTCGACTCGTTCGGTGAGCTTGGCCAGGACGGAGCTCACGCCCTGTGCGCCCGCTGCCGGGGGCGCGGCCAGTACGCCCGTTTCGACCAGCGGGGCGAGCGCGGCGGACGCCGAGCCCGCCGGGTCTATGACATGCACCGCGAACTCTCCCGGCGGGTACACCGCGATGAGCCGCGCGGCGAGGGCCACCGCCGTGTCCGCGGCCTGCCTGCGCAGGACACCCTCGTCCATCGCCATCGCGGCGTCCGAGCTCGACCGGCCGCTGTCCACCCACAGCCCGCGCTCCAGCGGGAGGCGCACGAGCAGCGGCAGGCGCAGTTCGGGGCTCTCGGGCAGGTGGATGTCCCCGATGCGCAGCGCCATCGGGACCTCCATCGGGACCCGGTAGGCGTGCCAGACGGGGTTGTCCCAGCGGGCGTAGGAGGCCGGGAGTGCGGGCTCGACGACGTCCGACTCGGCGGTGAGCTGAGCCAGATCACGGTCGAGGGCCTGACGGGCCTGGTCTGCCAGCTGCTCGTACTTGGCGCGGGCCGCTGCCCTGGCCGCGTCGCCGCCGCTGCCGATGCGGCTGCGCGGGTCGGACAGGACCTGGTCGAGCTCCTTGTCCATGCGGGACTCGGCGAACTCGACGGCGCTGCGGTACGCGGCCACAGCCCGGGCGAGGTCCTCGAACATCCCCCAGACCTGGTTGTAGAGACGCTCGTCCATGGACCAGCCGGTGGCGTCGCCCGCCACGGGCACCGGCGGCCGGCCCGGCTCCCCCGGCTGCGCCGCCGGGGGCGGGGTGGGGGCCGCAGACCGGCGCCGCGGATGGGAGTAGTCGATGGGACCTCCCGGGATCTGCGGCGGGTCGGGCACAGGGGTCTGCTGCGGATTCGCCGATGCCGCGGCGGCCTGGGCGGCGGGCACCGACAGTCCGTCGGAGTGCGTGCGGCCGGGCAGCGTCGCATCGGGGCCGGCGGGCAGGCCCTGCCCCTGGGGCGCGGCCTGGGCGTTGTCGGCGCTCGTGTGCAGGCGGGCCGGTTCCGTGCGCGCCGCGGGAGGGGCGACCGCCGCCCGGATGTCCGCCGCGATGTCGCGTGCCCTGGCGATGCCCTGGTCGGCCAGCATGTCCGCGAGCCCGCCCTCGTAGCCCTGGCCCACCGCGCGGACCTTCCAGGCGCCTTGGCGGCGGTAGATCTCCACGGCGACGACCGACGTCTCGGTGTCGAGGTCGGTGATGGTGAAACTGGCGAGCTCGTCGCCGGTCTCGCCGACGACGGCGACGAAGGGTGCCGCGGTCGCGCCGAAGCGGTCGGGGCCGCCCGAACCGGTAAGTGCGAGCAGGACGTTGATCTGCTGTGCCTCCTCGGACACGGCATCCAGATCGAACGTGAAGCGCGGCGCCCGGTCGGCCCCTCGGGGCACCTCGATGCCCGGCAGTTCGGGGGCACCGGGGTGGGCGATCCATTCGTCGCGGGCCGTGCCGCCGTCGTCCGTGCAGGTCACACAGGCCACGACCGGATGACCGGCCGACACCCGTACGGTCAGCCGGGTGTGCGGCAGTGGGTGGTTCTGCCCCCGGACCAGCTCGGCCGTCATCGCTCTGTCCCCTCAGTGCTGGGCGGTGCTCGTGGTGTGCGGTGCTGTGTGGTGCGTGTGGTCTGTGGTGCTGTGTGGTGCGTGTGGTGTCCGGCGCCGGCCGGTCCCGCCGTGCCCCGGCCTGGCTCCCCTGCCCGGCGCGGCCGGTGCGCGGGGGCGCATGGTGCAAGCGGTGCAGCTCCCGGCGGCGGTGCCTCCGGGAGCTGCGGGTCCGTCGATGCGGGCCGTGCCTGCTGACGACCGCCCCTACAGGTGCGGCAGGATCGCCGGCATCAGGTCCTGGAACGTACGGCCGTTGGCCGGGTTGCCCAGGGCGGTCATCTGCCAGCCGCTGCCGGCGCGGTGGACCTTGGCCATGATCTGTGCCGTGTACTGGCCGCCGCCGTCGAGCGTGTAGCGGGCGAGCTCCTGACCGTTGGTCTCGTCGACGATTCGGCAGAAGGCGTTCTGCACCTCCTGGAACGTCTGGCCGGTGAAGGAGTTCACCGTGAAGACGATCTGGTCGATGTGGACCGGCACCCGCTGCAGGTCGACGAGGATCGCCTCGTCGTCGCCTCCCGAACCGGCGCCGCCCACCAGGTTGTCACCGGTGTGCTTGACCGAGCCGTCGTCACTGACGAGGTGACGGAAGAAGACCACATCCACCGGCTGCTTGTCGGCGAACAGCACCGCCGATGCGTCCAGGTCGATCTCGCGGGTGCGCGAGCCGAACAGACCGCGGCGCGGCGCCGCCTGCCAGCCGAGCCCCATCCGCACAGCCGTGAGGGTGCCCCCGTCGCTCTTCTGCAGGCTGATGGCCTGGCCCTTGGTCATGTTGACCGTCACGCGCTGTCCCCTTCTCCAGAATTGCCACCGCTCATCTATGCGGTTGACCTGCACACTACGCAGTCACGGTGGCGGAGCCGTATCGTCCGCCCGTTTTTGTGTCGGTCTTGCAACACACCGGCCGTGCCGGGGTCAGGCGAGGCCCGCCTCCTTCATCTGCCGCAGTTCCTTCTTCAACTCGCTCACCTCGTCGCGCAGTCGTGCCGCCACCTCGAACTGCAGCTCCGCGGCCGCGGCCCGCATCCGCTCGGTCATCTCCTCGATGATTCCGGCCAGTTCGGTGGCCGGGCGGTCGCTGAGCACCTCGCCCGACCTCTTGCCGGAGGTGCCCAGCGCCGGGACCGGAGCCTTGGCGCCCTTGCCGGGCTTCTCGGCCTTGCCCTGGCGGTATCCGGTGCCGAGCAGTTCCTCGGTGTCGACCTCTTCGCGCGCGATGGTGGCCACGATGTCGTTGATCTTCTTGCGGAGCGGCTGCGGGTCGATGCCGTTCGCCGTGTTGTACGCGATCTGCTTCTCGCGGCGGCGGTTGGTCTCCTCGATGGCCTTCTCCATCGCGGCGGTGATCTTGTCCGCGTACATGTGGACCTGGCCGGAGACGTTGCGCGCGGCGCGGCCGATGGTCTGGATCAGCGACGTCCCGGAGCGCAGGAAGCCTTCCTTGTCCGCGTCGAGGATCGCCACCAGCGACACCTCGGGCAGGTCGAGGCCCTCGCGGAGCAGGTTGATGCCGACCAGGACGTCGTATTCACCGGCGCGCAGTTCGCGCAGGAGCTCGACACGGCGCAGGGTGTCGACGTCGCTGTGCAGATAGCGGACCTGGATGCCCAGTTCGAGGAAGTAGTCGGTGAGGTCCTCGGCCATCTTCTTGGTGAGGGTGGTGACCAGGACCCGCTCGTCCTTCTCGGTGCGCAGCCGGATCTCGTGCACCAGGTCGTCGATCTGCCCCTCGGTGGGCTTGACCACGACCTCGGGGTCGACAAGGCCGGTGGGGCGGATGATCTGCTCCACGAAACCGTCTCCGCGGGACAGTTCGTACGTCCCGGGGGTGGCGGAGAGGTAGACGGTCTGGCCGATGCGCTCCTGGAACTCCTCCCACTTCAGCGGGCGGTTGTCCAGCGCGGACGGCAGCCGGAAACCGTGATCGACCAGGGTGCGCTTGCGGGAGGCGTCGCCCTCGTACATCGCGCCGATCTGCGGGACCGTCACATGGGACTCGTCGATGACGAGCAGGAAGTCCTCGGGGAAGTAGTCGAGGAGGGTGTTGGGCGGGGAACCGGGCTCGCGGTCGTCGAAGTGCATCGAGTAGTTCTCGATGCCCGAGCAGGAGCCGATCTGGCGCATCATCTCGATGTCGTACGTCGTGCGCATGCGCAGCCGCTGGGACTCCAGCAGCTTGCCCTGCTTGTCCAGCTCGGCCAGGCGCTGCTCCAGCTCCACCTCGATGCCGTTGACCGCCTTCTCCATGCGCTCGGGTCCGGCGACGTAGTGGCTGGCGGGGAAGACGTAGAGCGACTCGTCCTCGCTGATGATCTCGCCGGTCAGCGGGTGGAGGGTGGACAGGGCCTCGATCTCGTCGCCGAACATCTCGATGCGGACGGCGAGCTCCTCGTACACCGGGAAGATCTCGATGGTGTCGCCGCGGACGCGGAAGGTGCCGCGCTGGAAGGCCACGTCGTTGCGGGTGTACTGGATGTCGACGAAGCGGCGCAGCAGCTGGTCGCGGTCGATCTCCTCGCCGACCTTGAGCTGGACCATGCGGTCCACGTACTCCTGCGGTGTACCGAGGCCGTAGATGCAGGAGACGGAGGCGACCACGATCACATCGCGACGGGTCAGCAGTGAGTTCGTCGCGGAATGGCGCAGGCGCTCGACCTCCTCGTTGATCGAGGAGTCCTTCTCGATGTAGGTGTCCGACTGCGGGACGTACGCCTCGGGCTGGTAGTAGTCGTAGTACGAGACGAAGTACTCCACCGCGTTGTTCGGGAGGAGCTCGCGGAATTCGTTCGCCAGCTGGGCGGCCAGGGTCTTGTTCGGTGCCATCACCAGGGTGGGGCGCTGGAGCTTCTCGATCATCCAGGCGGTGGTGGCCGACTTGCCCGTGCCGGTCGCGCCGAGGAGGACCACGTCCTTCTCGGCGGCGCGGATACGCCGCTCCAGGTCGGCAATGGCCGTCGGCTGGTCGCCGCTGGGCTGGTAGGAGCTGACGACCTCGAAGGGCGCCACCGTACGTTCGATCTTGGAAACGGGCCGCATGGCACCAACCGTACGACCCGCCACTGACAGCCGGGGGCGAACCGGCGTCGAAGCCGCGGTCCCGGCGCCGGCCCGGGGCAGGGACGCCTTGGCGGCCCGGGTCTCAGTGCCGGTCGGGATCCGCGGACCCGCGGCGGGCGCCGCGGTCCGCGGCCCACGCGGCGGGACGGCGGGACGGCGGGGTGGCACGCTGCGCCGGGACCCCGGGACGCCCGGCGCCGTCCCGGCCGGCGGGCCCGCGGTCCGACTCCCCCATCACGAGCAGCGGGTCGAACATCACCACGACGGCGGCGAGCAGCAGGAAGACCGCGGGTCCCACGAGTACGGGAGCGAGCAGGGTGGCAGGCGAGTCGCCGCCGGTCGCCGGGGCGGCCGAGGGATGCAGATGGACGCTCACGGCCGCCATCCCGACGTAGTGCATGCCGCTCACGGCGACCCCCATCACGAGGCTGGCGCCCACGCTCGCCATGAAGCCATGTATGGCCACCGCGGCCCACAGGGCGACGGTTGCCGCGACGACCGCGATCAGCACGGACAGGGCAACGGTGAGGGTGTCGTATTGGAGGCTGCCCTGCAGGCGCATTCCGGCCATGCCGAGGTAGTGCATGGAGGCGATGCCGAGGCCGGTGATCGTGCCGCCGGTGACCATGGCCATGGGGGTTGTGCCCCGGTATCCGACGATGAAGATGCCGATGCCGACCATCACGACGGCGACGGCGAGACTCGCGAACGTGGTGGGTCTGTCGTAGCCGATCGGCGCCTCCTCGACGGTGAACCCCATCATGGCGATGAAGTGCATCGTCCAGATCCCGGTGCCTATGGCCGTGGCGCCGAGGGCGAGCCAGCCGGTCTTGAAGCCGCGACCGTTGCGCACGGACCTCGTGGTGCACCGCAGCCCCAGGGCGCCGCCGAGACAGGCCATGAGATAGGCCGCCACCGGAGTGACGAGGCCATAGCCGAAGCCGTCCACCGTGCCTTGCATCCCTTGAGCCCTTCGCCCCGCGTGTTCCCCTGTGCCCCCGTGCCCCGTGGCCCCCGCGATCCACGCGAACGCGAAGGGAACCTCTGGCTGAGGGCGAGCGTACGGCCCGCGGAACGGGATGCAAACGTTCGAGCAGAGATTTGTCGACTCGAAGACCGAGCAACGCTCCGATGCGGGCGGATCCGTTCACGTTGTGGCCACACTTCGCCTGTCCCTCGTTGACCGACACCTGTCAGTGTCGGCCCGTCCGTGATCCGCCGACGTGAGGAAAACCTGTGTACGCACGCCCCGTCACTGCCCTCGCCGCCGCCTCCCTCGGAGTGACCGCCCTGCTCGTGCCCGGCTCCGCGGCAGGCGCCACGGAAACTGCCGTACGCCACGACGAGCCGCTGGTGATCGCCCATCGCGGCGCCTCCGCCTACGCGCCGGAGAACACGCTCGCGGCGATCGATCTGGCCGACCGCATGGGCTTCGTCTGGGTCGAGAACGACGTCCAGCGCACCAAGGACGGCGAGCTCGTCATCGTGCACGACGACTCACTCGCGCGGACCACGGACGTCGAGCAGGTCTTCCCCGGGCGGGCTCCCTGGAAGATCGCGGACTTCACGGCGGCCGAGATCGCGCGGCTCGACGCCGGCAGCTGGCGGGGCGCGCAGTGGGCGGGTGCGCGGGTGCCGACCCTGAAGCAGTACCTGAACCGGGTCGACGAGAACCGTCAGAAGCTTCTTCTGGAGATCAAGAAGCCCGAGCTCTACCCGGGAATCGAGAAGGACACCCTCCGCGTGCTCGGCGAAGAGGGCTGGCTGGACCGGCGGCACATCGCCGGCCGACTCGTCATCCAGAGCTTCGGTGTGGACAGTGTGAAGGCCGTGCACCGGCAGCGGCCGGACATCACGACCGGCTTTCTCGGCACGCCGGCCGTCGCCGACCTGCCGTCGTACGCGGCGTTCACCGACCAGATCAACCCGACGCACACCTCTCTGACGGCCGACTACGTGGCGGCGGTGCACGCGTTGAAGGGTGCGCACGGCAAATCGCTGCGGGTCAGTACCTGGACCGTGAACGACGCGGCGGGCGCCCGGCGCGTGGCGGGCTTCGGCGTGGACGGCATCATCACCAACAACCCGGACGTCGTGCGGGACGCGGTGGGCTAAGGCGTCCTGCCGGGCTCGCGGGCCGTTGGTTCGCCTCGGGCCGCATTGTCAGTGCCCCGTCCTACGGTGGTCGCATGAACACCTTCGAGTGGAGCGTCGTCGGCACGGACATCGGGCCGCTGCTGCTCGCGGCCACCGACGCCGGCCTGGTCAGCGTGGTCTTCCACGCCGGGCCGGCGGTCCGGGACCGGGCACTGGCGCAGCTGGCGGACAGGCTCGGTGCCGAGCCCGTCGAGGACGCCACCGGCCGTCTCGCCGAGCCGATACGTCAGTTGCGGGCGTATTTCGCGGGCGGGCTGCGGGAGTTCGACCTGCCGCTGGACTGGTCGCTGTCGGCGGGCTTCAACCGCGAGGTCCTGCGTGAACTGCTGTCCGGTGTGGCCTACGGGTCGGTCGTCGGTTACGGGGACCTGGCGGCCCGGGTCGGGCAGCCGGGAGCGGCGCAGGCGGTCGGCGCGGCTATGGGCTCCAACCCGCTGCCGGTAGTGGTGCCGTGCCATCGGGTGGTGGAGACCGACGGGGGGCTCGGCGGCTTCGGCGGAGGACTGGAGACGAAGCGCAGGCTGCTGGCGCTGGAGGGCGTGCTGCCCGAACCGCTGTTCTGACGGAGTTCTGTGCCGACACCCCGCGCAGTTCCAGGCCCTACGCCGTTCCGGGCTCTGCGCTGCTCCATGCCCTACGCAGTTCCAGGCCCTGCGCTGCTGCGGGCTCGGCGATGTTCCGCGCGGGCGGGCGCGCTGGCACACTGCGTCAGTGACCATCAGCCCAGACGCTCCTGACATATCCGATGCCCCGGTGGTGAAGGCCGCCGAGCTGCCTGCGCTGCGGCGTCGTATCAATGCCGTGCTGATCGCCAGCCAGATCCTGGGCGGTCTGGGGGTCGCCACCGGTATCGCGCTGGCCGCGGTGCTGGCGCAGGAGGTCAGTGGCACCGAGGCACTTTCGGGGCTCGCCCCGACGGCGACCGTGGCGGGTACCGCGCTGCTGTCGGTGCCGCTCGCCGCGTTGATGACCGCCCGCGGGCGACGGCCCGGGCTGGTCCTCGCCTATCTCATCGGTGCCGTGGGCGCGGGGGTGGTCGTGACGGCCGCCGTTGTCGGCAGTTTCCCGCTTCTGCTGCTCGGCATGGCCGGCTTCGGCGCCGCCTCGTCGGCAAATCTGCAGGCCCGGTTCGCGGCGGCAGATCTTGCGGAGCCGGATCGGCGCGCGCGGGCGATCTCCACGGTGGTGTGGGCGACAACGATCGGGGCGGTGCTCGGACCGAACATCGCGTCCCCCGCCGGGCGCAGCGTGGCCGGTCTCGGGATCCCCGCCGCCGCGGGGCCGTTCCTGTGGGCGGCCGGGGTGTTTCTCGTCGCCGCCGTCGTCGTGCTCGTGCTGCTGCGGCCCGACCCGTTGCTGACGGCCCGTGCGCTGTCCGAGGACGACCGCTCCCCGGAGGGACGCTCTCTGCGGGCGGGGGTCTCGGCGGTACGGCACTCCCCCATGGCGCAGCTGGCGCTGGTGACGGTCGCCGTCTCGCACACCGCCATGGTGTCGATCATGTCGATGACCCCGGTCGCGCTCAGCCACCACGGTGCGGGGATCCAGCTGATCGGCCTGGTGATCAGCGGTCATATCGCGGGCATGTACGCGTTCTCGCCGCTGATGGGCTGGCTGGCGGACCGCATCGGGCGGCTCGCGGTGATCGGTCTGGCGGCCGGGCTGCTCAGTACGGCAGCGCTGCTGGCCGGCACGGCAGGAGCGAGCCACGGGCGGACGGCGCTCGGCCTCTTCCTGCTCGGCCTCGGCTGGTCGGCCGGCCTGGTGTCGGGCTCCACCCTGCTGACGGACTCGGTCCCCCAGCCTGCCCGCGCCGCCGTCCAGGGCCTGTCGGACCTGACGATGAACACGGCGGCGGGGCTGGGCGGGGCGGCCGCGGGACTGGTGGTGGCGCAGGCGGGCTACGGGTGGCTGAACGCGATCGGCGCGATGCTGCTTCTGCCGATGGCAGCACTGGCGATCCGCAGGGCGCTGCGCCCGTCCTGACGGGGCCGGCCCCTTGCCCACGCATCTTTGACGCTTGCGGCACCGAGCCGGCCTTGTCGGGCTCCCGGGTCAGCGCCACAGGCGTACGCGCCCGTCAGGGGACCCATGTCGGCGACGAGGCGTCCCGGACCAAACGCCTCGGCGGCCCCGCGCCTCCCACCGGCACCGCCCACACGTCGCTGCCCTCCCCGGACCGGCCCGGCAGGGCGTACGCCACTGTGGCGTCGTCGAGCCACACCGCCTGGTCGTCGACGCTGCGTTCCTCCGCCAGCGGCCGCTCCCGCAGGGTCCGCAGGTCCAGCACGTGCAGACGCCATGGCCTGCGGGGATCGTCCCGGACCTTCTTCTTGAAGACGAGGCGCGTGTTGTCCGGGGACAGCGACGGGCATTCGACGTTCCCGCGCAGCGCCCGCGCCGACCAGTTCCGCATGTCGCCCTGCACGAGATGGGTGCGTCCCTGCGTCGAGACCGTCGCGTAGAAGCGGTTGTCGTCGCGCGCGAAGGTCACTCCCCAGTAGTTGACGTCGGGTGCGTGGTGGCGACGGCCTTCGATGGTGAGCGGGATCTGCTCCATGTTCTTGATCAGGTACCCGGTGCGCAGATCGAGGAGGGAGGTGCGTGTGGAGAACGACGAGGAGGCGTAGGAGTCGCCCACGGCGAAGTTCGTCCAGGCCACCATCCGCCCGGATGCCGACACCCGCGCCCGGTTGGGGATGCCGGGCACCGCGATGCGGCGCGTCTCGCGCAGATACCGGTCGAGGACGACGGCGTAGGTGCGCGGCGGTACTCCTGGGCGCCGTTGCAGGCACAGTGCGGTGCCGCCCGCCGCGTGGAAGCGCTCGCACGCCGGGCCGCCACCCACCGTGCGCGGAACCGCCGCTTCGACGGGCCGGTACGCGATGCGGCCGGCCTGCCCGTGCGCCGCGCTGCGGAAGTAGAGTCGCGGGCCCTGCAGGGTGAACGAGTCGTCGGCGGCGGCCGGTTGGGGACGCCGGTCGGCGGCCCGTACGGTGTAGCCGGCGGCCGCGCCCGCCAGGACGAGAGCGGCGAGCGTGAGCACCGTGAACTTGGCCCGTGCGGTGAGCCGGGTCGGATTCATCGCGGCCTGCCTTTCTTCCGGGAGGATTCGGTCCGGTGCAGTGCGGCCCCGGCCGCGGCGAGCGACATCGCCATCGCCACGGCCGCCGAGGCCAGCGCGGCGCCGGGACCCCACACGGTCCACGCCGCCCCGAACCCGGCGGCCGCGAACAGCCGCGCGAGGGCCTGCCCGGTCTGCAGCAGCGCGAGTCCGCCTGCGCGTCGCGCGGCGGGCAGGACCGGACCGGCGAGCGCCATCAGTACCCCGTCCGTCGCCGCGTAGAAGACGCCGAGGAGGAGCAGCGCACCCGCGAGCAGCAGCGGGCCGCCGCCCGGGGCGAGGAGCAGCAGATAGGCGGCGAGCAGCGCGCCGTGGCCGAACAGGAGGGGGCGGTGGCGGCCGATCCGGTCGGCGGCCCTGCCCGCGGGGACGGCGAGGAGCAGATAGACGGCGGCCGCGCCCAGGGGCAGGAGCGGGAACCAGCTCACATCGATCGCGAGTCTGCGCTGCAGCAGCAGATAGACGAAGGCGTCCCCGATCGTCGCCGCGCCGAGCAGGGCCGCGGCGAGCAGGATGCGCCGGAATGCGGGGATGCGCAGGGGCTCGAGGACGGTCGCGACGACCGTGGGACGGACGGCACTTGGGACGTGCACCGGGCCGGCCGGGCCGGGCACGAGCACGGCCAGCAGCACGACGCCGAGGAGTCCGGTGCAGAAGCTGACGACGAAGACGGCGTCGTAGGCGTCCGCGGTCGCCCACAGCAGGGTGAACGCGGCGAGGGGGCCCAGCAGCGCGCCCGTCGTGTCCATCGCCCTGTGCACTCCGAAGGACCGGCCCAGCGCGTCCGGTGGGCTCGCCAGGGTGATCAGGGCGTCCCGTGGGGCGGTGCGGATGCCCTTGCCGACGCGGTCGGCGGCGAGCGCGGCGGCGATGCCGCCGGTCGCGCCGCCCGCGAGGAGCAGCCCGATGCGCGAGAGCGCCGAGAGCAGATAGCCCGCTCCGGCGACGCGTTTGTGCCTGCCGCCGCGGTCGGCGGCGTGTCCCCCGGCCAGCCGGACGAGGGCGGTGACGCCGTTGAACAGGCCGTCCAGGAAGCCGAACTGGAGGGGCGAGAGGCCGAGTCCGAGGACGAAGTAGAGCGGCAGCACGGCGGTGACCATCTCCGAGGAGATGTCGGTGACGAGGCTGACGGCTCCGAGCGCGATCACGGCGCCGGGAACCCGCCGTGCCGCCCCGGGAGTGGTGCCCGGGGCGGACGGCGTGTCGCGGCGGCCGGTGGTGGCCAGGTACATCAGTGGCAGGTGTAGGTGGGGCCGGTGTCCTTGACCGCGCCGTCGGTACCGACGTAGCTCCCCCGGAAGGTCGAGTCCGTGAGGTCCAGTTTCAGCACCCCGTACGGTCCGCTGATCCGCTTCTGGCTGTTGGGCTGGACCTGCTCGATGGGGTAGGGCTCCGCGCCGCCCATGCCGCCTACGATCTCGACGATGCCGTCGGAGGTGGCCCGGCCGTCCGGGTCCTGCGGGGCGAAGCGCTCGTAGTGGTGGTCGTGTCCGTTCAGGACGAGATCGGCCTTCGCTCCGTGGAGCAGCTTCCACACCGGCTTGCCGACGGGGTCGTTGCCGTGGCCGCCGGAGCTGAACAGCGGATGGTGCCAGTAGGCGGCGATGCAGCCCTTGGTGGTACGGGCCAGGTCGTTCTTGAGCCACTGGATCTGGGCGGAGTCGTCGAAGGTGTTGGAGTCCAGGGCGATGAAGTGCCAGTTCCCCTCGTCGTAGCTGTAGTACGGCTTGCCCTGGGGGTAGGCGATCGCGCCGAAGTACTCCTTGTAGCCCTTGAACGCGCCGGCCGGGTCGTACGACTCGTGGTTGCCGGGCACCGGCCGGGTCCTGCTCTTGAAGGTGCCCCAGGTCTTGTCGTAGTAGTTGCGGAAGTCGGAGATCCGGGCGTCGTCGTACTGGTTGTCGCCCATCGTCAGATAGAACCTCGGGTTGAGGCGCTGCGCCTGTGCCGCGGTCTTCGGATGGGCGCAGGAGCTGGACGACGCGGTGCACTGCGCGGCGATGTCGCCGGCGGCGACGACGGTGAACGCACCGGTGGGCGGCTGTCCGCCGTCGATGCTGCCGTAGACCTCGGCCTCGAAGAGCGAGTAGCCGTACGAGGTGCCGCGGGCCGTGCCGTGGACGCGCAGATAGCGGCCCTCGGCGGCGAGGGAGGTGAAGTCGTCGGTGCCCCCGTTGCCTGCCTGCTCCCCGGCGATGCGGGTCCAGTCGGTGCCGTCGGCGGAGACGTCGACGGTGTAGGCCCGTGCGTGGGCGGTCTCCCAGGTGAGAGTGATTCGGGAGATCTTCGCGGCTGCGCCGAGGTCGACGCGGATCCACTGGGGGTCCTTGCCCTCGGCGGATGCCCATCGGGTGGCGGGATCGCCGTCGAACGCGTTGGCGGCGGCGAAGGCGGAACCCTCCAGCGAGGAGGCGGTGGCGGGTTTGCCACGAGAGATGAGGGGGTCCGCGGCCGTGGCGGTGGGAGTGTCGGCCACGGCGTCGGCGCGGTCGGGGCGGGCGACGAGTACGCCGAGGACGAGCAGCAGAACGGCGGCGAGGGCGAGGGCCGTGATCCGACGTGGTGGGGTGGAGGCGGTCAGGCGCATACCTGGCTCCCTGTACGGGGACGGCGAGAGCTGGACTCCGTGCGAACCGCCGCGTCCGGGCAGGGCGCAGCGCACGGCGGCCGGGTCAGAGCTCTCGCTGAGCGCGTCACGCCCCCGGTGGGGCGCCGCGCCAAGCCGCTGCCGGGATCGTGGCAAGCGGCCATGCCCCTGTCAATAGACGACAGGAAACTTTCCTGTCAGTCATCCGGGACGTCGGACCGCGACGGGAGCGGCCGCGGACGCGGACGTTTGGGCACGCCCGTCCCGCGCCAGGGATGGGACATGCCGAACACCGCAGTCATCGTGTCAGAAGAGGTACGGGACGCACTCGAGTCCCATGTCCCCGTGGTCGCACTGGAGTCGACGATCATCGCGCACGGGCTGCCTCGCCCGCGCAACCTGGCGGTCGCCGAGGAACTGGAAGCGCTGGTCAGGACTGAGGGCGCTGTCCCCGCCACCATCGCCGTGCTCGACGGACAGGCCCGCATCGGGCTGGGCAAGGACGAGTTGGAGCGGATCGCGGGCGATCCCGGCATGCGCAAGCTGGGACATCGCGACCTGGCGCCCGCTCTGGCGACGGGCGCGAGCGGCGCGACCACCGTGTCCGCCACCGCGTTCCTCGCCGACAGCGCCGGCATCGCGGTCTTCGCGACCGGCGGGCTCGGCGGTGTCCACCGGGGCTGGACCGAGACACAGGACGAGTCGGCGGACCTGCGGCTGCTGGCCCAGGTGGGCATCACCGTGGTCTGCGCGGGTGTGAAGTCGATCCTCGACGTCCCGGCGACGCTGCAGCGCCTGGAGACGCTGGGCGTCAGCGTGGTCGGGTACGGGACGGACCGCTTCCCCGGCTTCTACCTGACCTCGTCGGGCGAGCCGGTCGACTGGACGGTACACACTCCTCAGGAGGTCGCCGCGGTGATGCGCGCCAAGGACGGGCTGGCCCGGCCCTTCTCCTCGCTGATCGTCGCCAACCCGGTCCCCGTGGAGGACCAGTTGGACCCCGCCCTCCACGACCGGGTGCTCGCGCAGGCGCTCGACGAGGCGCACGAGTCGGGGATCACCGGGCAGGCCGTCACGCCGTTCCTCCTGGAGCGGCTGACGCGATACACCGAAGGCGCCTCGCTGGAGGCCAACCTGGCGGCGGTGCGCGGCAACGTCCGGCTCGCCGCGCGGATCGCAGCGGCGTACGCATGACGGCCGGGACGCACACCGCGCACGACCGGGCCGCACCCGGACTGCTCGTCGTCGGGGACGTGGTCACGGACGTTGTGGCGCGACACACGTCGCCCCTGACCAGGGGGACCGACACAGCGGCTCGGATCCGCATCGTGCCGGGCGGCGCCGGCGCCAACGTCTGCTGCTGGGCGGCGCACTGGGGCTGCCCGGACGTCCGGCTGCTCGCTCGGACGGGTGCGGCGGATGTTTCCTGGCACGCCGAACGGCTCAGGGCGGCCGGCGTTCGCCCCCTGCTCGTGCCCGACGCCGAGGCGCCGACCGCCACGGTGATCGCGCTCGTCGACACGAGCGCCGAGCGCACGTTCGTGACGGACAGCGGCGCGGTGGTGCGGCTCGATCCGGCGGACTGGTCGCCGTCCCTGCTGGACGGGGTCGGCCATCTGCACGTGTCCGGCTACCTCCTCTTCGCGGACACGAGCCGGGAGGCCGCAGCGGCCGCGATGCGCTCTGCGCGCGAGAGGGGTGTGCCGGTGAGCGTGGATCCGGCCTCGGCGGGGTTCCTGTCCGAACTGGGCGTCGAGCGGATGCTGTCGGCGCTCCAGGGGGTCGACGTCCTGTTCCCGAACGCCGACGAGGCCCGGCTGCTGACCGGCCTTCCCGACCCGGCCGACGCGGCGGCGAAGCTGAGCCGTCTGGTGCCGCTGACGGTGGTGACGCTGGGCGGGCGCGGCGCGGTGGTGGCCGAGTCCGGTGCGGTCACGGCGCGCATCGCGGCCGCGCCGGCGCAGGCGGTGGACACGACGGGCGCGGGCGACGCGTTCACCGGGGCGTTCCTCGCCGCCCGGCTGGCGGGTGCGGAGTCCCCTGCCGCGGCGGAGGAGGGCTGCCGGGCCGGGGCACAGGCGGTGACACTGATCGGCGGCCGACCGTGAACGGTGCCGCCGGTCCCCCTCGCCCGGTGAGCCGCGAGACCGTGGCCCGTCAGCGGAAGCCGCTCCACGCGGGATGGCGCGGATCGTCGGCCCGTACGAGCACATCGGCCGCCTCCCCGGGACCGACCTCGTCCTCGTACCGCGCATGGGCCGGCAGGGTCCAGCGCTCGCGCTCGTCGGTGCGCCGCGCGAGCGCGCCCGGCGACAGCCTCAGATGGACGGCCAGGTCGAACGGGAACCAGTGGCCGAGGAGAAACGGCCCGTGCAGCAACAGCACACCACCGGGCGGAAGTTCGACGTGCGGCGAGCGGGTCGCCCGGTCCGTGGCAGGGTCCCACAGATCGGGCAGCACCCGCCCCGAACCACCGGCCTCCAGCGGCCCGAAGACCTCCCGCCACAGGGCGCCTGTGTCGAACCAGCCGCTGTAGTACGTGTCGGGGTCCTCGCGCCCGTACTCGTACCGCAGCGAAGCGGGCCTCAGGAACCCGTCGGTGCCCGCCACCAGGACGCTGCGCCCACGCAGGCGCAAGGCGCCCGCGATCCCCTCCGCCAGCTCACCGGGGTGTGCGGCGGCGGCTCCGTCGATGCCGATGCGCAACCAGGGGCTGTCGTCCTTGGCCGTGGTACTCAGGGCGCGCTCGGTCAGGTTCTCCGCCAGCCGCTCCCAGGTGATCGCTTCGAGTCGCACGCGCCCATCATCGCCCGACCGCGGCGGGGCCGTCCTCGCCGAAGAAGCGGAAGGGCACGCCGAAACGCTCCGCGAGCGCGCGACCGGTCACGGTGGCCTCGTCGCGCAGACCGCCGCCGCCTCGGAGCGAGGTGATGCACACCCGTTGCGGCGGATCGACGACCACCGCGTACACCAGACAGCCCTGAGTGTCCCCGTCCCACTCCGCCTCGAAGGCGGCGGGAGGGCCGGGCAGCTGTGCGGTCTTCGCGGCGAGGGTGTCGAGCTCCTGCGCGGGCAGGGGCTCCAGCCGGTCGGCGAGCTGCTCGCTGCGCCGGACGACCGTGCGGTGGGCGTCGGGCAGGCGGACCGGTTCCCCGGCCTCCCAACGGGCCTCCATCACCAGCCGCACGGCAGGCAGCAGTTCGCGTTCGACGAGGTGCGCATCAACGCGTTCGCGCACTCCGATGGGCAGCTGCTCCCACTGGATCCCGGTCTTGTCGGTCATGGGCGCGACCCTGCCATGGGCGGCGGGTCCGGGCATCCGGATATACGGGCCCAGGGACCGCGGTCACCCGTCGCGTGCCAGGATGGGGCGCCGGAGGTGGAGATGACGGCAACACGCCGCCGGGGCCCGGTGATCGCCCTTGTGTCCGTTGTGCTGGTGTTGTCGGCACTCGGACTGGTGTGGCTCGTACTCGCCTGGACGACGAACGAACCCGGTTCACGCGGCTCGGACGTGGGCGCCGCCGAGACGTTCGCCCACGTCCACATCGACCAGTACCCGGACGAGATCCGCTTCTACGTACCGGTCAAGGCGACGGTGACCCGCTCCTCTTCGGGCGCAGTCGTCTCCGCCAGGCTGCGTTACGACGTCGATGTCGTACGTGACAGCAGCGTCGCCGACTTCGTCCGCACCTACGAGGTCGGCCGCCATGGCAAGGGCGTCGCTTCGCCCACCGGCGCCGTCTTCACCGACGAGTTCGACGACGGCCGGGTGCGCACGGTGCGGGTGGCCTACAAGGACCCGAAGCCGTTCACCGGCAAGGACCCGTTGAAGGATCCCCGACTGGCCGCTTCCGGCGCGACCATCACGGTCAGCGGCGAGGACTGACCGCCGGCCGTCTATTCGTCGGCGCAGGACGGGGCGTTCTCGTCGACCGACAGCGGGCTGCCTTCGGGCAGGAAGTACGTCACGTACAGGACGACGGGCTCCGTACCGAGATTGCGCCCCAGGTGCCGGTGGGGCGCGCCCGCGGGTTCGACGAAGGAGCCGCCCGCGTCCGTGACCTCGAGCGAGCAGTCGTCCAGGGTCCGGGTCAGCGTGCCGGACGCGACCACCGCGAGCACCTGACCGGGGTGGTGGTGCCAGCCGGTCGAGCCGCCGGGCGCGATGGTGAGGGTCCTTACGACCACATCCGTGCGCCCCTTGGCCTTGATCTGCACGGTGCCGTCGGAGGTGCCCTTCGCGAGAACCGTCCCGGAGACACCGCTGCCGGGGGTGGCGTTCGCGGCCGACGGGACCACGGCGAGCGCGGCCAGGCAGCCGACTGCCACCAATGCCGTCCGGACATCGAATCGCCTTGCTGTGAAGCTCCGTACAACACCCCGCGTGAAGTCCCGCATCGGTCCATCCCCCATGTCGGCTCGGCAAACTGCTCCACGCTATCCGATGCCCGAGGGAGGCTGGGCAGCCGGCCGACGCACCCTCAGATGCCGATGAGCGTCGCGTCGCCCTCCACCTTGATCTGTCCGGCGAGTACGCCCTCCGCGGGCGTCAACTCCCCGTCCGCCAGCGCGACACAGATGTCGGCGTCGAGGGTGAGGCAGACATCGGGCCGCTCGGCGGGCCCGTCGCCGTACGGGGAGGCCGTGGCCTCCCCCAGCCGCAGATGGAACACACCCTCGTCGAGCCGGACCTCGACCACTCCGGTCCGTCCCGGCGCCGCCTCCAGGGCGCGCAGCATCGGGATGGCGAACCAGTGCGCCCGCACCGCGTCCGTGGGGCGGCGCTCGGCGAGCGCGGGCGCTCCCCACGCTGTCAGCGCCGTCAGGACGGGCAGCAACCGGCGGCCGTGGTCGGTCAGTTCGTACACGTACGCCGCCGACGGCGGCGGCAGCCGACGACGCGTCGCCAGCCCGTCCCGTTCCATGTCCTTGAGGCGGGACGCCAGGACGTCGGTGCTGACGCCGGGAAGGTCGGCGTGCAGGTCCGTGTAGCGGCGGGGCCCGGCGAGCAGTTCGCGGACGACGAGCAGCGTCCAGCGGTCGCCCACGGCGTCCAGGGCACGGGCTGCGGCGCAGTACTGGTCATAGCTCCGGCGGCGGGTCTCACGTGGCATGGGACGCAGTTTAGACATGTTGTTGGACTTTCCAAGCTCGAACTTGGTAAAACCAAGTACGTCATTCAGTCCTGGGAGGCCACAGCATGGAGTTCCGGCAGTCGAGCAAACTCAGCGAGGTCTGCTACGAGATCCGCGGACCGGTGATCGAGCAGGCCAACGCACTGGAGGAAGCGGGCCACAGCGTCCTGCGGCTGAACACCGGCAACCCCGCACTCTTCGGCTTCGAGGCGCCGGAGGAGATCGTCCAGGACATGATCCGGATGCTGCCGCAGGCCCACGGCTACACCGACTCGCGAGGGATTCTTTCCGCCCGTCGCGCGGTCGCCCAGCGCTACCAGGCCCTCGGTCTCACCGACGTGGACGTCGATGACGTCTTTCTCGGCAACGGTGTCTCCGAGCTCGTCTCCATGGCCGTCCAGGCCCTGCTGGAGGACGGCGACGAAGTGCTCATCCCGGCCCCCGACTTCCCGCTGTGGACGGCGGTCACCACCCTGGCCGGCGGCAAGGCGGTGCACTACCTGTGCGACGAGGAGTCCGACTGGTACCCGGACCTCGACGACATGGCCTCGAAGATCACCGACCGCACGCGGGCCGTCGTGATCATCAACCCCAACAACCCCACCGGCGCGGTGTACCCGAAGGAGGTCGTCGAGGGCATCCTCGATCTCGCCCGGCGCCACCAGCTGATGGTGTTCGCCGACGAGATCTACGACCAGATCGTGTACGACGACGCGGTCCACCACCCCACGGCCACCCTCGCCCCCGACCTCGTCGTCCTCACTTTCGGCGGCCTGTCCAAGACGTACCGGGTGGCCGGATTCCGCTCCGGCTGGCTGGTCGTCAGCGGCCCGCGGCAGCACGCCCGCAGCTACCTCGAAGGTCTGACGATGCTCGCCTCGATGCGGCTGTGCGCCAACGCGCCCGCGCAGTACGCCATCCAGGCGGCGCTGGGCGGACGCCAGTCCATCCGGGAACTTGTCGCACCCGGCGGCAGGCTGTACGAGCAGCGCCGCCGGGCCTGGGAGAAGTTGAACGAGATCCCGGGAGTGTCCTGCGTCCTGCCGAAGGGCGCGCTGTACGCCTTCCCCCGGCTCGACCCGAAGGTGCACCCGATCCACGACGACGAGAAGTTCGTGCTGGACCTGCTGCTGCGCGAGAAGATCCAGGTCGTCCAGGGCACGGGCTTCAACTGGCCGCGCCCGGACCACTTCCGGATCCTCACCCTGCCGCACGCCGACGATCTCGATGCCGCGATCAGCCGCATCGGCCGGTTCCTCAGCGGCTACCGCCAGTGAGCCGTGAACACGGCGCGGACACGGCGCTCGGGAAACCGGCCGTTTACTGGTGGGTCTTGGACTGATGGCGCGTGCCACTGCGATGATCCGACGGTGCAGTTCCGCCACACGCCCAGCTCGGGAGCGCCCCCATGTGGACAGCCGTCATCGCGGTCATCGGCACCCTGCTCGGATCGGTGGCCACCCATATGTTCGAGCGCCGGACGGCGGAGCGCAGCGCCGCTCATGCCCGCGCCGAGCAACTGCGGCAGGAACGGATCGCGGCGTACAGCGCCTTCGCCGGAGCGCTCGTCGACTTCCGGCGCGGCCAGAACGACCGCTGGCACCGGGCTCAGGAGGCTCCGGGCAGCGCGAAGGCGGAGGCTGCCCGCATCGACTCGTACCGGCTGCGCTCCACGGCGCATCAGGCACTGGTCCGCGTCCAGTTGGTCTGCGACGACCCGCAGGCGCTGGAGTCGGCCGCCGCTGCCTTCGAGGTCACCAACTGCATGCACGAGGCGCGGGACGAGTCGGACCGGGGACAACGGTCGGAGCAGGCACGCGAAACGCTGTCCGAGTTCATCGGCGCCGCCAAACCGGGTGTGCGATAGCGCCGGGCCGTATCCGTCCCCGGCCCGCCGGGCAGAGCGCTAGGCCGCGCCAAGGGTACGGACCGGGCTGCCCGCCAGGTACGCGGCGATGTCCTCCACTGCCTGCCCGAAGTACCCCTCGTAGTTGCGCCGTGTGACATAGCCGAGATGAGGCAGACCGAGGAAGTTCGGCGCGGTGCGCAGCGGGTCGTCGGCCGGCAGCGGTTCGTGCGCGAACACGTCCGCACCCGCTCCGGCGATCCATCCCTCGGTCAGCGCCTGTACCAGTGCGGCCTGGTCGACGATCGCGGCACGCGAGGTGTTGACCAGAAAGGCGGTGCGGCGCATGCGGCGCAGTTCGGCCGCGCCGATCAACCCTCGGGTGCGGTCGCCGAGTTGGAGATGCACCGAGACGAAGTCCCCGACCTCGAGGAGTTCCTCGAGCGACGCGGCCCGGACGACGCCGTGTTCGGCGGCCCGCTCGTCGGTGAGGTGCCGGCTCCATGCCATGACGTCCATGCCGAAGGCCTGACCGACCCGGGCGACCTTGGCTCCGATCTTCCCGAGCCCGAGGAGGGCGAGCCTGCTGCCGTGCAGGTCGGTGCCGATGGAGGACTGCCACGGGCCGCCGTCCCTCAGCGCATTGCTCTCGGGGTTGACACGGCGAGCGAGTCCCAGGATGAGTGCCCAGGTCAGCTCGGCGGGAGGCTCCGAGTTGCTCGCCGTCCCGCAGACGGTGACGCCCTGCCGGGCGGCGGCTGCGAGGTCGATCGACGCGTTGCGCATTCCCGAGGTGATGAGCAGTTCCAGCCGCGGCAGCCGGGCGAGCAAGGAGGCGGTGACCGGTGTCCGCTCACGCATCACGACGAGGATCTCGCAGTCGCCGACGGCCGCGGCGAGGTCCGCCTCGGACGTGAAGTGTTCCTGCAGGGAACGGACTTCGACGGCCTCGCCGAGCGAGGACCAGTCGGCCAGAGAGAGTGCGACGTCCTGGTAGTCGTCGAGCACGGCACAACGCAGCGTCATGGGAGCGGAGCGTACCCGCTGGGTACGCTGCCGATATGGACCTGGTGGTGATCCAACCACTCAAGGGCAGGCACTGCGCGGAGTGTCGGCGGGGGCCGCTGGAGATGCATGTACTGGAGTCCGGAGTCCCCGTCTGCCTCGACTGCGCCGATCTCGCCCATCTCGTGTTCCTGCCGCGGGGAAACGCAGCGCTCACCCGCCGCGCCCGTGAGGGCAGCGCGCTCTTCGCCGTCGTGGTCCGCCGCAACCGCCGCCACAGCCGTTACGAACGCCAGGGGCTACTGGTGGAGGAAGCCGCCCTGGTCCGCGCGGAGCGGGCGTGCCTGGCCGACGCGGAGGCGCGGGCCCGGCGGCGTGCGCGCGACGCGATGCGCCGCGCCGCCACGGACGTGCGGTTCGCAGCTGCGCTTGCCGACCGGATACGGAGGCTGTTCCCCGGCTGCCCCGCCGAGCGCGCCGCCGACATCGCGGCGCACGCCTCGGTGCGCGGCAGCGGCCGGGTGGGCCGGACCGCGGCCGGCCGCTCCCTGGAGGAAGGAGCGGTCACGGCTGCGGTGCGGGCGTCGGTACGGCATCTCGACACCCCCTACGACTCCCTGCTCACGGCTGGAGTCACCCGTCACGAGGCGCGGACCCGCGTGGCTGCGGGCATCGATGCCGTACTGGCGTCGTGGCGAGCCTCGTCGGGGTGAGGGCGCCCTGTCAGGCGGACAGGCCGCCCCCGGCGGGCCGGAACCGGCGGTAGAGCACGATGCCACCAATCACCATGGCCGCTCCCGCGGGGATCGCGTACGCCAGCTGGTCCGATCCGGTCTCGGCGAGCGAGTCACCGGCAGGCTTCGGCGGGAACAGCTTCGGCGGCTGGGCGGCCTTCGGCGGCGTGGCGGGCGTCTCCTCGGCCGGCGGCTCGCCCGACTCGTTCTTGGAGGAGTTGCCGAATGCCGGGTTGCCGATGCCGACCACGTTCACGGAGTTGCCGGTGACGTTGGCCGGGACGTCGACGGGCAGGCTGACGCCGTTGCCCGCCAGGAGGCCCGGGGAGCCCGCCGTCTCACCGTGGGCGACGGCGCCGCCGCCCGAGTTGTGCCCGCCGCCGCTGCGCTGGCCGGCCTGCGAGCCACTGTCGCTCTCGCCACCGTACGCGCCGTTGTCGTCGTCGCTGGGCGAGCCACCTCCGTGCGAGACATTGGCGCAGGAGTTTCCGGCCGTCGGGTTGAGCAGACCGACGACATTGACCGTATTGCCGCATGCATTGACGGGGACATGCACGGGGACCTGCACCGCGTTGCCGGACAACACGCCGGGCGATCCGACGGCCGCGCCGTCCGCGTTCGAGTCGGCGTTCGCGTAGCCGGTGGCCATAGCCAGTACGCCACCCGTGAGCATCACGGTGGCCAGGCCCTTTCGGTGAACCTGCCTCATGGGTTCCCTGCCTTCAGGAGAAAATCGCGGGGCACCTGCCCGCACCGGAACTAACGTCACGGGGCGGCTTCGGTTCTGCCGTTTGAGGCAATCACCCATTTGGGGGCGCAGAGTTTCGAACGCCTGGACCACGAGCCAAGGCCCTGCGGGACGCGTGCCGCACGTCTCAGGTGTCGTACTGCTGGATACGCCGACCGTCCTTCCTGCGGGTCAGCGCCGGGAGCTGTTCGGCCAGTTCGGATGCGACGGCCGCCACGTCGAGCGTCAGGAGCCGACGGTCCCGCATCAGTACGCGGCCGTCCACGACCGTCGTCCGGACGTCCGACGAGCGCGCGCTGTGCACCAGCGTCGCCGCGTGGTCGTGCAGCGGCAGCGTGTGAGGTCCGGTGAGGTCGACCAGGATCAGGTCCGCCCGCCGGCCGGGAGTCAGCGACCCGATCCGGTCCTCCAGGCCGAGGGCGCGGGCGCTCTGCATCGTGGCGTGGTCGAGCGCCTGACGGGCGGTGAGCCACGACGGGTCGTGTTCGACGGACTTCTGCACCAGCGCGGTGAGCGTCATCGACTCCCACACGTCCAGGGTGTTGTTGGAGGCCGCGCCGTCCGTGGCGAGGCCGACAGGCACTCCGACGGAGGCGAGCGCTCTGACCGGCGTCGTGTCCCAGCCGAACTTGAGGTAGCCCCTGGGCGAGCTCGCGACCGCGGTCCGACCGCTTCCGCGCGCCAGCATCGGCAGGTCGTCCTCGATGATGCCGGTGCCGTGCGCGATGAGCAGGTCGGTGTCGAGCAGTCCGGCGCGTTCCAGGACGGCGATCGGCGTAAGGCCGTGCCGTTCGAGGCTGTGATCGGTCTGTGCCCGGTTCTCCGCCGCGTGCAGATGGACCGGAAGGCCGTGTTCACGGGCGAGTTCGGCAGTGGCGGCGAGATCCGCGTCGGTGACGGTGTACGGGGCGTGCGGCGCGAGCGAGGTGGTGATCCGCCCATCGGCCGCGCCCCGGGTGCGCAGCGCGAAGTCGAGCGAACCCTCCCTGCCTTCGGGGCCCTGGCTGGAGAAGAACGCCCAGCCGAGGTCTGCCCGGAGCCCGCTGCGGGTCACCGCCGCGGCGACTCGGTCCATCGCGAAGTAGTGGTCGGCGAAGGTGGTGACACCACCGCTGATCATCTCGGCGCAGGCCAGCAGCGCACCCAGTTCGACGACGGATTCGGTGAGGTTGGCCTCGATGGGCCAGATCCAGTCGTTGAACCACTCCTCGACCGGCAGGTCCTCGGCAATTCCCCGCAGGGCAACCATCGGTGAGTGCGTATGGCAGTTGATCAGCCCCGGCATGGCGAGCTGTCCGCGTCCGTCGATGTGGTCCACGGCGGGGAGTCCGGCGACTGCGGCGGTGGTCGTCACCGCGTCGATGACCCCGTCCCGCACGACGATCGCTGCGTCGTCGGCGAAGCCGATCCGCCCGTCGTCACCATGGACCAGCGTGGTGCAGCCCGAGACCACGAGATCCGCTGGCGGGTGCGGGTCCCCCGTCCGGTGCTGTTCTGCCGGGTTCGCTCCTGCCATCGGGCGGTTCCTTCCGCGGAGTGGGGCCGACAGACCTCGGTGTGTCCTCGTTTCCCTTTCCTACCCCCTCTCCCGCACGGCGTTGTGCTCTTGCGGGTGGTTTCCGGACGAAGTCGGTGTTCCGGCGGGACGGCGGCGAGAGGTGATTGCCACAGTGAAGCGCTGTACGGCGCCGGGCCGTGCGCGCGTGTACCGAACGAAGGGAACATCCCGTTGTCCTCCCCGAAGCAAGCGCGGCGCCTCCTCGCCCACTCCCTGAAGCACCGCACGCTGCTGGCCGCCGCAGGGGCGGCCGTCGCCGTGCTGGGCGTGGCGACGCCCACGGCGCAGGCAGGGCTCGACAACGGCAGGACCGTCTCCATCGCGCCGGACACCACGTCGGTGACGGCGCGCGCCGAACGGTACGTCGAGACACGACTGTTCTTCGGAACGGAACGTCCCGACGGCGGTCCTGACGTGACGGACGCGCAATTCATGGCGTTCGTCGACCGCCATGTCACTCCGGGCTTTCCCGACGGACTCACGATCCAGGAGGGCCGGGGCCAGTGGCGCGACTCCAACGGCACCATCGAGCGGGAGCGTTCGTACGAGCTGATCCTGTTGTACCCGGCCACCGAGACCCGTGAGCGCCACCCCCTGATCGAGCGGATCCGCGAGGTCTACGTACGGGCCCACGCGCAGGACTCCGTGGCCCGGCTCGACGAACCGACGCTCGCCGACTTCTGACCGTCACGTGTTCCGGTCCGCCACCGGACAACTCCTGGAGGCGCGCCCGCGGTTCGGTGGCGGCTCCCGGGTCCGTCTGGAGAGCGCGGCGCGTCCGGGAGCGACACGGATACCGGTGGCGGTGTCCGTGGTCGGCAGCCTGCCGTTCATCTGCTCAGCAGGGTGGCGAGCGCTCCCACGGGATCCGCGTCCGGGGTTCCGCGGGGCCACCAGTCCTCGCGGTCGGGGTCCGATTCATAGCCGTACCACAGGCCGTCGCGACCGAAGCGCAGTTGGAGGGAGCGAGAGGACAGGTGGTTGCGCCACGGGCGGAAGTGCGGGAAGTCGTTGGCGGCGAGGGCGGGCCGGGCACGGTCGAACGGGCCGGCCGGCGGATCCCACGGCTCCTCCAGGACGTGCAGAGCGGCGAGTCCGCCCTGGCGCCAGGCGGCGACCGCCCGGGCCAGGCCGGTGGGCGTGCGGTCGGAGGCGGCTGCGAGGTCGCGGTAGAGGGCGCGGGTGGATGCGGTCAGTCCGGATCCTGGATGGGCGGCGGCCAGCCGGACAGCGTCCTGCCACCGGGTGAGATCGGCGACGGGGTCCCGTCCGGTGGCAAGGAGGGCGTGGGCGCGCGCGGCCGCCTCGCCGGCGAGCAGGTCGAGGGCGAGCGGATCGGGGGCGCCGGGCGCGTGGGGGTAGGCGGGCGGACGGCCCTGCTGCGCCGGCAGCGGGAACGGGGGTGGCAGCGGCGGGCGTTCCCCCGGGAGTGCGGTCACAGCCTCCCTCGCGGGCACGCTCGCGACAGCGGTCACGGACGCGGCCGCTGTGCGCTCGGCTGCGGAACGCGTCGCGTTCCGGCGGGAGAGGGCCGCGAGGAGGTCCCGTTCGCCCCGACCGCGCATCAGGAAGAGGACGAACGGGTCCTCGTCGAGGAGTCTCGCCGTCTGGTAGCAGAGCGCGGCGGCGTGCTTGCACGGGTAACCGTCGTCGGGGCACGAGCAGTCGGGGATGAGATCGCCGGGCGTCGGCAGCAGATCCGCGGCGTCCGCCAGGGCGTGCGGAACGTCCTTGTCGAGCAGTGCGGCGATGTGGTCCGGCCGGTCGGCCGCCGCGGCCAGGAAGTCGTCCCAGTCGTCGTCGCCGAGGGTGCGCAGCCGGATCTCGGTGCGGTACGGACGGGGCCGGCTGCCCTGGACGTATGCCGTGACCCGGCCGGGCGTGACCGTGATGGACGCGACATTGCCCCGCCCTGCGTAGGCACGGCCTCGTTCGAGGCGCGCCCGGTCCAGAGCGGCGTCCTCCAGCGCTTCCACCCAGGCGTTGCCCCACCAGGTCACGGCGATCTCCTCGCCGTCCGGCGGTTCGAGGGAGGAGAAGGTGCGGCGCAGGTCGTCGTGGAGTGCATGGGTGCGGGCGGCGGCGGATCGCGGGCCGGGGCCGGGTCGCGCGGGCGGGCTCATGACGGCCTCCTCAGCGAGACGAGATCGGCCAGCTCCCGGTCGGTCAGTTCGGTCAACGCGGCCTCGCCGGAACCCAGCACCGCGTCCGCGAGTGCCCGCTTGGAGGCGAGCATGTCGGCGATGCGGTCCTCGACCGTGCCCTCGGCGACCAGCCGGTGGACCTGGACCGGCTGGGTCTGCCCGATGCGGTAGGCACGGTCGGTCGCCTGCTCCTCCACCGCGGGATTCCACCAGCGGTCGAAGTGGACGACATGGCCGGCCCGGGTCAGGTTGAGCCCGGTGCCTGCCGCCTTGAGGGAGAGGATGAACACCGGGACCTCTCCCGTCTGGAAGCGGTCGACCATGCGCTCGCGCTCGCCGACCGGTGTGCCGCCGTGCAGCAGCTGGCTCGGGATCGCCCGGGACGCCAGATGGTCCGACAACAGGCGGGCCATGGCGACGTACTGAGTGAAGATCAGGACGGAGCCGTCCTCCGACAGGATCGTCTCGAGCAGTTCGTCGAGGAGCGCGAGCTTGCCGGAGCGGCCGGACAGTCTGGTCGACCCGGGGCCCGACCCGTATGCCGTTCCGTAGCCCGTGCCGTGTTCCTTCAGGAATTGGGCGGGGTGGTTGCAGATCTGCTTGAGGGCGGTCAGCAGCTTCATCACCAGGCCGCGCCGCGCGATGCCTTCCGCGTCCTCGATCGCGGCCATCGTCTCGCGCACGACCGCCTCGTACAACGACGCCTGCTCCCGGGTGAGGGCGACGGGGTGGTCGGTCTCCGTCTTGGGCGGCAGCTCGGGGACGATGCCGGGGTCGGACTTCTTGCGGCGCAGCAGGAACGGCCGCACCAGGCGCGCGAGCCGCTCGGCCGCGTCGTCGTCCTCACCGTTCTCCACGAGGCGGGCGTGGCGGGCGCGGAAGGCCTTCAGCGGCCCGAGCAGGCCGGGTGTCGTCCAGTCGAGCAGCGCCCACAGCTCGGACAGGTTGTTCTCCACGGGGGTGCCGGTGAGGGCGACCCGGGCGGGCGTGGGAATGGTGCGCAGCGCCTTGGCGGTCGCCGAGAAGGGGTTCTTCACGTGCTGCGCCTCGTCGGCCACGACCATGCCCCACGGGTGAGCGGCCAGTTGCTCGGCGCTGGTGCGCATGGTGCCGTACGTGGTCAGGACGAAGCCGCCGTCGGTGGTGGGCAGGGCGCGGTCGGTGCCGTGGAATCGCCGCACGGGGACGCCCGGGGCGAAACGGGCGATCTCCCGCTGCCAGTTGCCGAGGAGCGAGGCCGGGCAGACGACGAGTGTGGGGGCCGTCCGTGCCCGCCGCAGATGCAGGGCGATCACGGTGACGGTCTTGCCGAGGCCCATGTCGTCGGCGAGGCAGCCGCCGAGACCGAGCGAGGTCATCATGTCCAGCCAGGCCAGCCCGCGCAGTTGGTAGTCGCGCAGGGTGGCCGTCAGTCCGTCGGGGGCGGCAAGGGGCGCCGCGGCCCCGGTGAGCCGGTCGCGCAGGGCGGCAAGCGCCCCTGTCGGCACCGCCTCGACCGTCTCGCCGTCCACCTCCGCTGTGCCCGTCAGGGCGACGGCCAAGGCATCGACGGGCTCCAGCAGGCCCAACTCCCGCTTGCGTGCTTTGCGTACGAGGTCGGGGTCGACCACCACCCACTTCTCCCGCAGCCGCACGATGGGCCGATGGGATTCGGCGAGGGCGTCCATCTCGCGCTCGGTCAGCGGATCGCCGTCCAGGGCCAGCTGCCAGTTGAATTTGAGCAGTTCTTCGCTGTCGAAGAACGGCGTGCCGTCCGTCGCCGACCCCGGAGCGGGCCGCACGACAGCGGCCGCGGTGAGCGAGCGTGCGAGCTCCTTGGGCCAGTGGACGGCCACGCCCGCCGCGTCCAGCCGTGCGGTGCCGGGCCCCAGCAGCTCGTACAGCTCGTCCTCGGTCAGCGGCAGGACGTCGGGCACATCCCTCTCCAACAGCCGGGTGAGCGGCGGCCACACGCGCGCCGCGCGGCGCAGGGCGAGCATCGTGTCGATCCGGGCCCGTGGGCCGAAGTGCTCGTCACCCTCACCCGCCCACAGACGGGCCGCGTCCAGGACCAGGGTCGGGTCCGCGAGGCTGTGCACCTGCACCAGGGCGGCGCCGGCGCTGCGCTGTGCCCCGTCCTCCTCCGCCATGTCGAACAGCTCCAACGCGGAGAGGTCCAGGCGCAGCGAGACCCGTACGCCCGCGTCCATGCCCGCGGCCGCCTCCGCCGCCCATTCGCGCGCCCCGGGCAGATGCTGGGCCCCCATGGCCGCGAACGGCGCGCCCGCGGCATACGCGGCGGCCGGGGTACGCGGCAAGGTGTCGGCGACCGCGTCGAAGAACTGCCTCACCAGGGCCTCGGGCTCGGGCAGTTGCAGAGGACGCAGTCCGGGAACGGGCACGGCATGCGCCTCGTACGGCATGGCGGCGGCGATGGCGCGCAGTTGGGCGATGTCGTCGGCGTCGAGCGGTCCGGCGCGCCAGGCGTCGTGGTCGGTGGCGGTCAGCCCGGGCATCAGGCGGCCACGTGCCACGAGGTGGAGAGCATGCAACGCGGCGGCACCCCAGCATGTGGCGGCGGGGTGGGCAGCCGCGTCGCGGCGGGCGTGGATCAGCAGCGGGGCCGCTTCGGCGACGGTGAGCATCCGGGCGGGCACGGAGCGGCTGCGGACGCCTCGGCCGTGCGCCCGCACCACGGTGAGCTCGGTGTCCGCCCCGGGGATCTCGCCCCCGTCGGGAGCCCAGAAGGCGACGCGCCCGTCCCGGGGCAGGGCCCCGGGCAGGAAGACTGCCGCATGCCCCCGAAGCGGGAGCGTCAGGTCGGGGGCCGTCTCGGTGGAGATCGCAAGGGCCGGGGCCATGAAGTCACCTCCTCCCGCAGGTCGACCAGTGCGTGTGTCACTGGATCTACGACCTTACGGGCGGGGTCTGACAATTGACCTCACACCCCCGTCCGACCTGGGCACGCCTGCGTCCGGGTCCGCACGCAGGCGTCAGGCGGCGGCCGTGGGCGCCGAGGGCGGCACAGCGTCCGGGTCGGCCGACCCCTCGACCGGCGGGGCGCCCCGTTGCTCCCTCACCTGCCCGTCGGCCGTTTCGTCGCCGGACGGGGCTGCAGCCTCGTCGGGCGGGACGGGTGAGGCGGGTGAGGCGGGTGAGTCAGCCGGACCGGACTCGGTACTCGTGTCGATGCGCCCTGACCCGGTACCTGATTCGAGGGGAGCAGGAGTGTCGGCAGGGGTGGAGCCCGGCGGGATCGGTGCCGGAGCCGGTTCCGTGCCCGCCGTCGTCTGCTGCGGCGCGCCCTGGGCCGCCGCGGGCCCCTGCTGCGCCCGCTCGAGGAAGCGCAACAGCTCCACGGGGAACGGAAGGACGAGCGTGGAGTTCTTCTCGGCAGCGACAGCGACGACGGTCTGGAGCAGACGCAGCTGAAGTGCGGCGGGCTGCTGCGACATCTCGGCGGCCGCCTCGGCCAGCTTCTTCGACGCCTGCAACTCCGCGTCCGCGTTGATGACCCGCGCCCGCCGCTCACGGTCGGCCTCGGCCTGTCGGGCCATCGAGCGCTTCATCGCCTCCGGCAGGGAAACGTCCTTGATCTCCACGCGGTCGATCTGGACACCCCATCCCACGGCGGGGCTGTCGATCATCAACTCGAGGCCCTGGTTGAGCTTCTCCCGGTTGGACAGAAGATCGTCGAGATCGCTCTTGCCGATGATCGACCGCAGCGACGTCTGTGCCATCTGCGACACCGCGAACCGGTAGTCCTCGACCTCGACCACGGCGTTGGCCGCATCGACGACCCGGAAGTAGACCACCGCATCGACCCGCACGGTCACGTTGTCGCGCGTGATGCCTTCCTGGGCGGGCACCGGCATGGTCACGATCTGCATGTTCACTTTGCGCATTCGGTCGATCACCGGGATGATCACGGTGAATCCCGGCTCCTTCACCACTCTGCGCAGGCGCCCGAGGCGGAGGACGACACCCCGTTCGTACTGCTTGACCACGCGCGCAGCAGCCATCGCGTAGACAACGCCTGCGGTCAGTGCCGCACTGGCGGCCACCACCAGCTCCTCGACCATGGGGGCACCCCCTGCCGTCGGGTCGCAGATTGCATTACCACCGTATGACCGTTATGCCCCGAGCACGAGGCTTCATCCGCGAGCTTTTGCGGCGGGCTTTCGCAGCACGGTGGCAAGGAATCGTGCGGTCTGGTCCCGGCGGACGCGCGCCACGATCGCGAGGAGGACGAAGAAGATCACCGGCGTCAGCGCGTTCTTGCCGTCGAAGACGGTGACCTGGGTGACGAAGGCCCCGATCATCAGCCCCATGAGGGCGATGGCCGAGATGCCTGACAGCAGGGGGACGACAAGGGCGATTGCGCCCACCAGTTCCAGGCCGCCCACCAAGTACATGTACCAGTCGCCGTAGCCGATCTTGTCGAAGCCCTCGGTCGCCGACGCATGGGCGACGAGCTTCGGGGCGGCGCTGGCGATCGCGAAGAACAGGGCGAGAACGATCTGGAGAGCACGGACCGCAAGGTGAATGCGGCGGCTCGTCGTGGCCGGTCGAACAGCGGGGGTCATGGTGGCGGACGTGACGGACATCGCGGGCTCCTCGGATAGGCGTTGCTTGCGCTTGCTCACCGGGATAGACGACTGGGAGTCCGCCAACTCATCGCCTGCCGCGCCACCGATTTCACCCGAGCGCCCCCACTGTGGGCCGGGCCCGTACCCACGACCCGTCCGATGTCAGATAGCTGTCCACGACAAGACCCGCCCGCGCGAGATGCCCCTCGAATTCCTCCTGGCTCAGCGGCCGCGATCGGAACGTCTGCGTCCAACTCCCGTCCGGGAACTGGTATTCGGCGAGCACGGACCGCACCCCATCGTCGACCGGCACCGACGAGACGATCCGCACCCTGTATCCGGCCGGGTGGACGGTCTCCCGCGGCAGTCCGGTGTGCTTGTCCGGGCCCTCCCGCTGAATCAGTACGCACCCGTCGTCGCGGACGTGGGCCCTGCACGTGCGCAGCAGGGCGTCGCACACCTGATGGTCGCCCGTGTGGACCAGAAAGGAGGCGAGCATCACCACGTCGAACTTCTCGTCCAGCCGCAGTGATTCGATCGGGCTCCGCACCGTGCGCCGCGCGCCGCGTATCCGCTTCAGCATGTCCGCGGACTCGTCCACCGCGGTCACCGCGAACCCGCGCTCGATCAGCGGATGACTCACCCGGCCCGCACCACTGCCCAGTTCGAGGATGCCGGCCCCCGCAGGCACAGCGCCCTCGATGATGTCCGGCTCGTCGCCGACGGCGAGCCGGGTGTAGACCTCGACCGCACAGCCGTCAGGGGTGATCGCCCCCGGACCCGTGCCCCTATGACCATCGCGCATCGTTGCGTTCATGCAGAGTGAACGGCCGGGAACAGTCCGTGGTTCCCCGGTCGCTGCGGGTCGCGCCCGCCCGTCTTCCGGTGGGTGCATCCTGGAGGAGGAAAGGGTGTCGCCATGCGCACGGGAAGTGAACCGGTCACCGCACGCAGCCCCCTGCGACTACGGCTGGGGCTCGGGATCTGGGGCCTGATCTGGACTGTGGCGGGGACGGCGGCGTTCGCCGTCGCGGGGTACCCGGGCTGGGCGGCCGTTTGCGGCGCCCTGTTCCTCGTCGTCGCCGTCGACCTGGTGATGGTCGTACGGCACATCCGGCAGGGGCCGCACTACCAGCCAGGACGCGACATCCCGCCGTACGAACCGGATCACGGCTGAGTCCCCGCCGCGTTGCGGGTCAGGCTCCCGTGTCGAAGCGGGCGGCCCGCAGATACTCCGGATTCGGGTCAAGGGCCGCCGCGAGACGGAAGTGACGCTTCGCCTGCTCCGGGCGGCCCGAGCGTTCGAAGGTACGGGCGAGGGCGAAGTGCGCGAAGGCGTTGTCCGGCTCGCGCTCCAGGACGAGTTCGAACTCGAGCTCCGCCGGGCGCAATTGGGCTGCGGCGAAGAAGGCACGTGCGCGCAGCAGACGCGCCGCGGTGTTCTCCGGATGTGCGGCGATGACCGAGTCGAGCAGCTTCACGGCCCCGCGCGGATCCCGCGCCGCCAGCAGATGCTCGGCCGCGCGGTAGTCGATGACGTGCGTTTCCGGGTTGCTGTTGGGCACGCTGCGATCCTTCCCTTCGCTGACCGGTTCCAACACCGCCTCCGACGGCGGTATTCCGGTCCCGGCCGGTGGGGAGGAGCGCTGCTCCGCCCGGCTACCGCTCGGCAGAGGCGTGGGAAGCCCTTCGTGAGAGCTCCTCCCACACCTTGCGGACCTGGGGTTCCAGGACCTCCAGCGGCCCGTCGTTGTCGATGACGAGGTCGGCGATCGCCCGTCGCTGCTCGCGTGTGGCCTGCGCCGCCATCCGCGCCCTGGCCTCCTCCTCGGTCATGCCCCGCAGGCGTACGAGCCGGTCGAGCTGTGTGCCGGGCGCCGCGTCGACCACGACCACCACGTCGTACAGCGACGCGAGACGGTTCTCGGTGAGCAGGGGCACGTCGTGGATCACCACGGCGTCGGGGCCCGCGGCCGCCTCCAGCTCCAGGGACCGGGCACCGACCAGCGGATGCACGATCGCGTTGAGTGTGGCGAGACGCTCGGCGTCATTGAAGACGATGGCACCGAGTCCCGGGCGGTCCAGGGTGCCCTCGGGCGTCAGGATCTCCGGCCCGAAGGCGTCGACGACAGCCGCCAGGCCCGGGGTGCCGGGCTCCACGACCTCACGTGCGATCTTGTCGGCGTCGACGAGCACCGCACCGTAGGAAACGAGCAGTCGCGACACTTCGCTCTTGCCGGCGCCGATTCCGCCGGTCAACCCCACCTTCAGCATGCCCGCAGCCTACGCGAGCACCGGTTCGCGCCGGGGCTCAGGCGTCGCCCTCCCGTTCGGCGAGGAAGCGCTCGAACTCCCGGCCCAGCTCGTCCGCGGAAGGCAGATCGACCGGTTCGGCGACGAGGCTGCCTCTGCTCTCGGCACCGGCGACCGCGTCGTACTGATGCTCAAGTCCCTGCACGAGGGCCACGAGCTCCTCGTCTCCCTCGCCGATCTGCCGCTCGATCTCGGTCTGGGTGCGATGCGCCTCTGTGCGCAGCGAGTGTGCGATGGCGGGCAGCACAAGGCCGGTCGCGGCCGTGATCGCCTCGAGCGCCGTGAGGGCCGCGTCCGGGTAGGCGGAGCGCGCGACGTAGTGCGGAACATGGGCGGCGACGCCGAGGACGTCCTGTCCGGACTCCATCAGGCGGTACTCGACGAGCGCCTCGGCGCTGCCGGGCACCTGTGCCTCGTCGAAGGGACTGCGGTGCCCCGGCATGAGGTCCGTGCGGTTGCCGTGCGGGGTCAGCCCGACCGGCCGCGTGTGCGGGACGCCCATCGGAATGCCATGGAAGTTGACCGCGAGACGCACACCGAGGCGCTCGACGATCTCGCGCACCGCGGCCGCGAAACGCTCCCACTCGACATCCGGCTCGGGGCCGGACAGCAGGAGGAACGGTGCTCCTGTGGCGTCCTGGACGAGCCGTACGTCGAGCGTCGGCGTCTCGTATCCGCTCCAGCGGTCGCGCCGGAAGGTCAGAAGTGGGCGGCGGGCACGGTAGTCCACGAGCCTGTCGTGGTCGAAGCGGGCCACCACCTGATGGGGAAGTGTCTCCAGCAGGTTGTCGACGATCTGCTCGCCGGTCTCTCCCGCATCGATGTAGCCGTCGAAGTGGTACAGCATGACCAGGCCGGCCGACTCCTGCGCGAGCGCCATGTCGACGACGGCGAGGCCCTTCGGCTCCCATTCGTACAAACCCTGCGGATCAAGCACGATTACCGCTCCTCCTCGTGTCCGTACGCCATAACGCCTGGTGGTACGTGGGCATTCCCGTTCCGCCTGTGAACGGCCCACAGGTGTCCGCCAGTTCATCGCGCCTCGCGAGGCCGGTCCCGAGAGCGCCTCCCTCTTGGTACAGACCTTGACACTCCCCCGAGCCGTCCTTAGCGTCTCCGGGCACACGTGCGTTCAGAAACACGCCCACTGTCCATGTACGAGAACAGCAGACCTCGAACCCGGCGGGAAGGCACCCCCATGCGTACCCGAAAGCTGCTCCCCCTCCTGATGGCTTCCGCTCTTGCCACCGGCGGCCTGTCCCTGTCCGCCACTCCCGCCGGAGCAGCGACGGTCATCCATGTGGACACGGCGTCGGAGCTCAAGGCAGCCCTGGCCGCCGCCCTCCCCGGCGACACGATCCAGATCGCCGACGGAACGTACACAGGCAACTTCAAGACCACCGTGGACGGCACGTCCGCCGCACGGATCACGCTCACCGGCTCCGCGGCGGCGGTGCTCACGGCCGGCGGCGGTTACGGCCTGCATCTCAACGGAGCCTCGTACTGGACCGTGAAGGGCATCACCGTCACCGGCGGCCAGAAGGGCATCATGACGGACACGGCGGACGGGGTCACCATCGACTCGGTGACCGTGCACGACCTCGACATGGAGGGTGTCCACTTCCGGAGCTCCAGCCGCGACGGCGTCATCAAGAACTCCCGGATCTACGACACCGGAAACGACGGCAGGGGAATGGGCGAAGGCGTCTACGTCGGCTCGGCCGGCGGGACCTCCGACAGGAGCGACAACGCCCAGATCCTGAACAACACCATCGGCCCCGATGTCGGCGGCGAGGCCATCGACATCAAGGAAGGCACCACCGGCGCGAAGATCATCGGCAACACGTTCGACGGTCACGGACTGACGGGCGCCAATTACGACGACTCATGGGTCGACGTGAAGGGCAACAACGTCCTGGTCGAGAGCAACACCGGGAAGAACACCACCAACAACGGCTTCGAGACCCACACCCAGCAGGACGGCTGGGGCTGCGGGACGGTATTCCGCGACAACGACTCCGACCTCCGGGGCGCGACCGGCTCCAAGCAGCTCGCCATCAATGTCACCAACAACAGCGCCGACTGCCGCACGACCGTGTACGCCGACAACACCGTCACAGGCGGAAACGGCCTGACCAACATCGCGGTCACCCCTTAGGCCTGCCCGGCGGAGTCCGGCCGGAACATGCGCCACCACGGAACGCCGTAGGGCCCGCCCCCCAATGGGGAGCGGGCCCTACGTCAGCTGTTCACCAGCCCGGGGTCAGAGCGTCAGCTCTGGCCACCGGCCAGCTTCTCGCGAAGGGCGGCCAGCGCCTCGTCCGACGCCAGGGCGCCGGAGTTGTCGTCCGACTCCGAGGAGTACGAACCGCCGGTCGCGCCCGCCGGGGCACCGGCCGGAGCGGCGGTGCCACCCTCGGCAGCGGCGGCCTCGTCGGCCTCGCGGGACTTGATGACCTGGGCCTGGTGCTGCTCGAAGCGCTGCTGCGCCTCGGCGTACTGGCCCTCCCACGCCTCGCGCTGGGTCTCGAAGCCCTCGAGCCAGTCGTTGGTCTCGGGGTCGAAGCCCTCGGGGTAGATGTAGTTGCCCTGGTCGTCGTACGACGCGGCCATGCCGTACAGCGTCGGGTCGAACTCGACCGAGGCCGGGTCGGCACCGAAGGACTCGTTGGCCTGCTTCAGCGAGAGGCTGATGCGGCGGCGCTCGAGGTCGATGTCGATGACCTTGACGAAGATCTCGTCGTTGACCTGGACGACCTGCTCCGGGATCTCCACGTGGCGCTCGGCCAGCTCGGAGATGTGGACCAGACCCTCGATGCCCTCGTCGACGCGCACGAACGCACCGAACGGAACGAGCTTCGTGACCTTACCCGGGACGACCTGACCGATCTGGTGGGTCCGGGCGAACTGCTGCCACGGGTCCTCCTGCGTCGCCTTCAGCGACAGGGAGACACGCTCGCGGTCCATGTCGACGTCGAGAACCTCGACGGTGACTTCCTGGCCGACCTCGACAACCTCGGACGGGTGGTCGATGTGCTTCCAGGACAGCTCGGAGACGTGCACGAGACCGTCGACGCCACCCAGGTCCACGAAGGCACCGAAGTTGACGATCGAGGAAACGACGCCGGAGCGGACCTGACCCTTCTGCAGGGTGGTGAGGAACGTCTGGCGAACCTCGGACTGGGTCTGCTCCAGCCAGGCGCGGCGGGACAGGACCACGTTGTTGCGGTTCTTGTCCAGCTCGATGATCTTCGCCTCGAGCTCCTTGCCCACGTAGGGCTGGAGGTCGCGGACGCGGCGCATCTCGACGAGGGAAGCCGGCAGGAAGCCACGGAGGCCGATGTCGAGGATGAGACCACCCTTGACGACCTCGATGACGGTACCGGTGACGATGCCGTCCTCTTCCTTGATCTTCTCGATGGTGCCCCAGGCACGCTCGTACTGGGCGCGCTTCTTCGAGAGGATCAGGCGGCCTTCCTTGTCCTCCTTCTGGAGAACAAGGGCCTCGATCTCGTCGCCGACCTTGACGACCTCGTTGGGGTCGACGTCGTGCTTGATCGAGAGCTCGCGGCTCGGGATGACACCTTCGGTCTTGTAACCGATGTCGAGCAGGACCTCGTCCCGGTCGACCTTCACGATGACGCCGTCGACGATGTCGCCGTCGTTGAAGTACTTGATCGTCTCGTCGATCGCGGCGAGGAAGGCTTCCTCGTTACCGATGTCGTTGACCGCAACCTGCGGGGTGGTGGCGGTGGTCTCGGTGCTGCTCGTCATGTGGGAAAGGGCTCCGGTGCGGACATTGAAGTCGTAGGTACTGCTACGCCGAGAGCCGGTATCGCAGCTGCAGAAGCCGGACAGCTTAGGAAGCGCCGACCAGGAATCTGGAGGCGCCTCGTGAACCGAGGGGACATGCATACAGATACGAGCGCGGCCTGCTCTGTCTGAGGCGCGCAGGCTCGCAGCGCAACTTGTAGCATACGGGGGCAGCCGGACACGGTCAATGCGCGAAGCCGCACACCCGGGGCAGAACGACACGATCCCGGCACAACTAATGTTTGCCGAGGCCACGATGGGCCTCGTTCCGGCCCGCCAACGGCGCGCGATACGCAAACTACAACGACGGTGACGATGAGCCAAGATTTCGAACCGGAAGCGACACGCCGCACGACGGGGGAGGCGGAGAGCAGCCGGGCGAGCCGCGGCTGGTGGGACCGGAACGCCGACGAGTACCAACAGGACCACGGCGCGTTTCTGGGCGACGACCGGTTCGTCTGGGGGCCCGAAGGACTGGACGAGGCAGAGGCGGGCCTGCTCGGTCCCGCGGATTCGCTGAAAGGGCTCGACATCCTGGAGATCGGCGCAGGAGCCGCCCAGTGCTCTCGCTGGCTCGCCGCCCAGGGCGCCCGCCCCGTCGCGCTCGACCTCTCCCACCGCCAACTGCAGCACGCACTGCGCATCGGCGGGGACGTACCGCTCGTCGAGGCCGACGCGGGGACGCTTCCGTTCCGGGACAGCTCGTTCGATCTGGCCTGCTCCGCTTATGGCGCCGTGCCCTTCGTCGCCGATCCGGCAAGCGTGTTCCGCGAGGTCAGGCGGGTCCTGCGGCCGGGCGGACGGTGGGTGTTCTCGGTGACGCATCCGATCCGCTGGGCGTTCCCCGACGAGCCGGGCCCCGAAGGCCTGTCGGTCGCCGCTTCGTACTTCGACCGGACTCCGTACGTCGAGCAGGACGAGAACGGCCGCGCGGTCTACGTCGAGCACCACCGCACGCTCGGCGACCGGGTACGGGACGTGGTGGCCGCCGGATTCCGTCTGACGGATCTGGTCGAGCCGGAGTGGCCGGCCTGGAACAGTCAGGAGTGGGGTGGCTGGTCTCCCCTGAGGGGGAACCTGATCCCGGGAACAGCGATCTTCGTCTGTGAGCGCGACTGAGCAACGGCGGTCGGGGGCGCTCACGGCGCCGGTGTCCGCCGGGGACGCCTGGCCACCGGCGCGGCGTGTGCCGGCGGAGCAACAGGCCGCTGCGGTCATATGAACGCACCGCACCTGCTGATCTGTGGACAACCGGAGACGGCTGCCTGCCGGTCCGTACGAAACTGATGGCGTGATCCGAACCGACGCAATCGACCGTCTGCCCGTCCGCCATGCCGTGCCCGAGCTCCTTGCCGCGCTCGACGACCGCGGCACGGCCGTCCTCCATGCCCCGCCCGGGACCGGCAAGACCACGCTGGTGCCGCTGGCCCTGGCCGGGTTCATAGGGGACGGCCCGCGGCGGCGGGTGCTGGTCGCCGAGCCGCGCCGGATGGCCGTGCGGGCCGCGGCGCGCCGGATGGCCTGGATCATCGGCCAGGGGGTCGGGGAGGGCGTCGGGTTCTCGGTGCGCGGCGAGAGGAGGACGGGGCCTGCCACTCGCGTCGAGGTGGTCACCACAGGCGTGCTGCTGCAGCGGCTGCAGCGCGACCCCGAGCTGCCCGGCGTCGATGTCGTCCTGCTCGACGAGTGCCACGAGCGCCATCTGGACGCGGACACCGCGCTCGCCTTCCTGGTGGATGTGCGGGCGACGCTACGGCCGGAGCTTCGGCTGATCGCGGCGTCGGCGACCGGCGACGCCGACGCGTGGTCGCAGCTTCTGACCGTGCTCGACGGCTCAGGCCCTGCCCCGGTCGTGCGCAGCGAGGGCCAGGGGCACGGGGTCCGCATCCACTTCGCACCGCCGCCCGCCGGAATCCGCCCGGCGCACGGGACGTGGGTGGATCCGCAGCTGCTGCGGCATGTGGCGACGACCGTGCGCCTCGCGCTCGAGCGTCATGAGGGGGATGTTCTGTGCTTCCTGCCGGGCACGGGCGAGATCGCCCGCACGGCGGGGATGCTCGCGGACGTCGATGCCGAGGTGTTGCAGCTGCACGGGCGGGCGCCGGCCGGCGTGCAGGAGGCGGTGCTGCGCGGCGGCGGTGATTGGCGGCGGGTGGTTCTCGCGACGTCGGTGGCGGAATCGAGCCTGACCGTGCCCGGTGTACGGATCGTTGTCGACTCCGGTCTCGCCCGTGAGCCGCGCGTGGACCATGCGCGCGGACTCGGCTCGCTGGCGACGGTCGCGGTGTCGGTCGCGGGCGCGACCCAGCGGCTCGGCCGGGCGGGTCGCGAGGCCTTCGGCACGGTGTACCGCTGCTGGTCGGAGGCGGACGACGTGCGGCGGCCGCGGTTCCCGTCACCCGAGATCCGGATCGCCGATCTGGCGGGCTTCGCCCTGCGGACGGCGTGCTGGGGCGATCCGGACGCGAGTGGCCTGGCCCTGCTGGACGCGCCCCCGGCGGGGGCGATGGCGGCGGCCCGGTCCGTGCTGAGCGCGATCGGGGCGGTGGACGACGCGGGGCGGGCGACCGCACGCGGGATACGGATGGCCCGCCTCGGTGTGCATCCGCGGCTGGCCCGGGCGCTGCTGGACGGCGCACCCGAGGTGGGTGCCCGCCGGGCAGCGGAGATCGTGGCACTGCTCAGCGAGGAACCACCGCGTGATTACGGCGACGACCTGGCTGCTGCCTGGCGCACGGCGCGGCGCGGCGGCGACGCATACGGCGCGCGGTGGCGTGCCGAAGCAAGCCGGCTGAGGTCGTCGTTGTCCGCCGTGTCGGGGTCCGGGGAGGTCCTGCCGGGGCCGGATGCCGGAGCCGAGGTCACAGGAGCGGGCACGGCGGGCGACGGCCCCGACACGGGCATGAGGGCGGTGGCCACGGGCGGTGCCGAGGGGACGGCAGCCGGCGTTCCAGGCACCTCGGCACCCGGAACGCCGTCGCAGCGGGGCGGTGCGGGCAGCGGCCACAAGGCCGACTCCCCCGGTCATGACGCCGCTGCCGGGCTTGTCGCCGCGCTCGCGTTCCCGGAGCGGGTGGCGCGGGCCCGCGGGGAGCAGTCGTTCCTCATGGTGTCCGGCACCAGGGCCGAGCTCGGCGAAGGGTCGCACCTGCGGCAGGCACCCTGGCTGGCGGTGGCGGTGGCCGACCGGCCCGTACAGGCGGCGTCCGCACGGGTGCGGCTCGCCGCGGTCGTCGACGAGGAGACCGCGCGTGCTGCCGCCTCGCATCTGCGGACCGAGAGCGAGGAGGTGCACTGGGAGGACGGCGACGTCGTCGCGCGGCGCGTGGAAAGACTGGGTGCGGTGGAGCTGTCCGTACGTCCGCTCGGGCGCGCCGATGCCGCTCTGGTGCGGCAGGCCCTGCTCGACGGGCTGCGGCGTGAGGGGCTGGGACTGCTGCACTGGACACGCGAAGCACACGGCCTGCGGGACCGGCTGGCGTTTTTGCACCGTGTGCTCGGCGCTCCCTGGCCCGACGTCTCGGACGGTGCCCTGCTCGAGCGCAGCGGGGAGTGGCTGGAGCCGGAGCTGTCGAGGGCCCGGCGGCGAGCAGACCTCGCCCGGATCCAGGCAGGCTCTGCGCTGCAGCGTCTGCTGCCCTGGGCGACGGGTGAGGCGGCAAAGCTCGACGAGCTCGCGCCGGAGCGCATCGAGGTGCCCAGTGGGTCACGGATACGGGTGGAGTACGGCCGCGAGCAGCCAGTGCTGGCCGTGAAGCTGCAGGAGCTGTTCGGGCTGCGCGAGACACCGACGGTCGCGGGCGTACCGGTGCTGGTGCATCTGCTGTCCCCCGCCGGGCGTCCGGCCGCCGTCACGGCAGACCTGGCGTCGTTCTGGCGGGACGGGTACCGCTCCGTGCGGGCGGAGCTGCGCGGGCGCTACCCCAAGCACCCGTGGCCCGAGGATCCCGCGACCGCCGAGCCCACCCGTCACACGAAGGCACGGTCGGCGCGTCCGGCCCCGTAGGAGTGCGGCTCGCGGTCGCGTGCGGGAGCAGGACCGTTGCCCGTGAGGGGGCGCGAGACCACGGGCCGTGAGCGTGCGTCAGGCGCGAGGGTCGGGGACAGAAGGGAGGAGCGCGGGCTCCGGACCGGGTCGCGGGGCCCGGGGGCCGGAGCCCGCGCCGCCCGGCCGACGGCCCCGTGCCTCGAGGATCAGCGCGACCGCGAGCAGTCCGGCACCCGATGCCGCCAAGCCCCAAGGGAGATAGGAGGTCATCAACAGGACCAGTTGCCGCTGGGAGGTCACGAGGTCGACGGTGTGGTCGAGGTAGTCCTCGCGCATCTTCACATGGCCGGAGAACGCCGTGACGCGGTCCCGGCCGCCGAGCAGGGTGCCGCCGCGCAGCTCTTCCTTGTGGATCTCCTCGCCGTTCACGGGTGCGCCGGTGACGGGGTCGACCCAGAACATGCGCTTGGTCGTGTACCAGCGTGTGGTGCCGGTCTGCTTCTCCAGCGTGGTGGCGTCGACGCCGGGGATGGGCATCTTCTTCGGGTACGGCACCTTGGTCCACGGGATGGTCTGCTCGAAGTAGTAGACCTCCAGTCCGCGGAAGGTGCGGGTGCCCTTGTAGTGGATGGGAGCGGACTTGCGGGCCTGGGCGTCGAAGTACACGTAGTCCCGTTTCTCGGTGAGGAACGGCCACTTGAACTCGATGCCTTCGCGCCGCACCGAATCGCCGTCGACCGACTCGCCGGTGGCGTGAACGGGCTCCTGGCTGTGGGCGTCGAAGATGTAGCGCTCGGGGATCTGGGAGACCATCTTGCCGTCGGGTCCGGCCACATAGGAGAGGGAGTCCCAGACCACGACATCGCGGCCGGCACTGCGTTCGATCTTCTCCGACTCCTCCACGTTGCCCTTGAGGGTCTGGACGATGGTGACCTTCTCGACCTGCTTGGCCTGGAGCGTCCCGTAGTCGAGCAGTGTTGCCGGCCTCGCTTCGAGAACCATCTCCTGGTACTGCCCGGCCGGGATCTTGGCGAGCCGGGGGAAGGCGTACCAGCGCAGCAGCGGGGCCAGAGCGGCGAGAAACACGGCGAGGGCGACGAGCACGAGTCCTGATCTGCGGCGCATGGTCCGTCTCCCCTACTTCTTGGGGCCGGGGACGGTGGTCAGCAGGGGCTTCGGCGAGGTCTCGCCGGCCGGTGCGCCGACCGCCGTCACGGTGAGGACGAGGGCGAGGGCGGCGGCCAGTCCGACAGCGGCGGCGACGAGGGCACGCATGCTCGGCCTCCCGGAACTTGAATCTGATACATCGTCAGGGAGGGGGCACCGTAGCAACGCGGGCGTGAGATGAGAACAGCAAACGCATACGGCACCGCCCCTCGGCCCGGGCGGGCGGAGGGGCGGTGAAGGGACTGCTGTGCGATCAGCCGGCCGGGCTCGGGGAGGGCGCAGGCGTCGGATCGGCCGGGACGGCGACCTTCAGCTCGATGTCCACCGATCCGCCGCCGGGCGTGGTGAGGCGGAGGACGAAGGTGCCCTCGGTGTCGTCCGCGTAGATCTTCGGAAGCGTCAGCATGCCGTCGGCGTCGGTCTTCAGACCGGTGAGGCTTCGGACCACCTTGCCGTCGGCGTCCTTGAAGTGGGGACCCTTGTCGTTGGTGGTCGCGTCCTCGGCCGACTTGATCATCGTGGCGGTGACCGCGACGCCGGGGGCGGCAGCGCCCTTGCAGGTGGCCTTCACCGTGACGGCGTCGGCGAACTCGGTGCCGGGCGCTGCCGTCAGCGCCTTCTCGTCCGTCCTCGCAACGGTGTCCGCGATGCGCTGGGTGACGGTCGCGATGAAGTCCACGGGGGCGAGGGTGAGTCCGTCGACGGTGGCGCGGACGGTGAACGTCCCGGTCTTCTCGCCCGCGCGCAGAGCAGGCGCGGTGACGGTGCCGTCGACACCGGTGAGCAGGACCACGCTGGTCCTGCCGTCCGGGAAGCGGGCATCGGTGTCACCGATGACGGCGAAGCGCACGGGTTGCCGGGCAACGGAGGCGCCCTTGGCGTTCTTTACGCGGACCTTCGCACGCACCGTGAAGTCCTGCCCGGCCGTTGCCGTCATCCGGCCGGTACCGGCGTCCTCGATGCGCGAGACGGGTGCCGGTGTGGGCGGAGGCGTCGGAGTGGGCGTCTCGCCGGATCCGCCACCGGGCTCGGAGGGGCCCGGGCTCGGCGTGCCCGGTGCGGACGGCTTCGGCTTGGGCGTTGGGGTCGGCGTGGGAGTGGGCGTCGGGAGGGGCCCTGCGCTGCCCGGCCCGTCGCCGACGGGCAACACACCGGTGCCGTCGGGAACGGCGTGGGAGCCACGCTTGTAGTAGTCGAACCAGGACATCACCGTACGCAGGTACTCGCGCGAGTGGTTGTAGCCGAGGATCGCCTTGTCCAGGTCGGCCTGGACGCCGAGGTCACGGCCGCCGTGGCAGAGGTAGCGGCCGGCGGCGAGCGCCGCGTCGTAGATGTTGTTCGGGTCCCTGCGGCCGTCGCCGTTGGCGTCCTGACCCCAGGTCTCCCACGTGGAGGGGATGAACTGCATGGGCCCGACGGCCCGGTCGTGCACGGTGTCGTCGTCGTAGGCACCGTTGTCGGTGTCCGAGATGTTCGCGAAGCCGACGCCGTTGAGAACGGGGCCGAGGATCGGGGAGAGCGTGGTGCCGTTCGCGTCGACGCGGCCGCCACGTGCCTGACCCGACTCCACCTTGCCGATGGCTGCCAGCAGCTGCCAGGGAAGCCGGCAGGCGGGGTCGGTCTCGGCGAGGGTCTGCTCGGCCTGCTTGTACGCGGCGAGGACCGTCGCGGGTATGCCCGCTTCGCCCGCACCCACGGGCAGTTCCACCGAAGTGCCGGGCTTGTCCGGGGTGTTCAGTGGAGGGAGGTCCGTGTAGTACGGCGAGTTGCCGGTGACCGGTGTGCCGGGCGGCGGTGGCGTGTCGGCCGCTTCATGGCTGCCGCCCGAGGTCGCGGGCGATATGCCCGGCGCCTGGGACGCGGAGAGGGCCGCCACGGCGGCCGCGGCGACAGCCGTGGTTGTCGCTCCCCTGCGCAGCCGGCGGCCGAATTGCGCTGCCATACGTCTGGTCCCTCCCCGTCAGCGGCTCCCCGTGCTCCCCAGCACGTGGTCTCACGTGACCCTAATGCAACGACGGGCCCCGGAACACCGGCCCTTGACCGGTGTTCACCAGTTCGCCACCTACCGGTCGGCACGATTCCGGATCCCTGGCGGACAGGGCCGTCACGCATACTGGGCGGCACTGATCAACGCGGCACTGATCGACAACGGGCGGCGCGAGCGCGCACGGCCCACGGTCGACGGACTGCAGATCGAAGTCACAGGGGTCAAGGGTCACAGGGGGCGCGACACGATGCCGTTCACGTTGAGCCACGCCGCGGCGGTGCTGCCCGCCGTCAGGCGGGACGGGACCGCACGTGGTCCGCTGCTGGCGTCGGGGCTCGTCCTGGGCTCGCTCGCGCCGGACATGACGTACTTCGCGGCGAGTTTCGTGCCGGGCGCGATGGAGTTCGGGAGCGTCACGCACGGACCGCTGGGCGTTCTCACGGTCGACGTCGTCGTCACGGCGGCGCTCCTCGGACTGTGGCTGATGGTGCGTGACCCGCTGGTGGCTCTGCTGCCGCACCGGTGGCAGGGCAAAGTGCTGGCGGTGGTACGGGGTGTCCCGTGGCGGAGCCGGCCGCCGCTGACCGTGGCGTTCTGGTTCTACGTCTCCGCCGTCCTCGGTGCGACGACGCACGTGGTGTGGGACGCGTTCACCCATTTCGACCGCTGGGGTGTGCGGATGCTTCCCGTCCTCAACGAGAGCGTCGCAAGCTTCCCCCTCTACACGTATACGCAGTACGGGAGTTCGGCCGTCGCACTCGTGGCTCTGACGTGGTTCCTCGCATCGGCGCTGCGGCGCGCGGAGCCGGTGGCGCTGCCGTCCGCGTCGGGGCTGCCCCGGCTCGGCCGCGCAGAGCGGCGCACGGCCGCGGTGGTGCTCGTGGTGTGCGTGCTTGCCGGCGTCATGCACCGCTGTGTGCGTTGGTACCAGTACTGGGGCCGTATCGAGACGCCGCTCGACATCATCCCGACGGCGTGCTTCGGGGCGGGAGCGGGGCTGGCGGCGGGCCTGGTGCTCTACGGGGCGGCGGTGCGGGTCCGGGTGGCCGGGTCGTCACGGCTGTGACGAGCGCATAGCGGCGGGCCAAAAGGGGCCGGTCCGGCTTCGCGCCGTCCCGGCCCCCGGGTGGTTCAGTGGGCCGCCGACTCCCAGTCGGGGCCCACACCGACGGAGACGTCCAGCGGGGCTCGCAGCGAGACTGCGGCGGACATCTCCTGGCGTACCAGGGACTCCACTTCCTCCCGTTCGCCGGGGGCGACCTCCAGCACGACTTCGTCGTGGACCTGGAGCAGCAGCCGGGACGTGAGCTTCGCCTCGGTCAGTGCGCGGTCCACGTTCAGCATCGCGACCTTGACGATGTCCGCGGCCGTGCCCTGGATCGGTGCGTTGAGCGCCATCCGTTCCGCGGCTTCACGGCGCTGCCTGTTGTCGCTGTTCAGGTCGGGCAGATAGCGGCGACGGCCGAGCATGGTCGCCGTGTATCCCGTCGCCCGCGCCTCGTCGACGACGCGGCGCAGATAGTCGCGGACCCCGCCGAACCTCTCGAAGTACGTGTCCATCAGAACCCGCGCCTCGGCCGGTTCGATGCTCAGCTGCTGCGAGAGGCCGAAGGCGGAGAGCCCGTACGCCAGGCCGTAGGACATGGCCTTGATCTTGCGGCGCATCTCGGCGTCGACCGCGGAGCGCTCCACGGCGAACACCTGCGAGGCGACCGTCGTGTGCAGGTCCTCGCCCGAGGTGAAGGCCTCGAGGAGACCCTCGTCCTCCGACAGGTGCGCCATGACGCGCAGTTCGATCTGGCTGTAGTCGGCGGTCATCAGGGACTCGAAGCCCTCGCCGACGACGAATCCACGGCGGATGGCGCGGCCTTCGTCGGTGCGGACCGGCACGTTCTGCAGGTTCGGGTCGGTGGAGGAGAGCCGGCCGGTCGCCGCGACGGTCTGGCTGAACGTCGTGTGGATTCGTCCGTCGGCCGCGATCGTCTTGATCAGACCTTCGACGGTGGAACGCAGCCGGGCCTGCTCGCGGTGGCGCAGCATGATGACCGGCAGCTCGTGGTCGGTCTGGGCGGCGAGCCAGGCGAGCGCGTCCGCGTCCGTCGTGTAGCCGGTCTTGGTCTTCTTCGTCTTGGGGAGGTTCAGCTCGCCGAAGAAGACTTCCTGGAGCTGCTTCGGCGAGCCGAGGTTGAACTCGTGGCCGACCGCGGCGTGCGCCTCCTTCACCGCCTGCTGCACCGCTCCGGCGAACTGCTGCTCCATCGCCTCCAGATGGGCGCGGTCGGCGGCGATGCCGTGCCGCTCCATCCGTGCGAGCAGCAGGGAGGTGGGCAGCTCCACGTCGTGCAGCAGCTCGGTGGCCCCCACCTCGCCGAGCTTTTCTCCGAAGGCGTCACCCAGGTCGAGGACCGCACGGGCCTGCGCCATCAGCGCATCCGCCTCGGCCTGCTCGTCCTCCGCGCCGAACGCCAGCTGGCCGTCGGCGGCCGCGGGGGCCAGCTCGCGGTGCAGGTACTCGACGGACAGCGCGTCGAGCGCGAAGGACCGGCGGCCGGGCTTGACGAGATACGCGGCGAGCGCGGTGTCCATCGTGACGCCGGCGATGTTCCAGCCGTGCTCCGGGAAGACCCGCAGGGCCTCCTTGGCGTTGTGCATGATCTTGGGCCGGGCCGGGTCGGCGATCCACGCGGCGAAGGCGCGGTCGTCCGATTCGTCCAGCTGCGTGGTGTCGAACCAGGCCGCCTCCCCCCCGGCGGCGGCCAGCGCGATCTCGCTGACGCTGCCGACGCCCAGGGCCCAGACGGCCACGGTGGCCACGCCGAGCGGCTGCCCGCCGTGCTGCTCCAGCCATGCCGACAGCTCGCCTGCGCCCAGCACCGTGCCGTCGAGCTCTACCCCCGCGGCCGGGGCAGGGGCCTCGTCCTCCTCGGCACCCGGGTCGACCGCGAGGAGCCGCTCACGCAGGCTCGGGTTGCGGATCTCCAGGACTTCCAGGAAACCCTTGAGCGCGGTGCGGTCGTACGCGGCGCGCTCGAGGTCCGCGACCGTCTTCGGCAGTTCCACGTCGCGCACGAGCTCGGTGAGGTGGCGGTTGAGTTTCACCGATTCGAGGTGGTCGCGCAGGGCCTGCCCGACCTTGCCCTTGACCTCGTCGGCGCGCTCGACCAGCTCCGCGAACGAGCCGAACTGGCTGATCCACTTCGTGGCGGTCTTCTCCCCGACACCGGGGATGCCCGGCAGATTGTCCGACGGGTCGCCGCGCAGGGCGGCGAAGTCGGGGTACTGCTGCGGGGTCAGTCCGTACTTCTCCTCGACCTTGGCCGGGGTGAAGCGGGTCAGCTCGGAGACGCCCTTGGTCGGATACAGCACGGTGGTGTGCTCGCTGACCAGCTGGAACGAGTCACGGTCACCGGTGACGATCAACACCTCGAAGCCCGCGGCCTCCGCCTCGGTGGCGAGGGTGGCGATGATGTCGTCGGCCTCGAAGCCGTCGACCGCGAAGCGCACCGCGTTCATCGTGTCCAGCAGTTCGCCGATCAGCTCGACCTGGCCCTTGAACTCGTCAGGGGTCTTGGAGCGGTTCGCCTTGTACTCGGGGAAGTCGGCCGAGCGCCAGGTCTTGCGGGACACGTCGAAGGCCACGGCGAAGTGCGTGGGCGCCTCGTCGCGCAGCGTGTTCGCCAGCATCGACGCGAAGCCGTAGATGGCGTTCGTCGTCTGGCCGCTCTCGGTGGTGAAGTTCTCCGCGGGCAGCGCGAAGAACGCCCGGTACGCAAGAGAGTGCCCGTCCATGAGGAGCAGGCGGGGTCGGTTGTCTGCCGTCTTCTTCGATGCCGTCTCAGCCACGTCCCCGATCCTGCCACGGACCACCGACAATCCTGACCGGGCGGACCGGGCCGGGACCGTTGTCGGCGGCGCGTGACAGGATCGGATACGTACGCAGCAGACGACGCTCGAAGGAGAGCGCGATGGCCAGCAAGCCGCCCACAGGGGATCCCGTCCAGGACGCGCCGCAGGTCGCGGCCCCGCAGCATGCGGCGGCGGGCCTGGCGGCCATCGGTCACACGCTGCGTATCGCCCAGCAGCAGATGGGGGTGCGTCGCTCGGCGCAGACCCTGCTCCAGGTCAATCAGAAAGACGGCTTCGACTGTCCCGGCTGTGCCTGGCCCGAGGGCGACAAGCGGCACGTCGCGGAGTTCTGCGAGAACGGGGCGAAGGCGGTCGCCGAGGAGGCGACGCTGCGGCGGGTCACGCCCGACTTCTTCGCCGCGCACCCGCTCGGCGATCTCGCCGGCCGCAGTGGTTACTGGCTGGGCCAGCAGGGCCGCATCACGCAGCCCATGTATCTGGCGGAGGGCGCCGAGCGGTACGAGGCCGTGACGTGGGAGCGGGCGTTCTCGATCATCACCGAGGAGCTCGGGGCGCTGTCCTCGCCCGACGAGGCGCTGTTCTACACCTCGGGGCGCACGAGCAACGAGGCGGCCTTCCTGCTGCAGCTGTTCGCCCGGGAGTTCGGCACGAACAACCTGCCCGACTGCTCCAACATGTGCCACGAGTCGTCCGGTTCCGCGCTGACCGAGACGATCGGCGTCGGCAAGGGCAGTGTCTCGCTGGAGGATCTGCACCAGGCCGACCTGATCATCGTGGCCGGACAGAACCCGGGCACCAACCATCCCCGGATGCTGTCCGCCCTGGAGAAGGCCAAAGCGTCCGGCGCGCGGATCATCTCGGTGAACCCGCTGCCGGAAGCCGGCCTGGAGCGGTTCAAGAACCCTCAGACGCCCCGCGGCATGGTCAAGGGCGTCGCGCTGAACGATCTGTTCCTGCAGGTCCGCATCGGTGGCGACCAGGCCCTGTTCCGCCTGTTGAACAAGCTGATCCTGGAGACGGACGGCGCCGTCGACGAGGACTTCGTCCGCGAACACACCCACGGGTACGAGGAATTCGCCGCCGCCGCGCGCGCCGCGGACTGGGACGAGACGCTCACCGCCACCGGCCTCGGACGCGCCGAGATCGAGCAGGCGCTCGCCATGGTGCTGGCCTCGAAGCGCACGATCGTGTGCTGGGCGATGGGCCTGACACAGCACAAGCACTCCGTGGTGACCATCCGCGAGGTGGTCAACTTCCTGCTGCTGCGCGGCAACATCGGCCGTCCAGGCGCGGGTGTCTGCCCGGTGCGCGGCCATTCGAACGTGCAGGGCGACCGCACCATGGGCATCTTCGAGCGGCCCTCGACCGCCTTCCTGGACGCGCTGGAGCGCGAGTTCGGCTTCGCGCCGCCCCGCCACCACGGCTTCGACGTCGTGCGCTCCATCGAGGCGTTGCGCGACGGCCGGGCGAAGGTGTTCTTCGCGATGGGCGGCAACTTCGTGGGCGCGACACCGGACACGGAGGTCACCGAGGCGGCGATGCGCAGGGCCCGGCTGACGGTCCATGTGTCGACAAAGCTCAACCGTTCGCACGCGGTGACCGGCCGCCGGGCGCTGATCCTGCCGACGCTGGGCCGCACCGACAAGGACGTCCAGTCGGGCGGCCGGCAGGTGGTGACGGTCGAGGACTCGATGGGCCTGGTCCATGCATCCCGCGGCAATCTCACCCCCGCGAGCCCTCATCTGCTGTCCGAGCCGGCCATCGTCGCGCGGCTGGCGCGCGCGGTGCTGGGCCCGGCGTCGCTGACGCCGTGGGAGGAGTTCGAGAAGGACTACGGCACGATCCGCGACCGCATCGCACGGGTGGTGCCGGGATTCGAGGACTTCAACGAGAAGATCGCCCGGCCGGGCGGCTTCACGCTGCCGCACGCCCCGCGCGACCAGCGCCGTTTCCCCACGGCTACGGGCAAGGCCAACTTCACCGCGGCGCCCGTCGAGTACCCCGTGGTGCCCGAGGGCCGGCTGCTGCTGCAGACCATCCGCTCGCACGACCAGTACAACACCACGATCTACGGCCTCGACGACCGCTACCGCGGCATCAAGGGCGGCCGCCGGGTGGTCCTCGTCAATCCGCAGGACGCGCGCGCCCTCGGGATCGCGGACGGTTCGTACGTGGACCTGGTCAGCGAGTGGAAGGACGGAGTGGAACGCCGCGCGCCGGGCTTCCGCGTCGTCCACTACCCCACCGCGCGGGGCTGCGCCGCGGCGTACTACCCGGAGACGAACGTGCTGGTGCCGCTGGAGGCGACCGCCGACATCAGCAACACCCCCGCCAGCAAGTCCGTGATCGTGCGTCTGGAACAATCTCCGACCGCCTAAGCGTTCGCTCAGGCAGCAGGGATACGCCGCAAGACGATCGGAGCCGGCCCCATGGGCGAGCAGACCACCGTGAAGTTCCCGCAAGAGGTCATCGACGAGTACGCCGCACTCGGGGTCGACCTGCCCGCACTCTTCTCCGCAGGGAGCCTGGGCAACCGCATGGGCGTGCAGGTCCTCGAAGCGTCGGCCGAGCGGGTCGTCGGCACGATGCCCGTCGAGGGCAACACCCAGCCGTACGGACTGCTGCACGGCGGGGCCTCCGCGGTACTGGCCGAGACCCTCGGCTCGGTCGGCTCCATGCTGCACGGGGGCACCTCCAAGATCGCCGTGGGTGTGGACCTCAACTGCACGCACCACCGCGGCGTGCGCTCGGGCCAGGTCACGGGCGTCGCGACGCCGGTGCACCGGGGCCGCTCCACGGCCACGTACGAGATCGTGATCACCGACGAGCAGGACAAGCGGGTCTGCACCGCGCGCCTGACCTGCCTGCTGCGCGACGCACAGGCCTGAGCGACCGGGAGCGGCGGCCCGGGCGGGCCGCCGTCCTGCCCGTTGTCCCGCCCGGGTACGGGGGCTAGCGTTCCCCCATGAGGACTGGGCTCTTAGGCGTCTGCATGCTCGGACTCGCCATGGTGTTCGCGATCGGCCTCACCGGCTGCGGGATGTCCGCCCGGTCCGCCGACAGCCACCCTGCCTCCCCCACTGCCGCCACTCCCTCGCCGCGCCCGACACCGCCCGAAGAGCTCTGCCGGAATCTGATCGCGCACTGGGCCCGGGAGGTTCTGCACGACCGCTCCGCAGCCGGCCTCGACTATCAGGCCATGGGTCTGTCGGGCGGGCAGTACGACATCCTGCGCGCCGTAGTGGTCGCAGCCCGCGACGAACAAGAACGCCAAGGCCCCGCAGCCGCAGAGGATCTGATCGACCATCAGGCCGCCCGGCGGTGCGCGGAGCGCCACAGCGGCGGAGCCCCGACCGGGGGGCCTTGGCAATGAGCGGCGTGGGCCCGGTCGAGCCGGGCGAGCACACCTACGTGGCGGACGCCTCGTTCGCATCCCGGCCCCCGCGCAGTCGGCCGGGCCGCTTCCTCGCCCGTCACCGCCGCGGCGCGGTGGCGACAGTCTGCGCCGCAGCCGTGGCCGCCGGCGGCGGCTACCTCTGGGCCGGACGCCCCCAGCCGCCGCCCCCTCCCCCCACCCCCTGGCCCGCTCAGGCCGTCAGCGTCACCTACGCGGGCCCCAGCGGCGTGGCTTCCCGTCCCGACGAGGACTCCGCCTTCGCCTTCACCGCCGTCCTCACCACCCACACCGGGCCCCCGGTCACGGTGGAACGGATCGACCAGACCTCCGAGGCACTGCGCGTGACCACCGCTCCCGCGGCGCCGCTCACCGTACGTGCCGACGAGCCACGCAGAGTGCTTGTCACGATCCATGTGTCGGACTGTGCGAAAACGGCACGGAATGCCAGCCTCCCTTTCCTGGATGTAACGCTGCGCAATGTCCGCGCAAAACAGAAACAGGGCTTCATCCTGGGAGATCGGTACGCAAGGGACCTCGGCAAGGCCCTTGACACGGCGTGCCACTAAGATCAGATGTCAGGACTCAAACCGCTGAGAGTCCTGCCAGTTCTCAGCATGCGGACGCGACGAAACGGCCGGAATTCCCCCGATCCACCCGCGAAGTTCCGCTATGCATTACGTCATGGCATAACAAGAGCGTCACGCCTTGGCCAGAGACCTCCTCTGTGTGCCATTGCGCCGCCTAGAGTCACCGCCAGTCACCGCGCCACCGGATTACCTCGGTTTCCCGCGCTCGACTCGGTGCGTCCCATGAGGGGACTGCCCGTGCCTGGTGAAAGGACTGATCGTGCGTCAACGTTCGCTCATAGCCATCACGGCTGCGCTCACTGCGGGAGCCCTCACGCTTACCGCCTGCGGCTCGCGCGACGACAACAACAGCGGCGGCGCCGAAGGTGCCGGCACCACGGTCGTCATCGGCATCGATGCACCGCTGACCGGTGAGCTCTCCGCCCTCGGCCTGGGCATCAAGAACTCCGTCGACCTCGCCGCCAAGGTCGCCAACGAGAAGAAGTACGTCGAAGGCGTTACTTTCAAGGTCGAAGCGCTCGACGACCAGGCTCAGCCGTCCTCCGGACAGCAGAATGCCACCAAATTCCAGGCCAACAAGGACGTCCTCGGCGTCGTCGGCCCGCTGAACTCCTCCGTCGCCGAGTCGATGCAGAAGGTCTTCGACGACGCGAAGCTGGTACAGGTCTCCCCCGCCAACACCAACCCGGCCCTCTCCCAGGGACAGGACTGGAACGGCGGCAAGAAGGCCCGTCCGTACAAGTCGTACTTCCGCACGGCCACCACGGACGCCATCCAGGGCCCGTTCGCCGCGCAGTACCTCTTCAACGACGCCAAGAAGAAGAAGGTCTTCGTCATTGACGACAAGAAGACCTACGGCGCCGGTCTGGCCGCCACCTTCACGGCCGAGTTCAAGAAGCTCGGCGGCACCGTCGCCGGCACCGAGCACGTCAACCCGGACACCAAGGACTTCGCGGCCGTCGTCGCCAAGGTCAAGAGCTCCGGCGCCGACGTCGTCTACTACGGCGGCGAGTACCCCGTCGCCGGCCCGCTGAGCAAGCAGCTCAAGAAGGGCGGCGCCAAGATCCCGCTGGTCGGTGGTGACGGCATCTACAGCGCCGACTTCATCAAGCTGTCCGGCAAGGAGGGCGTGGGCGACCTCGCCACCTCCGTCGGCGCCCCGGTCGAGACCCTCCCGTCGGCCAAGGAGTTCGTGGCCAACTACGAGAAGGCCGGCTACAAGGAGGCCTTCGAGGCCTACGGCGGCTACTCCTACGACTCCGCCTGGGCCATCATCGAGGCCGTCAAGAAGGCCGTCGAGGGCAACAACGGCAAGCTCCCCTCCGACGCCCGCGCCAAGGTCCTCGAGGCCATGCAGGGAGTCTCCTTCGACGGCGTGACCGGCAAGGTCTCGTTCGACGAGTTCGGTGACGCCACCAACAAGCAGCTCACCGTCTACAAGTACGAGGGCGACGCCTGGAAGGACGTCAAGTCCGGCACCTTCACCGGCTGAACCACCCCCGATCACCAATGAGCCGCGCGGGGCGCCGCAACCAAGCGCCCCGCGCGGTGTCACATCCGTCGAAAGACTCGGAGGACCTGCGGTGCACGAACTGCCGCAACAGCTGGTCAATGGCCTGCTACTGGGATCCATGTACGGGCTCATCGCCATCGGCTACACGATGGTCTATGGCATCGTCCAGCTCATCAACTTCGCCCATGGCGAGATCTTCATGACCGGTGGCTTCGGAGCCCTCACGGTCTGGCTCATCCTTCCCACCGGCACCACCATGTGGCTCGCCCTGCCGCTCATGATCGTCGGCGCCATCATCGTCGCCACGACCATCGCCGTAGGCGCCGAACGCTTCGCCTACCGCCCCCTGCGCGGCGCGCCACGACTCGCCCCCCTCATCACCGCAATCGGCCTCTCCCTCGCCCTCCAGCAGGCGGTGTGGGCCTGGTACCCCGAGGCGAAGTCCTCCCGTCCGTTCCCCGAGATCCCCGGCGGACCGTTCCACATCGGCAGCGTCACCATCCAGACCGGTGACGTCTTCCTCCTCATCGCGGCCCCCATCTGCATGGCCGTCCTCGCGCTCTTCGTCATGAAGACCCGCACCGGCCGCGGCATGCAGGCCACCGCACAGGACCCCGACACCGCCAAGCTCATGGGCATCAACACCGACCGCATCATCGTGGTCGCCTTCGCCCTCGGTGCCGCGTTCGCCGCAGTCGGAGCCGTCGCCTACGGGCTCAAGTACGGCGAAGTCAACTTCCGCATGGGCTTCATCCTCGGCCTCAAGGCATTCACCGCAGCCGTCCTCGGCGGCATCGGCAACATCTACGGCGCGATGCTCGGCGGTCTCGCACTCGGCATCGCCGAAACACTGGCGACGGCCTACATCAGCGACATCCCCGGCATGCAGCAGCTCGGCGGCCAGTCCTGGGCCGACGTCTGGGCCTTCGTACTTCTCATCGTCGTGCTCCTCGTCAGGCCACAAGGCCTCCTCGGCGAGCGCGTCGCGGACAGGGCGTGACACCGATGACGACACAGACCACCAAGACGGCCACCCCGTCCAAGACGACCGACGCACCCCAGCGCGGACTCGTCCCCCTGCCGGCCGACGCCGCACGGGCCCTCGCCACCGGCGGCGCCGCACTCACCATCATCTCCGCCTTCCTCTCCTGGACCTGGACGGCTGCCTTCCCCGGCAACCTCACCGTCTACGGCTACCCCGGCGGACTCCAGTGGCTCGTCCTCATCGCCGGTGCACTCACCCTCGCGTTCGCACTGTCGTCCTACGGCATCAAGGGCCTGCGCTGGCTCACCCCCGCCGGCGCCGACAGCGCAATCAAGCTCGCCGCGATCGCCGCATTCGCGACCGCCTGGTACACCCTGATCGCCATCAGCGTCACCCTCGGCGGCCTCGCGAACCTGGAGCCCGGCGGCTACGTCGCCGGAATCGCCACCCTCATCGCCCTCACAGGCGCCCTCGCCCTGCCGTTCGAGCGCCCCGCGCCCGACCCGCTGGACCCCGAGGACAGCAGCTGGGACCAGTTCAGGCAGCGCACCGGCAACAGCGTCACCAACATCAAGGCCGCCCTCGCCACCGGAACCTCCACGCCCGCGCGCACCCTGCCGTCGTACGTCGAGATCCTGATCATCGTCGCGGCCCTCGCCGTCGGCCTGATCGTCTTCACCTACGGCATCGGCACCGAGTACGACGAGCTCTTCATCGGCTTCCTGATCACCGCCGGACTCGGCTTCGCGTCACTCGCCAAGGCCGGACTCATCGCGCGCGTCTCGGCCATCACCGCCCGACACCGCAACGTGACGATGGCCGGCGCCTTCGCCGCCGCCGCCGCATTCCCCTTCACCCAGGCCGACGACCAGTACGCGACCATCGGCGTCTACATCCTGATCTTCGCCACCGTCGCACTCGGCCTCAACATCGTCGTCGGCCTCGCCGGCCTCCTCGACCTCGGATACGTCGCCTTCCTCGGCGTCGGCGCCTACGCCGCCGCCATGGTCTCCGGATCGCCGTCCTCGCCCTTCGACATCCACCTCCCCTTCTGGGGAGCGGTCCTCGTCGGCGCAACAGCCTCCATGGTCTTCGGCGTCCTCATCGGCGCCCCCACCCTGCGACTGCGCGGCGACTACCTGGCCATCGTCACCCTCGGCTTCGGTGAGATCTTCCGGATCACCGTCAACAACATGGACGGCACCTCCGGCCCCGACATCACCAACGGCTCCAACGGCATCTCCTCGATCCCGAACCTCCAGATGTTCGGCTTCGACTTCGGGATCGAACACAGCATCCTCGGCGTCACCATCGGCCGCTTCGCGAACTACTTCTTCCTGATGCTGCTGATCACGCTCATCGTCGTGGTCGTCTTCCGGCGCAGCGGAGACTCCCGAATCGGCCGCGCCTGGATCGCCATCCGCGAGGACGAGACCGCGGCACTCGCCATGGGCATCAACGGCTTCCGCGTCAAGCTGATCGCCTTCGCCCTCGGCGCCGCACTCGCCGGCCTCGCCGGAACCGTCCAGGCCCACGTCACCTACACCGTGACACCCGAGCAGTACCAGTTCGCACACGTCGTCCCGCCGAACTCCGCCTTCCTGCTCGCAGCCGTCGTCCTCGGCGGCATGGGCACCATCAGCGGACCCCTCGTCGGCGCGGCACTGCTCTACCTCATCCCCGCCAAGCTCCAGTTCCTCGGCGACTACCAGCTCTTCGCCTTCGGCCTCGCGCTCGTCCTCCTGATGCGCTTCCGCCCCGAAGGCCTCATCCCGAACCGGCGCCGGCAGCTCGAATTCCACGAATCCGCCGAAGCGCCCGCAGTCCTCGGCAAGACAGGGGCCTGATCCATGACCACCGACACCACCACCGCCGAGGGAACAGCCGTGGCCACGCCCGGCGAAACCGTCCTCGACGCCCGCGGCGTCACCATGCGATTCGGCGGCCTCACCGCCGTACGCTCCGTCGACCTGACCGTCAACGCAGGCGAAATCGTCGGTCTCATCGGACCCAACGGCGCCGGAAAGACCACCTTCTTCAACTGCCTCACCGGCCTCTACATCCCCACCGAGGGCGAAGTCCGCTACAAGGGCACGGTGCTGCCCGCGAAGTCCTTCAAGGTCACGGCAGCGGGCATCGCCCGCACCTTCCAGAACATCCGGCTCTTCGCCAACATGACCGTTCTGGAAAACGTCCTCGTCGGACGGCACACCCGCACCAAGGAAGGCCTCTGGTCCGCCCTGCTGCGCGGCCCCGGCTTCCACAAGGCAGAAGCCAAGTCCCGCGCCCGCGCCATGGAACTCCTCGAGTTCGTCGGCCTCGCGCACAAGGCGGAACACCTCTCCCGCAACCTGCCCTACGGCGAACAGCGCAAGCTCGAGATCGCCCGCGCCCTCGCCAGCGAACCCGGACTCCTCCTCCTCGACGAGCCCACCGCAGGCATGAACCCGCAGGAGACCCGGGCAGCCGAAGAACTCATCTTCGCCATCCGGGACAAGGGCATCGCCGTCCTCGTCATCGAGCACGACATGCGCTTCATCTTCAACCTCTGCGACCGGGTCGCCTGCCTCGTCCAGGGCGAGAAGCTCGTCGAAGGCACCGCCGCCGAAGTCCAGGGCGACGAACGCGTCATCGCCGCCTACCTCGGAGAGCCCTTCGAGGGCGACCCCGGCGCCGCAGAGGTCGCCGAGGTCGAAGCAGCCGAGGCATCCGCGGCGACGCTCACCAAGACCGCCCCCGAAGCGGCCGAGGAGCCCACCGACGACACGGAGCCCGCCGGCTCCACGGCAGACGACACGGACCCCGCCGACTCCACCGAGTCCACGGACCCCGACACGTCTGACGAGACCGCCAGCAAGGAGAACGACCGATGACCGCACTTCTCGAAGTCGAGGACCTGCGCGTCGCCTACGGCAAGATCGAGGCCGTCAAGGGAATCTCGTTCAAGGTCGAAGCCGGCGAGGTCGTCACCCTCATCGGCACCAACGGCGCCGGCAAGACCACGACGCTCCGCACCCTGTCCGGACTGATCAAGCCCCTCGGGGGCCACATCAAGTTCAACGGCAGGTCACTGCGGAAGGTCCCCGCCCACGAGGTCGTGTCCCTCGGACTCGCCCACTCCCCCGAAGGGCGGCACATCTTCCCCCGCATGTCCATCGAGGACAACCTGCGCCTCGGCGCCTTCCTCCGTAAGGACAGCGACGGGATCGCCAAGGACATCAAGCGCGCCTACGACCTCTTCCCCATCCTGGGAGAGCGTCGCAAGCAGGCCGCGGGCACCCTCTCCGGCGGCGAGCAGCAGATGCTCGCCATGGGACGGGCCCTGATGTCCCAGCCCAAACTGCTCATGCTCGACGAACCCTCCATGGGCCTCTCGCCGATCATGATGCAGAAGATCATGGCCACCATCGTCGAGCTCAGGGAGCAGGGCACCACCATCCTGCTCGTCGAGCAGAACGCCCAGGCGGCTCTCTCCCTCGCCAACCACGCCCACGTCATGGAGGTCGGAAGCATCGTGCTCTCCGGCACCGGCCAGGACCTCCTCCACGACGACTCGGTCCGCAAGGCGTACCTCGGCGAAGACTGACCCGCACGCACAGAAGGAGGGCCCGCACCCCGGTCAGGGTGCGGGCCCTCCTTCTGCGCCCGAAGCTACTGCCCCTTCGCCGCCTTCTTCTCCTCGGCGTCCTCGATGACCGCCTCCGCGACCTGCTGCATCGACAGCCGCCGGTCCATCGACGTCTTCTGGATCCACCGGAACGCCGCGGGCTCCGACAGCCCGTACTGCGTCTGCAGAATGCTCTTGGCCCGGTCCACCAGCTTGCGCGTCTCCAGCCGCTGGGAGAGGTCCGCGACCTCCTGCTCCAGCGCCTTCAGTTCGGTGAACCGCGACACCGCCATCTCGATGGCCGGCACGACATCGCTCTTGCTGAACGGCTTCACGAGATAGGCCATCGCACCGGCGTCACGCGCGCGCTCGACCAGATCGCGCTGCGAGAAGGCGGTCAGCATCAGGACGGGGGCGATGGACTCCTCGGCGATCTTCTCCGCCGCGGAGATTCCGTCGAGGACGGGCATCTTCACATCGAGAATGACCAGATCGGGCCGGTGCTCCCGCGCCAGCTCGACGGCCCGCTGCCCGTCACCGGCCTCGCCGACGACCGCGTACCCCTCTTCCTCGAGCATCTCTTTGAGGTCGAGCCGGATGAGGGCCTCGTCCTCGGCGATGACGACGCGGGTCGTCAGCGGCGGTACGTGTGACTTGTCGTCGTCATCGGCGATCGGCTGGGGCGACTCGGGGGCGGTCACGGGACTCCTCGCTACATGGCAGATCTGCTGCGTTCACAGCCTACCTAGCTGAACCTGGGGGCGGTCACCAGGTACACTCCGACAAGCACTCTGCCGGGTTGGTGGAACGGTATACACGGAGGTCTCAAACACCTCTGCCCGTGAGGGCTTGCGGGTTCGAGTCCCGCACCCGGTACAGACAAAGAAGCGGATGTTCACGTTCTCGTGAACATCCGCTTTCTGCTACTCGGTGCCACGTTCCGTTGCCCAGAGTGGCCACATGAGCTTCCACGGCACTGATGTGCGACGACAAGCACTCTCGCTCCTACGCGGCGGGGCACGGAACGCGGACGTTTCCCGCAAGCTTCATGTCCCCCCGGGCACGATCAGCTACTGGAAGCACGTGGATCGAGCGAAACGCAATGAGTGCCCCGGAGCCCATCGTTCCTGCTGCCCACGGTGCGACGGGACGCTGGATCAGGCGGCGTACGCCTACCTCCTCGGGCTCTATCTCGGCGATGGCCACATCATCCAGAACAAGGCAATGCGAGCGCCCAGTCTCTCCGTTACATGTGACGACGCATGGCCCGGCATCGCGGACCTGTGCGAGCGCGCCATGCGTGCCGTCCTCGTCGAGAACTCCGTGTGCCGGGTCCTCCGGAAGGGCTGTCACGAGGTGAAGGTGTACTCGAAGCACCTCTGGTGCCTCTTCCCCCAGCACGGCCCCGGCAAGAAGCATGAGCGCAGGATCGTTCTCGAGCCGTGGCAGCAGGAGATCGTCGCAGCACACCCCTGGGAGTTCATCCGCGGGCTGATCCACTCCGACGGCTGCCGCATCACCAACTGGACCACCCGCCTCGTCGCCGGTGAGCGCAAGCGCTACGAGTACCCGCGGTACTTCTTCACCAACGTGTCCCGCGACATCACCGGCCTCTTCACCAGCACCCTCGACATGGTGGGCGTGGAGTGGAAGTCGGCCGATCGCCCCCGCGGCGGGGTGAACATCTCCGTCGCCCGACGCGCGTCCGTCGCCCTCATGGACGCGCACGTCGGGTCGAAGTACTGAGGCGCGGCGGTTACTTCGGGCTGTCGTCCTCGCCGATGTGGTGCACCCGCACCAGGTTCGTCGAGCCGGCGACGCCCGGCGGGGAGCCGGCCGTGATGACCACGATGTCGCCCTTCTCGCAGCGGCCGATCCTGAGCAGCTCCTCGTCGACCTGGGCCACCATCGCGTCCGTGGAGTCCACGTGCGGGCCGAGGAAGGTCTCCACGCCCCAGGTGAGGTTGAGCTGGGAGCGCGTGGCCGGGTCCGGGGTGAAGGCGAGCAGCGGGATCGGGGAGCGGTAGCGGGAGAGGCGGCGGACCGTGTCGCCGGACTGGGTGAAGGCGACGAGGAACTTGGCGCCGAGGAAGTCGCCCATCTCGGCGGCGGCGCGGGCCACGGCGCCGCCCTGGGTGCGTGGCTTGTTGCGTTCGTTCAGGGCCGGGAGGCCCTTGGCGAGGACGTCTTCCTCGGCGGCCTCGACGATGCGGCTCATGGTCTTGACCGTCTCGACGGGGTATTTGCCGACGCTGGTCTCGCCGGAGAGCATGACTGCGTCGGTGCCGTCGATGACGGCGTTCGCGACGTCGGATGCCTCGGCGCGGGTGGGGCGGCTGTTGTCGATCATCGAGTCGAGCATCTGGGTGGCGACGATGACCGGCTTGGCGTTGCGCTTGGCGAGTTTGATGGCTCGCTTCTGGACGATCGGGACCTGTTCCAGGGGCATTTCGACGCCGAGGTCGCCGCGGGCGACCATGATTCCGTCGAATGCGGCGACGATGTCGTCGATGTTCTCGACGGCCTGGGGCTTCTCGACCTTTGCGATGACGGGGAGGAAGCGGCCTTCTTCCTTCATGATGCGGTGGACGTCCTCGATGTCGCGGCCGCTGCGGACGAAGGAGAGGGCGATGATGTCGGCGCCGACACGGAGGGCCCAGCGGAGGTCTTCGACGTCCTTTTCGGAGAGTGCGGGGACGGAGACAGCGACGCCGGGGAGGTTGAGGCCCTTGTGGTCGGAGACCATTCCGCCTTCGACGACTTTGGTGTGCACGCGGGGGCCGTCGATGTCGGTGACCTCGAGTGCGACTTTGCCGTCGTCGACGAGGATGCGTTCGCCTCGGGTGACGTCTGTGGCGAGGCCCTTGTAGGTGGTGCCGCAGATGTGGCGGTCGCCCTCGATGTCGTCGACGGTGATGGTGAATTCGTCGCCGCGTTCGAGAAGTACGGGTCCTTCGTGAAAGCGTCCGAGGCGGATCTTCGGGCCTTGAAGGTCGGCGAGCACTCCGACGCTGTGGCCGGTCTCGTCGCCGGCCTTGCGGACGTGGTGCAGGCGTTCCTCGTGGTCGGCGTAGGTGCCGTGGCTGAGGTTGAAGCGGGCGACGTCCATTCCGGCTTCGACCAGGGCCTTGATCTGGTCGTATGTGTCGGTGGCGGGGCCCAGGGTACAGACGATCTTTGCTCGGCGCATGTGACGAGCCTAGGGCTTACCGGTGGGTAGAGAATTGGCGGGGCATGACTACTCAACAACCTTTGTGTGAAGGGCCATTGACAAGTGTTGAATTGTGCGCCCGGGTGCTCCGATGAGCGCGTATCGGGTCGCGGTGGGCACGATGCTGTCAGAGTTGCGGCGGCGTCATCGTGAAGCGCGCATTCACCTGTGCATAAACCGTCTGGCGTTGGGGTTCCAGATCGAGTGCGGGCGCCATTTCCGCTTGGTCGGTTCCGTCGTAAGCGGCCATGCGCATTCCGCCGGGGGTCGGGGGTGCGCCGTAGGGGACGGCGTTCTCGGCGCCGAGGTCGGCCAGTTCGACGAGGGCGGAGAGGCTGCCGCCGAGGGCTTCGGCGTATTCGCGGGCGCGCTGTACGGCTTCCCGGACGGCTTGGCGGCGGGCTTCGCCGTGGGCCGGTGAGTCGGGGCGCAGGGACCACCAGGGTCCGTTTACGCGGGTCAGTTCGAGGTCGGCGAGGCGTGTGGTCAGTTCGCCGAGGGCGGTGAAGTCGCTGAGTACGGCGGTGACGTGCACGCTGCCGTGGTAGGCGCGGATGCGTTCGCCGCGGCCGTGGCGGGTGAGTTCGGGGCTGATGGAGAACGCGCCGGTCTCCAGCTTCTCGACCGCCTGACCGTAGGACTTGATCAGGTCGAGGACCGCTGTGTTGCGTCGGGTGAGGTCTTCCAGGGCGGTGCGCCGGTCGGTGCCGCGCGCGCTGACCTGGATGCCGATGCGGGCGATCTCGGGGTCGAACTCCAGGCGTGCTTCGCCTCGTACGGCGACTCGGGGGGCCTCGGGGGTGCCGAACGGTGTGGCGGGCGTGGGTACGTCGGTCGTCACGTGTTGCTCCCTCGCGCGGGTGGTCGTCGGGAACACTCTCGCATTCGGGGGCGGTCGGTCGGCGGACACCAGATCGAAACCCGAAAGGGGTGTTGCCGGGTGTGGCTCCTGCGCCAGAATCTACGCGCGTTGTGCAGATGATCGTAGGGAGACGAAATGCCGCTGAATCGTAGGACGTTCCTGGAGAGGTCGGCCGCCGCCGGGGCCGGCGTAGCCATCGCCGGAAGTGCCGTGGCGCCTGCCGTGGCCGACGAGCAGGGCCGGGGCCATGGGCGTCCGCCGAAGCGGTACTCCTTCACCGTCATGGGTACGACGGATCTGCACGGAAATGTCTTCAACTGGGACTATTTCACGGACAAGGAGTTCGACGACAAGGCGCACAACGACGTGGGTCTGGCGAAGATCTCGACCCTGGTGGATCAGATCCGCGAGGAGAAGGGGCGGCGCAACACGCTCCTCATCGACGCGGGTGACACGATCCAGGGCACCCAGCTGTCGTACTACTACGCCAAGGTCGACCCGATCACCGCGAAGCGCGGTCCGGTGCATCCGATGGCGCAGGCGATGAACGCGATCGGCTACGACGCCGCGGCGCTCGGCAACCACGAGTTCAACTACGGCATTCCGGTGCTGCGCAAGTTCGAGGAGCAGTGCGACTTCCCGCTGCTGGGTGCGAACGCGCTGGATGCGAAGACGCTGCGTCCGGCGTTCGCGCCCTACAGCATGCACCGTCTGCGTACGCCGTGCGGGCGTGATGTGCGGGTCGCGGTGCTCGGTCTGACCAATCCTGGCATCGCCATCTGGGACAAGCAGAATGTCGGCGGGAAGATGGTCTTCCCGGGCCTGGAGGAGCAGGCGGCGAAGTGGGTGCCGAGGCTCCGGTCGATGGGTGCGGACGTCGTGATCGTCTCGGCGCACTCGGGGTCCAGCGGCACGTCGTCGTACGGTGACCAGCTGCCGTACATCGAGAACGCGGCGGGTCTGGTCGCCGAGCAGGTGCCGGGCATCGACGCGATCCTGGTGGGCCATGCGCACACCGAGATCCCGGAGTACTTCGTCACCAACAAGGAGTCGGGCAAGCAGGTCGTGCTGTCCGAGCCGCTGAAGTGGGGGCAGCGTCTGACGCTGTTCGACTTCGACCTGGTGTGGGAGAAGGGCCGCTGGACGGTGGAGAAGGTCGGGGCGAAGGTCCTGAACTCCAACACGGTCGCCGAGGACGAGAAGATTACCCGGCTGCTGGGCGACGAGCACGAGAAGGTCGTCGCGTATGTCAACCAGGTCATCGGCACGTCCACCGTCGCGATGACCACGGCCGACGCGCCGTGGAAGGACGAGCCGATCATCGACCTGATCAACCATGTGCAGGCGGAGACGGTGAAGGCGGCGCTGGCCGGCGGGCAGTACGCGGCCCTGCCGGTGCTGTCGCAGGCGTCCTGCTTCTCCCGTACGGCGGCGATCCCGGCCGGCCAGGTGACGATCAGGGACGCGGCCGGTCTGTACGTCTTCGAGAATACGCTCGAGGCGCGGCTGATGACGGGCGCGCAGCTGAAGGACTATCTGGAGTTCTCGGCGCGCTACTACGTGCAGACCGCGGCGGGCGCTCCGGTGGACACGTCGAAGCTGACGAACGCGGACGGTACTCCCGACTACAACTACGACGCGGTTTCGGGCCTGTCGTACGACATCGACATCGCGAAGCCGGCGGGTTCGCGGATCGTGAACCTGTCCTTCGAGGGCAAGGCGGTCGATCCGGCGGCGCAGTTCGTGCTGGCGGTCAACAACTATCGGGCCAGTGGTGGCGGCAACTTCCCGCATGTGGCGGGGGCGCAGCAGTTGTGGGCGAACTCGGAGGAGATCCGGAACACGATCATCGCCTGGGTGAAGGCGAAGGGCACGGTCGACCCGGCTTCGTTCGCGTCAGTGGGCTGGAAGCTGACGCGTGACGGGGCGCCGGTGTTCTGAGGCGTTGCGGGGCGGACGAGTCGGGGGGCCGGCTCGTCCGCCTCGCGGGGGCCGTCGGGGTCAGTTGCTGCGGGTGAAGACCTTTCCTCGGGTGGCTCCGGTGGAGCAGGACTTCTTCTCGGCGGCGGTCATCTTGCGGGACTTGACCAGGACCGCGCTGTGCTTGCCGTCCGTGCCGTTAGCGGCCGGGCCGGTGACCACGTCGGGGACGAACCAGTAGTAGTGGCCCCACTTCGGGTCGTCGTAGTGGGTCTGCCAGGTGCCGGTTATCTGCTGCATCACCTGGGCACGGGAGATCCAGCCCACTTCGCCCGGCCGCACTGTCACGGTGAAGGAGCTGGTTTCCGTGTGCGAGCTCTGCCAGGTGTAGTTGTACGTCGCGGTGACGCTGGCGCTGATGATGCCTTCGATGCCGCCGCCGACGGTGACCGAGCCGCCGACCGAGTGGGATGAGCCGACGGTGTCGGCCCAGCTCATCGACTGGGAGGCGGGCGAGGTGGTGCAGTTGTAGAGCAGGTCGGAGACCTGGCGTGCCTCTCCGAGGTACGCCTCGCCGATCTCGGGGGAGTTGAAGGTGCACTTGCCTTCCCCGGAGGCGCAGTCGGCCGTGATCTGCTCGCCGGTGGGCTGTTCTTCGGCCGTGGCGGGCAGGGCTGTTGCCGCGAGCGTCCCGAGGAGGGTCGCCGTCAGGGCCGTCATGCGGCCGCCGTACCGCAGTATGCGTTTCATCGTCATCGTTGTGGTGCCTCTCACCGTTCGTGGGGGGACGGTGACGTCATTTCGCCCTGGTGCCGGTGGGCTTGATGTCACCGCCTGCACGAGGCTCACGCAGACGACGGCTGAGCTACACCAAGAACGGGCAAAGGTGTAGTTGATTCCGAAACCGACATGGCCTCAAGTGGTATGCGGGGAGGCCGGGTTGGGGCAAGTCAGCGTGCGAGTGGGGTGAGTGCGGGCGCCTGGCCGGGGATGCCGGGCGCCTCGCGCGGTTCGAGGCCGAAGTTGGTGAACGCGGTGCGGCGGGGCAGCGGGTAGGGCTCCTTGCCGGTGAGCGTGTTGAGGATGGACGCGCTGCGCCAGGCCGCGAGGCCGAGGTCGGGTGCGCCGACGCCGTGGGTGTGCCGTTCGGCGTTCTGGACGTAGACCGATCCGGTCACCGAGGGGTCGAGTTCGAGCCGGTACTGTTCGTCGATCACCGGGCGGCCCGCGGAGTCGCGGCGCATGTACGGGTCGATGCCGGCGAGCAGCCGGTCGAGCGGGCGTTCGCGGTAGCCGGTGGCGAGGACGACGGCGTCGGTGGTGAGCCGGGAGCGGGTGCCCTGCTGGGTGTGTTCGAGGTGCAGTTCGACCTTGGTGGTGGCGACGCGTCCCGCGGTGCGCACGGTGACGCCGGGGGTGAGGACGGTGTCGGGCCAGCCGCCGTGCAGGGTGCGGTTGTAGAGCTCTTCGTGGATGGCGGCGATGGTGGCGGCGTCGATGCCTTTGTGGAGCTGCCACTGGCGTGGGAGGAGTTCGTTGCGCACCTGTTCGGGCAGGGCGTGGAAGTAGCGCGTGTAGTCGGGGGTGAAGTGCTCCAGGCCGAGTTTGGAGTACTCCATGGGTGCGAAGGCCTCGGTGCGGGCCAGCCAGTGGAGTCTTTCGGCGCCTTCGGGTCGTGCGCGCAGCAGGTCGAGGAAGACCTCGGCGCCTGACTGGCCGGAGCCGATGACGGTGATGTGGCCGGCGGCGAGCAGGGTCTCACGGTGGTCGAGGTAGTCGGCGGAGTGGATGACGGGGACACCGGGCGCTTCGGCGAGCGGACGCAGCGGTTCGGGGACGTACGGTTCGCTGCCGATTCCGACGGCGATGTTGCGGGTGTGGGCGCGGCCGCCCGTTTCGCTCTCGCTGCCTGTGTCGAGCCGGGTGAAGTCGACCTCGAACAGGTCGTGTTCGGGGTTCCAGCGGACGGCGTCGACCTGGTGGCCGAAGTGCAGTCCGGGCACGTGGTCGCCGGCCCAGCGGCAGTACGCGTCGTACTCGGCGCGCTGGATGTGGAACTTCTCGGCGAAGTAGAACGGGAACAGCCTCTCGCGTGACCGCAGATAGCTGAGGAACGACCAGGGGCTGGCGGGGTCGGCGAGGGTGACCAGGTCGGCGAGGAAGGGGACCTGGAGGGTGGCGCCCTCGATGAGCAGGCCGGGGTGCCAGTGGAACGCGGGCCGCTGATCGTAGAAGGCGGCGGCGAGGCCGCCGGGGACGCCGTCGGCGAGTGCGGCGAGCGAGAGGTTGAACGGGCCGATGCCGATGCCCACGAGGTCGTGGGGCTGGGGATCCCCCCAACCGCCCCGGGCGCTGCGGGAGAGGTCGGTCGCCGCCGGAGCGGCCTCGGTAGCGGGCGTGGCGGTCATCGGGGGGTGCTGCCTTCCACGAGTGCGATCAGGGCCTGCAGTTGGGCGGGGGTGGTGTGCGGGTTGAGGAGGGTCGCCTTGAGCCAGACGCGGCCGCCGGCCCGGGCCCGGCCGAGGACGGCGCGGCCGTCGGTGAGGAGGGCGCGGCGGATCTCGGCGGTCTGCTCGTCGGTGGCGCCGGCCGGACGGAACAGGACGGTCGACAGGGTGGGCCGTTCGAGGAGCTCGAGGCGGGGGTGTTTGTCGACGAGGTCGGCGAGGTCCTGGGCTGTGGCGCACACCCGGTCGACGAGGGCGGCGAGCCCGCTGCGGCCGAGGGCCTTGAGGGTGACGGCGATCTTGAGGATGTCGGGGCGGCGGGTGGTGCGCAGGGAGCGGCCGAGGAGGTCGGGCAGTCCGGCTTCGGTGTCGTCCTCGGCGTTGAGGTATTCGGCGGTGTGTGCGAGGGGCGCGAGGCGGGCCGTGTCGGGGACGGCCAGGAGTCCGGCGGCGACGGGCTGCCAGCCGAGTTTGTGCAGGTCGAGGGTGACGGAGTCGGCTCGGTCGAGACCGGTGAGCTGGGCGCGGCGCTCGGTGCTGAACAGCAGGGGGCCGCCGTACGCGGCGTCGACGTGGAGTTCGGCGCGGTGGCGCGCGGTGACGTCGGCGATCTCGGGGAGCGGATCGATGCGGCCCGTGTCGGTGGTGCCGGCGGTGGCGACGACGAGGAGGGGCCCGTGCAGGCCGGCGAGCGTCTCGTCGAGAGCGGCGGGGTCGTGGACCGGGCCGGGGACGGTGACGGGTTCGGGGAGGCCGAGGAGCCAGGCGGCGCGGTGTACGGAGTGGTGCGTGTCGGCGCCGCAGACGACCTGGACGGGTGTGGCGTGCCGTTCGCGGGCGAGGAGCAGGGCGAGGTGGTTGGACTCGGTGCCGCCGGTGGTGACGAGGGCGTCGGCGTCCGGGCCGTGGGGGTAGACCTCGGCTGCGAGCGCCCGGGTGACCCGCTGCTCCAGTTCGGAGGCGGCCGGGGCCTGGTCCCAGGAGTCCATGGAGGGGTTGAGCACGGACGCGGCGAGGTCGGCGGCGACGGCGAGCGCGAGGGGCGGGGTGTGCAGATGGGCCGCGCACAGGGGGTCGGCGGGGTCGGCGGAGCCCTGGGCGACGGCGCGTACGAGGGTGCGCAGGGCTTCGTCGGCTCCGTTCCCGTGTTCGGGGAGCGGGTCGCCCAGGGCGTCGCGCACGTTCCGCGCGACGGTGTCGGGCCCGCCGCGCGGGAGCGGCCCGCCGCGGTCGCCTGCGCCCTGGCGGAGCGCTTCGAGCACGACGCCGAGCAGGGGCCGCAGGGCGTCGGGGCCGGGGCCGCCTCCGGCGAGGGGCGGGGGCGCGGGGGTGGGCATGGGGGTCCTTCGGGACGGAGCGTCGTCGGGGCGGGGTGCGCGCCCGGGAAGCTCAACGATCCGGAGGGGAAGGGGTATTGGGTGGCGGCGGCGTGCGGAGAGTGGCGCAGCTGAGCGGAGGGGGTTCCCCTCCCCGCCCTTTCCCGAAACCGGGGGAGCCCGGGTCCGGTGCCGTTCTTCGCGCGTGATGCGGGGGGCTGCGGCCTCGGACCCGCCCCCTACGCCCCCGCAGGCGTGGCGGACCCCGGCGCCTCGCACGCCGGCGGGGCACGATGTGCTCCCGCCGGCGGGGCGGGTTGCCGCGCAGCGGCCGTCCGGTGGTCCCCCCACGGCCGTCAGGCCGTGAGGGGACGGTGCGGACACCGCGCGCAGCGCGGGTACCGGGGCCGGGCGGAGCCCGGTTCTGGTAAGGGGCGGGAGGGCAACGTCACGCCTGACGGACCCGCAGCGCCCTTCCCAGGTCGTCCAGCTGGTCCACCAGCTTGCGGCGCAGTGCGGGGAGCATGCTGTCCGCACGCAGGCACTCCTCGCCCAGGCGCAGCGACTCCGCGTCCACGGCGTGCAGCGGGAACGCGTAGCGGCCGGCCGCGTCCGCGATCGCCGGGCCGCGGCGGGTCGCCAGTGCCACCGCGTCGGGGTAGTAGCGGGGGACGTACTCCTTGACGAGCGCCGCCTGTTCGGGCTGCCAGAAGCCCTGGGCGGTGGCGGTGAACAGGTAGTTCGACAGGTCGTCGGAGGCGAACATCCGCTGCCATGCCACCGCCTTGGCCTCGGCCGTGGGCAGGGCGGCACGGCAGCGGGCGGCGCCCTCCTGGCCGGTGGCGCTCGGGTCGCGGTCCAGTTCGGCGGCGATCTCCTGCTCGTCGGCCGCGCCGAGGACGGCGAGGCGGGTAAGGATGCGCCAGCGCAGTTCCGGGTCGAGTTCGGGGCCGCCGGGGACGTCGCCGTCGGTGAACCACTCCCGCAGGGTCTCCGGCTGGGAGGCGGCGTCGATGCGGTGGCGTACGGCGGTCAGTCGCAGTCCCGGGTCGCTGCCGTCCTCGGTGCGGCGCAGCAGGGCGCGGCAGATGTCGGTGAGGGTGGCCAGTGCGGCGGGGCGCTCGGCGGCGGGCAGGTAGCGGTCGGCGATCTGCCCGGCGGCGAACGCGAGCACGCCCTGGACGACGGCGAGGTCGGTCTCCTTGGGGAGGTGGGCGCGGGCGGCCTCCAGGTAGGCGGTGGGGGCGAGTTCGCCGTCGCGGACCATGTCGCGGGCCGCGTTCCAGACGACCGCGCGGGTGAGCGGGTCGGGGATGCCGGACAGGGTGGCGAGCGCCGTGTTCCAGGAGATCTCGTCGAGGCGGACCTTGGCGTAGGTGGTGTCGCCGTCGTTGAGGACTACGAGCGCGGGGCGGCGGCCGGGGTGGAGCTCGTGCTCCGTGACCGGTACGTCCAGGTCGATGCGGTCGCGCAGGACGAGGGTGCCGGGCTCGATCGGGTCGAGGTCGAAGGTGCCCACGGCGATCCGGTGGGGGCGGCCGCCGTCGTGGGCGATGCCGAGGGTCCAGCCGCCGTCCCGTTCGGTGACGTCCGGGGTGAGGGTGTCGACTCCGGTCGTGCGCAGCCAGGACTCGGCCCAGGCGTGCACGTCGCGGTCGGTGGCCTGGGCGAGGGAGTCGATGAAGTCGGCGAGGGTGGCGTTGGCGAACTTGTGCCGGGCGAAGTGGATGTTGATGCCGGCCAGGAAGTCCTTCTCCCCCAGCCAGGTCACCAGCTGTCGCAGGGCGGAGGCGCCCTTGGCGTAGGAGATGCCGTCGAAGTTGAGCATCGCGGAGGCGGTGTCGGGGACGGCGTCCGGGTCGGGGGCGACGGGGTGTGTGGAGGGCCGCTGGTCGGCGTCGTATCCCCAGGCCTTGCGGGCGATGCCGAAGTCGACCCAGGTGTCGGTGAAGCGCGTGGCCTCGGTGAGGGTCTGGTAGCCCATGTACTCGGCGAACGACTCGTTCAGCCAGATGTCGTCCCACCACTTGAGGGTGACGAGGTCGCCGAACCACATGTGGGCCATCTCGTGGGCGATGACCATGGCGCGTGTCTGGCGCTGGGTGTCGGTGACGGCGGAGCGGTAGACGAACTCGTCGCGGAAGGTGACGAGTCCGGGGTTCTCCATGGCGCCGGCGTTGAACTCGGGCACGAAGGCCTGGTCGTAGGAGTCGAAGGGGTACGGTTCCTCGAACTTCTCGTGGTATCGGTCGTAGCACTGCCGGGTGATCTCGAACAGTTCGTCCGCGTCGGCGTCGAGGTAGGCGCCGAGCGAGCGGCGGACGTGGAGGCCGAAGGGCAGTCCGGCGTGTTCGGTGCGGACGGAGTGCCAGGGTCCGGCGGCGACGGCGATGAGGTAGGTGGACAGCAGCGGGGTGACGGCGCAGGTCCAGCGGCCGCCGCCGTCGTGGGTGGTGATGCCGTTGCCAAGGACGGTCCAGCCTTCGGGCGCGGTGACGGTCAGTGCGAAGACGGCCTTGAGGTCGGGCTGGTCGAAGGCGGCGAAGACGCGCTGGACGTCCTCCATGAACAGCTGGGTGTAGACGTAGGTCTCGCCGTCGCTGGGGTCGGTGAAGCGGTGCATGCCCTCGCCGGTGCGGGAGTAGGGCATGGCGGCGTCGATGTGCAGTTCGTGCTCGCCGGCGGTGAGGCCGGTGAGCGGGAGGCGGTTTCCGTCGAGCGCGGCGGGGTCGAGCGGCTGTCCGTCGAGGGTGACGCTGCGCAGCACGGCGGGCTTGAGTTCGACGAAGGTGTCCCCGGCCGTGCGGGCCGTGAAGTGGATGACGGTCCGCGAGTCGAAGGTCTCGTCGCCGGTGGTGAGGTCGAGCTCGATGGTGTAGCGGTGTGCGTCGATCAGCTGGGCTCGGGTCTGCGCTTCGTCGCGCGTCAGTACGGACATGCCGCCCATGCTGCCGGATGGGCGGGGGGCGGCACAGGGGGGCGCGGTTCGCTGTCAGCGCACACCGGCGCCCGGATTCCGGGGTCCGCTGCCGGTGGAGGGTGCGGCGCGGCCGGCGGGTGCCGGCCTCGCGGGCGTGCTCGACATGGCGTCGCGGGTGTGCGGGGCGAGGCCCCGGGGTGTCCCGGTCAGGTCTCGTCGGGGCCGTTCTGGGGCTTGTCGGCGATCTGTTCGTGGTGGCGGATCACCTCCGCGATGATGAAGTTGAGCAGCTTCTCGGCGAACGCGGGGTCGAGTTTCGCGCTCGCCGCGAGCTGGCGCAGCCGTTCGATCTGGCGTGCCTCGCGGGCGGGGTCGGCCGGGGGCAGGTTGTGCTCGGCCTTCAGGTGGCCGACCTGCTGGGTGCATTTGAAGCGTTCGGCGAGCATGTGCACGACCGCCGCGTCGATGTTGTCGATGCTCTCGCGCAGGCGGGTCAGTTCGGCGCGTACGTTCTCGTCGATGTCCCTCGTGGTCATGGTCAGCGAGCTTACGTCGATCGCGTGGCGATGGTCGGAGGGTGTTCAGGGTCCGGGACGCGGTCGCTCCAGCCGCCGGGCACCGTGCGTCCCTGCTGCTCGCGGAAGCGGACGGGGGCGAGGCCGACGCGGCGGGTGAACAGCCGGGAGAAGTAGGCCGGGTCCTCGTAGCCGACGCGGCGTGCGACGGCCGCGACGGGCAGGTCGGTGGTGGCGAGAAGTTCCTTGGCACGGCCGAGCCGGATGCCCAGCAGGTAGTCCTTGGGGCTGCAGCCGGCGCTGCGGCGCACGGCGGTGCGCAGTTCCGAGGGGGTCATGCCGTGCCGGGCGGCGTGTTCGGCGACGGACAGCGGCCGACAGGCGTCGCGGGCGAGTGCGGTGAGGACGGGGTCGCCGTCGGCGTTGGTGTCGGCACGGCCGCGGCGCAGGGCGACGAGGAGTTCGTGGACGGCCGCGCCGGTCTCGACCTCCAGGAGCGGATTGCCCTGCCGGGCGGCGCGGGCGATGCGGCCGACGGCGGCTCGGGCCGCGGCGGCGTCGGCGAGGGGCACGACGGGCCGATCGGGTTCGATGTAGCCGAGTTCGGTGTAGGTGGTGGTGGCGGGGCCGGTGAAGTCGACGAAGCTCTCGTCCCAGCCGTCGGCGGGATCGGGGCCGTAGTGGTGCGGTACGCCGGGGGTGAGCCAGATCAGGGCGGGTGCGGTGACGGTTGTGCGCCGCCCGTCGGTGCCGCGGTACCAGCCGCTGCCCGCGCTGATCACCACGGCGACGTGGTGGTCGAGGGTGCGGGGGCCGACGGTGGGCAGCCGGCCGTGCTGGAGGCCGACGCCGAGGCACACCAGGCCGAGGCGGTGATGGACGGGACTGGGGGTGAAATATCGCATCCAGGTGTGGTACATGCCGTTTTCCGCCCCCTTCGTGCCGAGTCCAAGGAAGGCCGATCTTTGTCCATGGACCGCCCGCACGCCAGGGGGCGATCGTTCCGGAGTGAGCGAGCGAGAGATGGGCGGGGCCGGTGGCTGATTTCACCGTGGGCGAGACGGACTTCTTGCTGGACGGCCGGCCGGTGCGGCTGCTGTCGGGGGCGTTGCACTACTTCCGGGTGCACGAGGAGCAGTGGGGGCACCGGCTGGCCATGCTGCGTGCGATGGGGCTCAACTGCGTGGAGACGTACGTGCCGTGGAATCTGCACGAGCCGGAGCCGGGGCGTTACACGGACGACGGGGCGCTGGGCCGGTTCCTGGACGCGGCGCAGGCGGCGGGCCTGTGGGCGGTCGTGCGCCCGGGGCCCTACATCTGCGCCGAGTGGGAGAACGGCGGGCTGCCGCACTGGCTGACGGGCCGGCTGGGGCGGCGGGTGCGCACGCAGGACCCGGAGTATCTGGAGCATGTGGAACGCTGGTTCACCCGGCTGCTGCCGCAGGTGGTGGAGCGCCAGTTCCCGGCCGGCGGCCCGGTGATCATGGTCCAGGTGGAGAACGAGTACGGCAGTTACGGCTCCGACCAGGACTATCTGCGGGCGCTCGTGGACCTGCTGCGCGGCTGCGGGGTGACGGTACCGCTGTTCACCTCGGACGGGCCCGCCGACCACATGCTGTCGGGCGGCTCGGTGCCGGGGATCCTGGCGACGGTGAACTTCGGGTCGGGGGCGGCGCAGGCGTTCGCGACGCTGCGCCGTCACCGGCCGCGGGGGCCTTTGATGTGCATGGAGTTCTGGTGCGGCTGGTTCGATCACTGGGGCAAGGACCGTGTCCTGCGGGACGCGGACGATGCGGCGGGGGTGCTGCGGGAGATTCTCGAGGCCGGGGCGTCGGTGAATCTGTACATGGCGCACGGCGGGACGAGTTTCGCGGGCTGGGCGGGAGCGAATCGTTCGGGTCCGTTGCAGGACGAGGTGCTGGAGCCGACGGTGACGTCGTACGACTACGACGCGCCGATCGACGAGGCGGGGCGGCCGACGGAGAAGTTCTGGCGGTTCCGCGACATCCTCGCGGAGTATCACGACGGGCCGCTGCCTGATCTGCCGCCCGAACCTGCCGTGGTCGGCGCACCGGGGCGGGTGGTGCCCGGGGAGTGGGTGCCGCTGGACGGGGTGTTGGAGGCGCTGGGCGGCAAGGAGTGGGAGGGCCCGGTTCCGCCGACGTTCGAGGAGTTGGACGTGGACCGTGGTCTGGTGCGTTACCGGGTGGGTGTCCCGGGCCCGCGGGAGCCGTATCCGCTGGGGGTCGTGGGTCTGCGGGACCGGGCGGTGGTGCTGGTGGACGGGGTGCGGGCGGGCGTGCTGGACGGCGAGCGGGCGGCCCTCCCGGAGCCGGTGGCGGGGCCTGCCGCGGTGGAGCTGTGGGTGGAGTCGCTGGGCCGGGTCAATTACGGTCCGCGGACGGGTGAGGCGAAGGGCATCACCGGCGGGATTCTGCACGAGCGGCAGTTTCTGCACGGTGTGCGGGCGCGGGGGCTGCGGCTCGACGCGTTCGACGACGCGGATGCGGTCGCGCGGCTGCCGTGGCGGGAGGCGCCCGGGGAAGCTGCGGCCGCGGGGGGCACAGGGCTCTTCCGGGGCGTTGCCGAGGTGCGGGATGCGGGTGACGGCCGGCTGGAACTGCCCGGCTGGACCAGGGGGTTCGTCTGGGTGAACGGTTTCGGCCTGGGCCGTTACTGGTCGGCCGGGCCGCAGCAGGCGCTGTATGTCCCGGGTCCGGTACTGCACGCGGGGACGAACGACGTGTGGGTGCTGGAGCTGGAGGGCAGCGGGGCGGACCGGGCGGTCGTGCTGCGCTGAGGACGCGGCGGGAGGGGCGGGCCGTGCGGCCCGCCCCTCCCTATTGCTGTGGTGAGGTCAGAGCGAGGAGGCCGCGGACCTGATGGCGGAGGCGAAGGTGGACACCTCGGTGTAGACGCCGGGGTAGTTGGGCCGTGCGCAGCCCTCGCCCCAGCTGACGATGCCTATCTGGATCCAGGCGCCCGCGTTGTCCCGGCGGAACATCGGGCCGCCGGAGTCGCCCTGGCAGGTGTCGACGCCGCCCTGGGGCAGTCCGGCGCAGATCTCCTCGGCGGGGACGAGGTCGTTTCCGTAGGACTGCCGGCAGCTGGCGTCCGAGACGAAGGGGACCTGGGCCTTGAGCAGGTAGCGCTGCTGCGCGCCGCCCTCGCGGGCCGCGCCCCAGCCGGCGACGGTGAAGGTGCCGCTGTTGTACGCGGTGGTGTCGGCGATCTTCAGGGTCGGCAGGTCGATCGGCTTGGCGAGCTTGATGAGCGCCCAGTCCTTGCCCTTGCCGTTGTAGCCGGGAGCCTGCAGGACCTTGGTGGAGCGGACCTTGACGGCGCTGGAACTCTGCAGGTCCACGACGCCGGCGGTGGCGGTGATGCTGGTGTTGTTGCCGGAGCCGTTCACACAGTGCGCGGCGGTCAGGACGATGTCCTTGGCGTACAGCGAGCCGCCGCAGCCCATGGAGAGCCGGACCATGAAGGGGAACTCGCCCTGGGCGGCGCGGGTGCCGCCGACGACGGGCGGGGTGGCGGCCGATGCGGAGCTGGGCTGGAGGCTGATCGCGGCCAGCATGACGGCGCCGGCCGCGGCGCATCTCTGGAGCACACGGAGAAGCTTCAACGGACTGCCTTTCGTGGGGGGTTGCTTCGTTCGCCGTGCCGGACGCACGCGGCAGTTCGGGTGATGACATGCGCTCGACAAAGGCGTGGTCCGGATTATGGACAGCGGGTCAGGGGCGCCACAAGGAGCGCCTTTCGGCCATTCCTGACGCGGGGCGCCACGGGTACCGCCGTAGAGTGGGAGCGGCCGACTGTCGTGCATGGGGGTACGGGACGTGGCGAACGGCAGCGAGGTGGTGCACGGATTCCCGCACCTCGACACGGTGCGCTCGGCGGTGACGGCCCTGTACCGTCGGCTCTCCCCCGAAGGCGTCCACTCCTACGCCCCGAGCGTGCTGCCCGCCGATGTCGCCTTCGCCGACGCGGACGACCTGCACCTTGGCGCCCAGCGCGTGGCTCGCGCCCTGGTCCAGCATCTGCATCTGCCCGACGCCCGGATGATCGTGAGTTTCCGCGAGATGAAGCACGCGGCGAGCGTGGAACTGACGGCGGGACCCGAGTACTTCATCGAGCTGAACGACCGCTTCCGCACCCACCGGCGCGACATCGGCGCCGCCCTCGCCCACGAGATCACGCATGTGCTGCTGCACCGGCTCGGGCTCGCCTTCCCCGGCACCCGCGACAACGAGATTCTCACCGACACCGTGACGACCTACCTCGGCGCGGGCTGGCTGCTGCTGGACGCGTTCCGCGAGGACGGGGTGTCGAGCCAGAAGCTGGGCTATCTCACGCCCGAGGAGTTCGGCTACGTCCTGGCGGAGCGGTCGCTGGCCTTCGACGAGGACCCGTCGCCGTGGTTCACCTCCGTGCAGGGCTACCGCGCGTACACCGCCGGCCGCACCCAGGCACTGCACGACGCCCGGCAGCCCCCGCTCACCACAGCGGGCCGCATCGGCCGCCACCGCTACGCCAAGGACCGCCGCCACGCCCTGGAGAACCCCGGGCAGCAGCACCCGGGCCGGGGCGCCTACACCTTCGAGCACGGCGACGGCGGTCTGCGGGTGTCGTTCCCGTGCACCACCTGCCACCAGCGCATCCGGCTCCCCGTCCGGGGCAGGGTGCGGGCCCGCTGCGGCCTGTGCCGGACGATTCTCGAATGCGACACCTGACCGGTCGTCCGTAGGGTCGTTCCATGAGCGAAGAACACGCGGCCACCGTGCAGGAGCTGTTCGATGCGGTGTACACCGGCGCGGAGGACAGCGTCGTGCAGCAGCTGCGCGCGGGTGCACCGGCCGAGAGCACGGACGAGGACGGCCAGACACCGCTGTATCTGGCAGCCGTCGAGGGCGAGCCCGGCATCGTACGGCTCCTGCTGGCCGCGGGTGCCGACCCAGGCCGGGCGTCCGGTCCCGAGGGCGGCGATCTGCCGCTGTGCGGCGCCGCGGTCGGCGGCCACACCGAGGTGGTGCGTGCCCTGCTCGCCGCCGGCGCCCGCCCGGACGAACCGGAGATGCTCGGCTTCACCGCGCTGTCCTGGGCGGTGAAGCAGGGCCACACGGACACCGTGGAGGCGCTGCTCGAGCACGGCGCCGACCCCGATCTCGCCTCCCCGAGCGGGGAGCCGCCGCTCGTGGTGGCGGCCCGCCGGGGTTCGCCCTCGACGGTCAGGGCGCTGCTGCGGCACGGCGCGAGCGCACGGGCCGAGGCGCTGGACGAGGCGCGCACCTGGCTGACCATGGATGTCGAGCAGCATCTGCGCGACGCGCTGCTCGCGTTCGAGCCGGGGGCGGAGACCGTCTCGCGGCTCATCGAGGAGGACGGCGGGGTGACGGTCGTCGTCGAGGTGCTGCGCGACGGCCGGCCCGCAGCGGGCAACGAGCAGCAGACCGGGCACGGCGCGATCGCCACGCTCCTGGAGGAGGAACTGGGCATTCGTACCGCGTACGCGGACCTGGCCGAAAGGGCGCTGCGCGGCGGCGACCCGGAGCGGGACGACTGGATCGAGTCGGTGGGTGTGCTGTGGCGGCGCGGCGACGAGGAGACGTTCCAGGCCGCGGCCGCCTGGTGCAGTAGCGACGATCCGCTGCGCCAGGCGTTCGCCGCGGACGTGCTGGCGCAGCTGGGCTTCACCTACGGCGGTGAGCCGGAGGAGGGCGGGCAGGCGCGGGAGGGTGACGCGGAGGTGCGGCGCGGCGACGGGATCGTCCGGCCGTTCGCGGCGCGCGCCCTGCCGTTGCTGCGGGAACTCTCGCGGGAGGCGAAGGATCCCGAGCTCATCCAGTCGGCGGTCCTGGGGCTCGGCCACCACGGGGACCCGTCGGCGCTGGACGACATCGTGCGGCACGCCGGTCATCCGGACGCGTCGGTCCGCCATCGGGTGGCTCTCGCACTGTGCGGGCTGGTCCCCGGCGACCACACCGCGGGCACGAAGGCGCTCATCGCGCTCAGCCGGGATGTGGAAAGTGAGGTCAGGGACTGGGCGACGACCGCGCTGGCCGGTACGGACGCCGACACCCCGGAGATCCGAGCGGCGCTCGCCGCGCGGCTGGACGATCCCGACGCGGACACCGCGGCCGAGGCGGCGCGTGGTCTGGCGATCCGTCAGGATCCCCGGGCGGAGAGGGTGTTGACCAGGCTTCTGGCGGACGAGGACCCGCAGAGCCCGGCACACGACACGGCGGCGGACGCCGTGCGGTACCTCGACGACGAGCGGATGCGGCGGCGCCTGGAGGGAACGGTGCCGCGCAGGCCGTAGGGACAGCGGGGTCACACGAGCCGCAGCCTGCCCGGTACGCGCTGCTCGAAGACGTCCACGAGCCAGTCGAAGACGGTGGGGCCCTCCCCGGCGCGGACACGCGCCAGACGGTCCAGGATCTCCGCACGGTTGTCCGGGTGCACGCGCTGCGCCCGCAGGCTCAGCTGCCGTACGGTCTCCTCGCGGCCGAGCGCACTGCGGGAGAGGTCGTGGTCGCGCCACTCGAAGACGAAGTCGCCGTCGTCGGGCGTGCCCATGCCGCCGCCGAGGCAGTCGGCGAGGGCGTCGAGGTTGCTGCCGAAGTAGCCGCCGGGACCGTTGACGGCTGCGCCGATCACCGTCCAGAAGCTCTCCAGGTCGGTGACCTCCGCCCCGTCGATCACATAGGTGGTCGTCACGGGGCGGAGGATACCTGTCGGGGTTGCGGGTCGGCGGATCAGCAGGTGTGGTCGACGAGGTCGAACGACTCGTAGTGGTCGGCGGTGTAGTAGTCCTCCTGCGCCGAGTCACCGGTGACGATCCGTCGTGCGCCGCGTGTGGGGGAACCCGGCGTGATGACGGTGTACTCGTGGTAGTAGCCGGTCGAGTGCGGTGGCAGCAGACCCTCGCGGTTCTGGAAGACGGTGCCGTCCTGCTCGTACGGGAACGGCCCGCCCTGCTCGATCAGGTCGAGGGTGTCGTGCGCCTGGGACGGGAGGTCGGAGTAGCAGATGTCACCGACCGCGAGAAGGGACGCGGGGGCGGCGGTGGCGGCCTGGCCGCCGATGACGAGCGTCGACAGAAGGGCTGCGGCGCCGGCGACGGCGGCTATTCGTGGGGGGAATCGCATACACCCATTGATGCGCGTAGAACTTGACGCGTCAACGTCAATCAAGGGGAATTCCCCGGAAGTTAACCGCCTCCGGGCACGCCCCGCGCATCTTCACCCGCTCTCCGCTCCCCCGCCGCGAGCCGCACACCATCGGTGCGGCCACGCGGCCGGGGCGTCATCGCGTCATGCCGCCGTGCGGCGCCCGCCCGCTCCGCGGCGGCGGGTGGCGGCCGCGGGCGCGGCCTTCGGCGCGCCGGACTCGCCGCGGGAGGCGGCGCTCTGGCCACGGCGGCCCGTGCCGCGGCGTCCAGGGGTCCGGTCACGGCCGCGGGACGTCCGCTGCTGCGGGATCTGCGGCTGCGGCACCTCGATGGTCACGGCGACGCCCGAGGGCTCGCGCGCGCCGGTGAGGCGGGCCAGCTCCTCGTCGCTGGACTTGATGCGCGCCGTTCGGGGCTGTATCCCGGCGTCCGTCATCAGCCGCGTCATCTCACGACGCTGCTCGGGCAGCACGAGCGTGACGACGCTGCCGGACTCGCCCGCGCGGGCCGTGCGCCCGCCGCGGTGCAGATAGTCCTTGTGGTCCACGGGCGGGTCCACGTTGACGACGAGGTCGAGGTCGTCGACGTGGATGCCGCGAGCCGCGACATTGGTCGCGACCAGCGCGGTGACCTGCCCGTTCTTGAACTGGTCCAGGGTGCGGTTGCGCTGCGGCTGGGAACGCCCGCCGTGCAGGGCCGCGGCCCGTACGCCGCTGGCGAGCAGCCGCTTGGCGAAGCGGTCGGCCGTGCGCTTGGTGTCGACGAAGAGGATCACGCGCCCGTCGCGGGCGGCGATACGGACGGCGACGGCCTTCTTGTCGGTCTCGTCCGCGACGTGCAGCACGTGGTGCTCCATCGTCGTGACGGCGCCCGCCGACGGGTCGACGGAGTGCACGACGGGGTCCGTGAGGAACATCCGGACGAGCCGGTCGATGTTCTTGTCCAGGGTCGCCGAGAACAGCATCCGCTGGCCGTCCGCCCTGACCTGCTTAAGCAGCGCGGTGACCTGCGGCATGAAGCCCATGTCGGCCATCTGGTCGGCCTCGTCCAGAACGGTGATCGCGACGTCGTCCAGCCGGCAGTCCCCGCGCTCGATGAGGTCCTTCAGCCGGCCGGGCGTGGCGACGAGTACCTCGGCGCCGCGCCGCAGCGTGCCCGACTGCTTGTTGATCGACAGTCCGCCGACGACCGTGGCGAGGCGCAGCTGCACGGAGGTCGCGTACGGGGCGAGCGCGTCGGTGACCTGCTGGGCCAGTTCGCGCGTCGGTACGAGTACGAGGGCGAGCGGCGCCTTCGGCTCGGCGCGACGGCCGGCGGTGCGGGCGAGCAGCGCGAGGCCGAAGGCCAGCGTCTTGCCCGAGCCGGTGCGGCCGCGGCCGAGGAGGTCGCGTCCGGCGAGTGAGTTCGGAAGTGTCGCGCCCTGGATCGGGAAGGGGTCGGTGACGCCCTGCGCCGCGAGGGTCTTCAGCAGGGCGGCCGGCATGTCCAACTCTGCGAACGCCTCGACGGCGGGCAGCGCCGGCGTGATCGTTTCCGGCAGGGTGAATTCCTGCGGCGGCGCCGACCGGTTCGCACCGGCCTTGGCGGACCCCTTGCCGGACCTGTTGGGGGCCTTGCCGGGGGCCTGGGCGCGGGAACTCGCCGGGCGCTTTCGTGCCGGACGTTCGGAGCGGTTCATTCGGAAGCCTTCCTGGCCTGCGGACGGAACGAACCGGGGCCCGCACCGTGAAGGTGCGGACCCCGGCCGTTGAAAAGTGCGTCCAGCGATCAGGCCGGGACGATGTTCTCCGCCTGCGGGCCCTTCTGGCCCTGCGTGACGTCGAAGGTGACCTTCTGGCCTTCCTGCAGCTCACGGAAGCCGGAGGTGGCGATGTTCGAGTAGTGGGCGAAGACGTCAGCGCCGCCGCCGTCCTGCTCGATGAAGCCGAAACCCTTTTCCGAGTTGAACCACTTCACGGTGCCAGTTGCCATGTCATTCTCCTAAAACGGGGCAAGCCGAGAATCCACACTGCGTGAATTCCCTGTCGCTGCATTGACCCCATCCGGAGAGTCCGGAAACAAAACGTGCACCTGACGAAGCATTTCCGTCAGGCGCACACAAAGTTCATGGGTACCAAAACTGCAACGCAGTCACCGTAGCACGAATGACCACGGATGCGTGTGTTCCACGCCACGGCCTGCGAGCCGGGGGCAGGATCTCGCGCGTGTCAGCGTCGGCGCTGGGTGCGGACGGCCGCCCCGGGCCGCCAGGACCGTACGACCAGCTCGTCCCCGTCGACGTACGTCCGCACGACCTCCCCCAGCTCGACGCGGAAGAGGTGGAACGGCTCCGGCGGCTCGATGTCCGCGACGAAACGGGCCACCTGCTCCGGATCGGTCACCTCGACGGCACGTCCGGAGATCCGCACGTCGCCCCCGTCCATGGAGTCGTCGGCGCCCGGGTTCGTGTGCAGGGCGAAGCGCGGGTCACGGAGCAGGTCCTGCGCCTTGCGGGAGTACGGCATCATGCCGAGCCACAGCTCGCCGAAGCGGAAGGTCACCTCCAGGCCGGTCACGCGGGGCGATCCGTCCTTGCGGAGCGTGGCGAGGACATGGTGCCGGTACTTCTCGAAGCGGCGCCGGACGATCTCCGCGAACTCGGGCTCCGAGGCGTGGAACGCGTCCCATGAGGATGAGGTCATGACCTCATCCAACTGCGTCATCCCGACATCTGCTGTCCGGTTTTCCACGAGGAGGACAGGTCGGCGGGGAAGCCCGGAAGCGGACCCGGCTCCCCTGCAGCGCCGGACCACCCTGGGCCGCGGCGCGGCTGTGCTCAGGCCGGCACGCGGATCGTGACCATCGCCGCGTCCCCGTCCGTCCGCAGGATGCCCGGCCAGTCGTCCACGACGGCAGCGTCGTAGCGGCCGAGTGTGATGCCCTCCGACGGGAGGGCGGTGGTGCCGCGCAGGGCGACGATCACCACGAGCGAGCGGTGCGGGACGACGACGGGCAGGCTGCCCCGGACGATCGAGGTGATGACCGCCGCACGGCCCCGACGGTGCATCACATTGAAGTTGACGACCGGGCCGCCGAGCAGCCGGCCGTGGGTCTCGCGGTCACCGGGGAAGTCACGTGGCAGGAACCGCTCGTCGACCAGCACCCGTTCGTCCCCGACGGTGAGGTCCATACCCGCTCCCTCGACGACCGTGAGGGTGCGGTCGACTCCGGGGAACGCGGAGAACGGACCGTCCGCTGCGACATCCGCGAGGCTGATCCTCCAGTCGAAGGCGTCCATCGGCGCGCCCTCGGGGGAAGCGGCGATCTCCCTGGTCACGCCGCCGCCGTTCTTCCACGGCACGGCGATGCGGTCCGCCGCACGCAGCACCTGTGCGGTCACTGCACGATGCCCTGGGCGCGGGCTGCCGCCAGCCACTGGGGGAACTCTCCGACCAGCCGGTCGTACAGCTCGGAGTCGGGGACCTGACGGGGGTCGAGCCCCGCGTGGAAGAACCCTGCGTTGTCGACGGGGCGTTTGGCGGGGACGGCGAGCTCGTCGAGCTTGTGCAGGAAGTCGAACTGCGAGCTGCGCTTGTTGCCGAAGCCGACGAACTGCCAGAAGAGGGGCAGCCGTGCGGCCTTGCACAGATAGCGCTCGGCGGCGTGCTTGCTGATCGGTCCGCCGTCGGTCTGGAAGACGACGAGCGCGGGCGCGGTGGACCCGCTGTCGATGTAGTGGTCGATGACGGCGTCCATGGCCAGGTGGTAGCTGGTTTTGCCCATGTGTCCGAGGCCCGAGACGATCTCGTCTATCCGGCCGTGGTGGTTCTCCAGGGCGATGTCGGTGACGGCGTCCACGTCGGTGGAGAAGAACACGACGGGCACGGTGCCGTCGTCGTCGAGGTTGGCCGACAGGCCCAGGACCCGGTCGGCGAGGGCCTGCACGCTGCCGTCCTTGTAGTACTCCTTCATCGACCCCGAGTAGTCGACCACGAGATAGACGGCGGCCCGCTGCCCGTGCAGACCGTGCTTCTTGAGGGAGACGCCCGCGCTCTTGTAGAGGCTGACGAGCGCGGGGGCGCGCTGCTGGAGCTTCGAGAGGCTGACGGGCATACGCGTTCCGTTCGTCGGACGGGGTGGATCGGTCCGACGATATCCCGCGGGCGGGGCGCAACACCGGGGTGCGGGAGCGGGTTCGGGGCGCTCGGGGCCACCGGTTTCGCACTGCGGGCCCGCACGTGCCTCGGCGCCACTGAGGGCGCGCACATGCCACGGCGCCTGCCCAGGTCCGGTCGGGGACGAGGCAGGCGCCGTGTTCAGTTCCGTACGCCGTTGTACGGGACGTCTTTGTCGTGCGCGGTCAGACGGTCAGCGCACGGTCCGTCGGGCGGATCGGGGCCGGCAGCGCGCTCGCGCCCGTCAGGAAGCGGTCGACACCGCGTGCCGCCGAGCGGCCCTCGGCGATCGCCCAGACGATCAACGACTGGCCGCGGCCCGCGTCACCGGCCACGAAGACACCGTCGACGTTCGTCGCGAAGTCCGCGTCGCGCGCCACGTTGCCGCGGTCGTCGAGCTCGAGGCCGAACTGCTCGACCAGGCCGTTGGACCGGTCGATGCCGGTGAAGCCCATGGCCAGGGTGACCAGCTGAGCGGGAATCTTCCGCTCCGTGCCCGGCTTCTGCTCCAGCTTGCCGTCCTTGAACTCCACCTCGACGAGGTGCAGGAACTGCACGTTCCCGTCCTCGTCGCCCTCGAAGTGGGTCGTGGAGACGGAGTAGACCCGCTCGCCGCCCTCCTCGTGGGCCGAGGTGACCTTGTAGAGCATCGGGAAGGTCGGCCAGGGCTGGTTGGCGTTCCGCTCGTCGCCCGGCCGCGGCATGATCTCCAGCTGCGTGACGGATGCCGCGCCCTGGCGGTGGGCCGTGCCGACACAGTCCGCGCCGGTGTCGCCGCCGCCGATGACGACGACATGCTTGCCCTCGGCGGTGATGGGGGGCGCCACGAAGTCGCCCTCCTGCACCTTGTTGGCGAGCGGCAGGTACTCCATCGCGAAGTGGATGCCGTTCAGCTCGCGGCCGGGGGCCGGCAGGTCACGCGAGACGGTGGAACCCGCCGCGATGACGACCGCGTCGTAGCGCCGGCGCAGCTTCGTCGCGTCGAGGTCACGGCCGATCTCGACCTCGGTACGGAACTTGGTGCCCTCCGCGCGCATCTGCTCGATGCGCCGGTTGATGTGCACCTTCTCCATCTTGAACTCGGGGATGCCGTACCGCAGCAGCCCGCCGATGCGGTCGGCGCGCTCGTACACCGCGACCGTGTGGCCGGCCCGGGTGAGCTGCTGCGCGGCGGCCAGGCCCGCGGGGCCCGAGCCGATGACCGCGACCGTCTTGCCGGACAGGCGCTCCGGCGGCTGCGGGGTCACGTCGCCGGAGTCCCATGCCTTGTCGATGATGGAGACTTCGACGTTCTTGATGGTGACGGCCGGCTGGTTGATGCCGAGCACGCACGCGGCCTCGCAGGGCGCCGGGCACAGCCGCCCGGTGAACTCCGGGAAGTTGTTGGTGGCGTGCAGCCGCTCGGACGCGGCGGACCAGTCCTCGCGGTAGGCGTAGTCGTTCCACTCGGGGATGAGGTTCCCGAGCGGACAGCCGTTGTGGCAGAACGGGATGCCGCAGTCCATGCAGCGGCCGGCCTGCTTGCTGATGATCGGCAGCAGGGAACCGGGAACGTAGACCTCGTTCCAGTCCTTGACGCGCTCGGCCGCGGGACGGGTCTCGGCGACCTCGCGCCCGGTGGTCAGGAAGCCCTTGGGGTCAGCCATTGGTCGCCGCCTCCATCATCTTCTCGGTGGTCTCCTGCTCGGAGAGACCGGCGAGCTCAGCGGCGTCCTTGGCGGCGAGCACTGCCTTGTACGTGGTCGGGATGATCTTGCTGAACCGCTGCACGTTCACGGACCAGTCGGCGAGCAGCTTCTCGGCGACGGTCGAGCCGGTCTCCTCGAAGTGACGGCGCACGACATCGTGCAGCCACTGCTCGTCGGCGTCGGACAGGGCCTCGATCGCCCCCAGGTTCCCGGGGTTGACGTTGTCCCGGTCGAGGTCGACGACGTACGCGACGCCGCCGGACATACCGGCCGCGAAGTTGCGGCCCGTCTCGCCGAGGACGACCGCGTGGCCGCCGGTCATGTACTCGCAGCCGTGGTCGCCCACGCCTTCGGAGACGACCGTGGCGCCCGAGTTGCGGACGCAGAACCGCTCGCCGGTGCGGCCCCGCAGGAACATCTCGCCGCCGGTCGCGCCGTAGCCGATGGTGTTGCCCGCGATGGTGGAGTACTCGGCGAGGTGGTCCGCGCCGCGGTCCGGACGGACGATCACGCGGCCGCCGGAGAGGCCCTTGCCGACGTAGTCGTTGGCGTCGCCCTCCAGCCGGAGAGTGATGCCGCGCGGCACGAAGGCGCCGAAGGACTGGCCGGCGGAGCCGGTGAAGGTGATGTCGATGGTGTCGTCGGGCAGTCCCGCGCCGCCGAACTTCTTCGTCACCTCGTGGCCCAGCATGGTGCCGACGGTGCGGTTGATGTTGCGGATCGCGACCTGGGCACGCACCGGCCGGGCGTCCTCGACGGTCGCCGCGCCCAGCGCCTCGGCGGCGAGCTCGATCAGCTCCTTGTCGAGGGCCTTCTCCAGGCCGTGGTCCTGCTCGATGAGCTGGTGGCGCACCGCGCCGTCGGGCAGCTCGGGCACGTGGAAGAGCGGGGCGAGGTCGAGGCCCTGTGCCTTCCAGTGGTCGATGGCCCGGTCGGTGTCCAGCAGCTCGGCGTGGCCGACGGCCTCCTCGATGCTGCGGAAGCCCAGCTCGGCGAGGAGCTCGCGGACCTCCTCGGCGATGAACTCGAAGAAGTTGACGACGAACTCGGCCTTGCCGGAGAACCGCTCGCGCAGCACCGGGTTCTGCGTGGCGATGCCGACCGGGCAGGTGTCCAGGTGGCAGACGCGCATCATGACGCAGCCGGAGACGACGAGCGGCGCGGTCGCGAAACCGAACTCCTCGGCGCCGAGCAGCGCGGCGATGACGACGTCGCGGCCGGTCTTCAGCTGGCCGTCGGTCTGCACGACGATGCGGTCGCGCAGTCCGTTGAGCAGCAGGGTCTGCTGGGTTTCGGCGAGGCCGAGCTCCCAGGGGCCGCCCGCGTGCTTCAGCGAGGTCAGCGGGGAGGCGCCCGTACCGCCGTCGTGGCCGGAGATGAGGACGACGTCCGCGTGCGCCTTGGAGACACCTGCGGCGACCGTGCCGACCCCGACCTCCGACACCAGCTTCACGTGGATACGTGCCGCGGGGTTGGCGTTCTTGAGGTCGTGGATCAGCTGGGCCAGGTCCTCGATGGAGTAGATGTCGTGGTGCGGCGGCGGGGAGATCAGACCCACACCCGGGGTGGAGTGCCGGGTCTTGGCTACCCACGGGTAGACCTTGTGGCCGGGCAGCTGGCCGCCCTCGCCGGGCTTGGCGCCCTGCGCCATCTTGATCTGGATGTCGTCCGCGTTGACCAGGTACTCGGAGGTCACACCGAAGCGGCCGGAGGCGACCTGCTTGATGGAGGAGCGGCGCTGCGGGTCGTACAGGCGCTCCGGGTCCTCGCCGCCCTCACCGGTGTTGGACTTGCCGCCCAGCTGGTTCATGGCGATGGCGAGGGTCTCGTGCGCCTCCTTGGAGATGGAGCCGTACGACATGGCGCCGGTGGAGAAGCGCTTGACGATCTCGGAGACCGGCTCGACCTCGTCGATGGAGATCGGCTCGCGGTCGGAGGTGAAGCCGAACATGCCGCGGAGGGTCATCAGGCGCTCGGACTGCTCGTTGACCCGGTCCGTGTACTTCTTGAAGGTGTCGTACCGCTTGTTGCGCGTGGCGTGCTGGAGGCGGAAGACCGTCTCCGGGTCGAACAGGTGCGGCTCGCCCTCGCGGCGCCACTGGTACTCGCCGCCGATGTCCAGCGCGCGGTGCGCGGAGGGGATGCCGGAGGCCGGGTACGCCTTGGCGTGCCGGGCGGCGACCTCCTTGGCGACGACCTCCAGGCCGGCGCCGCCGATCTTGGTGGCGGTGCCGTTGAAGTACTTGTCGACGAACGCGTCGTCCAGGCCGACGGCCTCGAAGACCTGCGCGCCGCGGTAGGAGGCGACGGTGGAGATGCCCATCTTGGACATGACCTTGAGGACGCCCTTGCCGAGCGCGTAGATCAGGTTGCGGATGGCCTTCTCGGGCTCGAGGCCCTCGATGAAGGTGCCGGCGCGGACCAGGTCCTCGACCGACTCCATCGCCAGGTACGGGTTGACCGCGGCGGCGCCGTAGCCGATGAGCAGCGCGACGTGGTGCACCTCGCGGACGTCGCCGGCCTCGACCAGCAGGCCGACCTGGGTGCGCTGCTTGGTGCGGATGAGGTGGTGGTGCACGGCGGAGGTGAGCAGCAGCGACGGGATCGGCGCGTGCTCGGCGTCCGAGTGCCGGTCGGAGAGGACGATGAGCCGGGCGCCGTTCTCTATGGCGGCGTCGGCCTCGTGGCAGATCTCCTCGATACGGGCGGCCAGGGCGTCGCCGCCGCCGGAGACCCGGTACAGGCCGGCGAGGGTGGCGGCCTTCATGCCCGGCATGTCGCCGTCGGCGTTGATGTGGATGAGCTTGGCCAGCTCGTCGTTGTCGATCACCGGGAACGGCAGGGTGACGCTGCGGCAGGACGCGGCCGTCGGCTCCAGCAGGTTGCCCTGAGGGCCGAGCGAGGAGTGCAGCGAGGTGACGAGCTCCTCGCGGATGGCGTCCAGCGGCGGGTTGGTGACCTGCGCGAACAGCTGGGTGAAGTAGTCGAAGAGCAGCCGCGGGCGCTCGGACAGCGCGGCGATCGGCGAGTCGGTGCCCATCGAGCCGAGCGGCTCGCCGGCGGTGCGGGCCATCGGCGCGAGGATGACGCGCAGCTCTTCCTCGGTGTAGCCGAAGGTCTGCTGGCGGCGGGTGACCGAGGCGTGGGTGTGGACGATGTGCTCGCGCTCGGGGAGGTCCTCGAGCTCGATCTCACCGGTCTCCAGCCACTCCTGGTAGGGCTGCTCGGCGGCGAGGGCCGACTTGATCTCGTCGTCCTCGATGATGCGGTGCTCGGCGGTGTCGACGAGGAACATCCTGCCCGGCTGCAGGCGGCCCTTGCGGACGACCTTCGCGGGGTCGATGTCGAGTACGCCGACCTCGGAGGAGAGGACGACGAGGCCGTCGTCGGTGACCCAGTAGCGGCCGGGGCGCAGCCCGTTGCGGTCGAGGACCGCGCCGACCTGGGTGCCGTCGGTGAAGGTGACACAGGCCGGGCCGTCCCAGGGCTCCATCATCGTGGAGTGGTACTGGTAGAAGGCGCGCCGGGCCGGGTCCATGGAGTCGTGGTTCTCCCACGCCTCGGGGACCATCATCAGCACCGCGTGCGGCAGCGAGCGGCCGCCGAGGTGGAGCAGCTCCAGGACCTCGTCGAAGGACGCGGAGTCGGAGGCGTCGGGCGTACAGACGGGGAAGATCCGGTCGATCTTGCCGGCGCCGGAGTTGAAGAGCTTGGAGGCGAGCTGCGACTCACGGGCGCGCATCCAGTTGCGGTTGCCCTTGACCGTGTTGATCTCGCCGTTGTGCGCGACAAAGCGGTACGGGTGGGCCAGCGGCCAGCTCGGGAAGGTGTTCGTGGAGAACCGGGAGTGGACGAGCGCGACGGCGGTGGCGCAGCGCCGGTCGGACAGGTCCGGGAAGAAGGGCTCCAGCTGGCCGGTGGTCAGCATGCCCTTGTAGACGATCGTGCGGGCGGAGAGCGAGGGGAAGTACACCCCGGCCTCGCGCTCGGAGCGCTTGCGCAGCACGAAGGCCTTGCGGTCCAGCGCGATGCCCTCACTGCTGCCGTCGGCGACGAAGAGCTGACGGAAGACGGGCATGGTGGCGCGGGCGCCGTTGCCGAGGAGGTCGGGGGTGACGGGGACCTCGCGCCAGCCGAGGACGTTCAGTCCCTCCTCGGCCGCGATCGTCTCGATCTGTGAGACGGCCTCGGCGGTCTCCTCCTGGTCGTCGGCCGGGAGGAAGGCGATGCCGACGGCGTACGAGCCGGCCTCGGGAAGCTCGAATCCGGCGACCTCGCGCAGGAACGCGTCGGGCACCTGCATGAGGATGCCCGCACCGTCGCCGGAGTCGGGCTCGGAGCCGGTGGCGCCGCGGTGCTCGAGGTTCCGCAGTACGGTCAGCGCCTGCTCGACCAGCTCATGGCTGGCAACACCGGTGAGGGTGGCCACGAACCCGACACCGCAGGCGTCGTGTTCGTTACGGGGGTCGTACATCCCCTGGGGGGCGGGGCGACCGTCCATGGGCGACCAGGCGTCGGAACGCATCGGCTCTCCCGTCGTCGTCGTGGCATCTAGCAGTGCCGAGGGACGACGTTGGCCCTCCGCGAAATTTCGTGCAGGTTACATGATGGAGTGCTTCTCGAAAAGCGGATAGGTCATTCCAGCATGCGGACACCGCCGAAGGCGGTGAAGGTGGGGTCACAACCGAACAGACCAGACATATCGGTATCCGGAGGACCGTCGCAGAGCAGGCCACGTTGCCCACAGCGTTTACGGCTCATGCCCGGCGATTGCCGGATTGAAACCGCCGAGTAACGGCTACTTATGTTGTGCCGTGCATAGTGTCTCACTCCGGCTCGGGTCCGCGGAGGGGACGTTCATCACAGGGTCGGGCACGAAGCGCGAAAAAGCCATCGCACCGACCCCTTGACCGGGACCGGTGCGATGGTGTGGGCGCCCGGCGATGTCGTCAGACCGCGGCGCCGATGAGCATGCCGAGCCCATACGTGACCGCGGCCGCCGCACCGCCCAGGACGAGCTGGCGCAGCCCGCTGAACCACCAGCCGCGAGCGGTGACCCGCGCCACCAGCGCGCCGCAGGCGAACAGCCCGAGGAGCGCGAGCAGCACCGCGGGCCACAGGGCGCTCGCGCCGAGCAGATACGGCAGCAACGGCAGCAGCGCACCCAGCGCGAACGAGGAGAAGGACGAGATCGCGGCGACGGTGGGCGACGGAAGGTCGTCGGGGTCGATGCCCAGTTCCTCGCGGGCGTGGATCTCCAGCGCCTGCTCGGGGTCCCTCGACAGCTGCATCGCCACTTCGCGGGCGAGCGGGGGTTCCACGCCACGGGCGACGTAGAGCGCGGCCAGCTCCTCCATCTCGTCGACCGGATGCTTGCGCAACTCCCGCCGCTCGACGTCCAGTTCGGCCTGGACCAGCTCGCGCTGGGAGGCGACCGAGGTGTACTCGCCGGCCGCCATCGAGAAGGCTCCCGCGGCAAGACCGGCGAGACCCGTGATGACGATCGTCTGCTGCGAGACGGCACCGCCGGCGACACCGGTCATCAGCGCCAGGTTGGAGACGAGTCCGTCCATCGCGCCGAACACGGCCGGGCGCAGCCAACCACCGTTCACGTCACGGTGCGTGTGGTTGTCACGGTGCGCCTCGTGAAGCGTGGCCTCGGTTTCGATGATGGACACAGCTCTCCCCTCTCCAGCAGCGGGCCTTCGTGCTCCGCTCCCCCTCGACACCCACGAAAATACGCGCGATGTAAGGGGCGCGCCAGCAAGGCAGGCTTTACTTACCTGGCGTGGAAGATGCGGCAAGTCGGGTGACAGAAACGTTTCTTTGACTCGTGCCCGGCGGCACGTGGCACACATGCCGGAGCAGGCTCGCGCGCGCGAAAGGGCCCCTCATGGAGTTGCTGACCGAGTCGTACACAGCCCCGGCGTCCTCGGCACCGGCGTCCGGCCCCGCCTCCTGCCCCCGGCCCGCGGACCTCCGCGACCGCGCCCGGGGCGCACTGCTCGGCCTCGCCGTCGGCGACGCGCTCGGCGCCCCCGCGGAAAACATGCGGCCCTCGGAGATCCGTCGCCGCTGGGGCCGCATCGAGGGCTTCGTGAGCGAGGACCCCGCAGGCACGGACGACACCGAGTACGCGATCTTCTCGGGCCTGCTGCTCGCCCGGCACGGCTCGGAACTGACCGTCGGCCACGTCGAGGCGGCATGGCACGAATGGATCGCCGATCTGGACGAAGGCCCCTTCCGCGGGGCGGGCTTCAGCGAGCGCGGCACCCTGGAGAACCTGCGCCGCGGCCTCGCGGCGCCGGTCTCGGCCCAGCACCGGCACGCCTGGAGCGACGGCCTGGCGATGCGGGCGGCACCCTTCGGCGTCTTCGCGGCCGGGCGGCCGGCGGAAGCGGCCCGTCTCGTGACCATCGACGGCAGCGTCAGCCACGACGGTGAGGGCATCCACGGGGGCCGGGCGGTGGCGGCCGGGGTTGCCGCGGCGATGGGCGGCGCAGGGCCCGCGGGCGTGATCGGCGCGGCGCTGTCGGTGGTCCCGATGGACTCCTGGACCGCCCGTTCGATGCGTCGCGCGGTGGTGGCCGCGGGCCGCACGTACCCGGACGTCCTGTCCATGGAACGCGGCATCCGCTCCACGGTGGTCATCGGCGGCTACCCGTGGACGGACCTGGCACCGGAGGCGGTGGGCCTCGCCTTCGGCGCGTTCGCCGCGGCGCGCGGCGAGTTCTGCGGCTCGGTGCTCACGGCGGTCAACATGGGCCGCGACGCCGACACGACGGCGGCGGTCGCGGGAGCGCTGGCGGGGGCGGTCTCCGGCGCCGGGGCGATCCCCGAGGAATGGGCCGCGGCGATCGGCCCGGTCCGCGGCAGCTGCCTCCCGTCGATGCGCGGCCACCACGTCCTGGACGTGGCGGCCCTCCTGACGGACACCCCCCGATGACGCCCCCGCGCGCAGCGGGTGCCGTGCCCGTTTCGGGAGGCCACCTCGGCCTGCCCCCCGCGGGGACATGCGCCCGGCCCCTGGAGGGCCTGCTCCTCGGCCTCGCCGCCGGCGACGCCGCCGGCTGGCCCGCCGCCCGGCACCGCGCGAGCCGCATGCCGGAGTGGACCCGCCGGCTCACCCGCGAGCTCGACACCTTCGCCGAGCACAACGCCACCACCACGCTCCCCGTCCCCGTCGCCCTCAACCAGCCTCCGGAGCCGCTCCGCCTCGGCCCGTCCGACGACGCCGAGTGGGCCGCGTTCGCCGCCGGGACCGTACTCACCGCCTGCGGGGACCACTTCCGCGGGCTCACACCCGGCCGCCGGATCCGTGCCGCCGTCGACCTCGCCTGGAACTCCCTCGCCAGCCAGGTCGCCGCGGCCGCCGACCGCGCGCCCGAGGTCGAGTCCGCCATCCTGCCCCTGCGTGCCCGGATCTCCGTACGCGCCGGGCTCGGCAATCTCGCCACCGGGCTGCGGCCGCCCGCCACCGGCCACGACAATCCGCACTACTTCGACGACGCCGCCTGCGTACGGGCCGCAGTGCTCGCCGTCATGCATCCCGGGGACCCGGCCGCAGCGGCCGAACTCGCCGAGTTCGACGCCCGTTACACCCAGGACGGCGACGGAGTGCACGGCGCCCGCGCGATGGCGGCAGCCGTCGCCGCTGCCCTCGGCGGCGCGTCCGTCGACGAGACCGTCGACGCCGCGCTGGGCCTGCTTCCCGACTCCACCGAGATCGGCCGCAACGCCCGCCACGCGGTGAAGCTCGCCCGCGACGCCACCGGAGCCTTCGAGCTCGTGCCCCTGCTGGAGCATCAGATCGTCGACCACGTCTACAGCTACGGCATCGCAGCCGCCGAGACCGTCCCCGTCGCCCTCGCCCTCACCGTCGCCGCCCGCGGCCGGGTCGCCGAGGCGGTGCCCGCGGCGGCGTGCCTCTCCCGGGTCGCCGATTCGGCCCCGGCCCTGGCAGGCGCGCTGACCGGGGTCCTCGGCGGTGGCGACTCCGTACCCGCCACGTGGCGCGACGCGTGCCGCACCCTTGCGGGCTGCGCTCTTCCCCATCTCGCCGGCACGGACCTCGTGGAACTCGCCGCGCTGCTCGCGGCGAACACGCTGTAGGGCAGCCGAGGGGTAACGGCCGCATCCGGGCGGAAGGTACTCCGTCAACGACCACACCAGGTGGACAATCCGGACATGACGACTGCGACGGCACACGCAACGATGGCAGCACGACCCACTCCCCCGGGCCCCACGCTCGACGACAGGTTCACGGGCAGCCTCGTCGGCGCCGCGGTCGGCGACGCACTCGGCGGACCCGTCGAGGGCTACACCCCGGAGCAGATCGTCGAACGGCACGGTGGCCGGATCGACGGCATCGTCGGCCCCTGGAACGGGGACGAGTGGCGCACCGCGCGCCCCATCGCCCCGTACCACAAGGGCCATGGCCACATCACCGACGACACCCTGATGACGCACGCGCTGGTCCGTGTCTACACCACCGTGCGCGACCACCTCGACGCCTACGCCGTCGCCGACCACCTCGTACCCGACCTGATCTCCACGCCCCGCTGGATCCCCGAGCTGGAGGCGGAGACACTCCCGCTGCACCGGGTCTTCCTGGCCGAGAAGTGGATCGTCCACAGGCTGCACTACGGGCACAACGACCCGCGCGAGGCGGGCGTCGGCAACATCGTCAACTGCGGCGCGGCGATGTACATGGCACCGGTCGGCCTGGTCAACGCGGCCGACCCGACCGCCGCCTACCACGAGGCCCTGGACATCGCGGGCGCCCACCAGTCCTCGTACGGACGGGAGGCGGCGGGCGTCTTCGCGGCGGCGGTCGCGGCCGCGTGCCTGCCGGAGGCCACACCGACGACCGTCGTGGACGCGGCACTCACGCTGGCCAAGGACGGCACACAGGCGGCGATCGAGGCGGTCGCCGAAACCGCCGCCCGCCACTCGGACTTCGAGTCCGCGCTCGGCCCGCTGCGCGCGGCGGTGGCGCCGTTCGACACGGTCGGCCCCGACTACCGCACACCCTCGCTCGGCGCACGTCGCCCCTCACGCCTGCACGCGATCGAGGAGTTGCCGATCGCACTCGGCATGCTGATCGTCGGCGACGGCGACTTCCGCCGCACCGTCCTGTCCTGCGTCAACTACGGCCGTGACTGCGACTCGATCGCGACGATGGCCGGGGCGATCGTCGGTGCGCTGCACGGTGAGTCGGGGGTGCCGCAGGAGTGGGCACGTCAGGTCGCCGAGGCGAGCCGTGTCGACCTTCGGGCGCCTGCCGACGAACTGACGTCGGTGGCCCGGGAGATCTTCGCCCGGGACCTGGCCCGCCGACGCGCCCACGAGGCGGCGTTCGCCGAGCTCACGGACGCGCGATGACCGGCCTGCTGCGCCTCACCTGGGTGCAGCCGGAGGATCTGATCGGCCACGAGCTGCGTCAGGCGGCGGAGGACGGCCGCGATGCGGCCGCCGTCCGCGACCGCTGGCTGGCGGCGGGCGGCAGGCCCGCCCCGGAGCGGGCGGGGGCATCCGCGGACCCGGCCGCCCCCGCTCTGCGGAGGCTCGCCGAGGAGCTGCTCGACGAACTGGCCGCTCTGCCCTCTCCGTTGGCTGCCGACGAGCCCACGGACTGGCCTTCGTTGGTCGCCTCCTGCCCGCAGTGGCCGGCAGCGCGGGGGCAGCAGGCCACCCGGCGCCACCGAGCGGCCGCTCCGGCCACCGCCGGAACATGGCCCGGGGCCGGTCCCTTCCGGCCGCTGCCCGCGGTCGGACCCGTGCCACGCAGCGCACCGCGCACCCCACCGGACCCGTGCCCGGACCGCGCCACGGGCCCGCCTCCCCGAAGCGCACCCACCGAGGACGCCCTGCACGCCGCCTGGCTGGGCCGGGCCGTGGGGTGTCTGCTCGGCAAACCCGTCGAGAAGCTTCCCCTGCAAGCCATCCGCGGCATCGGGCGTGCCACCGGCAACTGGCCCCTCAGCACGTGGTTCACCGCCAAGGGACTGCCCGCCTCACTCGCCGCCGCCCATCCGTGGAACCGGCGCAGCGCCGGCACATCCCTCGCCGAGAACATCGACGGCATGCCCGAGGACGACGATCTCAACCACCCCCTCCTCACCCTCCTGCTCCTCCAGCGGCACGGACGGGCGTTCAGCACCGTCCAGCTCGGCACGCTGTGGCTGGACGAGCTGGCCGCGGGGCGCACGTTCACCGCGGAGCGCGTCGCGTACCGCAACCTCCTGACCGGCATCGAGCCACCGCTCACCGCCTCCTTCCGCAATCCGTTCCGTGAGTGGATCGGTGCCGCGATCCGCGCCGACATGCACGGCTGGACCAACCCCGGCGACCCCGGCGCCGCAGCCGGGCAGGCCTACCGCGACGCGGTGCTCACGCACACCGCGAACGGCGTGTACAGCGCGATGTTCACCGCTGCCGCGATCGCCGCCGCGGCCGGCCGCAGCACCGATGTGCACGAGGCGATCGCCGTCGGCCTGACCGTGGTCCCGCCCCGTTCGCGCCTCGCCCGCGCCGTCCGGTTCGGCGTCGAGGCGGCCCGCACGGAGGCCGACTTCGACCGTGCCGTCGACCGCGTCCACGCCGCGTACGGCTCCTACCACTGGGTGCACGCCGTCCCCAACGCCGCTCTGCTCGCCGCCGCGCTCACCCACGCCGACGGCGACTTCACCGGCTCCGTCTGCCGGGCCGTCGCCGGCGGGCTGGACACCGACTCCAACGGTGCGACGGCCGGCTCCCTCGCCGGGCTGCTCGCCGGCCGCCCCGGCGCACTGCCCGACCGCTGGACCGCCCCGCTGAAGAACCGGCTCAGCACCTCCGTCGCCGGTTTCGACGGCACCGGCTTCGACACCCTCGCCCGACTCACGCTTAAGGAGGCACTCCGCCCATGACCGGCATCGTGGTGCTCGGCAGCACCAACATGGACCTCGTAGCCTTTGTCGCCCACGCACCGAAGCGCGGCGAGACCGTCACGGGACGGGAGTTCCGTACGGTCCCTGGCGGCAAGGGCGCCAACCAGGCCGTGGCCGCCGCCCGTGCGGGTGGTGACGTCACCATGCTCGGCGCGGTCGGCTCCGACGACTTCGGCGCCGTTCTGCGGCACACACTCGACGCGTCCGGCGTCGACATCGACCTTCTGCGCACCGCCGAGGGACCATCCGGCACGGCGCACATCGTCGTCGACGACGACGGCGGCAACTCCATCGTCGTCATCCCCGGTGCCAACGGCACCGTGACCGGTCTCGCGCCCGGCGAGGAAGCGCTGATCGCCACCGCCGACACCCTCCTCCTCCAGCTCGAACTCCCGCTCAGCGCCGTGCTCGCCGGCGCGGAGGCCGCGCGTCGGCATGCCGTACGCACCGTCCTCACCCCCTCTCCCGCGCAGCCACTGCCACCCGAACTCCTTTCCGTCACCGATCTGCTGGTCCCCAACGAGCACGAGGCGGCCACGCTCTCCGGTGTCGCCGATCCGCACGAGGCCGCCACGACGCTGCTGCGCCAGGTGCCCGAGGTCGTGATCACCCTGGGTTCCGCGGGCTGTCTGTACGCGGCCCGCGGCGCCGAGCCCGTGACCGTGTCCGCGCCGCGGGTCACCGCCGTGGACACCACCGCGGCCGGCGACACCTTCGTCGGCACCCTCGCCGTCGCGCTCGGCGAAGGGAGACCGGTCCCCCAGGCCCTGGCCTGGGCATCCACGGCCGCCGCCCTGTCCGTCCAGCGCCCGGGAGCCTCCACCTCCATGCCGTACCGCCCCGAGATCGACGCCGCCTCATGACCCCGTCGGACACGCCCCGTACTCCGCCCCCGCCCGCCCCGCCGCTGGACGGCCTGCGCGTCCTCGACCTCGCCACCCTTTTCGCCGGTCCGCTGTGCGCGACGCTGCTCGGCGACTACGGTGCGGAGGTCGTCAAGGTCGAGCATCCGACCCGTCCCGACCCCTCCCGCGGCCACGGACCCGCCAAGGACGGCGTCGGCCTCTGGTGGAAGGTCCTCGGCCGCAACAAGCGCACTGTCACCCTCGATCTGTCCACCCCCGGCGGCCGCGCCACACTGCTGCGCCTCGTGCGCACCGCGGATGTCGTCATCGAGAACTTCCGGCCCGGCACCCTCGAGAAATGGGGCCTGGGCTGGGAGGAGTTGAGCGCGGCCAACCCCCGTCTCGTGCTCACCCGGGTCACCGGCTTCGGGCAGTTCGGCCCCTACTCGCACCGGCCCGGCTTCGGAACGCTCGCGGAGGCGATGAGCGGATTCGCCGCCGCGACCGGCGAACCGGAGGGGCCGCCCACCCTGCCGCCGTTCGGGCTCGCCGACTCGATCGCCGCCCTCGCGACCGCCTATGCCGTCATGACCGCACTCGCCGCCCGCACCGCAACCGGCCGCGGCCAGGTCGTCGACATGGCGATCATCGAACCCATGCTCGCCGTGCTCGGCCCGCAGGCGCTCTGGTACGACCAGCTCGGCTACGTCCAGCCGCGCACCGGGAACCGCTCCCGCAACAACGCGCCCCGCAACATCTACCGGACCGCCGACGGCAGTTGGCTCGCCGTCTCCACCTCCGCCCAGTCCGTCGCCGAACGCGTCATGCATCTCGTCGGCCGCCCCGAACTGATCGACGAGCCCTGGTTCGCCAGCGGCAGCGGCCGGGCGGAGCACGCCGACGTGCTCGACGCGGCCGTGGGCGGCTGGATCGCCCGGAACACCCGCACCGACGCCCTGGACGCCTTCGAGAAGGCCGAGGCGGCGATCGCACCCGTCTACGACATCCGCGACGTCCTCGCCGATCCTCAGTACCAGGCGCTCGGCACCATCACCGAGGTGCCCGATCCCGAACTCGGGCCGCTGCGTATGCAGAACGTCCTCTTCCGGCTCTCGGAGACCCCCGGCGCCATCCGCTGGGCCGGCCGACCGCACGGCGCCGACACCGAGGAGGTCCTGGCCGAACTGGGTCTGACCCCCGCCGACATCGCCGCACTCCGCACCGAAGGAGCGCTATGACCTTCCCCCTGACCTGGCTCTACGCCCCCGGCGACCGCCCCGACGTCGTGCACAAGGCCATCGCCGCGCGCCCCGACGTCGTCATCGTCGACCTCGAGGACGCGGTCGCCCAGGGCCGCAAGGAATACGCCCTCGCCGCCACGGCCGAACTGCTCGCCTCCCACCTGCCCCTGCCGGTCCATGTCCGCATCAACTCCCCCCAGGACATCGAGACCCTCGTCGGACTGCCGGGTCTCACGGCACTGCGTATCCCCAAGGTCGCATACGCCACTGACATTCAGCAGGCCGCGGCCGCGGCGCCCGACGTGCCGCTGTACGCGCTGCTGGAGTCGGCGCTCGCGGTCGAGCACGCGTACGCCATCGCCACCGCTCACGAGGCTGTGCGCGGTATCGCGCTGGGCGAGTCGGATCTGCGTGCCGACCTGGGAGTGCGCGGCGACACGGGGCTGGACTGGCCGCGCACTCGCACGGTGGTCGCCGCCCGTGCGGCCGGGCTCGCGCCCCCGGCCCAGTCCGTCTTCCCCGACATCCTCGACCTGGACGCGCTGCATGCGTCCTGCGCCCACGGCCGTTCGATCGGCTTTCTCGGCCGGGCGGCCATCCACCCCCGTCAGCTGCCGGTCATCGAACGCGCGTACCGGCCGACCCCGGAGGAGATCGAAGCGGCCGAGGAGATCGTGAAGGCGGCCGCGTCGGACGAGGGTGCGATGGCCCTTCCGGACGGCCGCTTCGTCGACGCGGCGGTGGTCGCCGCGGCGCAGCGCACGCTCGGCCTCGCTGCCCGGGACTGGGAGCCGTAGGAAGGGCGCCGCAACGCGAAGACCGCCGGAGGCTGCTGCCTCCGGCGGTCTTCGTGTGCTGCGGTGTCAGCCCTTCCCGGCCGACCTGGCATCCGTGTCCACGGCGTCCTCGCCATCGCCACCGCTGTCGTTCGGGGCGGCGTCCTCGACAGCCGTGTCGTCGGAACCCTCCGTGCTGTCGGTGTCGCCACCGGCCTTGGGCTTCGCCAGATCAACCGCGGCGGGCTCCACGATCTCCTCGCGTCCCGGACGCAGCCGGGCCGAGACCACCATGTACACGACGGCCAGCACGAAGACCAGGATCGAGGTCCACACGTTCAGCCGCAGGCCCAGCACGTGGTGCGCCTCGTCGACCCGCATGTACTCGATCCAGCCGCGGCCCACGCAGTACGCGGCGACGTACAGCGCGAACGCCCGGCCGTGGCCCAGCTTGAAGCGGCGGTCGGCCCAGATCACGAGCAGCGCGACGCCGATGCACCACAGGGACTCGTAGAGGAAGGTCGGGTGGTAGAGGCCCGGCTCCCGGTTCGCCCCCTCGGTGATCTTGAGCGCCCAGGGCAGATCGGTCTCCTTGCCGTACAGCTCCTGGTTGAACCAGTTGCCCCAGCGGCCGATGGCCTGCGCGAACGCGATCGCGGGCGCGAGGGCGTCGGCCCACGCCGGGAGCGGGATGCCCCGGCGGCGGCAGCCGATCCAGGCGCCGACCGCGCCCAGCGCGATCGCGCCCCAGATACCGAGGCCGCCCTCCCAGATCTTGAACGCGTCGACCCAGTTCTCACCCTCGCTGAAGTACAGCTGGTAGTCGGTGATCACGTGGTAGAGCCGGCCGCCGACGAGGCCGAACGGCACGGCCCAGACGGCGATGTCGGCCACGGTGCCGGCTTTGCCGCCACGGGCGATCCAGCGCCGATTGCCGAACCAGACGGCGACGAAGACGCCGATGATGATGCAGAAGGCATAGCCGCGCAGCGGGAGCGGTCCGAGGTGGATCACTCCGGTCGACGGGCTGGGAATGTAGGCGATGTCCATGGCAGCACCGACGCTACCCTGCCGGGTGGGACGTACGGCAACCCACCCGGCAACGTCTGGGTAACGAGGGCAGGGCCCGAGGGCCCTCTGCTCGGGGCGGCGCCGCCCGCCCCGCGCCCCCGACGGCGCCCGGCCGCCGTCAGGAGGCCGTCGGACTGCCGGCCGGCGTCGGACGCTGTGTGCCGGGCTTCTTGCCCTTGTTGGCCTCGTCGACCCACTTCTTGAAACTGGCCACCGAGAGCTGCTCGTCGCCCTTGGTCGGGAAGATCGAATCCCCGTTGAGCAGCACTGTCGGGGTGCCGCGGAAACCGCCGTTCTGGAAGGCGGTGTTGGACTTCTCCACCCAGCTGTCGTGCTTGCCGTCGTTCACACAGCTGCGGAAGGCCGGCGTGTCCAGGCCGTCCACCTTGCCGGCGAGTTCGATCAGCTTGCCGTTGTCGGCGAATGCGTCGTCCGGCTCCGGCGGCTGGTTCATGTAGAGCACGTCGTGGTACTCGGCGAACTTGCCGACGTCCTGGGCGCAGGCCGCGGCGTTCGCGGCGCGCAGGGAGCCGGTGCCGCCCATGTTCCCGTCGATGATCGTGGCGAGGTGGTACTCGACCTTGATCTTTCCGGCCTGCTCCAGCTCGTGGATCGTGTCACGCATGGCGTTCTCGAAGCCGGCGCAGGCCGGGCAGCGGAAGTCCTCCCACACCGTGAGGGTGGAGGGGGCGTCGCTCGCGCCGACGGGGATCGCCAGCTGTTCCTCGCCCTGCACACCGCTCGGTGCGAGGAGCGGTCCCGCCTGCGAGGATCCGTCCTTGTCGTCGCCGCTGTTGGCCGCGACCAGTCCGACGACGGCCGCCAGGCCGAGGACGGCGACCACGGCTGCCGCCACGATCATGGTCCGCCGTCGCCTCTCGCGCGCCTTGTCGCGTTCGCGTTCCTGCTGGAGCCGCTCACGTGCGGTCCGCCTGCGTTCTTGGTTCTCGCTCACGAACCGCAAACGAACCGGGGAGGCGTGCGCACGCCTCCCCGGTCCGACTTCCACCCGTATGAGCTACGCGTCCCCGCGCACGCCCCTGGCGAGATCGCCCGCCAGTTCCCGTACGGCGGCGACGGCCGCGGTGTCGTCCGGCGCGTCGAGCATCCGCTTGACGAACGCGGAGCCGACGATCACGCCGTCGGCGAAGGAAGCGACCTCGGCCGCCTGCGCCGGGTTGGACACGCCGAGACCGACGCAGACCGGCAGCTCCGTGGTGGCGCGGGTGCGGCGCACCAGGTCCTGGGCCTGCTCGCCGACCGATTCACGGGTGCCGGTGACACCCATCAGGGACGCCGCGTAGACGAAACCGGAGCCGGCCGCGGTGATCGTGGCCAGCCGGGCGTCCTTGCTGCTCGGTGCGACGACGTAGACGGTGGCCAGACCGTGCTTCTCGGCGTGCTCGCGCCACGGTCCGGACTCCTCGACCGGCAGGTCCGGCAGGATGCACCCGGCACCGCCCGCCTCGGCGAGTTCGGCGGTGAAGCGTTCGATGCCGTAGCGGTCGATCGGGTTCCAGTACGTCATCACCAGCACCGGCTTGCCGGTGGCGGTGTGCGCCTCGCGGACCGTGCGCATCACATCGGCGATCCGCACGCCACCGCGCAGGGCGATGTCGTCGGCGGTCTGGATGACCGGTCCGTCCAGAACGGGGTCGCTGTGCGGGAGTCCGACCTCGACCACGTCCGCGCCGCCGTCGAACGCGGCCTTGACGGCCTCGATCCCGGTGTCGACGCTCGGGAACCCGGCGGGCAGGTACGCGATGAGCGCGGCCCTGTTCTCGTTCTTCGCCGCCGCGAGTGTGTCGTTCAGCAGCTCGATGTTTCCGCTCACTTCACGTCCCCCTGGATCTCGGCGGCACCGTTGTCGGCGGAGGCGTCGGCCTCGACCTGGGCATCGGTCTCGTACAGCCCGAAGTAGCGGGCGGCCGTGTCCATGTCCTTGTCGCCGCGGCCGGACAGGTTGACCAGGATCAGCCCGTCCTTGCCCAGCTCGCGGCCCACCTCCAGCGCACCGGCCAGCGCGTGCGCCGACTCGATGGCCGGGATGATGCCCTCGGTGCGGGACAGCAGCCGCAGCGCCTGCATGGCGTCGTCGTCGGTGACCGCACGGTACTCGCCGCGGCCCGAGTCCTTGAGGTACGAGTGCTCGGGGCCGATGCCCGGGTAGTCGAGCCCGGCCGAGATGGAGTACGGCTCGGTGATCTGCCCCTCGTCGTCCTGGAGGACGTAGGAACGCGAGCCGTGCAGGATGCCGGGCTCGCCCGCGGTCAGCGTCGCCGCGTGCTCACCGGTCTCGACACCGTGCCCGGCGGGCTCGCAGCCGATCAGGCGCACGTCGGCGTCCGGGATGAAGGCGTGGAACAGGCCGATCGCGTTCGATCCGCCGCCGACACAGGCGACCGCCGCGTCGGGGAGGCGTCCCGCCCGCTCCAGGATCTGTCGCCTGGCCTCGACACCGATGACACGGTGGAAGTCGCGCACCATGGCGGGGAAGGGGTGCGGGCCCGCGACCGTGCCGAAGAGGTAGTGGGTGCGGTCGACGTTGGCGACCCAGTCGCGGAACGCCTCGTTGATGGCGTCCTTGAGGGTGCGGCTGCCGGACTTCACGGCGACGACCTCGGCGCCGAGCATGCGCATCCGGGCCACGTTCAGCGCCTGGCGCTGGGTGTCGATCTCGCCCATGTAGATGGTGCATTCGAGTCCGAACAGGGCGCAGGCGGTGGCGGTGGCCACGCCGTGCTGGCCGGCGCCGGTCTCGGCGATGACCCGGGTCTTGCCCATGCGCCGGGTGAGCAGCGCCTGCCCCAGCACGTTGTTGATCTTGTGTGAGCCGGTGTGGTTCAGGTCCTCGCGCTTGAGGAAGATCCGCGCTCCGCCTGCGTGCGCGGCGAACCGCGGCACCTCGGTGAGGGCGCTGGGGCGCCCGGTGTAGTCGACCATCAGCTCGCCGAGCTCGGCGGCGAAGGCGGGATCGGACTTGGCCTTGTCGTACTCGACGGCGACCTCGTCGACGGCGGCGACGAGTGCCTCGGGGATGAATTTGCCGCCGAAGGCACCGAAGTAGCCCTCGGCGTTCGGGACGTGACCCTCCGGGTCGGGAATGAAGTAGTCGCTGGACATGGCGACGCAGCTCCTTGTCGGGGCGGGTGTACGGGACGCGGTGGCGCCTGCGGCGGGTCTGCTCACTCCCACCCTCCCTCTACGGCACGGCGGCCGTGGGTGGAACCCCATACCGAACCGGGGCAGACCCCGGGCGTCGTACCGCGCTCGCGCGGAGAGCCGGGGCGGAGCCCGGTCGAGAAATGGGGCGGGCAGGGGACAGCAACCCGCTGGAAGAAGGCCTGGGGTCTTTCGTTCGGATCAGGCCGGATCAGTGAGCGTGCTACCAGAGCACGCGAGCCCGGCAAGATCCGAACGAGAGGCCCTAGCGGCCGACGCGCGCAGGCGCGCCGCGCCATCGCATCCCGTTGACCTGGCCCGGCTCGTCGCCTATGACGTACCGCACGCGCCGCCCGTGCACCCGCCGCGCCGGCGCGCGGCAGCCCCGCGGACGGCAACCGCGGGCGAGCCGTGCGTACGGGTCGCCCGCGGCGGCTGCCGGGCGCGCCACGACGGCACGCCCCAGGCAGGAACCCGGGGGCGGTCCGGAGCGGCGGCGGGCGGTGGTCATGGCAGGGTCAGCTCCGCCCGTGGCGCAGCGCCGGGTGGGCACCCGCGGCGACCAGGTCGGCGACGGCCGACTTCGGGTCGCGGCCGGTCACCAGGGACTCGCCGACGAGCACGGCGTCCGCGCCCGCGTTGGCATAGGCGATCAGGTCGTGGGGGCCGCGCACGCCCGACTCGGCGATCTTGACGATGTGCGCCGGGATCTCGGGGGCGACCCGCTCGAAGGTGGAGCGGTCGACCTTGAGGGTCTTCAGGTCACGGGCGTTCACGCCGATGATCTTCGCCCCGGCGTCGACGGCACGCTCGACCTCGTCCTCGTCGTGGACCTCGACCAGCGGGGTGAGCCCGATGGACTCGGCACGTTCGATCAGCGAGACCAGGGCCTCCTGCTCCAGCGCGGCCACGATCAGCAGCACGACGTCGGCGCCGTACGCCCGGGCCTCCCACAGCTGGTACGAGGTGACGATGAAGTCCTTGCGCAGCACCGGGATGTCGACCTTGGCGCGCACCGCCTCCAGGTCGGCGAGCGATCCGCCGAAGCGGCGCTGCTCGGTGAGCACGGAGATGATGGCCGCGCCGCCCGCCTCGTAGTCAGCGGCGAGCGCCGCCGGGTCGGCGATCGCGGCGAGCGCGCCCTTCGACGGGCTGGAGCGCTTGACCTCGCAGATCACCTTGACGCCCTCACCGCGCAGTGCGGCGACGCCGTCCTTGGCCGCAGGAGCCTTGGCGGCGCGCTCCTTGAGCTCGTCGAGGCTGACACGCGCCTGCCGCTCTGCCAGGTCGGCGCGCACACCTTCGATGATCTCGTCGAGCACACTCACGCGAGCGGCCCCCTTCCGGGACGGTGACAAAGGTTCAGGTTCAGCCAACTCGATGGTATCCGCAGGAGGGCCGAGGGCTCACATCCGGTGGGTTCCTGTCCCACCAGCTGGGACTTTCATGGGGCGAGCGCCGAGCCGAACGGCAGGTTCCGCACCACGCTGAAGATCACCAGAACGCTGCCGACGGCCCACCACCAGGCGGGGCTGAGGCCGATGCGGAACTGCCTGCCCTGTACGGCGCGAATCAGCCACACCGTCCACACGACGGCGAACACTACGTAACCGACGACGGCGGCGGCGTTGGCCCCGAAGGCGGCGGCCAGATCGCCATGGATGAAGGCGTGAGCGCTGCGCAGCCCGCCGCAGCCGGGGCAGTACAGGCCGGTGAGGCTGAGCAGCGGACACACGGGGTAGTGGCCGGGCTCGTTGGGGTCGACGGTGCCGACGTAGGCGAAGGCGGCGGCGACGGAGCCGATGGCGGCCAGCGGCATCGCGACCCGGCGGCCGAGCGACGCGTCGCCGGGTCCTGCCGGGGAGTCCCCCGGCCCCGCCGCCCACTGGCCCGGTACCTGCACCGGCCCGGCACCGGCGGCCGGGGGGATGTCGGGTCCGGGAAGCAGAGGGGTCCGGTCGGGTGCCGACGCGGAGTCCGCGGCAGCAGCCGGGGCCGGGTCGGAGGGGGTCGGGGTCGCGGTCACCCCGTGATTGTCCCCGGTACACGCGGACGGCGCAGCCCCGGCCCCGCCGGGACTGCGCCGTCCGTCACCTCTGGAGGTCACCGCGTCACGCGGCGACACCTTCCTGCGCGGCGGCGCGGTTGCGCGCCTCCACCACGGACTCCGGCTCCTTCGGCGTACCGAGGCCGGCCATCTTCATGGCGCCGCCGACCACCGCGCCGAGCACGATCAGTGCCGAACCGGCCCAGAAACCGGCCGGGCTGTCCGCGACCATGAAGACGCCTGCGACGCAGAAGCCGATGAAAGCGATGGTGGAACCGGTCCAGGCGGCCGGGGTGTGTCCGTGGCTGCTGCCCGCCATTGGTTTGCTCCTTGTGTAACTGGTGCGCTGTCGTCGTGAGCCGGTGCTCGTGCTGAGCGAACGCTCGCTGTCATTGTCCCGTACGCCAACGCGTGCGGTGAGCTGGGGTCACCCTTCGCGCGTCGGGTCCTCGCCGCGGTCGAGAGCCTTCCACAGGTCCTCGGGCCGGTCGGGGTCCACGGGTGCCGGGGCCTTGCGGTTGCGGGGCGTGCCGTCGCGCTCGTAGCGGCCCGACATGGTCGGCCACTGGCTGCCGTACCGCAGGGCCAGCAGCCCGGCCAGCAGGATCAGCAGCCCACCGGCCGCGGTCGCGTAGGGCCATGCCGTGTGGGTGAGTGCCTCGACCGTGGCGGCGGCGTCGCCGGTGGTCCTGGCGGCCTTCTCGTCCAGCGCGCCGCTGTCGGAGGCGCCGAGCAGCGCGGCCGTGGTCGCACCCGCGCCGCTGAGGGCGAGGAGTGCGGAGACGAGGAGCCGGCCGCCGCTGCGCACCGCGAAAACTGCGACCAGTGCGGCGAGGCCGACGATCGCGAGGGCGGTGGGCACGCCGGTGACGTCTCCGCCCTCGGCGTCCAGCGCGACTGTGCCGCCGCCGACGGACGCGGTGCCCTCCGCCCAGATCTGGCCGGCGGCGAGCAGGACGACCGTCGCTCCGACGGCACCGAGGAACAGGGCCGCGGCAACGCTGCGGCGGCTGCTCCGGGCGGCCGGCTCGGCGGCGGCGCGGGGCTGGGGTACGGGTACGGCACTCACGGCCTCCACTATCCCTTACGGCTCCCGGAGCCGTTCAGGCGGTTGGCCGTGTGCACGGCGCGCAGCACCGCGGCCGCCTTGTTGCGGCATTCGGTGTCCTCGGCGACCGGGTCGGAGTCGGCGACGACACCGGCTCCGGCCTGCACATACGCGGTCCCGCCACGAAGCACGGCGGTACGGATGGCGATGGCGGTGTCGGAGTCCCCGGCGAAGTCCAGATATCCGACGGCGCCGCCGTACAGGCCGCGCCGCGAGGGTTCGAGCTCGTCGATGATCTGCATCGCGCGGGGCTTGGGCGCTCCGGACAGGGTGCCCGCGGGGAAGCAGGCGGTGAGGACGTCGAAGGCGGTGCGGCCCTCGGCGACCTTGCCGGTCACGGTGGAGACGATGTGCATGACGTGGGAGTAGCGCTCGATCGACATGAAGTCGACGACCTCGACGCTGCCGGGCGCGCAGACGCGGCCCAGGTCGTTGCGGCCGAGATCGACGAGCATCAGGTGCTCGGCACGCTCCTTGGGATCGGCCAGCAGTTCCTCGGCGAGGTCGTGGTCCTCCTGCGGGCCGGCGCCGCGCGGGCGGGTGCCGGCGATGGGGTGGACCATGGCGTTCCCGTCCTCGACCTTGACCAGCGCCTCGGGGCTCGAGCCCACGACGTCGAAGCCGTCGAAGCGGAAGAGGTACATGTACGGCGAGGGGTTGGTGGCGCGCAGCACCCGGTAGACGTCCAGTGCGCTCGCGGCGCACGGCGTCTCGAACCGCTGCGAGGGCACGACCTGGAAGGCCTCGCCGGCGCGGATGCGTTCCTTGATGTCCTCGACGGCGTCCTGGTAATCCTTGCCGCCCCACAGGGCGGAGAACTCCGGCAGTTCGGACGGCGGCAGCGCGGCGGGAACGGAGGCGACCGGGCGGGAGAGGTCCTTCTCCATCGCGTCGAGGCGGGCGACGGCGTCCGCGTACGCCTCGTCGACGCCGGTGTCGAGGCAGTTGTGGTTGATCGCGTTGGCGATCAGCAGGACGGTGCCGTCCCAGTGGTCGAGTACGGCGAGGTCCGAGGTGAGCAGCATCGTCAGCTCGGGCAGCTGCAGATCGTCCCGTTCGCCCGGGCCGATCTTCTCCAGCCGCCGGACGATGTCGTAGCCGAGGTAGCCGACCATGCCGCCCGTGAAGGGCGGCATTCCGGAGGCGAGGTCACGGGGAGTGTGCAGGGTCTCGACGGTCTCGCGCAGGGCGTGCAGGGGATCGCCGCCGGCCGGAAGGCCGACGGGCGGGGTGCCGAGCCAGTGGGCCTGCCCGTCCCGGACGGTCAGCGTGGAGTCGGACCGGACACCGATGAAGGAGTACCGCGACCAGGACCTGCCGTTCTCGGCGGACTCCAGCAGGAACGTGCCGGGGCGTTCCGCGGCGAGCTTGCGGTAGAGGCCGACGGGCGTGTCGCCGTCCGCGAGCAGACGGCGGCTGACGGGGATGACGCGGCGGTCGGCGGCCAGCTTGCGGAACGTCTCGAGATCCATGGCGGCAGACCCTACTTGTCGAGGAGCACGTCGGCGTCGAAACAGGTACGGGCGCCCGTGTGGCAGGCGGCGCCGACCTGGTCGACCTTCACGAGGACGGTGTCGGCGTCGCAGTCGAGGGCGACGGACCTCACGTGCTGCACATGGCCGGAGGTGTCGCCCTTGACCCAGTACTCCTGGCGGCTGCGGGACCAGTAGGTGCAGCGGCCGGTGGTCAGGGTGCGGTGCAGCGCCTCGTCGTCCATCCAGCCGAGCATCAGCACCTCACCGGTGTCGTACTGCTGGGCGATGGCGGGAAACAGTCCATCGGGGCCCCGCTTGAGGCGGGCGGCGACGGCGGGGTCGAGGGCGCTGGCGGGGACACTGCTGGTCATGCGCCCATTGTGCCGTGCCGACCGGGGGCGGCGGACGTCGCGTCCACTGGGCGGACCCGGTGCGGTCGCCGTACGCTGGCGGACATGTCGACCCATGCGAAGCGTGAACGACTCCTTTTCGCCGACCTGTTGGAGGCGGCGGGACCCGATGCCCGGACCCTGTGCGAAGGGTGGCAGGCACAGGATCTCGCCGCGCACGTGGTGATGCGCGAGCGCCGGCCGGACGCGGCGGGCGGAATACTGCTGAAGGCCCTGAAGGACCGGGCGGAACGGATCCAGGCCGAGTTCGCCGCGAAGCCGTACGACGAGCTGATCCAGCTGATCCGTACGGGCCCGCCGAGGCTGTCCCCGTACGGGATCAAGCAGATCGACGAGGCCGCGAACACGATCGAGTTCTTCGTGCACGCGGAGGACGTGCGGCGGGCGCAGCCCGACTGGGCGCCGCGCGATCTGGACCCGGTGTTCGAGAACGTCCTGTGGTCGCGTCTGGAGAAGGGCGCCAGGCTGCTGGGCCGCAGGTCACCGGTGGGTCTGGTGCTGCGCAGGCCGGACGGGCAGACGGCGGTGGCACACCGCGGGGCACCGGTGGTGACGGTGACCGGCGAGCCGGGCGAGCTGACGCTGTTCGCGTTCGGACGCCAGGAGGTGGCCCGGGTCGACCTGGAGGGCGACAAGGACGCGATCGCGCGGCTGCGCGAGGTCAAGCTGGGCGTGTAGCGGTCCCGGTCCCGGCCAGTTCGCGTTCCAGCGGGGTGCGGAAGCTGGGGGTGAGTCGGATGTCGCCGAGCCAGGCGGCGAGCCGCCGGGCCTCGCGTTCCACGGCGGCGCGGGCTTCGCTGCCCGCGTCGGTGAGCAGCCGGTGGTGGATGTGCCCGGTTCGGTCCTGGGCCCAGCCGCCGATGATGCGGCCGTTCCACCAGATGGTGGGGCCGATGTTGCCGTTGCGGTCGAAGAGGGCCAGGACGTGCTCGGGGTCGAGAAAGCTGTCGCGCTGCCGCCGTCCCATCGCGGTGGGGTCGAGCGCGGGCAGCAGGGCGGCCCATGGCTCGGGGGCCCGGACGGGTCCGACGTCTGTGGGCAGGACGAGCCCGGTCCCCTCGTCGATGCGTACCTCTTCGGCGCCGACGGCGGCGATCGCCCGCCGGGTGTCGGTGAGGGTCCAGCCCGTCCACCACCTGACGTCCTCGACGGTGGCCGGACCGAACGCGGCGAGGTAGCGGCGCACCAGCTCGGCCTTGGCCTCCGCGACGCCGATGCCGGACGCGGCCTGCGCCGCGGCGGGCAGGGTCCAGCGGAACCGGCTGGACGAGAACGTGCCGACCGGGCGGCCGCGCCGGATGCGGCCTTCGGCGGCGAGCACCCGGATGACGCGTGAGGAGACGGCCTGGCGGCTCTCGTACGGCTTGCCGGGTGCAACCACGACCTGGCTGCGCAGTTCGGGTACGTCGGTGCCGAGCTCGGCGGCGGTCGCGGCGCCGCGGCGGGCGACTGCTTCGAGGACGGCCGTGTCGACCTGCTCGTGCCGCTCGGCGTCCCAGCCGACGCCTTCCAGGAGGTACTTGGCGCACTGCGTGCGCTCCTTGGCGGCGATGGCGCGGGCCGTGGACGCCTCCACGACGGGGGCGAGAGCGGCAGGGACGACGAACATCGTGCGCCGCATGCAGAGCATTCGCTCCAGGGTGCGGTCGTCGTAGAGGGCGCGTTCGACGTCGGCGACGTCGGGGGTGCGCATCCTGGCCGCGGCGGCGAGATGAACGGTGGCCGGGTCCGTGGCGTGCAGCGCGACGAGCGCCTCCGCGACGTCCTCGGCCCGCGCCGCGCGGGCAGCGGGCGCCAGGAGATGGCGGACACCGATACGGGCACGTCGTTCCTCGGCCGTGATCCTGCGGGGCGCACCGCCCACCGCGCATCATCCCCTCGTGATCGGCGCCCGTCGTGCGGGTCACCGTAACGTGCGGCACCGACAACCCGGCGCGGTGGACGGGGGCGTCGTCATCCACCCCCGGCCGGCCCGCTCAGTGCGGGAGTTCCACCCGGCGCAGGCTCTGCGACGACAGCCCGTACAGAGCTCCCGCGGCGCAGACCAGCGCGCTGACCGCGAACACAGGGGTCGTTCCCCATGCGCCCACCGCCGCGCCGGTGAGCGGGAAGCTGAGCGGCGCGAGGCCGAGGCTGAGGAAGCCCGCGAGGGAGGTGACGCGGCCGATGTGGGCGGGGTCGGACTGGGTCTGCAGCAGGGCGCTGCACAGCGATCCGCTCACGCCGGTCAGCAGGCCGATGGCCACGGCGATGCCGACCGCGGTGGCGACACCGGGGAAGAGGGCCAGCGCGGCGATCGCCGCCGAGCCCGTGACCAGGGCGAGCCCCATGACCAACCCGGCGCGCGGCACCCGGCCCCGTACGGCGAGCAGCAGCGAAGCGGCACCCGAGCCGGCGCCGAAACCGGCGAGGACCCAGCCCATGCCCGAGGCGCCCCAGCCCCGGGCGTCGGCGAGCAGGGCGAGTCCCACGCCCAGCGGGCCGACGAAGCCGAGGTCGCTGAGGGCGATGACGACGAGCAGCGGGGCGAGGACGCGGTGGCGGCGCACGTGGCGCAGGCCGTCGGCCAGGTCCCGCAGGACGCCGGTCCGGGGCTGCTCGGTACCGGCGTCGGCGACGGTGAGCACCGGCGGGATGCGCAGGGCGAGAAGCAGCGGCAGCGAGAGGGCGAACAGCATCCCCGCGAGACCGAACGCCGCCGCCGGGCCGCCGAAGCCGACGGCGATGCCACCGAGCGGGGCGCCAACCACCGCGGCGGCGCGTCCGGCGAGTCCCCGCATGCCCTGGATCCGGGCGAGCTGTCCGGGCGCCGCCAGCAGGGGCGGGAGCGCGCCGACCGCGGGCAGGAACACGGCGTCGAGGATGCCGAAAACCACCGCGACCGCGGCGAGCAGCCACAGGTCGGGGGCGGTGACCAGGAGGAGCGCGGCCACACCGAGCACGATCGCACTGCGGACGGCGTCGCTCGTGATGACGACCCGGCGGGGTCCGAGCCGGTCGGCGAGGACTCCCCCGCCGAGCATCAGCAGGGCCCGTGGTACGGCGCTCACCGCCATGACCGCGCCCGCCTCGGCGGCGCTGCCGCCGCGGGTGGCCGCCCAGGACAGGGCCAGGTAGTAGACGGTGTCGCCGACGGTCGACGAGGTGTACGCGCCCAGCCAGCGCAGCACATTGCCGTCGCGGTGGGCGGGCCTCTCGGCGGCGGGGGCCACAGGGGTGTGCGCGGGGTCGTCCACGGCGGGCATGCGGGCTGGGGTCCTTTCGGGGCGGGACCGGGAAACCGTACACGCGTGTGCAGGTCGGCATTCCGGCAGCCGGCCGTACCTCCCCGGCGTACGGCCGACGGTCCGTGCTGATCGGCTGCCGTCTTCTCAGCGCCTCCCGGCCCATGGGGCGTCGGGAGGGGGCGTCGGGACCGCTGTCGGCGCCGTTGCCAGGGTCCAGGGCCGGGGCGTCGGGACCGCTGTCGGCGCCGTTGCCAGGGCCCAGGGCCGGGGCGATCAACGGGAGGGCCGTGTTGCCGAGCGGGGCGGAGGCGCGCAGGCGTTCGGCGCCCACCAGCGCCGACGCTCCGAGCCCGATGACGACCACGCAGGTGCACACCAAGGCCACCGGCCGACGGCCCGGCTCGCGGCGCGGCGCCCGGAACGCGTGCCGGACACTCCCGACCGCCGCAGAATGTATTACCGCGCCGGGGCTCCCAAGGGGTCGCCGCTCTCGGGGCATCACGGTCCGCCGGCGAGCAGGAGAGTCCACGACGCCCGGGCCGGTCGCGGCACGACCGGCCCGGGCGGGCGTCAGCGGACCGGGTGGCCCGCTTCCCGCAGTGCGTCCTTGACCTGCGGGATCCGCAGGTCTCCGAAGTGGAACACGGAGGCGGCGAGCACCGCGTCGGCGCCGGCTTCGACGGCCGGCGCGAAGTCCGCGAGCCTTCCGGCGCCGCCGGAGGCGATCACCGGGATCGTCACGTGCTTGCGCACGGCGGCGATCATCTGCGTGTCGTAGCCGTCCTTGGTGCCGTCGGCGTCCATGGAGTTGAGCAGGATCTCGCCGGCGCCGAGCTCGGCGGCGCGGTGCGCCCACTCGACGGCATCGATGCCGGTGCCCTTGCGGCCGCCGTGCGTGGTGACCTCGAACGAGCCCTCGGCCGTGCGGCGGGCGTCCACGGAGAGCACCAGCACCTGGCGGCCGAACCGCTCGGCGATCTCGCGGATCAGCTCGGGCCGGGCGATGGCGGCCGTGTTGACGCCGACCTTGTCGGCTCCGGCGCGCAGCAGCTTGTCGACGTCGTCGGCGCTGCGCACCCCGCCGCCGACGGTGAGCGGGATGAAGACCTGCTCGGCGGTGCGGCGCACCACGTCGTAGGTCGTCTCCCGGTTGCCGGAGGAGGCGGTGATGTCGAGGAAGGTCAGCTCGTCGGCGCCTTCGGCGTCGTAGATTCTGGCCATCTCGACGGGGTCGCCCGCGTCGCGCAGGTTCTGGAAGTTGACGCCCTTGACGACCCGTCCGGCGTCGACGTCCAGGCAGGGGATCACTCGCACCGCGAGGGTCATGCGGCACCTCCGTCGGTGGCGTCCGGCCGGTACGCCTCGACCTCGACCTCGACGACCAGCGAGGGGTCGACGAAACCGGACACGATGATCATCGACGCGGCCGGCCGGACCTCGCCGAACAGTTCCTTGTGGGCGCGGCCGATCTCCTCCACGTCCCGGGCGTGGGTGAGGTACATACGGGTACGCACCACGTCCTGGGCCCCGAGCCCGAGCTGCTTCAACGCGTCGAGAGCGACCCCGAACGCGGTGATCGCCTGCTCGTACGGGCCGCCCGCGGAGATCTCGCCGCCGACGACGGAGGTGCAGCCGGAGACCAGCACCAGTCCGTTCGGCAGCTGGACGGCGCGGGAGTAGCCGATGGACTCCTCCCACGGGCCGTCCGAGCCGACCCTGCGGACGGATGCGGTCATGCGGCCACCGCCGCGAGTGCTTCTTCCAGCGTGAACGCCTTCGCGTACAGCGCCTTGCCGACGATCGCGCCCTCGACGCCCTCCGGCACCAGGGACGCGAGCGCGCGCAGGTCGTCCAGCGAGGAGACGCCGCCGGAGGCGACGACGGGCCGGTCGGTCGCGGCACAGACGTTCTTCAGCAGCTCCAGATTGGGGCCCTGCAGCGTGCCGTCCTTGGCGATGTCGGTGACGACGTAGCGGGCGCAGCCCTCCGCATCGAGGCGGGCCAGCGTCTCGTAGAGGTCGCCGCCGTCGCGGGTCCAGCCGCGGCCGCGCAGGGTGGTGCCTCGGACATCGAGGCCGACGGCGATCTTGTCGCCGTGCTCGGCGATGACCTTGGCGACCCACTCGGGGGTCTCCAACGCGGCCGTGCCCAGGTTGACGCGGCGGCAGCCGGTTGCGAGGGCGGCCTCGAGGGAGGCGTCGTCGCGGATGCCGCCGGACAGCTCGACCTTGATGTCCATGGCTTCGGCGACCTCGGCGATCAGGGCGCGGTTGTCGCCGGTGCCGAAGGCGGCGTCGAGGTCGACCAGGTGCAGCCACTCGGCGCCGGAACGCTGCCAGGTGAGGGCGGCCTCCAGCGGGGAGCCGTAGGAGGTCTCCGTACCGGACTCGCCGTGGACGAGGCGGACTGCCTGGCCGTCGCGGACGTCGACGGCGGGGAGGAGTTCAAGCTTCGGCATCAGAGCGTCTCGATCCAGTTGGTCAGCAGCTGTGCTCCGGCGTCGCCGGACTTCTCGGGGTGGAACTGGGTGGCCCACAGTGCCCCGTTCTCGACGGCAGCGACGAAGGGCTCACCATGCGTGGCCCAGGTGACCTGGGGTGCGCGCATGGCCGGGTTGGTGACGTCGAGGGTCCACTCGTGCACCGCGTAGGAGTGCACGAAGTAGAAGCGGGCATCGGTGTCGACGCCGGCGAACAGTTCACTGGCGGCAGGCGCGTCGACGGTGTTCCACCCCATGTGGGGGACGATCGGGGCCTTGAGCGGGCCGACGGTGCCGGGCCACTCGTCGAGGCCTTCGGTCTCGACGCCGTGCTCGATGCCCCGGGCGAAGAGGATCTGCATGCCGACGCAGATACCCATGACGGGGCGGCCGCCCGAGAGCCTGCGGTCGACGGTCCACTCGCCGCGGGCCTTCTTGAGCCCGTCCATGCAGGCGGAGAAGGCGCCGACGCCGGGGACGAGGAGCCCGTCGGCGTTCATGGCCGTGTCGTAGTCCCGGGTGATCTCGACGTCGGCGCCGACGCGGGCGAGTGCGCGCTCGGCCGAGCGGACGTTTCCGAAGCCGTAGTCGAAGACGACGACGTTCTTCCGAGTGCTCATGTCCAGATCCCCTGGATCCGCAGGACTCCGGCGACCAGGCACATCGCCGAGGCGAGGGAGAGCAGGACGATCGGGCCCTTGGGCAGCTTCTGCTTGGAGAAGGAGTACACACCGCCTGCGAGGAAGAGCCCGACGACGATGAGAATGGTGGAGAGGCCGGTCATGGCTTAGAGAGCGCCCTTCGTGGACGGAAGGATTCCGGCGGCGCGCGGGTCGCGCTCGGAGGCGTAGCGCAGTGCGCGGGCGAGGGCCTTGAACTGGCATTCCACGATGTGGTGGGCGTTGCGCCCGTACGGGACGTGGATGTGCAGCGCGATCTGCGCCTGGGCGACGAACGACTCGAAGATGTGCCGGGTCATCGTCGTGTCGTAGCTGCCGATCATCGGCGCCATGTTCTCCGGCTCGGTGTGCACCAGGTACGGGCGGCCGGAGAGGTCCACGGTGACCTGGGCGAGGGACTCGTCCAGCGGCACGGTGCAGTTCCCGAAGCGGTAGATGCCGACCTTGTCGCCGAGCGCCTGCTTGAAGGCGGCGCCGAGCGCGAGCGCGGTGTCCTCGATGGTGTGGTGCGTGTCGATGTGCAGATCGCCGTCGGTCTTGACGGAGAGATCGAACATGCCGTGACGGCCGAGCTGGTCGAGCATGTGGTCGTAGAAGCCGACGCCGGTGGCGACATCGACCTGGCCCGTGCCGTCGAGGTCGATCTCGACGACGACGGAGGTCTCCTTGGTGGTGCGCTCGACCCGTCCTACGCGGCCGCTCATGAGTTCTGCTCCTTCTTGATGGCGCGTACCGCATCGAGGAACGCGTCGTTCTCTGCGGGCGTGCCGGCGGTGACCCGCAGTCGGCCCGGTACGCCGTTGTCACGGACCAGGACGCCCCGGTCGAGGATCTGCTGCCACGTCGCGTGGGCGTCCTCGAACCGGCCGAACTGCACGAAGTTGGCGTCGGATTCGGTGACCTCGTAGCCGATGGCGCGCAGCTCGGCGACCAGGCGGTCCCGCTCGGTCTTCAGCTGCTCGACGTACCCGAGCAGCGTATCGGTGTGCTCCAGCGCGGCGAGCGCCGTGGCCTGGGTGACGGCGGACAGGTGGTACGGCAGGCGCACCAGCTGGACGGCGTCGACGACGGCCGGGTGGGCGGCGAGGTAGCCGAGACGCAGTCCGGCGGCACCGAAGGCCTTGGACATGGTCCGGGAGATCACCAGGTTGGGCCGGCCGTCGATCAGCGGCAGCAGGGAGCTGCCGTGGCTGAATTCGACGTACGCCTCGTCGACGACGACGAGCGAGGGCCCGGCCGCCTGCGCCGCCTCGTACAGGGCGAGGACGGTGTCGGCGCCGACGGCCGTGCCGGTGGGGTTGTTCGGCGAGGTGATGAAGACGACGTCGGGGCGGTGCTCGGCGACGGCGGCGGCGGCCGCGGCGACGTCGATGGTGAAGTCGTCCTTGCGCGGGCCGGAGATCCAGGCGGTGCCGGTGCCGCGGGAGATCAGCCCGTGCATGGAGTACGACGGCTCGAAGCCGATGGCGGTCCTGCCCGGGCCGGCGAAGGTCTGCAGCAGTTGCTGGATGACCTCGTTGGAGCCGTTGGCCGCCCAGACGTTCTCGAAGGCGACCTCGTGTCCCGTCGTGCGGGTGAGGTAGCGGGCCAGCTCGGTGCGCAGCTCGACCGCGTCCCGGTCGGGGTAGCGGTTGAGCGTGCGGGCGGCGTCGCGGACCCGTTCGGCGATGCGCTCGACGAGCGGCTCGGGGAGCGGGTAGGGGTTCTCGTTGGTGTTCAGCCGGACGGCGACATCGAGCTGGGGCGCGCCGTAGGGCGACTTGCCGCGCAGCTCGTCGCGGATGGGGAGATCGTCGATACCGGTCACCGCTGCGGCACCTTCCAGCCGAACCGCGCCTTCATGGCCGCGCCGTGCGCGGGCAGGTCCTCCGCCTCCGCCAGCGTGACCACGTGGTGGGTGACATCGGCGAGCGCGTCGCGCGTGTAGTCGACGACGTGGATGCCGCGGAGGAAGGACTGGACGGACAGTCCGGACGAGTGGCAGGCGCAGCCGCCGGTCGGCAGGACGTGGTTGGACCCGGCGGCGTAGTCGCCCAGGGACACGGGCGCCCAGGGGCCGACGAAGATCGCGCCGGCGTTGCGCACGCGGTCGGCGACCTGGGCGGCGTCGACGGTCTGGATCTCCAGGTGCTCGGCACCGTAGGCGTCGACGACCTTGAGACCGTCGGCGAGGTCCGACACGAGGACGATCGCCGACTGGCGGCCGCTCAGGGCGGGCTTGATCCGGTCCACGACGTGCTTGGTTGCGGCGACCTGCGGGACCAGCTCGCGCTCGACGGCAGCGGCCAGTTCCTCCGAGTCGGTGACGAGCACGGCCGCGGCCAGCGGGTCGTGCTCGGCCTGGCTGATCAGGTCGGCGGCGACGTGCACCGGGTCTGCGGTGGAGTCGGCGAGGACGGCGATCTCGGTGGGGCCGGCCTCGGCGTCGATGCCGATGCGGCCGGTGAAGTACCGCTTGGCGGCCGCGACCCAGATGTTGCCGGGGCCGGTGACCATGTTGGCGGGGGCGCACGACGCGGTGCCGTACGCGAACATCGCGACGGCGGTGGCGCCGCCCGCGGCGTAGACCTCGTCGATGCCGAGCAGGGCGCAGGCCGCGAGGATCGTCGGATGCGGAAGCCCGCCGAACTCCTTCTGCGCCGGGGACGCCAGCGCGATGGACTCGACGCCGGCCTCCTGCGCCGGCACCACGTTCATGATCACGGAGGAGGGGTAGACGGAACGGCCGCCGGGCGCGTACAGCCCGACGCGCTCGACCGGGACCCACTTCTCGGTGACCGTGCCGCCGGGCACGACCTGTGTGGTGTGGTCCTTGCGGCGCTGGGCGCGGTGCACGATCCTGGCCCGCCGGATCGACTCCTCCAGGGCGGCCCTGACGTCCTCGTCGAGGTCCGACAGCGCCCGGGTGATGGCGGTGACCGGGACCCGGACCTGGTCCAGGGACACACCGTCGAACTTCTCCGCGTACTCGATCAGCGCCGCGTCGCCACGATGATGCACGTCCTCGCAGATCGGCCGCACCTTCTCCAGGGCGGCTTCCACGTCGAACTCGGCACGGGGCAGCAGGTCGCGCAGGGCGCCACCCTCGGGGAGGGCGTCGCCGCGCAGATCGATTCGAGAGATCACGGAAACAATTCTCTCAGACCGCCTCAGGCGTCCGTTATCCGTATCAGTGGCTGATACAGCCCCACCCGTCTCCCGGCCAACGCCTCTCATAGGCGCAAAAGCGCCACCCCTGTTATCTCCAGTTGACCATCACCACTAGCGTTCAGGCCGTCACTCAGCGGGAAGAACAGCTGTACGAGCCAACGAATCGGAGGGGCGGCAGTGACCGAGCCGCTGGACGACGGGCCTCCGGAGGGACTGAGCCCGACCGAGCAGCACATGTGGAACGCCTTCAGAAACGGAAGCACGTACGACCTCAGCGACACCGACCCCCTGCTGAACGACCCGTTCTCCCCCCGCCCGTGGGGCCCCGAGCGCAGCGTACGGGCGGCAATCGTGGCCCGGCTGCTGCTGAGCGGGCCCTCCGCCAGGCCCGGCCGGGTGGCCGCTCTGAAGCTGCGGGGCGTGCAGATCACCGGGACGCTCAAGCTGGCGGGCGGCAGCATCTCCCCGTACGTGGAGCTGAACGGCTGCCGTTTCGAGAACGAACTGCTGATGCCCGAGGCGCACTTCACCACCGTGCGCATGGTCAGCTGCGCCATCCCGCGCATCGAGGCGGCCCGGCTGCGCACGGAGGGCGATCTGCATCTGCCGCGCTGCCGGGTGGAGCACGGGATCCGGCTCACCGACGCGCAGATCGGCACGGACCTGCTGATCAACCAGATCCATGTGCGCCCGGACCGCCGCGGACGGGCCATCGCCGCCGATGGCATGTCGGTCGCGCAGGATTTACAGGCCGAACTGATCGAGACGTACGGCGAGTTCAGCCTGCGCGGCGCGAAGGTCGGGGTGTCGCTCAGCCTGCGGGGCAGCCGGCTGCGTGCGGCGGGCGAGCGGCGCGCACTGAACGCACCGCAGCTGAGCGTGGAGCGCACGCTGTACATGACGGGAGCCTGGGTGAGCGTCGCGACGGGCAACCTGGGCGCCACTCCCCCGTTCGGGATCACCTCCGACGGGACACCGGCGCGGGGCTCCCGGCTGCAGCCGTTCGAATGCCGCGGCGGGGTGCGGCTGGACGACGGCCGGTTCGGCGACGCGGTCGACCTGAACCGCGCCCGGTTCGTGCTGAGCCCTCACGAGGAGCTGTCGCTGCGCCGCATCACGGCCCCGGAGCTGCGCTTCAACGCGGAGCGTCCCGAGGAGGGCCGGGTCGTGCTGAACGGCGCGAAGGTGGTGACGCTGATCGACCTGGCGGCGAGCTGGCCGGGGCCGGGCGGCCTGGCCATGGGCGGATTCGTGTACGAGAACCTCGTGCCCCACGAGGAGTTCCCGCTGTCGCGGAGGCTGGAGTGGGTGGCGTCGGCGACCCCGGAGTACTCCCCGGAGCCCTACGAACGTCTCGCGACCGTGCTGCGCAACAGCGGCGAGGACGCGGACGCCCGTGAGGTGCTGCTGGCCAAGCTCAGACGGCGCCGGGAGACCCTGCCGCTGGCCGCCAAGCTGTGGGGCTATCTGCAGGACTGGACGGTGGCGTACGGCTATCGGCCCGGCCGCGCCGCGCTGTGGATGGCGGTGTTGTGGGCGGCGGGTGCGATCGCCTTCGCACAGGTCGCTCCGGCGCCCATCAAGGAGAGCGAGCATCCGCAGTGGAATCCGGCGCTGTACGCCCTGGATCTGCTGATCCCGGTGATCAACCTGGGCCAGGACGGCTACTGGCGGCTGGAGGACCACTGGCAGTGGGCGTCGGCCGCCCTGGTGCTGCTGGGCTGGATCCTGGCGACCACCGTCGCGGCGGGTGCGTCCCGGCTGCTGCGGCGCGGATGATGCCGATGGGGCCGGTGCGGAAGGAGGGAGCGGACGGGAGCGGATGAGGGCCGACGGGACACAAGAGGCACTTCCTTTACGGTGTCTTGACCGGCTCCCGAGCAACCTTTCCGCCGCTACCAAAGTTTCACAGGCGCCCTCTGGCGTGGCGTTCACCTGCAGTTTTCAATGGTCCGCACCATGTCTTTGCTTCGTGCTCTGATCCGTACCGCGCGCATGATCCGTCATACGCCCCGGCTGTGCGACGGCCTCGTGCCCGACGAGGCGGTACTGCTCGACGCCCCCGACGAGCGGCTCGGTCCCGCGCTGGTCGGGGCCGCCGAGGGCGAGTACGAGGGCGCGGCGAAACTGCTGGCGACCACCCGGGAATCCGCCGAGTGGGAGAACCGCGACCGGTACGTCATACGGCTCGCCGCGTTCGCCCGCAGCCGCGACGAGTGGATCAGCAGCTGGCTCGGCGCCTCCCCCCGCGACCCGGACGCCCTGTTGGTCAAGGCACAGCTCGCCATGGACCGTGCGTGGGAGTCCCCTGCGCGCGCGGAACGGCTGCGGGAGGTGGGGCCGCTGATCGACGCCGCGTCGGAGGCCGAGCCGCACGACCCGGTGCCCTGGCGCATCGCGCTCGACCATGCCCGCGGCACCCATGCGACGCACACCGCGTTCGAGACCCTGTGGGAGCAGGCGATCCGGCGGTCCTCGCACCACTACGGCTGTCATGTGGCGGCGCTGCAGTACCTCTCCGCCCAGTGGTACGGCTCGCACCGCGAGTGCTTCGACTTCGCCGAGCAGGCGGCCGCCGACGCGCTGCCCGGTTCGCTGATACAGGCACTGCCGGTCCGTGCCGCGTTCGCGCAGCTGCTCGCCGGTGAGCCCCGGACATCCGTCCAGGACGACCGGATCGATGCGGCGGCGGATCTCGCGATCGCGCTCTCCGCCGACTACACGGTCGGCGATCCGTGGCCGGCCGAGGTCCGTAATCTGCTCACCCATGTCCTGGTGGCGCGAAAGCGGTGGACGGACGCGCTGGAACAGTTCCGGCTGATCGGCCCGTATGCCACATCCTTCCCCTGGGCGTCGGTGACCGACGACCCGCTGGGCCGGTTCCTGGGGGCGCGGGACGGGGTGCGGATCGAGGTCGCGTCCACGATGCCCCTGTGCGGGGGCCGGGGCCGTTCCGCCGACCATTACTCTTGACCGCTGTGACCACCGCTCGCCTCCCTCTCTTCCCGCTGAACTCGGTGCTGTTCCCGGGGCTCGTGCTGCCTCTGAACATTTTCGAGGAGCGTTATCGCGCCATGATGCGCGAGCTGTTGAAGACGGACGAGGAGGAACCGAGGCGCTTCGCCGTCGTCGCCATCCGCGACGGGCGCGAGGTCGCGCCCACCGCACCCGGTATGCCGGACCAGACCTCGGTCGTGGAGCGCGGCCCCGCGGCGGGCTTCGGGCCGGACCCCATCCAGTCGTTCAACCGGGTGGGCTGCATCGCGGACGCGGCGACGATCCGGGAACGCGAGGACGGCAGTTTCGAGGTGCTCGCCACCGGCACGACCCGCGTCAAGCTGCTGTCCGTGGACGCGAGCGGGCCGTTCCTGACGGCCGAACTGGAGGAGATCCCGGAGGAGGCGGGCGACGGCGCGGGCGCGCTCGCGGAGGGCGTGCTGCGTGCTTTCCGCAGCTACCAGCAGCGGCTGGCGGGTGCGCGGGAACGTTCGCTGTCGACCGGCGCGGACCTGCCGGACGAGCCCTCGGTGGTCTCCTACCTGGTCGCCGCGGCGGCGGTTCTGGACACCCCCACGAAGCAGCGGCTGCTGCAGGCGCCGGACACGGCGACACGGCTGCGCGAGGAACTGAAGCTGCTGCGCGCGGAGACGGCCGTGCTGCGCCATCTTCCGTCGCTGCCGGCGGTCGACCTGACCCGGCAGCCGACGAGTCCCAACTGACGCGAGGAATCCTGACGTGGCGAAGAAGCCGAAGAAGCAGGCCGGAGGTACGCCCGCGACGGTGGCACTGACCGCGGCCGGTACGCCGTTCACGCTGCATTCCTACGACCACGATCCGTCGTCCCCGTCGTACGGCGAGGAGGCCGCCGAGGCCCTCGGCGTCTCCCCCGACCGGGTCTTCAAGACGCTGGTCGCCGATGTGGACGGCGCACTCACCGTGGCGGTCGTCCCGGTCGCGGGCCAGCTGGACCTCAAGGCCCTGGCGACGGCGGTGGGCGGCAAGCGGGCGACGATGGCGGACCCGGCGGCGGCGGAACGCACGACGGGCTACGTGCGGGGCGGCATCTCACCGCTGGGCCAGCGCAAGCGGCTGCCGACGGTGCTGGACGCGTCGGCGTCGGACCACGCGACGATTTGCATCTCGGCGGGACGGCGGGGACTCGAGGTCGAACTGGCTCCGAAGGATCTGGCGACACTGACGTCGGCGACGCTGGCACCGATCGGCCGCGCGTAGCCCTGCGAGCGGGGTTTCCCCGCGGAGGGGCGGATCGGAGGGCGGCGGCCCCCTGAACGTCAGCCCGACTGCGGCCAGCCCGGCGGCGGGAGTTCCGGCTCCGGGTCGTCGGGGCCGAACAGTGCCGTCAGCCCCAGGTGCACCACCATCGCCGACAGCGGCCACGCCAGCAGCGCCCCCTTCGCCCCCAGCTCCAGGTACGCGTCGAACGTGACACCCTCCCCGACCTGGCGCGCGTGCTGCGCCACATCCGTCGTCGGGCCGAGCCAGACACCCACGCCCCAGCCCAGCAGCGACGCCAGCAGGCCGCCGGCCGCCAGGGCGATGACCAGGGCGATACCGCCGCGGCGGCGGAGGAGGAAGACGGCCAGGGCGCTCAGCGCGCCGAGCCCCACGGCCAGCAGGACAAACGTTCCGTCCGCGCCGATCGCCTCCTCGCCCTCCGTGTCCTTGAGGAAGACGCCGCCGTCGTTGGCGACCAGCGGCACCCGCGGCGCCAGCCACAGCCACAGCAGGCCGAGCACCACGCCGAGCACCGTCACGCCCACGAGTACCAGAGCCGCGTCCCGCAGGTCCCGCTTCAGTTCGTCCTTGTCCGGACGCCGGCCATGGGCCTCGGGCGTCCAGGTCGACCCGGCGGGGGCCTGACCCGACGGCGGGGACTGCCACGGGTTGCCGTCCGACGACGGCTGGTGGGGTTGGTGGGGAGGCGTCAGAGGTGCGGTCACACCGCCATCGTGCCAGGCGCGTCGGCGCGACGCCTCACCGGACCGCTGCCCGCCGGTACGCCCACGTCGCCACCGCCAGCGAGAGGACGCCGACGACCGCGCAGACGGCGAGGTCGAGACCGACCGCCGCCCAGTCGGGACGCGGGCCGAAGGTCCGGGCGAGCGCCTCGACACCGTACGTGGAGGGCAGCAGATCCCGCGCGTACGAGATCGGCCCCGGCAGCCGTTCCTCCGGCAGCACGCCCAGGAGCAGCGCCGCCGACATGCCCAGCTGGCCGAGGAGGGTGGCCAGTTCCTGGCGGGGTGCCAGTAGGCCGAGCGCGGCACCGAGCCCGGCCAGGGCTGCGCCGGAGAGCGGGATCACCGCGACCAGGATCCACAGATGCGTCAGCGGCAGCTGGAACAGCACGCTGCCGACGACCGCCGTGACCAGCGTCCCGGGGACGGTGAAGGAGGCGTACGCGCCCGCCGCCCCGAGGACGACCGCCGCGGGCGGCACCGGCAGCGTCGCGTAGTGGTCGAGTCCGCCTCCGGCCCGAAGCTGCCCGAAGTACTGGGCGAGCAGATTGAGCGCGACGAAGGCGACGACGAGCACGCTCGCCCCGGCCACGACCGCCCGTGCCTCCGCACCGCCGTCCACGACCCCGCGCATCAGGACCATGATCCCGACGGACTGGAAGGTCGCCACGAACAGCAGCGGGATACGGGCGACGCGTGCCCGGGAGAGCTGCGCCCGGTAGACGGCGGCGAGTGCCGGCAGCAGCCGGGCCCGCGGCGCGAGCGGTGCGACGGCGTGCCGGTCGTCGGTCGGCGCGCTGCGTGCGGTCACCGCCTTCGCGGAATCGGCGGACACGATGCTCACGCCTTGACCAGCCCCTTCGTCGCGTTCCCGCCGAGTGCCAAGTAGACGTCCTCCAGGCTCGGTGTGGCCAGCGTGAAGTCGTCGAGCGCCGCGAAGGCCGCGCCGCCCGTGACCGCAGCGACCGCCGCCCGTGCCTCGTCCGGTGCCAGCCGCAGGACCCAGCGCCTGCCCGACTCCTGTGCGGAGCCCCGCAGGGCGGCGACCTCGGGCACGTCCAGCGGGGCCCGATCGCGCCACACCAGCTCGACCCGTACCTCGCCGGCGACGCGTTCCTTGAGCCCCGAGGGGGTGTCGCAGGCGATGACCCGGCCGTGGTCCAGGACGGCGACACGGTCGAGGACGGTTTCTGCCTCGATGACGTTATGGGTTACGAGGACAACGGTGGTTCCGTTCATGGCCCGCCGCCGGTCGACAGCGGCCCACACCGCACGCCGGGCGACGGGGTCCATCCCGGTGGTGGGCTCGTCCAGCACCAGGACCGGGCGTTCGCCGACCAGGGTGGCCGCGAAGCAGGCGAGCCGGCGCTGGCCGCCGGACAGCTTCTTGAGGGGGCGTGCGGCGAGCGCCGTCAGTCCCAGTTCGTCCAGGACGGCGTCCCGTTCGTCCCTGGCCTGCCGTGCTGTCAGTCCACGCAGCCGGCCGGTGGTATCGGCGGCGAGCGCGACGGTCAGCTCGTCGAGCGCCGTCGACTCCTGTCCGAGGTAGCCGATGAGCCGGGCCGCCCGCTCGGGGTGGCGCACCAGGTCGTGGCCGAGGAGTGTGACGCCGCCCGAGTCCGGGCGCATCAGCCCGGTCAGCTGGCGGACGAGGGTGGACTTGCCGGCTCCGTTGGGTCCGAGCAGGCCGAAGATCTCGCCGCGCCGGACGTCGAGGCTGATGCCGTCGGTGGCACGCACCTCGGGTGTCCCGGGTGCGCCCCTCCTGCCGCGCGCGGCGGGGTACGTCTTGACCAGATCCCGCACCACGCACACCGTACTCACGAGGTACGAGACTACGGGGTCCGGCCGCCCCGGATGCCCTCGGGCCCCGACTGCTCACCAGTAGGAGCGTGCTCGGCGGCGGTCCGTACGTCGATCTCGCGCCAGAATCCCGCACGGATCGCGTAGCGGTCGTGCTCGTCGATCTGGTCGTCCTTGTGTGCGAGGAGTCCGAACCGGGCGGCGTACCGCAGCAGTTCGCCGTCGATGCGGTGCGGGATGCGGGGATACATGGTGGACAGCTTCTGCACATGGCCCGTTTCCGGCAGCCGTGCCATCCAGCGGCGGGCGAAGACCTGGCCCACCTCGAAGGGGTCGCCGCCGACAGTGGTGATGTCCTCCTCGCGGTCGGCCCAGCGCTGCTCGGCGCTGGTGAGCTGGGCGAGGGTGGGCAGCGACGCGGTCTCCGGCGGCTCTCCGAGCGCGCCACCGCCGGGACGCTCCACCCAGCCCCTGTCGGAGGACCAGCGCAGGGTGGCGTTCGCCGGATGCGGTGCCGGGTGCTGCCCCGGGGCACGCAGTCCGGCGAGGTCCTTCGGGGTGGGGACTCCGCCCTTGGGCGCGGCGGGGGCTGCGGAGGTGTCGTCGTCGGTGTCGGGGGGCGCGGCCGTCGTGCCGTTGCGGACGGCGGCCTCGGCGGCGCGCTCGGCCGAGGCGGCGAGCGCCGATTCGGGCAGGGGTGCGGAGAGGATGGCGGCGATCTCGGGGCGGGGCGCGGGCGGCGGTGCGCAGATGCCGGTGAGTTCCTTGGCGCGGACTGCGCGGGTGATCCAGGCGCGGTCCAGCACCCGGCGCTCGTCCGCCTCGGCGACGAGATCCTCGGACTGGTTGTAGTCACCGTCGGCGGCCTGCACCGCCCACAGGTGGACGGCGACGCCGTGCTCCTTGGCGGACATCAGCCCGGGCAGCAGGTCGCCGTCGCCGGTCACGAGCACGACATCGGAGCAGGCGCGATTCCTGGCCAGCTCCGTGAGCTCGGCGTGCATGGCGGCGTCCACGCCCTTCTGCGCCCAGCGGCCGTCGCTGCGGGTCAGGGCGCCGAGCCGGACAGTGACCCGGGGCATCACGCGCAGCCTGCGGTGCTCGGGCTGGGGCACCCGGTCGGGGGCGCCGTCGAACCAGTAGATCCGCAGCAGAGGCCGTTCCGTATCGGCCTCTGCCAGGTCGCGCAGGCCCTGGATGAGGGTGGCGTGGTCGACGGTGATGCGTGAGCGCGCCGGTTCTCCCGCGAGAAGACTCGCGGCCGCACCCAGCAGATATCCGGCGTCCACCAGGACGACGCAGCGGTCCACGCGTTCCACCCTCTTTCGGGGACACTTCCGGCGACAGGTTCCGAGAACCCTTCCGGATCTTCGGAATCCGGGTTCGGGAAGGGTCCGGATCAGGGATTGTTCCGGGTTTCCTTCGAGTCTGCCCGACCGCCGGATGGTTAACGGCCGGAACTCGATCATCGGCGTGGCGGATCGGCCGACTCCGTGGCTCCGCGGTCCGACTACGGTCCGCAATGATCCAAAATGCGGCGGTATTTCGTGTATGTGAGTCTGGTCGCGACCCTGGCCCCCAGGGGCTGTCCGGCCCTGATCCGCGGGCAGGCCCTGAACCTCAAGGAGGCACCCCCCATGGCCAAGAACAAGAATCGTGAACGCAGTCAGAAGTCGTCCCCGGCGGAGCGCGGCCGTCAGGAGGCGACCAAGTCCTCACTGGAGGCGCAGTCGGAGCAGCGTGCCGCGCAGGTGACGCCGACCGACGTGGCCCACAAGGGCCGGCAGAAGCGCTTCGGTCACAACTGACACTGCTGATCAGCAGAAGGGGCGCGCCCGTGGTGAACGGGCGCGCCCCTTCTGCTGATGCGCGGGCGGCTTCGGGTGGCAGGCCGACTCGGGCGGATCAGCCGGCCAGGCAGGACGGGCCGAGCAGCACCTTGAGGTCCCCGAAGAGAGCGGGATCCGGCTGGACCCGGTGCCGGTCGAGCCGGAGCACGGTGGTCTTGCGAGGACCCTGGAGCTTGATCCGTACCTCGGTGTTGCCCTTGTGGTGGCTGAGGATCTCGCCGAGGCGGCTGATCATGGGCGGGGTGACCTTGACTGTCGGGATGGTCACGACCACCGGTGCGTTGGTCCCGGCCGAGGAGAGGTCGGGGACCATCAGTTCCATCGCGACCAGCCGCGGGACGTCCTCGCGCTTGTCGAGCCGCCCCTTGACGAAGACGACGGTGTCCTCGACGAGCTGGGTGGACACCAGTTGGTACGTCGCCGGGAAGAACATGCACTCGATCGAACCGGCGAGGTCCTCGACGGTGGCGATGGCCCAGGCGTTGCCCTGCTTGGTCATCTTGCGCTGGAGGCCGGAGATGATGCCGCCGATGGTGACGACCGCGCCGTCCGCGTGCTCGCCGCCGGTCAGCTGGGAGATGGCCGCGTCGGTCTTGTCGGACAGGACGTGCTCGATGCCGAAGAGCGGGTGGTCGGAGACGTAGAGGCCGAGCATCTCGCGCTCCTGCGCGAGCAGGTAGGACTTCTCCCACTCGATGTCGGAGAACTCGACGTCGAGGCCGAAGCCGGGCTCCTTGCTCTCCTCCTCGCCCATCCCGCCGAAGAGGTCGAACTGTCCCTCGGCCTCCTTGCGCTTGACCGCCACCACGTTGTCGATCATCGGCTCGTGGTGGGCCACCAGGCCCTTGCGGGTGTGCCCCATCTCGTCGAAGGCGCCGGCCTTGATCAGGGACTCGACGGTGCGCTTGTTGCACACGACGGCCTCGACCTTGTCGAGGAAGTCGGGGAAGGAGCTGTACTTCCCCTTGGCCTTGCGGGACTTGATGATCGACTCGACGACGTTCTGGCCGACGTTGCGCACGGCGGTGAGGCCGAAGAGGATCACGTCGTCGCCCTGTGCGGCGAAGTTCGACATGGACTCGTTGACATTGGGCGGCAGGACCTTGATGCCCATGCGGCGGCACTCGTTCAGATAGACGGCCGACTTGTCCTTGTCGTCCTTGACCGAGGTGAGCAGCGCCGCCATGTACTCGGCGGGGTGGTTGGCCTTGAGGTATGCCGTCCAGTAGGAGACCAGTCCGTACGCGGCGGAGTGGGCCTTGTTGAACGCGTATCCGGCGAAGGGGACCAGCACGTCCCACAGGGCCTGGATGGCCTCGTCGCTGTAGCCCTTCTCCCGGGCGCCCTTCTGGAAGAGGACGAAGTTCTTCGCCAGTTCGTCGGGCTTCTTCTTGCCCATGACGCGGCGGAGGATGTCGGCCTCGCCGAGCGAGTATCCGGCGATGATCTGGGCGGCCTTCTGGACCTGCTCCTGGTAGACGATCAGACCGTAGGTGACCGCGAGGACCTCTTCGAGCGGCTCCTCCAGCTCCTTGTGGATCGGCGTGATCTCCTGCTGCTTGTTCTTGCGCAGCGCGTAGTTCGTGTGGGAGTTCATGCCCATCGGGCCCGGGCGGTAGAGCGCGGACACGGCGGAGATGTCTTCGAAGTTGTCGGGCTTCATCAGCCGCAGCAGGGACCGCATGGGGCCGCCGTCGAACTGGAAGACGCCGAGGGTGTCGCCGCGCTGGAGCAGCTCGAAGGTCGTGGGGTCGTCGAGCGGGAGGGCGAGCATCTCGAGGTCGATGCCCTTGTTGGACTTCACCATCTTGATGGCGTCGTCCATGATCGTGAGGTTGCGCAGGCCGAGGAAGTCCATCTTCAGCAGGCCGAGCGACTCGCACTGCGGGTAGTCCCACTGGGTGATGGTCACGCCGTCGGTGTGCCTGACCCACACAGGGACATGCTCGGTGATGGTCTCGCTGGACATGATCACGCCGGCCGCGTGCACGCCCATCTGCCGGACCAGGCCCTCGACACCCTTCGCGGTGTCGATGACCTTCTTCACGTCCGGCTCGTTCTCGTACATCCCTCGGATCTCGCCGGCCTCGCTGTAGCGGGGGTGGGAGGGGTCGGTGATGCCGTTGAGGTCGATGCCCTTGCCGAGGACGTCGGCGGGCATGGCCTTGGTGAGCCGGTCGCCCATCGCGTAGGGGTAGCCGAGGACGCGTGCGGAGTCCTTGATCGCGTTCTTCGCCTTGATCTTGCCGTACGTGCCGATCATGGCGACCTTGTCGGCGCCGTACTTCTCGGTCACGTACCTGATCACCTCGACGCGCCTGCGCTCGTCGAAGTCGATGTCGACATCGGGCATCGAGACACGCTCGGGGTTGAGGAACCGCTCGAAGATCAGGCCGTGCGGGATGGGATCGAGGTCGGTGATGCCCATGGCGTACGACACGATCGAACCGGCCGCGGAACCACGGCCCGGTCCCACCGCGATGCCCTGGTTCTTCGCCCACATGATGAAGTCGGCGACGACGAGGAAGTACCCCGGGAACCCCATCTGGATGATGACGTCCATCTCGTACTCGACCTGCTTCTGGCGGTCCTCCGGGATGCCGCCCGGGAAGCGGCGCTCCATGCCGCGCCGGACCTCCTCCTGGAACCAGGTCACCTCGGTGTACCCGGCGGGGATGTCGAACTTCGGCATCAGGTCGCGCTTCTCGAACATCCCCTCCGTCTCGATCTGCTGGGCGACCAGAAGGGTGTTGCGGCAGCCCTCCTGCCAGGCGTCGGAGGAGTCGATCGCGTACATCTCGTCGGTCGACTTCAGGTAGTAGCCGGTGCCGTCGAACTTGAAGCGGTCGGGGTCGGAGAGGTTCTTGCCGGTCTGGATGCACAGCAGCGCGTCATGGGCGGTCGCCTCGTGCGCGTACGTGTAGTGGGAGTCGTTGGTGACCAGCGGCGGGATGCCGAGCTTCTTGCCGATCTCGAGCAGACCGTCGCGGACGCGGCGCTCGATCTCGATGCCGTGGTCCATCAGCTCCAGGAAGTACCGGTCCTTGCCGAAGATGTCCTGGTACTCCGAGGCGGACTTCAGGGCCTCGTCGAACTGTCCGAGACGCAGGCGGGTCTGCAGCTCGCCGGAGGGGCAGCCGGTGGAGGCGATCAGGCCCTCGGACCACTGGGCGATGGTCTCCTTGTCCATCCGCGGCCACTTCTGCAGCCAGCCCTCGGCGTATGCGTCGGAGGACAGCCGGAACAGATTGTGCAGCCCCGTCGCGTTGGCCGCCCAGATCGTCTTGTGGGTGTAACCACCGGAGCCGGAGACGTCGTCCCGCTTCTGGTGCGGCTGGCCCCACTGAATCTTGCGCTTGTTGCGCCGGGACTCGGGCGCGACATACGCCTCGATGCCGATGATCGGGGTGACCCCGGCCTTCGTCGCGGTATGGAAGAAGTCGTACGCGCCGTGGAGGTTGCCGTGGTCGGACATGGCGATGTGCGACATGCCCATCTCGTTGCACGCGTCGAACATGTCCTTGAGCCGCGCGGCACCGTCCAGAAGCGAGTACTGCGTGTGGACGTGAAGGTGCGTGAAGGGCGGCTTGGTCACGGCGGTGCGCCTCCGGGCTGCAATCTCCTGGGGGTCGAAACCCCAGACCCCCGCTTTGGGGGACAGCGTGGAAGTCTACGACGCCGGACTGACACTCCGAGGGAAAGCAGCGGGGCCACGCCCCTCGATCGTGCGGCGGTGGCCGGGTGACGGGCGGGGCACTCCTGCGTACCTTCATGCGTTGGACGGGACGGAACCGCTGTCCCCCATGTCATGCACCGGAGGCACCCCGCGATGTCGGACCCGCAGCCCACCGCCGACCAGCGCGGCGAGGAGATCCTCGCCGTTTTCGACACCGCGTTCGGTGAGCTCCTGGCCGCCGACCCGGCCGCGTTCCGGGTCAAGTTCCGCAAGATGGCCGGGTCGGCGTTCGCCTTCTACCGCGGCACGGCCTGCCTGTTCTACAACGACCTGGAGCGGGACCAGCACAGCGGGCCGTTCCTCGACGAGCGCACCGGCCGGGTCTGGATCCACGGCGACCTCCACGCGGAGAACTTCGGCACGTACATGGACGCCAACGGCCGCCTGATCTTCAACGTGAACGACTTCGACGAAGCGTATGTCGGCCCCTTCACCTGGGACCTGAAGCGCCTCGCCGCCTCCCTCGCCCTGATCGGCTACACCAAGGCGCTCAGCGACGACCAGATCACGGAGCTGGTCCGGGTGTGCGCCGCCGCCTACCGCGAGCGCATCCACGCCCTGGCGACGGGCGCGAAGAACGACGAGGTGCCGCCGTTCACCCTGGACACCGCGGAGGGACCGCTGCTGGGTGCGCTGCGGGCGGCCCGCTCGCTGACCCGCTTCTCGCTGCTGGACTCGATGACGGAGATCCGCGACTTCGAGCGCAGGTTCGCCTCGGGCGGCGGCTCGATCGAGCTGGACGCGGCCACCCGGTACAAGGTGCTGGCCGCCTTCGACGGCTACCTGGAGACGCTCCCCGAATCGAGCCTGACCCGTCCCGACTCGTACCGGGTCAAGGACGTGGTGGGCCGCCGCGGCATCGGCATCGGTTCCGCCGGCCTGCCGTCGTACAACATCCTCCTGGAGGGCAACAGCGACGCCCTGGAGAACGATGTCGTGATCTACATGAAGCAGGCGCAGACCCCAGCCGTCTCCCGGCACATCACCGACCCGGGGATCCGTGGCTACTTCCAGCACGAGGGCCACCGCACGGTGATCTCCCAGCGGGCGCTTCAGGACCACGCCGACCCGTGGCTGGGCTGGACCGAGCTGGACGGCGCGGGCCAGCTGGTCGCCGAAGTCTCCCCGTACGCGGTGGACCTGGACTGGTCGGACATCGACGACCCGGCGGAGATCGCCGCGGTGGTCGCCGACCTGGGGCGGGCGACGGCGACGATGCACGCGGCCGCGGACGACGAGAGCGGCCACTCGCTGGTGCCGTTCTCCACGGAGCGTGCGATCGACGCGGCGATCGCGGCGGACGAGGACGGCTTCGGCGAGCTGCTGGTCGACTTCGCGCACAGCTACGGCGCACGGGCGCGTGCGGACCACCAGATCTTCGTGGACCTGTTCCGCAACGGCCGGATCCCGGGCCTGCGGGCGGCCGTGGCCCCCGGCCTTTAAGGACTCCTTACAGGCGGGCGTGGGACACTCACCGGCGATGGACATATCCGGGATGCGGCTCAGGGGGCTGCGGGCGGCGATCTTCACGGCACTGGTCGTGACGCTGTCCGCCGCCTCCCATGTGCTGCTCTCGGGCGCCCCGCTGCCGCTGGCGGCCGTCGGCGCGCTCGCGGCCGGCGTGTTCGCGGCGGCGTTCGCCCTGTCGGGGCGGGAGCGCGGATTCTGGCGGATCGCCGGCCTGCTGGTCCCGCTGGAGCTGGCCGCGGACACGGTGTTCACCGCCGGCCAGCACGCCTGTTACGGCGCCGCGGGCGGCCCGGTCACCGGGTCGCTGCGGTCCGTCGGTCTCGATGTGCTGTGCGGCGGCGGCGTCGGCTCCCAGTTGCCCGGAGTGGCCGCGGTCCCGCAGAACCATGGCCTGGGCGCCCTGTTGAACTCCCCCGACCCGGCCGTCCCGTGGCTGCTGCTCGCCGCGCATGTCTCGGTCGGGCTGCTCGCCGCGGCCTGGCTGCGGCGCGGCGAGGCGGCGCTCGCCCGGCTGTTGCGTGCGGTGGGCGTGGTCGCCTTCCGGCCGCTGCTGCTGGCGGTAGCGGCGGTGCGCACCCCGGGCCCCCTGCATCCTGCTTCCCGCCCCGGCCAGTACGCGCCCCGCCCCTCCCGTACGCGTCTGCTCGTGCACTCCGTGGGACGGAGGGGACCGCCGCGTTCGGTCGCGCTCTGCGCCTGAACCCGCAGTCCCCTCTTCTTTCCTGATGTCCCCATGGAGTGATCGATCATGAGCAAGCGCAACAGCCAGACCAACAAGGCGGCGGCCCGCGAGCGGATGCGTCTGGAGCGCGAGCGCCAGGCCAAGAAGGACAAGCTGCGCCGGCAGCTGATCGTCGCCGGTGGCGGCATCGCGGTGCTGGCGGTCGCCGGCGGTGTCGGCTACGGCATCATGCAGGCCAACAAGCCCTCGCACTGGGAGTCGGTGGCCGATGCCACCTCGGTCACGGCACCGAAGAACACCGAGGGCAAGGACGGCACGACCGTCGTCATCGGCAAGGCCGACGCGAAGAAGACGCTGGAGCTGTACGAGGACTCGCGCTGCCCGGTCTGCGCGGTGTTCGAGCAGAAGGTGGGCACGACGCTCGACAAGGACGTGGACGCCGGCAAGTACAGGGTCAAGTACATCGGCGCGACGTTCATCGACAACGGCGCCGGGGGTGAGGGATCCAAGAACGCGCTGAGTGCCCTGGGGGCCGCGCTGAACGTGAGCCCCGAGGCGTTCCTGGACTACAAGGCGGCTCTCTACTCGGAGAAGTTCCACCCCGAGGAGAACGACGACAAGTTCGCCAAGGACTCGTACCTCCTGCAGATCGCGGACTCGGTGCCCGCGCTCAAGAACAACGCCGAGTTCAAGAAGAACGTCGAGAGCGGGACCTACGACGCCTGGGCGATGAAGATGTCCGCGACGTTCGACAAGAGCGGAGTCCGCGGCACGCCCACCCTGAGGATGGACGGCAAGAAGATCACCGCGGACGGCAGCGACAACGCGCCCATGACGGCGGAGCAGTTCAACGCGGCGATGGAGAAGGCCCTCAAGGGCTGACGCGCGCCTTCCGGTCCGCCGAAGGCCGACCGGAAGGCAACCCTCCGATTGACCGTTCGGGATGGGTGGGCGAACTTTCTGCGTTCGCTCACCCATTCGTGCTACCGATCAGTAGTCTGATCGGCCGTGACCAGTCGATTTTCCTCCTCAACTCCCAGTCGCCGCACGGTCGTCAAGGCCGCCGCCGCCACTGCTGTCGCCGCACCTGTCGTCGCGGCCGCCGCCTCCTCCGCCAGCGCCGCGGACCAGGCCCCCTCCTTCCTGCACGGTGTCGCGTCCGGCGACCCGCTGCCCGACGGCGTTCTCCTGTGGACCCGTGTCACGCCGAGCGCCGATGCCGTCCCCGGATCCGGCAAGGGGGCGGACACCGGGGTGAGTTGGGAGGTCTCGGAGGACAAGGGCTTCGGCCGGGTCGTCGCGAAGGGCATCGCAACATCGCGGGCCGCCACCGACCACACCGTGAAGGTGGACGTCCGGGGCCTGCGTCCGGCGAGCGTCTACTACTTCCGCTTCACGGCCGGCGCCACCGTCTCCCCGGTCGGCCGCACCCGCACCGCACCGGCCTCCGACGCCGCGACCCCGGGTGTGCGCTTCGGTGTCGTCTCCTGCGCCAACTGGGAGGCCGGCTGGTTCTCCGCGTACCGCCATCTCGCGGCGCGTGCCGACCTCGACGCGATCCTGCATCTCGGCGACTACGTCTACGAGTACGCCACCGGCAGCTATCCGGCCCCGGAGTACGTCGTACGGCAGCACGAGCCGAGGCACGAGATCGTCAGCCTCGCCGACTACCGCATCCGGCATGCCACGTACAAGACGGACGCCGATCTGCAGGCGCTGCACGCCGCGCACCCGGTCATCGCCATCTGGGACGACCACGAGTTCGCCAACGACACCTGGGCGGGCGGCGCCGAGAACCACACCCCGGGCGCCGAGGGCGAATGGGCGGCCCGCGTCGCGGCGGCCAAGCAGGCCTACTTCGAGTGGATGCCGGTGCGGGCGTCGACCGAGGGCACCGTGTACCGCAGGCTGCGGTTCGGCAGGCTGGCCGATCTGCACCTGCTCGATCTGCGCTCGTTCCGCTCGCAGCAGTCCGGCATAGGCAACGGCGACGTCGACGACCCGGAGCGCACGCTCACCGGCCGCGCCCAACTGGACTGGCTGAAGGCGGGGCTCGCGGCCTCCGACGCGTCCTGGAAGCTGGTCGGCACCTCGGTCATGATCTCGCCGGTCGCCTTCGGCTCCCTGCCCGCCCATCTGCTCGGACCGCTGGCCGAGTTGCTGGGACTGCCCACGGGCGGGCTGGCCATCAACGTCGACCAGTGGGACGGCTACACGGACGACCGCAAGGAACTGCTCGCCCATCTGACGCAGCGCGGCATCGACAACACGGTCTTCCTCACCGGTGACATCCACATGGCCTGGGCGAACGACGTTCCCGTGAAGGCCGCGACGTACCCGCTGTCGCAGTCCGCGGCGACCGAGTTCGTGGTGACGTCGGTGACCTCCGACAATCTCGACGACATCCTCCATGTCGCCCCCGGCTCGGTCTCACTGGTCGCCCAGGCCGCGGTGCGCGCGGCCAACCGCCATGTGAAGTGGGTGGACATGGACGGGCACGGCTACGGCGTCCTCGACGTCACCGCCGAGCGCACACAGATGGACTACTACACCGTCTCGGACCGGACGAAGCAGGACGCAACGTCCGCCTGGTCCCGCTCCTACCGCACGTTGAGCGGAACGCAGAAGGTCGAGCGCGTGAATCAGCCGGTGCGCTAGCCGGCAGCGAGGGGCACTTTTCGGCCAACTGTCGAACTGTTAACGGAAGATCACATCACTACGGCGGGTGGCGTGTTCCGCAGCACGAATGCGGACACACCACCCGCCGTTGGCATGCCATCCGTTACGTGCAGATCTCACGTGCTGGACATGGCCAAAAATTTTCTCCCCGATGTCCGTAATTACTTCATGAACGAATGGGCTTGATCGATCCTCATCAAGATCTGACATGCACCCGTAATCTCCCCGCGGTGGCCAAGAAGGCCCCTCCCCAACCCCCCGCGAGGAGACGTCAATGCGAGCTCTTGCCCGTATATCCCCCCGTCTGCCCCACCGTGCAGTCGGTACGGCGATCATGGCCGGAACCCTGGCCATCGCTCCGTTCTCCGCCCCCGGCAGCGTTGCCGCCCCCAAGTCCGCGGTCTCTGCGGCCTCATCCGCCGACAAGTGCGCCGAGGAGGCGCCCGCGAGTGCCTCCGCCCGGGAGACCCGCCCCGGCGCCGGCCACGCCCACGAACCCAACGAGGTCACCGAGGCCAAGGCGAAGGCCATGGACACCGACCTGAAGAAGAGACTGGAATCGGCGCGTACGAGCGCCCGCGGCTTCTCGGCGGCCGCCGCGACCAGCATCCCGGTCTACTTCCACGTCATCCACAGCGGCTCGACCGGCAAGCTCACCGCCACCCAGATCAACAACCAGCTCGCCGTCCTCAACGCCGCCTACGCGGGCCACGGCACCGGAAACACCGACTCCGGCTTCCAGTTCACGCTGGCCGGCACCGACTACACGGACAACGCCTCCTGGTACAACCTGTCCTCCGGTTCGACCGCCGAGAAGCAGATGAAGTCCACCCTGCGCAAGGGCGGCGCGGGCGCGCTCAACTTCTACACGGCCAACCTCGGGGGCGGACTGCTCGGCTGGGCGACCTTCCCGTCCTCGTACAAGTCGAGCCCGTCCATGGACGGAGTCGTCGTGCTCGACGCCTCGCTGCCCGGCGGTTCGGCCACCAACTACGACGAGGGCGACACTGCCACCCACGAGGTCGGCCACTGGATGGGGCTGTACCACACCTTCCAGGGCGGCTGTAACGGCAACGGCGACTACGTGGCCGACACCCCCGCCGAGAAGAGCGCCGCGTACGCCTGCCCGACCGGCCGCGACACCTGCACCAACAAGACCGGTGTGGACCCGATCCACAACTTCATGGACTACACCTACGACGCCTGCATGTACCAGTTCAGCGCGGGCCAGGTGCAGCGCATGAAGGACCACTGGACCGCATACCGGGCGGGCTGACCGATCCGGTTGCTCTAACCTGGCGCCATGAATGCGCCGGGGGACCTGGTCGACGAGCGTTTCGAGCTGATCGAGAGGCTCGGCAGCGGAGGAATGGGCACGGTGTGGCGGGCCCGCGACACCGTGCTCCACCGCGAAGTCGCCCTGAAGGCGGTCAGGTCCGACGCGGGTGCGTCCGGCGCCGTGCGCGAGCGTGTTCTCCGCGAGGCCCGGGCGCTCGCGCGGCTCAGTCACCAGCATGTCGTCACGGTCCACCACATCGTGGACAGCGATCCGCATCCGTGGATCGTCATGGAACTGGTCGAGGGCACGAACCTCCAGGACCGGCTCGAGAGGGGACCGCTGACGCCGGCCGAGGCGGCACGCACCGGCCGGCAGGTGCTCTCGGCGCTGCGCGCGGCGCACGCGGCCGGTATCCAGCACCGGGACGTGAAGCCCGCCAACGTACTGCTGCGGACCGACGGCACCGCGGTGCTCACCGACTTCGGCATCGCCGCGCTGCAGGGTTCCAGCTCTCTCACCGCGACCGGTGAACTCGTCGGCTCCCCCGAGTACATGGCGCCGGAACGCATTCGGGGCCGTGATGACGACCCCGCATCCGACCTGTGGTCCCTCGGGCTGGTCCTCTACGTGTGCGTGGAGGGGGTGAGTCCGCTGCGCCGGGGAACAACCCTGGCCACGCTGGCGGCCGTGCTCGACGAGGAGGTGCCGCCACCGGTCCGTTCGGGGGCGCTGACCCCCGTCCTGCAGGCGCTGCTGGTGCGTGATCCGGCAGGCCGTCCCGACGCCGCCCGTCTGGACGCGATGCTCGCCCACGTGGAGTCGGGCGCCGCCCCGCCATGGGCGCAGCCGACGATGACGAGGACGGCGCCGCCCGCCCACTTCCCGCCGGTGCCCACGCAGTTGGACAGCCCGCGGCCGACGGTTCCGCAGCCCCAGCCCACCGTTCCGCCGCCGGCCCGGCGCGGCAGCCGCACCCCCGTCGTCGTCGCCGTCATCGCGGTGGCGGTCGCGATCACCGCCGCGACCGCGCTGGTGCTGGCGCTCCGCGAGGGAGGGACGGACACCTCGGGCGGTACGACCGAGGGCAAGGGCAGTTCGTCCCCGGCGACGCCGTCCGCGACGCGCACTTCCGCGAGCCCGAGCCCGTCGCCGTCACCCACCCCGTCGCCCACTCCCACTCCCACACCGTCCCCGTCGGAGAGTCCGAGTACCGCACCGCCCGCCGGGCGGTGGATCGCCCAACTGTTCTCCGAGCCGGTCGGTTCCGGGACCGCCGAGCGCGACCTGCGGCTCGCGAGGGTCCGCGAGACGGTCCCCGAGGCCCAGTTCGTCCGCAGCGACGACTACGCCTCGCTGCGGCCGGGCTTCTGGGTCATCTACGCGCCAGGCCCGTTCACCGACGGCAGGGCCGCACTGGACTTCTGCGCGGAGCGGGGCCGGACCACTCCGAACGCCTGCATGGGCCGCTACTTGAGCGCGAGCGCGGCGGACTACGGCCTGCAGTGCCGGCCTCCGGCGAGCAGCCCCACGGGACGCTGCACCCGGCCCTGATCCGCCGGGGCGGGGGGCTACAGCGTGTCGAGGAATCCGAGTGCGACCCGCCAGGTCCGCTCGGCCGCCTCCTCGTCGTAGTCGGGCAGACCGGGATCGGTGTAGAGGTGGCCTGCGCCCGGGTAGCGATGGATCTCCACGTCCGCGCCCGCCCGCTGCATCTGCAGGTACCAGCTGTTCAGCCAGTCGTCGGGCTCCGACGGGTCGGGGCTCGCGACGTGCAGCTGCACCGGCAGCTGGTCCACGGTCGTGCCCTGCGCGATGTCGGACGTACCGTGCAGAAGCAGCAGTCCGCGTGCCTTCTCGTCCCCGAGCGCGAGGTTCTGGGCGATCGCGCCGCCGAGGGAGAACCCGGCATACACCAGACCCGCATCGGAGTACGGCGCCGCGGCCGTGATCGCGCGGCGCAGCAGTTCCTCGTGCCCGATCCCGGCCCTGATGTCCCGGGCCTCCTCGACGGTCTCCGCGGTTTGCCCGTCGTACAGGTCGGGCACGCGAACCTCGTGCCCGGCGGCCCGCAGCCGGTCGGCAGCGGCATGCACGGCAGGCCGGAGACCGAAGGTGGAGTGGAAAAGGATGATGTTCATCCGGCAATCCTGCCAGCCGCGTTCGGTCTCCCGGGCCCGCCCCACGGCCCTCGAAAGGGCCTTTCCCCACGGAGTCGGTAGGGAGACATGGAGAACGTATTGCGCCCGTTGACCGTCCTCGGCGGCTCGGTGGTGCTGACGCTGCTCGTCGGCTGGGCCGTCGACCGGCTGCTGCGCCGCGTGGACGCCCGCCATCCGGAAACCCCGCTGTGGGGCCTGCTGCGCCGCTGTCGGCTTCCGCTGCAGGTCGTGCTCCTCGGCGCGCTGATGCGGGCGTCGTACGGCGAACTGCACCTGTCCGTCGTCGCACGGCACGGGGCGGGCATCGGCCACGTCCTGTCGCTCGTGCTGATCGGCGCGAGCGCCTGGCTGGTCGTTCGCATCGTCTCCGCTGCTGTGGAGTCGACCTATGCCCGCTACGCGTCCTCGACCCGGGACCCCGCGCGCGTCCGGCGGGTGCGCACCCAGGTCACGCTGATCATGCGGATCGTCACCGCCGTCGCCGCGGTCGTGGCGCTCGCCGCGATGTTGCTGACCTTCCCCGGCATGGAGAAGATCGGCGCATCGATGCTGGCGTCGGCGGGCATCATCGGCATCGTCGCGGGTGTGGCGGCGCAGTCCACCCTCGGCAATCTCTTCGCCGGGTTCCAGATCGCGTTCGGCGACATGGTGCGCATCGGCGACACCGTCGTGGTGGACGGCGAGTGGGGGGTGGTCGAGGAGGTGACGCTCACCTTCCTCGCCGTACGGACCTGGGACGAGCGGCGCATCACGATGCCCGTGTCGTATTTCACCTCCAAGCCGTTCGAGAACTGGTCCCGCGGCGGTGCTCAGATGACGGGCACGGTCTTCTTCCACCTGGACCACTCGGCGCCCGTGGCGCTGATGCGGGAGAAGCTGCGCGAGATGCTGGAGGACTGCCCCGCGTGGGACCGCCGCGACTGGAGCCTCGCGGTCACGGACACCACGCCGAGCACGATCGAGGTGCGGGCGGTGGTGACCGCGAAGGACGCGGACGACATCTGGACGGCGCGGTGCACGATCCGCGAGCAGATGGTCGCCTGGCTGTGCGAGAAGCATCCGTACGCGCTGCCGCGGATAGCGACGTCGGCGGCGTCCCTGCCGCCGTCCGGCCAGTGGCCCACTCCTGCCGCCGCCCCTGAGGCGTACGTCCCGGCCGCCGAGCTGCCGTCGCAGGAGCCCCCGCCGCGCACGGGCCGCGGCTGACGCCTCCGGTGGTGCCTCCGCCCGGCCTACCCTGGGAAGGTGACCTCCGTGCCGCAGCGACTGGTCTGGGCCGTGGAGCAACTGGGCATCCGGCCCGGCGACCGCGTCCTGGAGATCGGCTGCGGCTCCGGCGTCGCCGTGGACATGGTCGCCCAGCAGTTGAGCACCGGCACCGTCACGGCGATCGACCGCTCGGCCACGGCGGTCGACGCGGCCCGGCGGCGCAACGACGCCCATCTCACGGCCGGGCGTGCCACGGTCCGGCATGTCGCGCTGGCCGAGCTGAACCCCGACGGCCGGCACTTCGACAAGATCTTCGCGGTGAACGTCAACGTCTTCTGGACGACCGCCGCCGACCGTGAACTGGCCCTGGTGCAGCGGCTGCTGGCGCCGGGTGGCACGTTTGCGCTGTTCTACGAGCCACCTGCCCCCGAGTGCGCCCACGAGCTGGAGGCGGTGCTGCTGCCGAAGCTGTCCTGGCCCGAGGCCACCACGGTCAGTGCGTCCGGACGGACCGACCGCTCGACACTGCTGTCGGTGCGAGTGACCGTGCGCTGAGACCACGGGCGCTCACCGCATGCTGCGCACATCCAGATGCCGCAGTACCCGGTCCACGATCTCCGGGTTCGCACCGGGCTCGTTGCGCGCCGAGAGGACCTCGTGGCGTGCAGCCGACATCATCTCCCGCTGGATGCGTTGCACCGCCTTCTGCCGTTGGGCGCGCTTGGCGAACCACTCGCGCCGCTCGTCGTCGACGATGTCGGGGCTGATACGCGCCCCGATGTCGAACGCGCCGCGCAGCAGCCGCTCGCCGACCTCCTCCGGGAGCTCCTCGACCGCCTCGATCTCCTTGAGCCGCGCCTTGGCCGCCTTCGCCGCGCGGAGCGCGAGGCTGCGCTCCAGCTCCCGTTCGGCATCGGTGTCGGCCCGTACGCCGAGGCGCCGTACCAGCCACGGCAGGGTCAGGCCCTGGCAGACGAGGGTCGCCATGACGACGGCGAAGGCGATGAAGATGATCACGTCCCGGCCGGGGAAGTCCTCTCCGGCGTCCGTCCGCAGCGGAACCGCGAGAGCCAGCGCGACCGATGCCACGCCCCGCATCCCGGACCACCACATCACGATCGTCTCCCGCCAGCCGGTGGGGATGTCCTCGTCGTAGTCGCGCCGGGTGTGCATCCGCTTGGCGAGCCAGGCGGCGGGCAGCAGCCACAGCAGCCGTACGCCGACGACGACGGCGATGACCACCGCGCTCCAGCCGAGCAGCTCCCCCAGCCGGCCCTCGGCGGTGTCGAAGACGTGGTGGAGCTCCAGCCCGATGAGCCCGAAGGCCACTCCGGTGACGAGGATGTCGACGATCTCCCAGAAGGTGTTCCCCGCCAGGCGGCCCATCACGTCGTCGGCGTCCGCGGTGTGCTCGGCGAGGAACAGGGCCGTGGTGAGCACGGCGAGGACGCCGGACCCGAGCAGCTCCTCCGCCAGTACGTAGCTGACGAACGGCACCATCAGCGAGAGACCGACCTGCAGGGTCGCGTCACCGAGCAGGCTCATCAGCTTGTTGGACAGCCAGCCGAGTGCCAGCCCGACCGCCACGGCGACGACGGCGGACAGCACCAGCTCCCCTGCCGCGGCACCCCAGGAGAACTCTCCGCTGACAGCCGCCGCGATCGCCACGTGGTACAGCACGATGGCCGTGACGTCGTTGAACAGCCCCTCCCCCTCCATGATCGACACCAGTCGGCGGGGCAGTCCCAGCGAACCGGCGACCGCGGTGGCCGCGACCGGGTCGGGCGGGGCGATCAGCGCCCCGAGGGCGACGGCGGCGGCGATCGGCAGACCCGGCACGACCGCGTGGGCGACGGCGGCGACCGCCGCGGTCGTGACGAACACGAGCGCGACGGCGAGCAGCAGGATCGGCCGGGCGTTGGCGGCGAACTGCCGCCAGGAGGTGCGCTGCACGGCCGCGTACAGCAGGGGCGGAAGGAGCAGCGGGAGGATGAGTTCGGGCGGCACGTCGACGCTCGGCACGAACGGCAGGAACGCCAGCACGATCCCGACGAGGGTCATCAGTACCGGCGCCGGCAGCCCGAGCCGCTGCCCGAGCGGCACGGTCACCACCGCGCCGAACAACAGGACGAACAGCAGCGCCAATTGGTCCACGATGCGCCCTCCGGCAGCTCGAAACCCCGAGGATCAAGGTCTCAACCCTGCCACGCAGGCTCCGCGAAGCCGTCCGACACCGCGGGCCGGACCCGTTCAGGCGTGCAGGTGGCGCCGCATGGACCGGTGCGGGATACCCGCGTCGAGGAACTCCTCGCCGTACGCCTCGTACCCGAGCCGCTCGTAGAAGCCGAGCGCATGCGTCTGTGCGTGCAGATCGACGGCGGCGAGCCCCCGTCCGCGGGCCGCGCCCTCGATGGCGTGCACCAGCGCCACACCCACGCCGAGCCCGCGCGCGTGCCTGCTCACGGCGAGGCGTCCGAGCGAGCCGACCGTGAGGTCGCCGCCGGTCTTCCCGGCCGCGGCCGGGCCGTGCAGCAGCCGCCCGGTGCCCAGCGGCACGCCGTCGTCGCCGACGGCGAGGACATGGATCGTCTCCGCGTCCTCGGCGTCGTACGCGTCGTACTCGATGTCCTCGGGCACCTGCTGCTCGGCGACGAAGACCTCTTTGCGGACCGCGAAGCATGCCTCGCGGTCGGCGGTGCCGATCGCGAGGCGCACGGTGTATCCGCTCATGCGCTCTCCGCCGCGATCTTGTCCAGAGCCTGCTGCAGATCGTCCGGGTAGTCGCTCGCGAACTCGACCCACGACCCGTCCGAGGGGTGCTCGAAGCCGAGCCGCACGGCGTGCAGCCACTGACGGGTCAGCCCGAGCCGCTTGGCCATCGTGGGGTCGGCGCCGTACGTCAGGTCGCCCACGCAGGGGTGGCGGTGCGCCGCCATGTGCACCCGGATCTGGTGCGTGCGCCCCGTCTCCAGCTTGATGTCCAGCAGCGACGCCGCCCGGAACGCCTCGATGAGGTCGTAGTGCGTCACCGACGGCTTGCCCTCGGCCGTCACGGCCCACTTGTAGTCGAGGGTGGGGTGGCGGCCGATGGGGGCGTCGATGGTGCCGCTCAGCGGGTCGGGGTGGCCCTGCACCAGCGCGTGGTAGCGCTTGTCGACCGTGCGCTCCCGGAACTGCTGCTTCAGCAGGGTGTACGCCCGCTCCGACTTGGCGACCACCATGAGTCCGGAGGTGCCGACGTCGAGCCGGTGCACGATGCCCTGTCGCTCGGCGGCGCCGGAGGTGGAGATGCGGTAGCCGGCGGCAGCGAGCCCGCCGATCACCGTGGTCCCGGTCCAGCCGGGACTCGGGTGCGCGGCCACGCCGACCGGCTTCACGATGACGACGATGTCGTCGTCGTCGTGCACGATCTCCATGCCCTCGACGGGCTCGGCCACGACCTGTACCGGCGCGGGTGCCTGCGGCATCTCGACCTCGAGCCACGCGCCGCCTTGCACGCGCTCGGACTTGCCGACGACCGAGCCGTCGACCTGCACCTTCCCGGCGGCGGCCAGTTCGGCCGCCTTCGTGCGGGAGAACCCGAACATGCGGGAGATGGCGGCGTCGACGCGCTCGCCCTCCAGACCGTCGGGTACGGGCAGGGTGCGGATCTCGGGAAGGGTACTCACCCGTCGAGTATGCCTTGTCAGTCCTTGTGGACCGTCCCGTCGGGGTCGAGGCCCTTGAACGACAGCAGCACGATCAGGACACCGCCGCAGACGATCGCCGAGTCGGCGAGGTTGAAGACGGCGAAGTGCGCGGGCGCGATGAAGTCCACGACCGCGCCCTCGAAGACACCGGGCGACCGGAAGATCCGGTCGGTGAGATTGCCGAGCGCACCGCCCAGCAGCAGGCCGAGCGCGATGGCCCACGGCAGGCTGTACAGCTTTCGCGCCAGCCGGACGATCACGATGATCACGGTCGCCGCGATGAACGTGAAGATCACGGTGAAGGCCTCGCCCATGCCGAAGGCGGCGCCGGGATTGCGTACCGCCTCGAACTTCAGCAGATCGCCGATGATCTCGATCGGCTCGTGGTGCTCCAGCTTCTCCACCACGATGATCTTGCTGAACAGGTCCAGCAGATAGGCGACGAGTGCCACGAGGAACAGCGCGAGAACCCTGTGCCTGCCCTTGGGCTGCTCGGCGGGCGCAGCCGCCTCGTCGTCAACGTCTGGCGTACCGATGATGCGCTCCGCCTCTGCCACGTGAGTCCCTCAACCTAGGTGCCTGACAAGGGGACCGTCCGGCGGCCCGGACGGGAAGCGCCGTCGGGTGCATGGGTCCCCGGGCCCGAAGAGCCCGGGGGAACGCATCGCGTGCCGCCGGAGCACCCTGACGGCGGAGCCGTGCGGGCATTTCGACAACGCGGCGAGGTACCGTGCCGGACGTCGTGGCCCCGGCAAAGATCCACCGGACAGCCCCTAGGCACGAGGGTACGGCACACGCGTCCGGCGTCAGCCCCGCCGTTCCTGCTTCTGCTTGCACTCCACGCACAGGGTCGCGCGCGGGAACGCCTGCATACGGGCCTTGCCGATCGGGTTGCCGCAGCTCTCGCACAGGCCGTAGGTCCCGGCGTCCAGCCGCTGCAGCGCCCGCTCGGTCTGCTCCAGCATCTCCCGGGCGTTCGCGGCCAGGGCCATCTCGTGCTCGCGGGTGATGTTCTTCGTACCGGTGTCCGCCTCGTCGTCGCCCGCGCCGTCGCCGGAGTCGCGCATGAGTCCGACGAGCGCCGTCTCCGAGGAGGTGATCTCGGCGGTGAGGCGGGCCGACTCACCCGCCAGCTCCGCCCTGGCCTCGGCGACCTCCTCGGGGGTCCATGGATCCTCGCCGGGCCGTACCGCCAGCTCGCCCGGAGGCGTCGCCGCCGCCGTACGGGCCGTGGGCACCGCCACCGCGCTCCCGGCTGCGGTCTTCTTCGCTCCCACCGTCCTGGCTCCTGTCTGTTCCGCGGCCTCGGCCGCCCGCTCGGCCGCGCTCGCGGCCTGCTTCGCGCCCGCCTTCTTGGCGGTCGCCGTCTTCTTGCCGACGGTCTTCCTGCCCGCCACCGTCTTTCTGCCCGCGGCCTTCCCCACCGCGGCAGCCTTCTTGGCGGCGGACGCCGAGCGCTTCCGCGCAGGCTTCCCGGCCGTCGTCGCGGGGTGGGGTTCTGCCGTCGGCGCCTTGCTCTGAGCCGCCTTGCGGCCGGAGGCGGACGCCTTCTTCGTGGGCGGGGCGTTCTCCTGAGGGGGAACGTCCGGGAGCGTCTTCGACGCCGGGGGCTTCTTCGCCTTGCCGTCCGGCCCCTGCTCCGCCGTGGTCCTGCGGGCCGACGCCTTCTTCGTGTGCGCTTTCCCCGACTGCTCCGGCGTGGACTTCCGGGACACGGTCCCGGACGGCACGGACTCCTGCGACGCTCGCTCCGGCATGGCGGCGGAACGTGCTGACGCCGTCTTCTCGGCGGTCTTCTTCGCCACCATCACCGCGGCCCCTTCACATTTTGTGATCTTGCTCGCGAATCGTGCTGGGACGATAAATCGACACCAGCCCCGCGGCAACGGGGCACGCCGCCGGTTCGGCCCGCCCCGGGCTGCGAGGAGCCGGGCCTGCCTCCGTTGTGCCCAGCTCCCCGCCCCGTAATCCGCCGCGAACGGCGTCCGTGCACCTCGTCGGCCGCCGTATGGCATTCGGCTCAACCCCCGCGGCCCGGTGACGGCCGCCGAAAACCGGTCGGCCGCCCCTCAGCGGGGCCCGTACACTGGGCGCAGCGAAAGGCATGGATGGGGACGAGTAGCGTCGCGAGCAGCCATGAGCGACCCGGGGACGGTGAGAGCCCGGGGGCCAGCGCGAGGTGAAGCATCACCCCGGAGCCGCCGGAAGAAAGCCACGGACGCCCCGCGGCCAGTAGACCCGGCATCGCGACCCCAATGAGGGGGCCCGGGGCACACCCGCCCGGGCCAAGGAGGGTGGTACCGCGGGAGCCGCGCCAGCATCGGCGCTCTCGTCCCTCCGACGGAACGAGAAGCAGTCCGCCGGAGGAGACCGCCGATGACACCGCCGCAGTACCGCCAGGTGCCCGCTCAGGTAGACCTGCCCGCGCTTGAGCACGCCGTGCTCGACTTCTGGCGCGAGAGCAAGATCTTCGCGAAGAGCCTTGACCAGTCCGAGGGCCGCCCGGAGTGGGTGTTCTACGAGGGCCCGCCCACGGCGAACGGCATGCCCGGCGCGCACCACATCGAGGCCCGCGTCTTCAAGGACGTCTTCCCCCGCTTCCGCACCATGCGCGGCTACCACGTGGCCCGCAAGGCCGGCTGGGACTGCCACGGTCTGCCGGTCGAGCTCGCCGTGGAGAAGGAGCTCGGTTTCTCCGGCAAGAAGGACATCGAGGCGTACGGGATCGCCGAGTTCAACGCCAAGTGCCGTGAGTCGGTGACCCGGCACACGGACGCGTTCGCCGAGCTCACGACCCGCATGGGCTACTGGGTCGACCTCGACGACGCGTACCGCACGATGGACCCGGACTACGTCCAGTCGGTGTGGTGGTCACTGAAGGAGATCTTCGACAAGGGCCTGCTGGTGCAGGACCACCGCGTCGCCCCCTGGTGCCCGCGCTGCGGCACCGGCCTGTCGGACCACGAGCTGGCGCAGGGCTACGAGACGGTCGTCGACCCGTCCGTCTTCGTGCGCTTCCCGCTCACCTCCGGCCCTCTCGCGGGCGAGGCCTCGCTCCTCGTGTGGACGACGACGCCGTGGACGCTGGTGTCCAACACCGCAGTCGCCGCGCACCCGTCGGTCACCTACGTCGTCGCGACGAACGGCGAGGAGAAGCTGGTCGTCGCCGAGCCGCTGCTGGAGAAGGCGCTCGGGGAGGGGTGGGAGGCCACGGGCACCACGTTCTCCGGCGCGGAGATGGAGCGCTGGACGTACGACCGGCCCTTCTCCCTCGTCGAGTTCCCGGCCGAGGCGCACTTCGTGGTCAACGCCGACTATGTGACGACCGAGGACGGTACGGGTCTGGTCCACCAGTCCCCCGCGTTCGGTGAGGACGACCTCAAGGTCTGCCGCGCGTACGGCCTGCCGGTCGTCAACCCCGTCCGCCCCGACGGCACCTTCGAGGAGGACGTGCCGCTCGTCGGCGGCGTCTTCTTCAAGAAGGCCGACGAGGCGCTCACCCAGGACCTCGACGACCGCGGTCTGCTGTTCCGGCACGTCCCGTACGAGCACAGCTACCCGCACTGCTGGCGCTGCCACACCGCGCTGCTCTACTACGCGCAGCCGTCCTGGTACATCCGCACGACGGCCGTCAAGGACCGGCTCCTCGAGGAGAACGAGGCGACGAACTGGTTCCCGGACTCGGTGAAGCAGGGCCGGTTCGGCGACTGGCTGAACAACAACATCGACTGGGCGCTGTCCCGCAACCGCTACTGGGGCACCCCGCTGCCGATCTGGCGCTGCGAGGACGACCACCTCACCTGCGTCGGCTCGCTCGCCGAGCTGTCGGAGCTGACGGGCACCGACCAGTCCGGCCTGGATCCGCACCGTCCCTTCATCGACGACGTCACCTTCGCCTGCCCGCAGTGCTCCGGCACGGCGACGCGTGTGCCGGAGGTCATCGACGCCTGGTACGACTCGGGTTCGATGCCGTTCGCGCAGTGGGGCTACCCGTACAAGAACAAGGAGATCTTCGAGAAGCGCTACCCGGCGCAGTTCATCTCGGAGGCGATCGACCAGACGCGTGGGTGGTTCTACACGCTGATGGCGGTCGGCACGCTCGTCTTCGACAAGTCGTCGTACGAGAACGTGGTGTGCCTGGGCCACATCCTCGCCGAGGACGGCCGCAAGATGTCCAAGCACCTGGGCAACATCCTGCAGCCGATCCCGTTGATGGACCAGCACGGCGCCGACGCGGTGCGCTGGTTCATGGCGGCCGGCGGCTCGCCGTGGGCGGCCCGCCGCGTGGGCCACGGCACGATCCAGGAGGTCGTCCGCAAGACCCTGCTGACGTACTGGAACACGGTCGCCTTCCAGGCGCTGTACGCCCGTACGTCGAACTGGGCGCCCTCCGCGGCCGACCCGGCGCCCGCCGAGCGCACGGTCCTCGACCGCTGGCTGCTGTCCGAGCTGCACGCGCTGGTGGACCAGGTCACGCAGGCGATGGAGGCGTACGACACCCAGCGGGCCGGAAAGCTGCTCTCGGCGTTCGTCGACGACCTGTCGAACTGGTACGTGCGCCGCTCACGCCGCCGCTTCTGGCAGGGCGACGCGGCGGCGCTGCGCACCCTCCACGACGTCGTGGAGACGGTCACGCGGCTGATGGCGCCGCTGACGCCGTTCATCACGGAGCGGGTGTGGCAGGACCTGGTCGTTCCGGTGACGCCGGACGCCCCCGAGTCGGTGCACCTGTCCTCGTGGCCGGTGGCCGACCTGGAAGCGATCGACCCGACGCTGTCGTCGCAGATGGCGCTGGTGCGCCGCCTGGTCGAGCTCGGCCGGGCGACCCGCGCCGAGTCCGGCGTGAAGACGCGTCAGCCGCTGTCGCGTGCGCTGGTGGCAGCGTCCGGCTTCTCCGCGCTCTCGGACGAGCTCCAGGCCCAGATCACGGAGGAGCTGAACGTCTCCTCGCTCGCCTCCCTCTCCGAGGTGGGCGGCTCGCTCGTCGACACGACCGCGAAGGCCAACTTCCGGGCGCTGGGCAAGCGTTTCGGCAAGGGCGTCCAGGACGTGGCGAAGGCCGTGGCCGCGGCGGACGCGGCGGCTCTGTCACTGGCCCTGCGCTCCGGCGAGGCGACGCTGGAGGTGAACGGCGAGACGATCACCCTCTCCCCCGAGGAGGTCATCATCACCGAGACTCCGCGCGAGGGCTGGTCGGTGGCCTCCGACTCCGGTGCGACGGTCGCCCTGGACCTGGAGATCACGCCGGAGCTGCGGCGGGCGGGCCTGGCGCGCGACGCGATCCGTCTGATCCAGGAGTCGCGCAAGAACAGCGGCCTGGACGTGGCCGACCGGATCGCGCTGCGCTGGTCCTCCGATGACCCCGAGGTCACGTCGGCGCTCACGGACCATGCGTCGCTGATCGCGGACGAGGTGCTGGCGACGGACTTCACGACGGGCGAGGCGGACAGGTCGTACGGGCCGCCGTTCACGGACGAGGGCCTGTCCCTGACGTTCCGCCTCCGCAAGGCGTAGTCCGCGCGCACGCAGAAGCGGAGGGGCCCGGCAGCTGCACGCTGCCGGGCCCCTCTGCTTTCCCTCCCGCCCTTTCCCGAACCGGGCTCCTCCCCCAACGCCTGGCGGCGTGGGGGGGACCCCAGGACCCGGCACAGCGCTGCGCGCGGTGTTGCGGGGCTCCGCCCCCGCGCCCCGCTCTCCCCCTACGGCCTGGCGGCCGAGCACGGCCATGCCCGGACAGAGTCTGAGGGAGTGCCCCAGCGGGGCTGAGTTGTCAGCCCGTCTGGGATCCCCCACGCCTGCGGGGCGCCGGGGAGATCAAGGACACCGTGCGCAACGCGGTGCGGGGTCCGGGCGGAGCCCGGTTCGGGATGGGGGAACCTCCCACGGCCGCCAGGCCGTAGGAGGAAGGCGGGGAGGGGAACAAGCCCCGCGCAGCGGCCCCGCACCCGGCCGCGCACAGCAAAAGGCCGGGCCCGGAGTGCATGCGCACTCCGGGCCCGGCCCCGCTGTCTGCCGACGGCTACGCGCGCTCAGCGCGCAGCCCCGTCAGTTGTCGTCCTCGTCGATCAGGAAGCCGCGCATCGGCGACGGCGCCTGCTGCATCGGCTGCGGCGCCTGCGGCCGCACCGGTGCCATCGGCTGGGTCATCGCCGGCGACATCTGCTGCTGACCGCCGTACGACGGGCCGCCCTGCGAGGGACCGCCGTGGCCGCCCATCGTCTGGCCGCCGCCGTAGGACGGCGCGCTCGCGCCGGCCGGTGCCATGGAGGGCGCCGGGGACGGCGGCAGCGACGCGGCCGCCGGGGCGCGCGGCGGAGCCAGCGAGTCGTCGGACTGGGTCTCCAGCTGACGCAGCTGGCTCTCCAGGTACGACTTCAGTCGCGTGCGGTACTCGCGCTCGAAGCCCCGCAGGTCCTCGACCTTGCGCTCCAGCGTCGCGCGCGCGGACTCCAGGGAGCCCATCGCGACGCGGTGCTTCTCCTGGGCGTCCCGCTCGAGGGCGTCGGCCTTGGCGCGCGCGTCGCGCTCCAGGCCCTCGGCGCGCGAGCGCGCCTCGCCGACGATCTTGTTGGCCTCGGAGCGGGCCTCGGCGATCGCCTGGTCGGCGGTCTGCTGGGCCAGCGAGAGGACACGCGCGGCGCTGTCGCCGCCGGGACCCTGACCCATCGGGCCGGGACCCTGCGGGCCGCCGTGACCCATGGGGCCACCCATCGGACCGCCCATGGGGCCGCCCTGCATCGGGCCGGGGCCCATCGGACCGGGGCCCTGCGGGCCGCCGTGGCTCGGACCGGCCGGAAGCTGCGGCGCTCCACCGGGCAGCTGGGGCGGACCCATCTGCGGGGGCTGCTGCTGGACCGGCGGACCGGATATGGCAGCGGGGACGGGCGCACCCGGACCGCGGCCGTCCTGCGGCTCCGGCGGTTTGCGCATGCCCTGCTGCTGCTGGTTCTGCGCAGCCGCACGGGTCGCCGCGGCCAGCTTGGCGCGCAGGTCCTCGTTCTCGCGAAGCAGGCGGGTCAGCTCGGCCTCGACCTCGTCGAGAAAGGCATCGACCTCGTCCTCGTCATAGCCTTCTCGGAGGCGGACGGTCGTGAACTGCTTGTTCCGCACGTCCTCGGGGGTCAGCGGCATCTCTTCTTCACCTCTACGTAGTCGTCGGCAGTCGGCAGGACCGTATCGCTCACATCGAGTTCCCCACTCCGCGGACGATGGAGATCAGGATGTAGACGATGATCATCAGAACGAAGAAGGACAGGTCGAGTGCCACGCCCCCGAGACGCAGCGGCGGGATGAACCGCCGCAGAAGCTTGAGCGGTGGATCGGTGACAGTGTAGGTGGCCTCCAGAACGACCACCATCGCCTTGCCGGGTTGCCATGAACGGGCGAACTGGAAGACGTAGTCCATGACGAGCCGGAAGATCAACACGACCAGGAAGCACATCAGCGCGACGTAGACCACGAAAAGTGCGACGTCCATGCCCGCGCTTCCCTCTCCCCTGGCTCTCGTGTTTCCGGCCGTGCGGCCGGGTCGTTCCCGGTGTCGTTCTCAGCTCTGGTTGAAGAACCCGCCCTCTGCGATGCGGGCCTTGTCTTCCGCCGTGACATCGACGTTAGCAGGCGACAACAGGAACACCTTCTGCGTCACTCGTTCAATGCTGCCATGCAGACCGAAGACGAGTCCCGCGGCAAAGTCGACAAGTCGCTTCGCATCGGTGTCGTCCATCTCCGTGAGGTTCATGATCACGGGTGTGCCCTCGCGGAAGTGTTCCCCGATGGTACGGGCCTCGTTGTAGGTCCGCGGGTGCAGCGTGGTGATGCGGTACGGCTCCCGCTCGGACACGACCTTGGGCATGATCACGGGTGCGTTCTTCTCCAGGCTCGGGCGTTCAGGTGTGATGGATGCCACGGGCGCGATGCGCGCCGGGCGTCCGCTCTCGACGGGGAGGGGGGCCGGCTCGCGCTGCACCGGCGGTGCCGCCACCCGGACCGGCTCCTCCCGCTCGACCTGGTGCGGGGGCTGATGCCGCCGGTGCTCGCGCTCCGGCTCCGGCTCGGGTTCGAAGTCGTCATCGGGGTCGAAACCCCGGCCGTCGTACCCATCGTCCTCCACGAGGCCGAGGTAGACCGCCATCTTGCGCATCGCGCCGGCCATTCTCTGAGTCCTCCGCTCTGTGGTGGATCGGCATCCGTCACCCAGTGCCCGCGATCCACTCGGCCTGCCCGCTTTGGGCGGGAATGACCATATTTTCTACTGTGGTCCGACTTGCTTCGCGACGTTACCCGAGCCTGGGTCGGACTCCGAGTACCGCGGTACCGACGCGCACATGTGTCGCTCCGGCCGCCACGGCCTGTTCGAGGTCCGCGCTCATCCCTGCTGACACCATGTTCGCAGCCGGATGAGCCACGCGCAGGCCGGATGACAATTCCATCAGCCGCTCGAACGCGGCCTGTTGCCGACCCGCGTACGGTCCGGCGAGCGGCGCGACGGTCATCAGCCCGCCGAGCCGCAGTCCTGGTGAGTCCGCGATCGCCGCGGCCAACTCCTCGATGCGGTCCGGCGCGACACCACCCCGGTCCCCCTGCTGTCCGCTTTCCGCGTCGAGCGCGACCTGGACGAGAACCCCGAGCTCACGCTCCGCGCGCACGGCGGCCGCGGACAGTGCGGAGACGAGCTTGAGCCGGTCGACGGACTGCACGACATCGGCATAACTCGCCACAGAACGGACTTTGTTGGTCTGCAACTGGCCGACGAAGTGCCAGTGGAGGGACAGGTCCGCGCAGGCGGCGGCCTTGGGGGCCGCATCCTGATCACGGTTCTCCGCTACATGCCGCACACCCAGCTCATGGAGGATGCGCACATCACTGGCCGGGTAGGTCTTGGTGACCACGATGAGGGTCACCTCCTCCCGCCTGCGGCCCGCGGCCACGCAGGCGGCGGCGATCCGTTCCTCCACCTTCGCCAGATTCGCGGCGAGTTCGGTTCTGCGGTCGGTCATGCCTCTTCCCGGCCTTCGAGCCAGACGTATCCGGCGAGCCGTCCGGTGTTCCGGTCACGGCGGTACGAGTAGTGGTCGCGCGACTCGAGCGTGCAGACCGGCGACTTCCGCAGGTCGTTCACTCCGAGCGCCGCCAGCTGGGCGTGCACTCCGGCGGTGACGTCGACGGCCGGTGTCCCCCAGCTGGTCTCGGACCAGGCGGCAGGTTCCGCTTCGGCCACTTCCGCCCGCATCTGCTCGGGCACTTCGTAGCAGCGACCGCAAACGGCGGGTCCGGTGCGGGCGATGATCCGTTCCGGATCGGCTCCGAGCGAACGCATCGCCGCGATCGTCGCCGGCACGATTCCGGCGACCAGTCCGGGGCGCCCGGCGTGCGCCGCACCCGCCACTCCCGCCACGGGGTCGGCGAGGAGGACCGGCGTGCAGTCCGCGGTGAGCACCGCGAGTGCCAGTCCGCGCCGGGCGGTGACCACGCCGTCGACGGGCGGAACAAGCGAGTCCCCCCACGGGCCGTCGACCACGGCGACGTCCTTGCCGTGAACCTGGTTCATCCAGACGACCCCGGCCGGGTCGAGTCCCAGCGCCTCGGCGGCGATCGCGCGGTTGGACCGTACGGCCTGCGCGTCGTCGCCGACCGCGCCGGCCAGGTTGAGCTCCTCGTACGGAACGGCGCTCACCCCGCCCCACCTGTCGGTGAAGGCGAAGTGCGCGCCGCTCTCGTCTATCGCGTCGTGCTGCACGGTCACTTCAGGAAGTCCGGAACATCCAGCTCTTCGGCCTGGGTGTCGTACGGACGGGCCGACGGCACCTGCGGCGAGGCGGACGGCGGGTTGAGGTCGCTCGCGACCGGGGCCGGCTCGGCGGGAGCCGAGGACTCCTCGCGTGTGGGCACCGTGCCCAGTCCGCCCGCCGGGCGCGTGTTGTCGTTCCGCGACGGGGCCGGGGGCTGCTCCTCGCGCTTGGCCGACGTCGAGCCGATCACGTTCTCCCGGCGGGTGGGCGGCTGTCCGCCGTCGAACCCGGCCGCGATGACGGTGACCCGGACCTCGTCGCCGAGCGCGTCGTCGATGACGGCGCCGAAGATGATGTTCGCCTCGGGGTGGGCGGCCTCGCTCACCAGCTGTGCGGCCTCGTTGATCTCGAACAGGCCGAGGTCGCTGCCACCCGAGATGGAGAGCAGGACGCCGCGGGCGCCGTCGATGGACGCCTCCAGCAGCGGCGAGGAGATGGCCATCTCGGCGGCGGCCACCGCGCGGTCGTCGCCGCGGGCCGAGCCGATACCCATGAGGGCGGATCCGGCCTCGGACATCACGGACTTGACGTCGGCGAAGTCGAGGTTGATCAGACCGGGAGTGGTGATGAGGTCGGTGATGCCCTGCACACCCGAGAGAAGCACCTGGTCCGCGGACTTGAACGCGTCGAGGACGCTGACCTGGCGGTCGGAGATGGACAGCAGGCGGTCGTTGGGGATGACGATGAGGGTGTCGACCTCTTCGCGGAGCTCGGCGATGCCGTCCTCCGCCTGGTTCGCGCGCCTGCGGCCCTCGAACGTGAACGGTCGGGTGACGACGCCGATGGTCAGGGCGCCGAGCGAGCGGGCGATGTTGGCGACGACGGGTGCGCCACCGGTCCCGGTGCCACCACCTTCGCCGGCGGTGACGAAGACCATGTCGGCCCCCTTGAGGACCTCCTCGATCTCTTCGCGGTGGTCCTCTGCCGCCTTGCGACCGACTGCCGGGTTGGCTCCGGCGCCGAGGCCCCGGGTGAGTTCCCGGCCGACGTCGAGCTTGACGTCGGCGTCGCTCATCAACAGCGCTTGCGCGTCCGTATTGATGGCGATGAACTCGACGCCCTTGAGACCGACCTCGATCATTCGGTTGATGGCATTGACACCACCGCCGCCGACACCGATGACCTTGATGACTGCGAGGTAGTTCTGCGGTGCTGCCACGTCGAAGGCCTCTCGCCTCGAGTTACGTGTCGCCGCCTCGCGAGGCTGCGTTGCGACGACTGATGTCGAATTGGGACGGCCCGAGCAGCCTGGCTGCCGACCCGAACCCTAACGCTGAAGTTTAGGGTTACCAGCGTCTCTGTTCCCTGGACTCTTCTGAACAGGACACTAAGTCGACAAGTGGCGCACGTTCAACGAACACGCCGAACCTCCCGTTTTTCTTTTCACCCTATGTGATCACGCACTGTCATGACCAACCAGGGTGCTGGCCTGGGCAGATGTGCGTCAACTCCCTGATACGGCAGGGGCGGTGGGAGCACTCACATCGAAGTGCCGGGCGGACGGCTCGGCTTTCATCAGCGATGCGAGTGTGCGAGCCTTCGCCTCCCCGTCCTCCGAACTGCCCCAGATGACGGTGCGCCCACCCGTCAACTCCAGGAACATGTAGTCGTATGAGCGGACTTCGAGGGTCCGCAGTTGACGGGTGACCGAGGCGGGAAGGTCGGCCCGGACCTGTACGGCCTCGGCAATCAGCCGGTCGGTGCCGAAGCGCTTCAGACTCGGTGAGGCGGCGGCGTCCATCTCCACTTCCGGAACGCCTTTCGGCGCCTTGTCGACGGTGGCGAACCGCACTCCCTCGGCGTCCACTTCGACGAACTTTGTGCCCTTTTCGAGTACGAGGGCGGGCTTTCGTTCCGTCACCTTCAGATCGATTCCGTGCGGCCATGACCGTACGACCTCGACCGAGTGGATACGCGGCAGACTGCTCCGCAGCCTGGCCTCAATGGCGCCCGTGTCCACGGAAATCAACGGGGCACCGATCGGCACCTGTGCCGCTGTTTCCACCTGCCGGGGCGTGAGCACCTCGGTGCCGGTGGCGCGCACCTGCTCGGCCCGTACCCATTGCGAGCCGTAGAGCACCCAGATCGCACCACCGAGCAGCAGGACGGCGACGATGGCGACGACCAAGGAGCGTCGGCCGGGCAGTCGCGGGCGGCCGGCCCCCCCGCTGGGGCGGGGCGGGCGGACCGCGCCCCCGGATCCGTCCGGGGACTTGCGTGCACCGCGTTCGGCGGTGGTCGGTCCGGCCACGCTCCCTGCCTTCTCACGCCTGACGGCGTGCAGCAATCGCCTCGTACACCATGCCGACGAGGAGGTCGTCGGCGTCCCTGCGGCCGAACTCGGCGGCCGCACGCGACATCTCGTACAGCCGGTGCGGATCGGCGAGTACCGGAAGGACGTTGCCCTGGACCCACTCGGGGGTCAGATCGGCGTCGTCCACCAGCACGCCGCCGCCGGCCTTCACCACCGGCTGGGCGTTGAGCCGCTGTTCGCCGTTGCCGATCGGCAGCGGGACGTAGGCGGCGGGCAGGCCCACGGCGGAGAGTTCGGCGACGGTCATCGCGCCCGCACGGCAGAGCATCATGTCGGCCGCGGCGTACGCGAGATCCATCCGGTCCACGTACGGTACCGGCACATAGGGCGGCATCCCGGGCATGTTGTCCACGCGCGGCAGTTCGTTCTTCGGGCCGACCGCGTGCAGGATCTGGATGCCGGAACGCTGGAGCACCGGAGCGATCTGCTGGATCACCTCGTTGAGGCGGCGCGCGCCCTGGGAGCCGCCGGAGACCAGCAGCGTGGGCAGGTTGGGGTCGAGACCGAAGGCGGCACGGGCCTCGGGGCGCACGCGTCCGCGGTCGAGCGTCGCGATGGAGTGGCGCAGCGGGATGCCGATGTAGCGGGCGCCACGCAGCTTGCTGTCCGGGGTGGCGACCGCCACGCCCGCCGCGTACCGCGAGCCGATCTTGTTGGCGAGGCCCGGGCGGGCGTTGGCCTCATGGACGACGATCGGCACGCCGAGGCGCTTGGCCGCGAGGTACCCGGGCAGGGCGACATAGCCGCCGAAGCCCACGACGCAGTCGGCCTTGGTGCGCTCCAGGATCTGCTCGGCGGCCTTGATGGTGCCCCGCAGCCGCCCGGGGACGGTGATCAGCTCGGGAGTGGGCTTGCGCGGCAGCGGCACGGCGGGGATGAGCGCCAACTCGTAGCCCCGCTCGGGGACGAGCCTCGTCTCCAGTCCGCGCTCCGTGCCCAGGGCCGTGATTCCCACGCTCGGGTCCTGCCTGCGCAGGGCGTCCGCGAGGGCGAGCGCGGGCTCGATGTGGCCGGCGGTCCCCCCACCGGCGAGTACGACATGCACCGAAATTCACCGCTCTCCGGACGGACGCTTCTTGACGCGCCGTCTCATCGACTTCCATCTCACCCCGGGCCTCCGCGTGGCCAGGGCGGCTTTCGCGGCGGGATCCTGTCGCGCGAACGCGATCAGCAGCCCGACGGCGAACATCGTCGGCAGCAGGGCCGACCCGCCGTAGGAGAACAGCGGAAGCGGGACACCGGCGATCGGCAGCAGGCCGAGCACCGCACCGATGTTGACCACGGCCTGAGCCGTGATCCACGTGGTCACACCTCCCGCTGCGTACCTCACGAAGGGGTCCTCCGTGCGTCCGGCAACGCGGATACCCGCATAGCCTAGAGCCGCGAACAACGCGAGCACCGACAGCGTCCCCGCCAGGCCCAGTTCCTCCCCGGCGACGGCGAAGATGAAATCGGTGTGCGGTTCGGGAAGTTGGCCCCATTTTTCCACACTTGCGCCGAGACCGGAACCGAACCATCCGCCGGAGGCAAGAGCATAGATGCCGTGCACGGCCTGCCAGCACTCGCCTTTGGGTCCGAGATCGGTGGCACCCACGCACGCGAGCCGTGACATGCGGTTCTCGTTCGTCCTGATGAGCATCAGACCGACGAACGCAGCGATGCCGAGCACACCCGCGAAGAGGCGGGTGGGCGCTCCCGCGAGCCACAGCAGGCCGAAGAGGACGGCGGTGAGGATGATCGCCGTCCCCATGTCGCCGCCGAGCATGATCAGGCCGAGCAGCAGGAAGGCGACGGGCACGAGCGGGACGAGCAGATGCTTCCACTGGGTCAGCAGCCGCTTGTCCTGCTTGCGGGCCAGCAGATCGGCGCCCCAGAGGATGAGCGCGAGCTTGCCGAACTCACTGGGCTGCAGCTGGAACGGACCGCCGAGGTAGATCCAGTTCTGGTTGCCGTTGACCGCATGCCCTATCCCGGGGACCTGCACGAGCACCATGAGGAAGACGGCGACCATGAGGAGCGGATAGGACAGTGCGCGGTGCAGCTTCACCGGCATACGGGAGGCGAGGAACAGCAGCCCCGCCCCGATGGCGGCGGCGAAGAACTGCTTGCGGAAGAAGTACGAGGCGGGCAGGGAGTACTCCAGCGCCGTGATGAGCGAGGCGGAGTAGACCATGACGAGGCCCAGCACGGTGATCAGGAGGCTGCTGCCGAGGATGAGGTAGTACGCGGTGAGCGGCCGGTCCCAGGCCCTGCGTGCCTGCTCGTACAGCCGCCGCGGCCCTCTGCAGCTCGGATCCGGCGGCAGGTGCGTCCCTGCGCCGCCCGGCGGGGACGGCCGCCGCACGGCATCCCCGAGGCCGCCGGCACGGCTGCGCATGACGAGGCGGCCGGCTGCGCCGGCGAATGCGGGCACGGGCAGGGCCCGGCTCGCACGGCCCCACTCACGCAACTCCCCGATCCGCCGGCCCGCCCGAGCGGCGAGCGCCGAGGCGCTCCGGCTCGTGGCGCCAGGACCCGGCGGAGTACCGGGCGCAATGCTCCCCGTCGCCGGGGCGTGGGCGGGGGGTGGGGGAATGGGAGTTGCGCTCCCGGTGGTGGGCGGCATCGTCGCTGTACCCTCCAGTCGTGTCCGGCCGCAGCCGGACCCGGTGGCTGTCAGCCGCGCTCGGCGGCGAGTGCGCGGACCGCTTCCGCGAATGCCTCGCCTCGCTTGTTGTAGTTGGTGAACATGTCCATCGAGGCGCAGGCGGGGGCCAGCAGAACCGTGTCGCCGGGCCGGGCGAGCGAGGCCGCCTCCCGCACCGCCTCGGACATCGCCCCAGTGTCGGTCCGGTCGAGGTCGACGACCGGGACTTCGGGCGCGTGTCGTGCGAGGGCTTCGGCGATCAGCGCGCGGTCCGCGCCCATGAGCACCACGCCCCGCAGGCGCCGTGCCGACCGGGTGACCAGCTCGTCGAAGGTCGCGCCCTTGGCAAGTCCCCCTGCGATCCACACGATCGGGTCGTACGCGGCGAGAGATGCCTCGGCGGCATGGGTGTTGGTGGCCTTGGAGTCGTCGATGTAGGCGACGTCCGCCACGTCCGCGACGTGCTCGATGCGGTGCGCGTCGGGGCGGAAGGCGCGCAGGCCGTCGCGTACGGCCGCCGGCGCGACGCCGAAGGCTCGGGCGAGCGCCGCAGCCGCCAGTGCGTTGGCGATGTTGTGCGGCGCGGGCGGATTGACGTCCGCGACCTCGGCCAGCTCCTGCGCCTGCTTCTGCCGGTTCTCGACGAAGGCGCGGTCGACCAGGATGCCGTCCACGACACCGAGTTGGGAGGGGCCCGGGGTGCCGAGGGTGAAGCCGATCGCCCGGCAGCCCTCCTCGACATCGGCCTCGCGCACCAGGTCCTCGGTCGCCTTGTCGGCGGCGTTGTAGACGCAGGCGACGGTGTTGCCCTCGTAGATGCGGCCCTTGTCGGCGGCGTACGCCTCCATGGAGCCGTGCCAGTCGAGGTGGTCCGGCGCCAGGTTGAGCACGGTCGCGGAGTGGGCGCGCAGCGAGGGCGCCCAGTGCAGCTGGTAGCTGGAGAGTTCGACGGCGAGCACGTCGTACGGCTCGTCGCCGAGGACGACGTCGATGATCGGCGTACCGATGTTGCCGATGGCCGCGGTGCGCAGGCCGGCGGCGGACAGGATCGAGGCAAGCATCCGCGTCGTGGTCGTCTTGCCGTTGGTGCCGGTGATCGCGAGCCACGGCGCCGCGTCCGGTCCGCGCAGCCGCCAGGCGATCTCGACGTCGCCGACGACGTCCACACCGGCCTCGGCGGCGGCGGCGAAGAGCGGGCTGGTCGGCTTCCAGCCGGGCGAGGTGACCACGAGCTCCGTGCCCTCGGGCAGGGTCTCGGCGTCGCCGAGGCGTACCGCGATGCCCAGTTCGGCCAGTTCGGCCGCCCGCGCGCGGTGGGCCTCGCTGTCGCCGCCGTCGACGACGGTGACCTCGGAGCCGAGGCCGGCCAGGGCGCGCGCGGCGCTGATGCCGCTCACGCCGAGCCCGGCGACCGTGATCTTCCTGCCCTGCCAGTCGCTCACTTGTCGGCTGCCCATCCCGCGTAGAAGAGGCCCAGACCCACGATCACGCACATGCCCTGGATGATCCAGAAGCGGACCACGACAAGGACTTCGGACCACCCCTTGAGTTCGAAGTGGTGCTGCAGCGGCGCCATGCGGAACACGCGCCTGCCGGTCATCCGGAACGAACCGACCTGGATCACCACGGACATGGTGATGAGGACGAAGAGGCCGCCGAGGAGGGCGAGCAGGAACTCCGTGCGGGAGCAGATCGCGAGACCCGCGAGCGCGCCGCCGAGTGCCAGCGAACCGGTGTCGCCCATGAAGATCTTGGCGGGCGAGGTGTTCCACCACAGGAAGCCGAAGCAGGCGCCCATCAGCGCGGAGGCGACGACCGCGAGGTCGAGCGGATCGCGTACCTCGAAGCAGGCGTTGGGGTTGGTCAGGGTCACCGCGTTGGCGCAGGACTCCTGGAACTGCCACAGGCCGATGAAGGTGTACGCGCCGAAGACCATCACCGAGGCGCCGGTGGCGAGGCCGTCCAGACCGTCCGTCAGGTTCACGCCGTTCGACATCGCGAGAATCATGAACAGCGCCCACACGACGAACAGCACCGGCCCGATGGACCAGCCGAAGTCGGTGACGAACGACAGCTTGGTGGAGGCGGGCGTGTTGCCGCGCTGGTCCGCGAACTGCAGTGACAGCACGGCGAAGGCGATACCGACGATCAGCTGGCCGGCCATCTTGGCCTTGGCCCGCAGACCGAGCGAACGCTGCTTGACGATCTTGATGTAGTCGTCGAGGAAGCCGACGAGCCCCATGCCTGCCATCAGGAAGAGCACCAGCACACCCGAGAACGTCGGGTCCTCACCGGTGATCACCTTGGCGAGCGCGTACGCGACGAGCGTGGCCAGGATGAAGGCGATGCCGCCCATGGTGGGCGTGCCCTTCTTGCTGCCGTGGGTACGCGGGCCGTCGTCGCGGATGAACTGCCCGTATCCCTTGCGGGCCAGCAGCTTGATCAGCAGCGGGGTACCGACCAGGGTCAGGAAGAGACCGATGGCTCCCGCGAAGAGGATCTGCCTCATCGGACGGCACCCTCACCCTCGAGCAGAGCCTGTGCGATCCGCTCCAGACCGACCGACCTGGAAGCCTTCACCAGCACGACGTCTCCCGGGCGCAACTCTCTGCGCAACAGGTCGACCGCCGCCTGCGCGTCGGACACGTGCACCGACTCCTCACCCCACGAACCCTCGTTGTATGCGCCCAGTTGCAACCAGGACGCTTCCCTGCCCCCGACCGCGACGAGCTTGCCGACATTGAGCCGGACGGCGAGCCGTCCGACCGCGTCGTGCTCGGCGAGTGCCTCGTCCCCGAGTTCGGCCATCTGACCGAGCACCGCCCACGTACGTCCTCCCTTTGCCCGTGCGGCTTGGCCCATGGCGGCCAGCGCACGCAGCGCGGCGCGCATGGACTCGGGATTCGCGTTGTAGGCGTCGTTGACGACCGTCACGCCGTCCGGACGCTCGGTGACCTCCATCCGCCAGCGGGAGAGGGTGCCCGCCTCGGAGAGCGCGGTGGCGATCTCGTCCACTGGCATGCCCAACTCATGGGCGACGGCGGCCGCGGCGAGCGCGTTCGACACGTGGTGCTCACCGTACAGCCGCATGGTCACGTTGCTGCACCCGGTGGGTGTGTGGAGCGTGAAGGACGGCTGTCCGAGGTCGGTGAGCCGGACATTCTCGGCGCGTACGGCGGCGTCGGCGGCCTCTCCGTACAGCAGCACACGCGCTTCGGTGCGGGATGACATGGCGCGGACGAGCGGGTCGTCGGCGTTGAGTACGGCGACGCCGTCCTTGGGCAGGGACTCGACGAGTTCGCCCTTCGCCTGGGCGATCTGCTCGCGGCCGCCGAACTCTCCGATGTGCGCGGTGCCGACGTTGAGCACGAGGCCGACACGGGGCGGGGTGAGCTCGGTGAGGTACCGGATGTGGCCGATTCCGCGGGCCCCCATCTCCAGCACCAGGTGTTCGGTCTCCGCGGTGGCGCTCAGCGCGGTGAGGGGCAGGCCGATCTCGTTGTTGAGGGAGCCCGGGGTGAAGACGGTGGGCGCCTTGCGCTGCAGCACCTGGGCGATCAGGTCCTTGGTGCTGGTCTTCCCGGCCGATCCGGTCAGGGCGACGACATGGGTGCCGAGACGTTCGATGACCGAGCGGGCAAGGCGGCCGAGCGCTGCCTGGACGTCGTCGACGACGATCGCGGGCACACCGACCGGCCGCGCGGCCAGCACGGCGGCCGCCCCTGCGGCCATGGCGCGCTCGGCGTAGTCGTGGCCGTCGACGTTCTCTCCGGCGAAGGCGACGAAGAGTCCGCCGGGTTCGACGTCGCGGGAGTCCTTGACGACGGCGCCGGTGACCTGGACGGCCGGATCCGGTATGTCGTGCTGCGACCCGCCGACGATTTCGGCGATCTCGGCGAGGGAGAGGGCGATCACTGGGTCATCCCTGACTGTTCTCGTTTTCAATGGCGGCGCGGAGTACCTGGCGGTCGTCGAACGGGCGGATGACTCCTGCGATGTCCTGGCCCTGCTCGTGGCCCTTGCCCGCGACGAGCACCGTGTCGCCGGGGTTCGCGCGGGCCACGGCCGCGGCGATGGCCGCGGCCCGGTCCTCGTAGACCATCACGTCGGCGCGCTCGTGGATCGGCACCTCGGCGGCGCCGGCGAGCATCGCGGCGAGGATGGCGAGGGGATCCTCGGAGCGGGGGTTGTCGGAGGTCAGCACCGCGGTGTCGGCGAGCCTCGCCGCGGCGGCGCCCATGGGCCCGCGCTTGGTCGTGTCGCGGTCGCCGCCGCAGCCCAGCACGATGTGCAGCTTGCCCTCGGTGACCTTGCGCAGGGACCGCAGGACCGATTCGACGGCGTCCGTCTTGTGCGCGTAGTCGACGACGGCGAGGTACGGCTGGCCGGCCTCGACGCGCTCCAGCCGGCCCGGTACGCCGGGGACGGCCGCGACGCCGTCGGCGGCGGTCTGCGGGTCGATGCCGGCCACGGCAAGGGTGACGACGGCAGCCAGCGTGTTGGCGACGTTGAACGGGCCCGGCAGCGGGGCCTTGGCGCGCAGCCGCTCGCCCTTCGGGCCGACGACGGTGAAGGTGGAGCCGATCGCGGTGACGTCGACGTCCTCGGCGCGCCAGTCGGCGTCCGGGTGGCCCTCGGCGGAGAAGGTGGTGACCGGGACAGTCGCCTCGGTGACCAGTCTGCGGCCGTACTCGTCGTCGAGGTTGACGACCGCTTCCCGGCTGCGCAGCGGCGTGAACAGCTGCGCCTTCGCCTGGAAGTAGTCCTCCATGTCGGAGTGGAACTCCATGTGCTCGGGGCTGAGGTTGTTGAAGACGGCGACGTCGAAGACGCAGCCGTCGACCCGGCCCAGCACCAGGGCGTGGCTGGAGACCTCCATGACGACCGCGTCGGTCTCCCGTTCGCGCATGACGGCGAACAGGGCCTGCAGGTCGGTCGCTTCGGGGGTGGTGCGCTCGGACTTGATGCGCTCGTCGCCGATCCGCATCTCGACCGTGCCGATCAGGCCGGTGGCACGGCCGGCCGCCTGCAGTCCGCCCTCGACGAGGTACGCCGTGGTGGTCTTGCCGGAGGTACCGGTGATGCCGATCTGGAGCAGGTCCTTGCCGGGGTGCCCGTAGATCTCGGCGGCGAGCTCGCCCATCCGGCCGCGTGGGTCTTCGGTGACCAGCACCGGCAGCCCGGTGGCCGCGGCGCGTTCGGCGCCGGCCTGGTCGGTGAGGATCGCCGCGGCCCCGAGGTCGGCGGCCTGCGGCGCGAAGTCGGCTCCGTGGAACCGGGCGCCGGGCAGGGCCGCGTACACGTCACCGGGCCGTACGGCCCGTGAGTCGTGGGTGATGCCGGTGATCTCTGCCGGGGCGGGCGTCTGCACACCCAGCCGGGCGGCGAGTTCCCCGAGGTTCGTCGGGCGGGGCCGGTCCGGGCGGGGCGCTCCCGCCTGTTTCGCGGGGGCGTCCTGCTGGGTGGTTCGGTTCTGATCAGCGTGTGGCACGGCGGTGAGCGTACCGGGCGCACCCGTTCCGGGGGAAAAAGAGGGGCCGTCTCCGGGGCGGTTCCCGGGTTCGGGGGTGATCGTGGTCACTGGTGGCTCCTCCGGTCACTCGCCGGGGTCGAAGGTCACGGGCAGCCCGGCGGGGGCCTTGCCGGTCGGTGCGACCTGCAGGGTCTTGAGCGCGAACTGCATGACCTTTTGGTAGACGGGGCCGCAGATCTGGCCGCCGAAGTAGCTGCCCCGGGTGGGGTTCTGGATGGCGCAGTAGACAGTGATCTCCGGGTTGTCGGCGGGGGCGAAACCGGCGAAGGACGCGGTGTAGCCCTTGTATCGGCCGAGTTCGGGATCGACCCGGTTGGCCGTGCCGGTCTTGCCCCCGACGCGGTAGCCGGGGATGCGCGCCTTGGTGCCGGTGCCCTCCCGGTCGTCGACGACGGATTCGAGCATGGTGGCGAGCGTCTTGGCCGTCCGGCCGCTGACGACACGGTTCTTCTTGGGCGCGGGGGCGGCGGTGAACTGTCCGTCCGGCCCCTTGGTGCCCCGTACGAGGGTGGGCTCGATGCGTACCCCGCCGTTGGCGATGGTCGAGTACACCGAGGCCGCCTGGACCGCGTTGAGGGACAGCCCCTGCCCGAACGGGATCGTGTACTGCTGGGAGACGGACCAGTCCTGCGGCTTCGCGAGGATTCCGGGGGTCTCACCGGGGTAGCCGAGTCCGCTCTTGCTCCCGAGACCGAACTTGCGCAGGTAGGAGTGGAGCACCTGGTTGGCCTCGCGCTGGGTCTTGCCGAGCTGTCCGGTCGCCAGGATGGTGCCGATGTTGCTGGACTTCGCGAGGACGCCGTTGAGCGTGAGGTACCAGGTGGGGTGGTCGATGTCGTCCTTGAAGAGCCGGTCGCCGCGGTGCAGCCGGTTGGGGACGACGACATGGGTGCCGGGGGTCGCCTTCTTCTCCTCCAGCACGGCGGCCATGGACATGACCTTGGCGGTGGAGCCGGGCTCGTACGCGTCCTGGAGGGCGGCGTTGCCCATGGCGGTGGCGTCCGCCTGGCCGAGGTCGTTCGGGTCGAATCCGGGGGCGTTGGCCATGGCGAGGATCTCGCCGGTGCGGGTGTTCTGCACGATGACGTAGCCGCGGTCGGCCGCCGACTCGCTGACCTGGTCCTCGATGGCCCGCTGGGCGGCCCACTGGATGTCGCGGTCGATGGTCAGCTCGATGTCCGAGCCGGGCACGGCAGGCACCTCGCGGGAGCCGACGGTGGGCACGCGCCGACCACCGGACTGGGCGTAGGTGACGGTGCCGTCCTGGCCGGCGAGGGTCTGGTCGAGCATCGACTCGATACCGCCGCCACCGCGGCCCTCGGCATTGACGTAGCCCAGTATCCCGGCGGCGAGGTCGCCGTTCGGGTAGACGCGTTTGCTGCTGGGCTCCTGGAAGACGCCCGCGAGAACGTTCGCTCCGGGGCCGCCCTTGCGCTTGTCGGCGGCGGCCTTCTCGGCGTAGACGCTCCTGAGGTCCTTGATCTGGTTCCACACCTGCGGGGTCTGGCGGCGGGCCAGCACGGTGTAGCGGGACCCCGGTTTCCTGAGCTTCTTCACGAGCTCCGCGGCGTCCGCCCCGAGGATGGGGGCGAGCAGCGCGGCCGCCTGCTGCGGTGCGTCGGGCGCCTTGCTCTCCTCGGGCGTGAACATCTTCGGGTCGGCGGTGATGTCGTGCGCGTCGACGGAGGTGGCGAGAGCGACCCCGGCGCGGTCGGTGATCCGGCCGCGCTCGGCGGCGAGGGTGTAGCTGAAGTAGCGGTTCTTGTCCGCCTTGGCCGCGTAGGCACTGGCGTCGACGGCCTGCACCTGCAGCAGACGCACGACGAAGGCCAGCATGACGAGCGTCAGGCCGAGGCTGACGAGACGCAGCCGGGGGCGTGGGCTGCCGAGCCTGATGGTGCGGGGAGCCGGGCGCGGTCTGCGGGCCGCCGTGCGCTGCGAAGGGCGGCCGCCGGACCGCTGGGCGGGGCCCGGCACTCGGCGGCGCGGGGGTTCCTTTGAAGGCACTGCGTCACCTGCCGGGATTCGTCGGGGGCGGCTTCGGGGACGTACGGGACGGCTGGACGCCGGACGCGGAGGCCGTGGGCGGACCGGCCTGCTGCGGAACCACCGCCGGAGCCTGCACCGAGGGGGTGGCGGACGCGGAGGGGGCCGGCACGGCGGACTGCGGGGGTGCGGCGGGGCGAGTCTGCTCGGGGACCTGCTGGGGCGTCGGGTCGGGCAGGGGCTCTGCGGTGGCCTCGCCGGGGACGCCGCGGATCTTGCCGTCCGGGCCGAGGAAGGCGGGATTGCCACCGGGGACCATGCCCAGCTCGCGGGCGCGGCGCTCCAGCGCGTCGGGAGCCGAGTAGCTGTCGACGTCCTGCTGGAGCGCCTGCTGCTGGTCGGTGAGTTCGGTGGTCTCCTTCTTCAGTTCGCTCAGTTCGAAGGAGCCCTGGCTGAGCGAGGAGTTGAGCAGCAGCAGGGTGATCAGACCGCCGGAGAGCAGAAGCACCACCAGCAGGGCGAAGGGGGTGCGGGCGGCCGTACTCGGCCCGGACGGCATCAGCCGCGCGAGCCGCGCGGCCCTCCCCTTCAACTGCTTGGCCGCTGTGCTCAAGGTGTCCTCCGCATCGCTTCCGTGCCCGCCGTTCGGCTGCGCCCGCTTTTCACCTGGCTCCGCGCGCCCGTCTCACGCCACGTCCTCCCGGATGCGCTCTGCTCCCCTGAGACGTGCCGGGGCCGCGCGGCGGTTCTCCGCGACCTCGTCCTCGGTGGGCAGCTCGGCGCCGCGGGTCAGCAGCTTCAGCCTCGGCTGGTACTCCTCGGGGACGACCGGCAGCCCGGGGGGCGCGGTGTTCGCGGCGCCCGCCGCGAACACCTGCTTGACCAGCCGGTCCTCGAGCGAGTGGTACGACAGGACGGCGATCCGTCCGCCGACGGCGAGGGAGGCGACCGCGGCGGGAACGGCACGCTCGAGAACGGTGAGCTCGCCGTTGACCTCGATGCGCAGGGCCTGGAAGGTGCGCTTGGCCGGATTGCCGCCGGTGCGCTTGGCGGCCTGCGGCAGCGCGTCCCGGATCAGCTCGACGAGCCGGGCGCTGTTGCTGAACGGCTCCTTCCCGCGCTCGCGCACGATCGCGGAGACGATCCGCTTGGCCTGCTTCTCCTCGCCGTACGCGCGCAGGATGCGGACCAGTTCGCCGGGCGGGTAGGTGTTGAGCACCTCTGCGGCGCTGACCCCGGTCGTCTGGTCCATGCGCATGTCGAGCGGGGCGTCCTGCGCGTAGGCGAAGCCGCGGTCGGCCTCGTCCAGCTGCATGGAGGAGACGCCGAGGTCGAACAGGATGCCGTCGGCGCGCGGGATGCCGAGGCGGTCGAGGACGTCGGGAAGTTCGTCGTAGACGGCGTGCACCAGCGTGGCGCGGTCGCCGAAGGGCGCGAGCCGTTCGCCGGACAACCGCAGCGCTTCCCTGTCCCGGTCGAGAGCGACGAGGCGGGCCTCGGGGAACTGGGTGAGCAGGGCCTCGCTGTGTCCGCCGAGGCCGAGCGTGCAGTCCACAACGACCGCACCGGGCCGTTGCAGCGCCGGGGCCAACAGGTCCAGGCACCGCTGGAGCATCACCGGGACGTGTCGGGTCTGGCTCATGCGCCCTCTCAGGTCCGGCGCGGGCGAGTCATGGCCGGGCCGTGCGTACGCCGCGCACGCGGGGAATGTGGGGAAATGTGCGGGAAGTCGCCGAATGCGCTGGTGACCTCTGTGAACTGCGCGTCACTTTAGTCCACTGGTCCGGCCGGTCAATCAACCGGCCAGCGCGTCGCGCGGGCCGCCATGTGATGCCTGTGGGTTACCTCACAACAAGCCGCGTTGACGTTCTTTGTCCGCTCTCACAGCGGGCCCGCACCCCGTGTGACCGTTACCTTCGAGCCATGTCGACTTCCGCGTACCACTCTGCAGCCGAAGCCGCCCGCACCGGCGGCACGGTCACCGACCGTCTCGTCGAGGCAAACCAGCGCTACGCCGCCGACTTCCGGAACCCGGGGATGGACGCACGTCCCGTCCTCCAGGTCGCCGTCGTGGCCTGCATGGACGCCCGGCTCGACCTGCACGATGCCCTCGGCCTCGAACTGGGCGACTGCCACACCATCCGCAACGCCGGCGGCGTCGTCACCGACGACGTGATCCGTTCGCTCACGATCAGCCAGCGGGCGCTGGGCACACGCAGCGTGATACTGGTCCACCACACGGGCTGCGGCCTGGAGAGCATCACGGAGGACTTCCGGATCGAGCTGGAGGAGGAGGTCGGCCAGCGCCCGGCATGGGCGGTCGAGGCGTTCCGCGACGTCGAGCAGGATGTGCGCCAGTCGATGCAGCGGGTGCGCACCTCGCCGTTCCTGCTGCACGCGGACGACGTGCGGGGCTTCGTCTTCGACGTCACCACGGGCCTGCTGAAGGAGATCGACCCCGCAGCGTGAACGCCCGGCCACCCGATAAATGACTCAACCCCGACATATCCCTCTCAGTTATCCACAGGCGAGTGACACGAAGCGGTAACGCCAACAAGAATGCGGGTGGGGACGCCCTTCCGGAACGATCCGGGGAAGGTGTCCGTGTTTCGGGGTGGGCCGTGCCGTCTGAAGTGCACAGGCCCTAGAACGGGCCGAGGAGGGCCGGGTGACGACCTATGACGATCGAGCGAGCCTCACAGATCTGACCACGACTGCGGAGCGTGTCCGCAGGTCGGTGGAGAGTGTGATCGAGGGCAAGCCTGAGGTCGTACGGCTTTCGCTGACAGTGCTGCTCGCCGAGGGACATCTGCTCATTGAGGATGTCCCAGGCGTCGGCAAGACGATGCTGGCCAAGACGCTGGCGAAGTCCATCGACTGCTCGGTTCGGCGAATCCAGTTCACGCCGGACCTGCTGCCTTCGGACATCACCGGTGTGTCGATCTTTGATCAGCAGCAGCGCGAGTTCGAGTTCAAACCGGGTGCGATCTTCGCGCAGATCGTGATCGGCGACGAGATCAACCGCGCCTCGCCGAAGACGCAGTCCGCGCTGCTGGAGTCGATGGAGGAGCGCCAGGTCACCATCGACGGCCACAGCTACGAGCTGCCGAACCCCTTCATGGTGGTGGCCACGCAGAACCCGGTCGAGATGGAGGGCACGTACCCCCTGCCGGAGGCCCAGCGCGACCGCTTCATGGCGCGCGTCTCCATCGGGTACCCGAGCCCGGCCGCCGAGCTGCAGATGCTCGACGTGCACGGCGGGGTGTCGCCGCTCGACGATCTGCAGCCCGTCGCGCACGCGCACGACATAGTGAAACTGATCGAGGCGGTGCGCGAGGTCCACGTCGCCGAGTCCGTCCGCAGATACGCGGTGGACCTCGTCGCGGCCACTCGCAGCCACTCCGACCTCCGGCTCGGTGCGTCCCCGCGCGCCACCCTGCATCTGCTGCGTGCCGCCAAGGCCTCCGCAGCCCTCAGCGGCCGTGAGTACGCCCTGCCGGACGACGTCCAGGCGCTCGCCGTGCAGGTGCTCGCCCACCGGCTGCTGCCCACCGCCCAGGCCCAGCTCAACAGGCGCACCGCCGAGCAGGTCGTCCTGGACATCGTGCAGCGGACCCCGGTGCCCACGACCGGCAGCCCCGACGGCGCCTACGTCACGGGCCGCCAGGGTCAGCCGCCGCTCTACGGCCAGCAGCCCGGCGCCCGGCGGCTGTGATGTCCGCCGGACGGGCCGCCGCGCCTCCGGGCCCGGCAGCCGAGGACCCCAGCGGGGTCCGGGCGGCGCTCGGCGGGCTCACCACCCGCGGCCGCTCCTTCCTCGCCGCCGGAGTGGCCGCGGCCGCCTGCGCCTACGCGCTGGGCCAGAGCGACCTGCTGCGCGTGGGACTGCTGCTCTCCGTACTGCCGCTGCTCTGCGTCGCCGTCCTCTACCGCACCCGCTACCGCGTCGCGGCCAGCCGCCGGCTGACCCCGGCCCGTGTGCCCGCCGGAGCGGAGGCGCGCGTACATCTGCGTATGGACAACGTCTCGCGCATGCCCACCGGGCTGCTCATGCTCCAGGACCATGTGCCCTACGTGCTGGGGCCACGGCCACGGTTCGTGCTGGACCGGGTGGAGACGGGCGGCCGGCGCGAGGTGTCCTACCGGGTGCGGTCCGATCTGCGGGGGCGGTATCCGCTGGGCCCGCTGCAGCTGCGGCTGAGCGACCCGTTCGGCATGTGCGAACTGACCCGCTCGTTCAGCGCGTTCGACACCCTCACTGTCGTGCCGCGCACCGAGGCACTGCCCCCGGTGAGCCTGGCGGGCGAGGCGTCGGGTTACGGCGACGGCCGCCAGCGCACGCTGGCCCTGGCCGGCGACGACGACATCATCCCGCGCGCCTACCGCTACGGCGACGACCTGCGCCGGGTGCACTGGCGCTCGACCGCGCGCTACGGCGAGTTGATGGTCCGGCGCGAGGAACAGCCGCAACGGTCCGGCTGCACGGTCTTCCTGGACACCCGCGGCGGGGCATACCAGGGAGCGGGCCCCGACTCGGCCTTCGAATGGGCGGTGTCGGCTGCCGCGTCCGCCCTGGTGCATCTGCTGGAGCGCGGCTTCGCGGTCCGGCTGCTGACCGACACGGGAACGTCGGTGCCCGGCGAGGGCGCCGAGGGATTCGCCGGGTCCACCCAGGAGTCCGCCGACTCGGCGGGGCTGATGATGGACACCCTCGCGGTCGTCGACCACTCCGACGCCACCGGGCTGTCCGCCGCCCACGACATCCTGCGCGGCGGCGGCGAAGGACTGCTGGTCGCCTTCTTCGGCGATCTGGACGAGGAACAGGCCGCGCTGGCCGCCCGTATGCGGCGGCGCACCGGCTCCGCGGTCGCCTTCCTGCTGGACAGTGAGGAGTGGGTGACCGGCGGCGCGCAGACGGGCCCGGTCGAAAAGCGGCTGCGGCAGCTGCGCGAGGCGGGCTGGACCGCGCTGCCGGTGCGGCCCGGCACCCCGCTGGCCGATCTGTGGCAGCAGGCGGGCCGGGAGCGGGTCGCGGCACCGCACGGTACGGACGGGTTCTCCGGGGGGTGGTCATGAGCGGTCGGGCACGGCTCGCGCTGTGCGCCTTCGCCGCCACGTTGTTGGCGGGGGGAGCAATGCTGCCGCTGGTCGATCAGGTCGGCTGGATGGTGCAGGCGATCATCCTGCTGGCGCTGCAGAGCGGTGTCGGCGCGCTTGCCCGGCGGGTGCCGCTGGCCAGACCGCTGACGATCGCGGTGCAGGCGCTGGGCACCTTGCTGGCACTCACCTTGGTGTTCGCGCGGGAGGAGGCGATCGCCTGGCTGCTGCCGGGGCCCGACGCCTTCGCGCGGTTCGGCGAACTGTTCGGCTCGGGCTACGACGACGTCAGCCGGTTCGCGATCCCGGCCCCCGCGACCGACGGCATCCGGCTGATGCTCATCGGCGGTGTGCTGGTGATCGGTCTCGCCGTGGACGCACTGGCCGTGACGTACCGCAGCGCGGCGCCTGCGGGTCTGCCGCTGCTCGCGCTCTACACGGTCGCCGCCGGTCTCTCGGACGGCGGTGCGGGCTGGCTGTGGTTCCTGCTGGCCGCCACCGGCTATCTGCTGCTCCTGCTGGCCGAGGGCAGCGACCGGTTGTCCCAGTGGGGGCGCGTGTTCGGCGGCTCGGGAGGCAGGCCGCGTTGGGGCGGCGCGTTCGAGCCGAGCGGGCCCGCGCAGGCCCCCGTCCGTACGGGGCGGCGCATCGGCGCGGTCGCGCTGGGCGTGGCGCTGGTGATCCCGGCCGCACTGCCGGCTCTCGACGGCGGACTGCTCGACGGCACGGGCGGCGGGGCCGGTTCCGGGGTGGGCGGCGGCGGGACGATCTCGGCGGTGAACCCCCTGGTCTCCCTGCAGGACAGTCTCAACCAGCCGCAGGACCGTGAGGTCCTGCGGTACCGCACCAACTCCCCGGACACCCAGGGGATGTATCTGCGGATCGTGGCCCTGGACCGCTTCGACGGCACCGCGTGGCGGTCGTCGGAGCGCAAGGTCCAGGGCGTGCCCGACCGGCTGCCCGAGCCTCAGGGCCTGAGCCCCGCGGTCGGCGTCACCGAGGTCAGGACGAACCTTTCCGCGGCGGGCGCGTACAAGCAGAGCTGGCTGCCGATGCCGTATCCGGCGACGAAGGTGGCCATCGACGGGCGCTGGCGCTTCGAGCCTGCCGGGCGGACGCTCGTCGGCGATCGCGGCCAGACCACGGGCGGCGTGCAGTACTCGGTGAACAGCCTCGTCGTCCGGCCGACGCGGGAGCAACTGGCCGCGGCGTCGCGTCCGCCGGCCGATCTGCTGCGCGAGTACACCCGCGTGCCCGACCTCCTCCCGGAGACGGTCCGGGACACCGCCCTTCAGATCACCAAGGGTGCGGCGAACGACTTCGAGAAGGCGACGAAGCTGCAGGAGTGGTTCGCCGAGGACGGCGGCTTCACCTACAACACCCAGGTCCGCTCGGGCACGGGTGTCACGGCGATCAGCCGCTTCCTGGAGCAGAAGGAGGGCTTCTGCGTCCACTTCTCGTTCTCGATGGCGGCGATGGCTCGGACCCTGGGTATTCCGGCCCGGGTCGCGGTGGGGTTCACCCCGGGCACCGCGCAGTCCGACGGCACGATGTCGGTCGGTCTGCGCGACGCGCACGCCTGGCCCGAGCTGTACTTCGAGGGCGTGGGCTGGACCCGCTTCGAGCCGACCCCGAGCCGCGGCTCGGTGCCGGAGTACGCGCAGGCGGAGACCCCGTCGAGCGACGCGGCCGACCCCAGGCAGCCCGCGGAGGACGCCGCCCGCCCGTCGACCGCGCCGGTCGCCCCGGACGCCTGCCCGGAGTCCGAGCGCCGGCTCGGCGAGTGCGGCGCCGAGGCGCCGCGCGATGTCGCGCAGCAGACGGACGAAGGCTTCGACTGGCTCTGGTTCCTGTTCGTGTCCCTGGGTGTCGTGGTCGTGCTGCTGGTGATCCTGCTGCCGTTCCTGTGGCGGCTGCGTGTCCGCACGCGGCGGTTGAACGCCCTGGGGCCGGTCCCGCCGAAGCCACCGGGCGCCGGGACGGCACCGGGCCCGGAGCCCGCCGACGAGTACGACGCCGTCACCGCCTCGGCGACCCGCGGCGCGGTGGCCGTGGACGACCGGGCGGGGACCCTGGCGGTCTGGCGGGAGATCACGGACACCGCCTGGGACCTCGGCATCGCCCCCGACGAGTCCCAGACCCCGCGGAAGGCTGCGGCACGCATCGTCAGGCTCGGCAAGCTGACGGACGAGCCCGCGGCGGCGATGCACCGCACGGCCCGAGCAGTGGAGCAAGTGCTGTACGCCCCTGTCCCCCGTCCCGCCCCGGGCCTGGCGGACGACGCCGTCCACATCCGGGCGGGCCTGCGCGAGGGCGTCGGCCTGGGGACCCGTGTACGGGCGCTGTTGCTGCCCCGCTCGTCCGTCCGGGTGGTGTGGGCGCTGTCGGACCGCTGGACGGCCCTCACGGCCCGCTGGAACGTACGCCGGCTGCGCCTGGACCGCTGGACGGCTGCCCGTCGGCCGTCGAAACAACGGGGCTGAGGGCAGGGACCCGGCCACTGTCTGACGCCCCTGCTCCCGGACGACGGTCCGGGAGCAGGGGCGTCAGGACGACTGGGGGACCCAGGGGGCGCGCGGCACTGCAAAAGCGGGTGAGGAGCGACGCGCAAAGGCGCCCAAAAAAGGTGAGGGGCGACGCTCAACCGCGTCGCCCCTCACCCTTCCTGCAACCGTCCGGTCCGCGTCTCCGCGCGAGGCGCGGTCGCGGGTCACTGACCCTGTTGCTCGTCGCGGCGGCGCTGCCACCGCTGTTCGATTCGGTCCATCATCGACCTACGCTGATGGGGCTGCCGGCGCCCGGCCGGACCCCCTGGGGTCTGCTGCTCGCCCGGTTTCGGCGCTTTGCGCCAGCCGGTGACCGCAAGGACCGCACAGCCGAGCATCACGAGGAAGCCCACCACGCTGATCCAGATCTGCTGCGCGACCATTCCGGCCATGAGGAGCGCGATACCCACCAGGAAGCCTGCGACTGCCTGGTAGACCCGTCGCCGGGTGTACGTACGCAGCCCGCTTCCCTCAAGCGCTGTAGCGAACTTGGGATCTTCGGCGTACAGCGCTCGCTCCATCTGCTCGAGCATTCGCTGCTCGTGCTCCGAGAGCGGCACGGAGTCCTCCTCGTCGTCGGTCGCGGGGGCGACCGGTAAGCGGCCCTTTCAGGATAGGCAGGGATTCGCCCCCGTGAAACCCGCCCTCTCGCCGATCGCCAGTCCGGGCCGCCATGCCCGATCGAAGTGCTGAGGCGTTGATTCCCCATCCTCCGATCCGTCATGCCGGACGGTGTCCCCCGATCATACGGGGCGGACGCCACGATCGGGGGGTCTGTGGCGTACTCCATGTGCGGCTGCGCTGCTGATCAGCCGCGCTTCTCGCCCAGTACGTGCAGTTGGGTGGCGACCGCATGGAAGGCGGCCAACTCGGCAGCAGCCGCTTCCAGCTTCAGCAGGGCGTCGAGGGCGCCGGGCTCGGTGTCCACCAGGACGCCGGGCACCAGGTCGGCGAAGACACGCACTCCGTGGACCGCGGACACCTCGGCGCCCGCGTCGGCCACGATCTCGGTGAGCTGGTCGGCGGTGAAGCGGCGGGGCACCGGGTCGCCCTCGCCCCAGCGGCCGGCCGGGTCGGTCAGGGCCTGGCGGGCCTCGGTGAAGTGCCCGGCGAGCGCTCGGGCCAGGACCGCACCGCCGAGCCCGGCGGCGAGCAGGCTGATCGCTCCGCCGGGGCGAAGCGCGGCCACCGCGTTCCGCACGCCCTCGGCGGGGTCGTCCACGTACTCCAGTACGCCATGGCACAGGACCGCGTCGAAGCCGCCGCGGTCGACGACGTCGAACAGCCCGTGGACATCGCCTTGGACGCCACGGACCCGGTCGGCGACGCCCGCTTCCGCGGCGCGGCGCTCCAGGGCGAACAGCGCGTTGGGGCTGGGGTCGACGACCGTCACTCGGTGGCCGAGGCGGGCGACGGGCACGGCGAAGTTGCCGCTGCCGCCGCCGGTGTCCAGGATGTCGAGCTGGTCGGTACCGGCCGCCTTGACCCGGCGGTCGAGGGCCTCCTTCAGGACCTCCCAGACCACGGCGGTACGCAGAGAGGCACGGGAGGGTCGCGGTGGGGTCTCCCCACCGGAGGCAGGGACAGGCTCCGGCACGGCAGTTGGCTCCTCGGACGTTGTGCTGGTGAACTCAGCCCACCCTATTGCCTCGACCGGGCGCGGCAGCGCTCCGTCTCACCCCGTGACGCCCTCCCGCCCGGTCCGCAGGGGCTGTTCGGCCCGCGGCTGGGGCAGCACGGGCTGCAGGACGAGCATCCGCTCGACCAGTCGCAGGAACATCGCGGCGTCACGCAGCAGGTCGTCGGCGTCACGGGTGCTCGCCGCGCCCTGTATGCCGGCCTCGGCCCGCGCCCGACGCTCCGCGCCCGACGCGAACAGCATGCTCCACTCGGCGAGCTCGGGCGCTATCTCCGGCAGGACCTCCCAGGCGCTGCGGATGCGCTGCCTGCGCCGCGGGCTGGTCTCGGGGCGGCCACGGGCGGCGAGCACGGCCGCGGCGGTGCGCAGAGCCGCGAGGTGGGCCGTGGCATAGCGCTCGTTGGGCATCTCGAGGGCGGCCGCCTCGTCGAGACCTGTGCGGGCCTGGGCGAGCAGGTCGAGGGCGGCGGGCGGTGCCGAGGCGCGCCGCAGGACGGGGTGGACATCGTGCGCCGGTCCGGTCGATGAGGGGGCAGGGCCTGTGGCGCGGCGCCGGGATGCGGCGGCTGCGGAGTGGCTGGCCATGACGAGCCTCCTGTCGTCGTGTGACGGCACTGTGGCCGTATGTGTCCATCGTGGAGGCCACCACTGACAATCGAGCCTGACCTGCACATTTCCCTGTGGAGCAGGGCGTTCGCGGCGACTAGGGTGGAGTCAGGAGTGCGGGACATCGGAGCCGTCATGCGCGGACATCGGACGGACCCGCCCGACAGTGCGCAGAAACTCCTTGTCACCCTCGGGCAGCTCGTCGACCAGGCCCTGGAGCGGATCAAGTTCCAGCGAGCGCGGGTCGAGCTGGCCATGGCGCTGCAGCGCCACATGCTCCCGCCCGGGCTTCCCGAGCTGCCGGGACTGCACATCGCGGCCAGGTACACGCCGTCCCAGGACGGGCTGGACGTCGGCGGTGACTGGTACGACGCCTTCGCCATGAAGGACGGGTCGCTGGCGCTCGCGATCGGTGATGTGCAGGGCCACGACGTGGAGGCCATCGCCTTCATGGGGCAGGTCCGCACGAGTCTGCGGGCCATCGCCGAGGCGACGACCGACACCCGGGAGGTGTTGGGCCGCGCCAACGACCTGCTCATCGCGATGGGCTGCGGCCGCTTCGCCACATGCTGCTTCCTGCGCTTCGATCCCGTCAGCCGCGATCTCACGGTGTCCCGGGCAGGACATGTGCCCATGGTCTGGGCCAGCTCGAGCGGGCGCGGGGGCATCGCTCTCGACAACGGCGGCCCGCCCCTGGGCATCGTCCCGGGAGAGATCTACCCGGTGACCCATCGGCGACTCACGGAGGCCGGGGTTCTTGTGCTGCTCACGGACGGGGTGGTGGAGGGGCCCGACTACCCGATGGAGACCGGTCTGACGGAAGTCGCCCGCCTGGTGCGCGCGGGCTGGGACGCCGATCCCGACGTGCTCGCGTCCGCCGTCGTCAAGGTCGCCGATCTGACGGGACACAGCGACGACGCCGCCGTTCTCGTCGTCCGCTACGACGGCCCGCGGGAGCCGGTCGACCAGGAGTAGCCGGTCCGGCCGCCGACGTGCCCCCGTGGCCCTCCGGGCGGAGACTGCTGACGTGCGCCCTGCAGAGATCCACCGCTACGGGCCTGCCCTACTGCGCATCGTCGCCGTGGCCGCACTCTACTACGGGGCCGCCCGGCTCGGGCTCCTGCAGCAGCTGGTGCGGGGGCAGGTCACCCCCCTGTGGCCGCCCACCGGCGTCGCGCTCGCCGGTCTGCTCGTCCTGGGGCTGCCGGTCTGGCCGGGCGTCGCGCTGGGCGCCTTCCTCGTCAACGTGTCGCTGGGGCCTTCGTTCCCCGCCGTTCTGGCCATCACCGCCGGGAACACCCTGGCCCCGGTGTGCGCGTACCTCCTGCTGCGACGGGTGGGGTTCCGTGTCGAACTGGACCGGCTGCGGGACGTTCTGGCACTGGTCTTCCTCGGCGCGCTCGCCGGGATGCTGATCAGTTCGACGACGGGCAGCGGCGTGCTGGTGCTCGCCGGGGCGCTGACGGCAGCCGATTTCTGGCCGACGTGGTCGGTGTGGTGGACCGGTGATGCGATGGGCGTTCTCGCGGTCACGCCGTTCCTGCTGGTTCTGCGCAGGGCTCGATGGCCGGCCGCTGCCGGGCCGGGCCGCTGGGCGGAGGCGGTGGCGTTGACGCTCGGGACGCTGTCCGCGACGCTCCTGGCGACACGGACGGGCAACACCTCCCTGCTGTTCCTCGTCTTCCCGTTCCTGATCTGGGCGGCATTCCGCTTCCGCCTGGCAGGCGCCGCACCGTGCGCGCTCGGGGTGTCGACTCTGGCAATCCTGGCCGCGGCCGCGGAGAGCGGCCCGTTCGCCGGTCAGGAGCTGTTCTCCAGCATGGTCATCCTGCAGGCGTTCAACGGGACGACGGCGCTGACGGCTCTCCTCCTCGCCGCCGTCATCACCGAGCGGAACGAGACCCACGAGCAGATCAAACGGCTCTGTGCCCGGCTCACGGAGATGGTGTCGCAGATCGAACCGCGGGTGGGGCCGTACGACGACCCCGGGCAGAACGGGGAATCACCGGATCGCCGGCCCTGATGACCTGGGCACTCCCCCGCCACAACTGAGCGCGACCGAGCCGGTTTTGCTTCCCGCACGCCTTCGGGGGTACTTTCTGTACTGACCAGTCAGTTCAAAGGGTGGGTGGCAGTGGGGAAACAGGGGGTGGGGTCCATGGAGAGCCCGCACGGGGCGGCCGTCGTCGCCGATGGCTTCGGGTTGAAGGGCCCGCGTGGCTGGGTCTTCCGCTCGGTGGACATCGACGCGGGGCCGGGCTCGCTCGTGGCGATCGAAGGGCCTTCGGGGTCCGGACGCACCTGTCTGCTGCTCGCCCTCGCCGGGCGGATGCGCCCCTCCGAGGGCCGGGCCGAGGTCGCCGGCCTGCCGTTGCCGCGGAAGATGGCCGCGGTGCGGCGGATCAGCGGGCTCGGGCCGGTCCCGGGCGTGAGCGACCTCGACCCGGCGCTGACCGTGGCCGAGCACCTGCGCGAACGCGCGCTGCTGCAGCGGCACTTCGACGGCTCGCTGCGCACGCTGCTGCGCCCGCGCGCCGAGCGGGCCGCGGAGGCCCGCCGCCGTATCGACGGCGCGCTGGAGACCGCCGGACTCGACCTGGCCTCGCTGCCCAAGCAGGAGCGGACGGCGGTACGCGACCTGGAACGGCTGGAGGAACTGCGGCTGTCCGTGGCGCTCGCGCTGATCAGCGGCCCCCGGTTGCTCGCGGTCGACGACATGGATCTCAAGCTCTCCGACGCCGGACGCGCCGAGGCATGGGCGCTGCTGAGGTCGGTGGCAGCGGGCGGCACGACCGTGATCGCGGTCTGCAGCCAGGCTCCGCAGGACGCGACGGTGGTCCGCACGACGGACACGCCCCAGGGCGCGGACGCCGACAGGCCGTCCGAGCCCGTCACGGAGCCTGCCGGCACCGCCGAATCCCCCGTGGCCCCGGACACCGGGGCCACGGACACCGATGCAGCCGACGCGACGGTCACCGACGAGCCCACGCCCGCCGACGCCGACACGGACGCCGACGAGCCCACGCCCGCCGACACCGACACCGACACCGACACCGACACCGACACCGCGAACGACGAGACCGACACGACCGAGGAGGGGGCAGCCGATGCGCTCGCCGAAACTGGCCGCGCTTGAGCTGAAGCGCTTCGGCAGGGGGAAACTGCCGATCGCCGCGCTGGTCGCGGTCCTGCTGCTGCCGCTGCTCTACGGAGCCCTGTACCTGTGCTCCTTCTGGGACCCGTACAGCAAGCTCGACAAGATCCCCGTCGCCCTCGTCAACGACGACAAGGGCGCCACCGCCGCGGGCAAGAAGATCACCGCGGGTGACGAGATCACCAAGGGCCTGCGCGACAGCAAGGTCTTCGACTGGCACGAGGTGAGCGAAGCCGAGGCACGCAAAGGCGTCGAGGACGGGGCGTACTACCTCTCGCTGACCATGCCCGAGGAGTTCAGCGAGCGCATCGCCTCCAGTTCGGGCGACTCCCCCGAGACCGGCGCGCTCCAGGTCCGTACGAACGACGCCAACAACTACATCGTCGGGCAGATCTCCCGGACGGTGTTCTCCGAGGTGCGCACCGCGGCGTCGACCAACGCCTCGCGCTCGTTCCTCGACCGCATCTTCATCTCGTTCTCCGACATCCATGACGCGACCGAGAAGGCGGCCAAGGGTGCCGACCAGCTCAAGGACGGGGTCGGCAGGGCGAAGAAGGGCTCGAAGGACCTCGCCGACGGGCTCAAGGACGCGAAGGACGGCAGCGGGAAGCTGGCCGGAGGCATCACCAGGCTCAACAAGGGGGCGGGCGAACTCGAGACGGGGTCCCGGCAGGTCGCCGACGGAACGCAGGTGCTCGCCGACAAGGTGAACGGCATCGCCGCAGATGTGCGTCCGTACCTCAAGGACAACGGGAAGACGATCGGCGACACCGCGCGCCTGGTGGCCGACTCCTCGCGGGCCGTGCGCCACAACCTGGACATCCTGGTGAAGACCGCCCCGGGCACGGCCCGTCTCGCCCACAAGTCTGCCGACGAGCTGAGCGAGCTGTACCGCACCCGTTGCGAGGAGAATCTGCTCCCCGATCCGGAGTTCTGCCCGGCGCTGCAGCGCGCCAAGGTCACCGCGGCCGACGTCGCCGCGATCGCCGACGACGTCAACGCCCTCGTCACGGACAACAACGGCGATCTGAAGACGCTCAACACCCAGCTGAAGAAGCTGGAGAAGCAGGCCGACGCCCTCGCCGAGCGCTCCCCGCGGCTGGACGAGGACCTGGAGTACGCCGTCGGAAAGATCAACGAGCTCAACACGGGCGCGCACAAGGTCGCACGCGGCGCGGACACCCTGCACACCGGCCTGTCCACCGCGAAGACCGGCTCCACCGACCTGGATTCCGGCGTCGGCAGGCTCAAGAAGGGCGCGGGCGATCTGGACGGCGGGCTGTTCAGGCTGTCCGGCGGCTCCAAGGAGCTCGCGGGCGGGCTGAACGAGGGCGTCGACAAGATCCCGGACTACGGCAAGAAGGACCGCGACCGGCGTACCGAGGTGATGGCCGACCCGGTCCAACTGGCGGCCCAGTCCCTGCACAAGGCGCCCAACTACGGCACCGGTTTCGCCCCGTACTTCATCCCGCTGTCCCTCTGGGTCGGCTCGATGGTCGCGTACATGATCATCCAGCCGCTCAACCGCCGTGCTCTCGCCGCGGGCGCTTCCGCCTGGCGCATCGCGCTGGCAGGCTGGCTGCCCGTCGCCGCCATCGGTCTGCTCCAGGTCGCCGCGCTGATGTCCGTGCTGCACTGGGGACTCGGGCTGAAGATGGCGCAGGCCGCGGGCACGGTCGGTTTCCTCGCCCTGGTGACCTGCTGCTTCGCGGCGATCATCCAGTGGCTGAACGCCCGTTTCGGCGCGGCCGGCCGGATCCTGGTACTCGCGGTGCTGATGCTGCAGCTGACCTCCGCGGGCGGTACGTACCCGGTGCAGACGAGCCCGGCGTTCTTCAACGCCATCCATCCCTTCCTGCCGATGAGTTACGTGGTGGAGGCGCTGCGCAGGCTGATCACCGGCGGCGGGCTCGGCCCGGTGTGGCAAGCGAGCGTCGTTCTGCTCGCCTTCACCGCGGGCGCTCTCGCGCTCACCGCGGTGTCCGCCCGGCGCAAGCAGGTGTGGACACTGGACCGGCTGCACCCCGAGCTGACGCTGTGACGGGAGGCGACCTGTGAGAATCGATGTCATGGACAGCAGCAGCACCAGACGGCGGGCGACCCGCGCCAAGCTCTACGAGGCCGCGGTGACCCTCATCGCCGAGCAGGGGTTCTCGGCCACCACGGTGGACGAGATCGCCGAGCGGGCAGGGGTCGCCAAGGGCACGGTCTACTACAACTTCAAGAGCAAGACCGAGCTCTTCGAGGAGCTGCTCCGCTTCGGCGTCGGGCTGCTGACCGCGTCGCTGCAGGAGGCGGCGGACGAGACGACCGGACGCGGCGGCTCCAGGGTCGAGGCGCTGGACGCCATGATCAGGGCCGGCCTGGTGTTCATCGACCGCTATCCGGCCTTCACCCAGCTGTACGTCGCCGAGTTGTGGCGTACCAACCGCGCCTGGCAGTCGACGCTGCTCGTGGTGCGGCAGCAGGCGGTGGCGGTCGTGGAGACGGTGCTGCGCGAGGGTGTCGAGGCAGGCGAACTGAGCGAGGACATCGACATCCCGCTCACGGCCGCGGCGCTGGTGGGAATGGTGCTGGTGGCTGCGCTGGACTGGCAGGCGTTCCAGCGCGAACGGTCCCTGGACGACGTGCACGGGGCGCTGTCGCTGCTGCTGCACGGCCGGGTGAGCGGGCGCCGGGACTGATCCTGCGCGGAGCGCAGAGCCCCGAACGCGAGGGCCCGGGCCGGATGTTCCGGCCCGGGCCTTCGCGTGTCCCCCGTCCCCGTTTCCCCCGTTCCCCCGTCCCCGTTTCCCCCGTTCCCCCGTCCCCGTTTCCCCCGTGGTCCGAAGAGCCCCTTCCCCCGTTGTTCCCCCGTGGTCATGGGCCCTTCGGCGTTCTCCCCGTTCCGGCAGGGGTGCCACGCCGTTCCGCCGCCCCGTGTCGTCGGTGCCGGCGCCGCGCCCCTTCCGTGGTCTCCACTCTTCCTTTCACGCAGGTGGCACCCCATCCGCCCGCGTACTCATCTCGGCCACTAGGTACGGATACTCAGCTGTCCGTGCTCAACCCCAGCGGGCCCTGCCGCCGGCTGGTTACGATCGCGTCCGTGTCCGTACTCCCCCTCGTCTTCACCAGCGGCTGGGCCAGCGGGATCAACGCCTATGCGGTGGTCCTGCTGCTCGGCATCTTCGGCGCGACCGGTCTCACCGACGAGGTGCCGCAGTCGCTGCAACGAACCGACGTCTTGATCGCCGCGGGCGTGCTGTTCCTGTGCGAGGCGGTGGCGGACAAGGTCCCGTACGTCGACTCGATATGGGACTCCGTCCACACGGTGATCCGTCCGGTCGCCGGCGCTGTGGTGGCCGCGCTGCTGGCCGGGGAAAGCGGATCACTGCCGGAGCTCACCGCGGCCGCCGTCGGCGGTTCGACGGCACTGATGAGCCATCTGGTCAAGGCCGGGACGCGGATGGCGATCAACACCTCGCCGGAGCCGTTCAGCAACGTCGCCGTGAGCCTCGCGGAGGATCTGGGGGTCGCCGGGATCATCACCTTCGCGATCTTCAACCCTGTCGCCGCGGCGATCATCGCGGGCACGCTGCTCGTGCTCGGGATCGTCATAGTGGCCTTCCTGGCCACGCGGATCCGCCGCTTCCGACGGCGCAGGGCACTGCGCCGCGAGGAGAAACGCCTGGCGGCGGCCGGGGTTGTCCGCAGGCCACCGGAGTGAGTGTCGGCGGCGGCCGATAAGGTCGCCACCATGGCACGGATTGCGGTGATCGGCGCCGGGATGGGCGCGATGGCGGCTGCTGCCCGGCTGGCCACGGCGGGCCACCGGGTGACGGTGTACGAGCGTTCGGCGACCCACGGCGGTTCGGTGGGCCGCTTCGAGCGCGACGGTTTCGCCTTCGACACCGGTCCCGGTCTGCTCCATCTGCCCGCGGTCTGGCGTGACTTGTTCGTCAAGACGGGCAAGGAGCCGCTGGAGCGTTGCGTCACCATGACGCAGGTGGATCCGGCGAGCCGGCACATCTTCGCCGACGGCACGGCCGTGTCCTTGCCGAATGCCTCGCGCGCGGGCGTCGTCTCCGCGCTGGACGCCGCCCTCGGGCGCGGATCGGGTGAGCGCTGGGGCGAGTTCCTCGGCCGTGCCCGGGACGCGTGGGAGCGTTCGCGGCGTCCGCTGCTGGAGGAGCCGCTGCCCGCCGACCGGTCCCGCCTCGGCCAGGACCCGTATCCGGCGCTGCGGCAGGGGCTGTTGCGGCGCACGGCCCGCACGCTCGGCGAGGTGGGCAGCCGCGAGCTGCGCGACCCGCGCCTCGCGGCCCTGCTCGACAGTCATGCCGCGGCGTACGGACTGGACCCGCGCACCGCACCCCCGTCGGCTGCCGTCCTGCCGTACATGGAGCAGACCTTCGGCTCCTGGTACGTGGTCGGCGGCCTGCGGGCCCTCGCGGACGCCCTGTACGAGCGGTGTCTGGCCCGCAAGGTGGAGTTCGTGTTCGGCGACGCCGTGACGCGGGTTCTGGAGAAGGAGGGCCGCGCGGCGGGACTGGAACTGGAGCACGGCGGCGCGGTCGAGGCGGACGTGGTGGTCTCCGGGGCTCCGGTGCCGGCACTCTTCCGCGACCATGTCGTGGAGTGGGACGGCCGGGACGAGCCGCCGCACCGGCCGTCGCGGATGCGGACCGGGCGGGTGAGCGTGCTGCTGGCGCTGCGCGGCGCGCGCCCGGCGGACGCGGTGCACCGCACCGTGGTGCATGGGGCGGACCCTGCGGCAGAGTGGGACGCGATCGACGTCGGGCGTACCTGCCCGAGCCCCACCGTGACCGTGCTGCGCCCCGACGACCCGCAGCTGCGGCCGGACGACGACCACGAGGGCATCATGCTGACCGCCACCGTTGCGGGCGCGCTGGACGGCGGGGAGACGTGGGCGGATGCCGGCGGCCCTCTGGCGGACCGCATGGTGGCGGCGGCGGAGGCGGCCGTGCCCGGACTGCGCGAGCGGATCCTGTGGCGCGAGGTGCGCACCCCGGACGACACCCGTCGCGAGACGGGCTCGGCGGAGGTCCCGGCACCGGCGCTCGCTGGAGCCGACGGAGCGTTCCTCCCCGCGGCCAACAGCGGGGCGCTGCCCGGTCTGTACTTCGCCGGAGGCTGGGCCCACCCCGGCGGCGGGCTGGCGCATGCGGGCATGTCGGGCGCGCTGGTGGCGGGGCTGATCGTGGAAGGCGCGGATTTCCGGGGCTCGCAGTGAACGGGTGACCGGCCGACACCGGAGCCCGCTGCGCCGCGCGGGGCGACGGGCGGCCCCGGGGGCGACTCAGAAGCGGTACTGCTGCTCGTTGTACTCCGCGTCATAGCCGTACGGTGACGGCTGCTCCTGCGGCATCGGCGGGACGTTCTGGTCGCCGTCGCGCTGCTGGGGGACCCAGACGCCACCGGGAGGCGTCTCGCCGTACGGCTGCGCGTAGGGGTCGGCGTACTGCTGCTGGCCGCCGTAGCTGTCGTAGTTTCCGTACGTCGCGTACTGCTGTCCCCCGACGTACGGGTCCGAGTAGGCGGCGTACTGCTGCTGGCCGCCGTCGTAGTCGTACTGGGACGCGTAGTCGGGCTGCTGCCGGCCGTAGTCGGCGTATGCGTCGTAGGCGCCGTAGCTCGTGCCGTACTGGGCTGCCGCGTATTCCTGCTGCTGGTCCTGATACTGCCCCTGCTGGGGCGCCTGCGCCGCGTACGTCTCGTCGGTGTAGATGCCGTACTGGCCGGTGTCGTCAGGCAGCGGCTGCGGCTCGTAGACCGCGGGCCGGTCGGGGGCGTCCGCCGCTTCGCCCCGCTCGTTGTCGAGCGGCTCGTAGGACTCGTAGGACTCGTAGGAGAGGTCGGTGACCTCCAGAGTCGGTTCCCGTTCCGCGTCTGCGGCGCCGGACCGGCGGCGCCTGCTGACGCCCGGGCTGCCGCCGAGCGCCCAGCCCGTGGAGAAGCCGCGCCGGAAGGAGAGGGTGACGTACGTCTGGCCGACGGCGAAGGCGGCCGCGCCGAGCGCGATCACCACGACGGAGGGCAGCAGCACGCCTATGACGACACCCAGGAATCCCCCGAAGGCGAGCAGCCGCCAGCGCAGCCGCGCCTTGTACTGCAGAAGCACCTCGCCCAGCAGCCACAGCGCGACGATGCCGAACGCGATGTAGAGGACCGTCCAGCCCATGCCCGCCCCTCTCCAGCGGCCGCAGCCCCGGTGCGGGGCGGGTGCGGCCGGTCACGACTGCTCGTGCAGTCCGAGATTCTCGTAGATTTCGAGCGTCGCGGTGGAATTGTTGAGCGTGATGAAGTGCAGCCCCGGGACATCCTCGGCAAGCAACCTCGCGCAGAACTCCGTCGCGAACTCGATGCCAATGGAGCGTACAGCGGCCGGGTCGTCCTTGACCGAGAGGATGCGCTCTTTCAGTTCCCCGGGGATCGCGGCGTTGCTCAGCTCAGGGAACCGTTCGAGCTGCCTGACGCTGGTGAGCGGCATGATCTCCGGGATGATCGGGGTGTCGCAGCCGGCGGCGACGACCCGGTCGCGCAGCCTCAGATAACTGTCCGGGCTGAAGAACATCTGTGTGATCGCGTAGTCGGCGCCTGCCCGGCATTTGTCCACGAAGTGCTGGGTGTCCGTGTCCCAGTCGGCGGAGCGCGGGTGCATCTCGGGGAAGGCCGCGACGCCGACACAGAAGTCGCCGGACTCCTTGATGAGCCGGACCAGCTCCGCGGCGAAGGTCACACCCTTGGGGTGCTTGACCCAGTCGGCCATCGGGTCGCCGGGCGGGTCGCCACGCAGGGCGAGGATGTTCCTGATACCGGCGTCCGCATACTGGCCGATCATGTTGCGCAGTTCGGCGACCGAGTGGCCGACCGCGGTGAGGTGGGCGACCGGGGTGAGGGTGGAGTCGGCGGCGATCTTCTGGGTCGCCTTGACGGTGCCCGCGCGGGTGGATCCTCCGGCGCCGTAGGTCACGGAGACGAAGTCGGGCGCGACCGCCTCGACCCTGCGCAGCGCGTTCCAGAGGTTGCGCTCGCCCTTGTCGCTCTTGGGCGAGTAGAACTCGAAGGAGTACGTCGTCTCGCCGGTCGCGAGCATGTCACGCACAGTGCGTGCGTGATCCGTCCGTGTGGAAGCAGTGCCGAGGGCCATACCGGCAGGTTAGCCAGGCCTCGCGGGTCTCCCAACCGCATCCGGGGAATTTGTGGGTTTTTGCCCGACTGCTGTCCACCCCTTGGACACCCGTGAGACACCCGGAGTCGATCCAGCGCCGCCGCGCCGCCCGTGACGGACCGCCCGGGACGGACCGGGTCAGACGGCGTGCGCCCGGACCCGCTTGGCCAGATCCGCGCTCGCCGCGCCCGGATCGTCGGCTTCGGTGATCGCCCGTACGACGACGACCCTGCGCGCGCCTGCGTCCAGCACCTCGTCCAGATTGCCCGCGTCGATGCCGCCGATCGCGAACCAGGGGCGGTCGGTGCCGAGCGAAGCCGCGTGGCGCACGAGGCCGAGGCCCGGGGCGAAGCGTCCCGGCTTGGTGGGCGTGGGCCAGCAGGGGCCGGTGCAGAAGTAGTCGACGCCGGGCTGCACGGCTGCCGCGTCCACCTCCGCCTCGGCGTGCGTGGAACGGCCGATCAGCACCTGCTCGCCGAGGATCGCCCGGGCGGCCGGGACCGGCAGATCGCCCTGGCCCAGGTGCAGAACGTCGGATCCGATGGCGTGCGCCACATCCGCGCGGTCGTTCACCGCCAGGAGCTTTCCGTGACGGCGGCAGGCATCGGCGAAGACCTGGAGGTGCTCCAGCTCCTCGCCCGCCTCCATCCCCTTGTCGCGCAGCTGGACGATGTCGACACCGCCGGCGAGCACGGCGTCCAGGAACTCGGCCAGGTCGCCCTGGCGCTTCCGGGCGTCGGTGCAGAGATAGAGCCTGGCGTCATCGAGCCGTGCGCGAGCCGTGGACATGGGTGCTTCCCCCCGCTGGTTGTACTGGTGCACCGGGCACGGCGGCAGAGGCCGAGAGGCCCCGCCGCCGCACCCGTGCGCTGTCGGTTTCGCACGGGACGTGCGGGCGCCCACGGAAGGCGGACGCCCACGGATCCTCGCAGGTCGTCAGACGGCGAGCGCCTGCGCCCGGCGCTTCACCTCCGTGCCGCGGTTCTCGCTGAGCGCCTGCGCCGGTGTGCCCGGCAGGGTCGGGTCCGGAGTGAAGAGCCACTCCAGCATTTCTTCGTCGGTGAAGCCGTCGTCCCGCAGGAGCGTCAGGGTCCCGGAGAGACCCTTGACCACCTTCGTGCCGTCGATGAAGGCGGCGGGCACCTGCAGGGCCCGGTTCTCACCACGGCGAACGGCGATCAGCTGGCCATCCTTGACCAGCTGCCGCACGCGCGTCACCTCGACATCGAGCATTTCCGCGATGTCCGGCAGGTAGAGCCAGGCGGGGACGAGAGCATCAATTTTTGCGTCAATCTCGGTCACGGGAACAAGCCTGCCATCTGGGACCGACAGCCGGTAGCCAACGCAGGCGCTGCCGGGTGGTTCAGGACCGGAGGCGCCGAGCGGTACGCCCTATTCCGTGGCCGCCTTCAGCGGGACGGACGGGTCGGCGGCACGGACCGGATCCAGCCTCGCGCCGGCCGCGACGAGCTTGCGGCCCTGCGCCAGGTCACGCGGCCTGTCGACGGCGAGCAGCGCGACGAGCGCCCCCTCTCGCAGCCAGAGCACCGACCAGTCCGCGTCCGTCTGCGGGTCGCCGCGCCGCACGAGCGTGTCCGCCACCGGATGGTGTCCCGCGTACTGGACGAACCGGCCGAACTGCTCGGACCAGAAGTACGGCACCGGGTCGTACGCCTGAAGCCCCGCGCCGCCGATGATGTTGGCGGCGACCGTGCGAGGGCCCTGCAGGGCGTTGTCCCAGTGGTGCACCAGAAGGCGCCCGCCGTAGCGGCCCGACGGGTAGGAGGCGCAGTCGCCGACCGCGTACACATCCGGTGCGGATGTGCGCAGGTGGCGGTCCGCGACGATCGCGCCGTCCGGGCCCAGTGCGATGCCGGTGCCCGCGAGCACGGCGGTCGCGGGACGGGCCCCGATGCCGACGACGACGGCCCCGGCCGCGAGCCGGCGTCCCGAGGCGAGCAGGACGGAGCCCTCCTCGACGGCTGCGACGCGTTCGCCCGTGAGCAGTTCGACGCCCGCCTGTGCGTACCAGTCGGCCATGGGAGCCGCGATCTCGGCGGGCATCGATCCGGCCAGCGGGCGGTCCGCGGCCTCGACGACGGTCACGGCGCAGCCCGCCTCACGGGCTGCGGTCGCGAACTCCGCACCGATCCAGCCCGCGCCCACGACCACGATGTCGTGCTGCCTCGCCAGCACGGGCCGCAGCCGGTCCGCGTCGTCGAGCGTGCGCAGCAGATGGACCCCGGGGACGCCGACGGCCCCGGGCAGTGTGACGGGCTCGGCCCCGGTGGCGAGGACCAGGACGTCGTACGGGACGGCTCCGGCGGCGGTGTCCACCTGATGGTCCGCGGGCCGCACCCCGGTCACCTCGCAGCCCAGCCGCAGTTCGACGTCGAGCGCTTCGAAGTCGATGTCGAAGGCGGAGTCCTCGGCCTTGCCGAGCAGGATCGCCTTGGAGAGCGGGGGCCGGTCGTACGGCTGGTGCGGTTCGGCGCCGATGAGGGTGACCGGCCCGGTGAAGCCGCCTTCGCGCAGGGCGACGGCCGTCTGCACCCCGGCCATTCCGGCGCCGACCACGACGACTGAGCGCCGGTCCTGTTCCTGCGTCTGCTCGGTCACCCGGCCACCTTAACTATCTGACGCCCCATCAGGGAGATCGGATGCGGGCAGCTGCTCCACGACGCTGGTCCCGCTGCCCGCCCGGGACTCCCACTCCCAGGTCTCCTCCAGCCGCACCCGGTGGTCCGGCAGCTCGACGACGCCGGAGACGCAGTGCCCCGAGGACGTGGTGCCGTCCGTCGTCAACTGCACATAGCGGAAGTCCAGGCGGTCCCCGTCGCGCGTTCCCACGAGATGGCCGTGGACCACGTCACCACCTTCGTACGAGGCCCAGATCCTCCCGTTCTCCTCGCGGTAGACGAACCGGGTACGGGTACCGACCTGGCCCGGGTCCTGGTCCGCGACCGGCGCGAACACCAGCCCGTCGAGCGATCTCACCACGCTGCGGCTCCCTTACTGCGCCTCGCGCCCTGGGGTTAGGGTGGCCACCGTAAGGCACTCGCGGGAGCCCGGACGCACCGGGCTGAGAGGGAGGCTGGCCGGCCTCCGACCGTACGAACCTGATCCGGGTCATGCCGGCGAAGGGAGGGGCTGGACGCCCATGTCTCGTACACCGAATCCACCGGGTTCACCCGACGTCCTCGTCATCGGGGGCGGCATCATCGGCCTGGTCACGGCCTGGCGTGCGGCGCGGCGCGGGCTGCGCGTGGCCGTCGCCGACCCGGAGCCCGGCGGCGGAGCCGCACGGGTCGCGGCCGGCATGCTGGCCGCCGTCACCGAACTCCACTACGGCGAGCAGACACTGCTCGGCCTCAACCTCGAATCCGCCCGGCGCTACCCGGCCTTCGTGTCCGAACTGGAGGAGGCGAGCGGGCTGTCCGTCGGCTACCGCGCATGCGGCACGCTCGCGGTCGCCCTCGACGCCGACGACCGGGCACATCTGCGCGAACTGCACGCGCTGCAACGCCGTTCGGGCCTGGAGTCCGAGTGGCTGACCGGCCGCGAGTGCCGCCGGCTCGAGCCGATGCTCGCGCCCGGGGTACGCGGCGGGCTGCGTGTCGACGGCGACCATCAGGTCGATCCGCGACGGCTCGCGGCCGCGCTGGTCGTCGCCTGCGAACGGGCAGGGGTGGAGTTCCGTCGCACCTGGGCGGAGCGGCTCACGGTCGCAGGGGACCGCGCGGCGGGGGCGGTGCTGGCCGACGGCACCGAACTCTCCGCCGGGCAGGTGGTCCTGGCGGGCGGCAGCCTCAGCGGCCGGCTTGCCGGGGTGCCGGACGACGTGCTTCCGCCGGTGCGGCCGGTGAAGGGCCAGGTGCTGCGGCTGACCGTGCCGCGCCCGTACGCACCGTTCCTGTCCCGCACCGTGCGGGCCGTGGTGCGCGGCAGCCATGTGTATCTGGTGCCGCGCGAGAACGGCGAACTGGTGGTGGGGGCGACCAGCGAGGAGCTGGGCTGGGACACGACGGTCACCGCGGGCGGCGTGTACGAGCTGCTGCGCGACGCGCACGAGCTGGTGCCGGGCATCACCGAGCTGCCGCTCACCGAGACGCGTGCGGGGCTGCGGCCCGGCTCCCCCGACAACGCGCCGATCCTGGGATTCACGGCGCTGCCGGGGCTGTTGCTCGCCACCGGCCACTACCGCAACGGGGTACTGCTCACGCCCGTCACCGGCGACGTGATGGCGGCGGCACTGACCGGCGGCGAACTGCCGGATGTGGCACGGCCGTTCCGCCCCGGGCGTTTCGCGCCCTCCCCCGCGTTCCCCCTCGCACGTCAGGAGCAGCCCGCATGAACGTCTCCGTCAACGGCGAAGCAAGGGAGCTCGCCGACAGCACCACGCTGGACACGGTCGTCGCTGCGCTCACCGCCGCACCGTCGGGTGTTGCCGCCGCCGTCAACGAGAGCGTCGTCCCGCGCAGCCAGTGGGCGGGCACGCGGCTGGGCGACGGTGACCGTGTCGAGATCCTCACCGCTGTGCAGGGAGGCTGAGCAGTCATGGCCGACGACCTTCTCACCCTCGGCGGGACCACCTTCACCTCGCGCCTGATCATGGGTACGGGCGGGGCACCGAGCCTCGACATCCTGGAACGCTCACTGGTCGCGAGCGGCACAGAGCTCACCACGGTCGCGATGCGCCGCCTCGATCCGACCGTGCACGGGTCGGTGCTCTCGGTCCTGACCCGGCTCGGCATCCAGGTGCTGCCGAACACGGCGGGCTGCTACACCGCGGGCGAAGCCGTGCTGACCGCGCGGCTCGCGCGCGAGGCGCTCGGCACGGACTGGATCAAGCTCGAGGTCGTCGCGGACGAGCGGACGCTGCTGCCGGACGGGGTGGAGCTGCTGGAGGCGGCGGAGACCCTGGTCGACGACGGCTTCACCGTGCTGCCGTACACGAACGACGACCCGGTGCTGGCGCGCAGGCTGGAGGACGTGGGCTGCGCGGCGATCATGCCGCTCGGTTCCCCGATCGGATCCGGGCTCGGCATCCGCAACCCGCACAACTTCCAGCTGATCGTCGAGCAGGCGGGCGTCCCGGTGGTGCTCGACGCGGGCGCGGGCACGGCGTCGGACGCGGCCCTGGCGATGGAGCTGGGGTGCGCGGCGGTGATGCTGGCGTCGGCGGTGACGCGGGCGCAGGAGCCGGTGCTGATGGCGGAGGCGATGCGGCACGCGGTGGAGGCGGGGCGGCTCGCGTACCGGGCGGGCCGGATTCCGCGCCGGCACTTCGCGGAGGCGTCGTCGCCGCAGGAGGGCCGCGCGGCGCTGGACCCGGAACATCCGGCGTTCTGAGGGGGCGGGTCGGGGCCGCCGGGGGCTGCTGCGCGGCCTGTTCCGCTACCCGCCCTCGCCCTACGGCCTGGCGGCCGCGGGACCCCACACCCGTACCGCGCTCCGCGCGGTGTCCTCGAACACCGGACGGGCCGGAATCGCCGCTGCGGCAACGCAACCCCGCTCACCACGCCGGCACCCACTGGAGGCACCGACCACGACCGCGGGGCGTAGGGGCGGAGCCGCTGGGCGGAGCCCCGCAACACCGCGTGCAGCGCGGTAGGGGTCCGCGCGGAGCCCGGTTTGGGAACGGACAGGGTGGGGAGGCGCCACCTGACCCCCTCCCCGTCACAGCTCGGCTGCAGGCCCCCCACGCTCGTGAAACACCACCCGCCCGCCTCGTAGACTCCTCCCCGTGGACACGACCCTCAAGGACCCCCTCGTCGGGCAGCTGCTCGACGGCCGCTATCGCGTCGACGCGCGCATCGCCGTCGGCGGCATGGCCACGGTCTACCGGGCCGTCGACACCCGACTCGACCGGGTCCTCGCCCTCAAGGTGATGCATCCCGAGCTCGCCACGGACGCGACCTTCGTCGAGCGGTTCATCCGGGAGGCCAAGTCCGTGGCCCGGCTGGCGCACCCCAATGTGGTCGGGGTCTTCGACCAGGGCGCCGAGGGCGCGTACGTCTATCTGGCGATGGAGTACGTCGCCGGATGCACCCTGCGTGACGTTCTGCGCGAGCGCGGTGCGCTCCAGCCGCGGGCCGCGCTGGACATCCTCGAGCCCGTGCTCGCCGCGCTCGGCGCCGCGCACCGGGCCGGGTTCGTCCACCGGGATATGAAGCCGGAGAACGTGCTGATAGGGGACGACGGCCGGGTCAAGGTCGCCGACTTCGGTCTCGTAAGGACCGTCGGCTCGGTCACCAACACCTCCGGCACCGTGCTGGGCACGGTCTCGTACCTCGCCCCCGAACAGATCGAGTACGGCACGGCCGACACCCGCGCGGACGTCTACGCCTGCGGTGTCGTGCTGTACGAGATGCTCACCGGCGGCAAGCCCCACTCCGGCGACACCCCTGCCCAGGTGCTCTACCAGCATCTGAACGAGGACGTTCCCGCCCCCTCCGCACTCGTGCCCGGCCTCGCCTTCGAGCTCGACGAGCTGGTGGCGAGCGCGACGGCCCGTAATCCGGAGGTCCGCCCGCACGACGCCGTGACGCTGCTGGCGCAGGCGCGCGAGGCGCGGGCCGCGCTCCGCGACGAGCAGCTCGACGCAGTCCCGCCGCAGGCGCACACCGAGAACGGCTCCACAGCCGCTGCGGGCGCAGCCGACGACGACCGTACGGACGTGATCCCGCGGCTCCTTCCGCCTGCGGAGCCCGAGGTCCACCACACGGCACGCCTCTCGATGCCGCCCGCCGCCCGGCCGCCGGAGCGGCGCGGGAGAGCGGCCCGCGGGCCGCTGCCGCGGCGCGGGGTGCTGGCGCTGGTGCTCGCCCTCGTCGCGGTGCTCGGGATCGGCGCGGGCGTCTGGTACATCAATTCCGGGCAGTTCACCCGGGTCCCCGCCCTGATCGGCAAGACCGAGGCGGACGCACGCGGCCGGCTCGACAAGGCCGGGCTCGACGTGAACAAGGTCCGGCGCAGCTTCAGCGAGACCGTCCCGCGCGGCTCGGTGATCAACACCGATCCGGGTGTCAACGAGCGGATCCGCGGCAACGGCTCGGTCATACTGATCGTCTCGCGCGGCCCGAAGATCGTTAAGGTCCCGGACGTCGTGGAACGGCCGCTCGCCGATGCGCAGCGCGAGCTGCGCAAGGTGGGGCTGCGGCCGGGCGCGGTGACCAGGGAGTTCGACGAAACCGTCGCCCAGGGTTCGGTGATCAGCACGGACCCCGAGGCCGACAGCAGCCGCAGCCCCGACACCGCCGTGTCCCTCGTGGTCAGCAAGGGCGCGCCGATCGACGTCCCGGACGTCACCGGTGAGTCGGTGGCGGATGCCACCACCGAACTGGAAGAGGCCGGTCTCGAGGTGAAGGTCGCCGCGGAGCGAATCCATTCGCCCGAGGAGGCGGGCTCCGTCGCCCGGCAGTCGGTGCCCGAGGGCCGGCAGCTGGCGGCCGGCGAGACGGTCACGCTCACGGCCTCCAAGGGACCGCGGATGATCGAGGTCCCGGATGTGGTCGGCGACAGCGTGGACGACGCCACCGCTGAGCTGGAGGCGGCGGGATTCCTCGTGAAGGTCGAGAAGAACTTCCCGTTCCTCGGCGACAAGATCGAGAGCCAGTCCGTCGAGGGCGGCGACGACGCCCCCGAGGGCAGCACGATCACCATCAAGGTCAAGGGACTGTAGTTCTGATGCGCAACCCTGTCGGCGGCCATGTTCCCGTGGCCGGCGGCCTCGCCACGACCGGTCTGGCCTACGCGCGGGAGCTCGAGGCCGAGGCCGTGCAGGTCTTCGTGGCCAACCCGCGCGGCTGGGCCACGCCCACCGGCAATCCGGCGCAGGACGAGAAGTTCCGCGCCGAGTGCGAGGCGGACGGTATGTCGGCGTGGGTGCACGCGCCGTATCTGATCAACTTCGGCTCCCACACTGAGGCGACCGTCGATCAGTCTGTGCTCTCGCTGCGCCATTCGCTGCGCCGGGCCCGGCAGATCGGTGCGCCGGGCGTGGTCGTGCACACCGGTTCGGCGACCGGCGGGCGCAGCCGCGAGGTGGCACTGGCGCAGGTGCGGGAGCGGATGCTGCCGCTGCTGGACGAGCTGACGCACGAGGACGACCCGTATCTGCTGCTCGAGTCGACCGCGGGGCAGGGTTCCTCGCTCTGCTACCGGACCTGGGACTTCGGGCCGTACTTCGAGGCACTCGACGCGCATCCCAGGCTCGGCATCTGCCTGGACACCTGCCACATCTTCGCGGCGGGCCACGATCTCGCCGCTCCCGGCGGCATGGCGCGGACGCTGGACGAGCTGGTGGAGACGGTCGGCGAGGGGCGGCTGAAGCTGATCCATGCCAATGATTCGAAAGATGTGGTCGGGGCACACAAGGACCGTCACGCGAACATTGGCGCGGGACACATCGGCGAGGAGGCGTTCCGTGCACTGATGGCCCATCCCGCCACCGAGGGTGTTCCGCTCGTGATCGAGACGCCGGGCGGCAAGGAAGGGCACGCGGCGGATGTGGCGCTGCTGAAGAAACTGCGCTGATGTCGACCCGTCGAGGAATACCCCTGGGGGGTATATGGTTCCTACTGTCGGCAGGAACCGCTACCTGACGTTGGGGGCATGACCATGCAGCACGAGGCGCACGGGACACACACGCACCACACCGGGCACGACCACGAGACGCACGACCACGCCCGGCACGGCGCGGGCCCCGTCAGCTGGTCCATGGCCGCCAAGGCCACCCTGCACTGCCTCACCGGCTGCGCCATCGGCGAGATCCTCGGCATGATCATCGGCACGGCCCTGGGCTGGGGGAACGCCCCGACCATGGCGCTCGCCATCGCCCTGGCGTTCGTCTTCGGCTACTCGCTCACCCTCTGGGCGGTCGTCCGTGCCGGGCTGAGCCTGCGGGCCGCGATCGGCGTCGCCCTCGCCGCCGACACCCTGTCCATCACGGTGATGGAGATCGTCGACAACGGAGTGCTCCTGCTCGTCCCGGGTGCGATGGACGCGCATCTGACCGACGCACTGTTCTGGGGTGCGCTGGCCTTCGCGTTCCTCATCGCCTTCCTGGTCACGACACCCGTGAACAAGTGGATGATCGGCCGCGGCAAGGGCCACGCGGTGGTCCACCGGTACCACCACTGACGCCCTAGAGCTCGGGACCGTCTCCCGGTTCCTCCTGGTAGGAGTAGCGCTGCTCCTTCCAGGGGTCGCCGACGTTGTGATAGCCGCGCTCCTCCCAGAAGCCGCGGCGGTCGGCGGTCATGTACTCCACGCCCCGGACCCATTTGGGCCCCTTCCAGGCGTAAAGATGCGGCACCACGAGCCGCAGCGGGAAGCCGTGCTCCGCGGTGAGCAGTTCACCGTCCTTGTGGGTGGCGAAGATCGTGCGCTCCGCGGCGAAGTCGGACAGTCGCAGATTGGCGCTGAAGCCGTACTCGGCCCAGACCATGACATGCGTGACGGACGGCGCCGGCGGCGCGAGTTCGAGGATCGTACCGGCGGGCACACCACCCCATTCGGCCCCCGGCATGCTGAACTTCGTCACGCAGTGCAGATCGCCGACGATCGTCGAGAAGGGCAGCGCCGAGAACTCCTCGTGGTTCCAGCAGTGCTTGTCGCCGTCCGCGGTGGCGCCGAAGACCCTGAACTCCCAGCGGTCCGGCTTGAACTTGGGAACGGGCCCGTAATGGGTGACCGGCCAGCCACGCTGCAGTCGCTGCCCCGGCGGAAGCTCGGACTCCTCTGGTGCGCGGTAATCCCGGCTCTCCGGCTGACCCATGCCTTCAATGGTGACAGACCGGGAGGGGTGGTCATGACCAGGTCTGGGCCGATTCGGGCAACTCCTACTAAGGAGGCACTTACTGGACGCCCCCCTGCCACGGTGCGAGGATGCGCGAACCTGCCCAGTCACACGCGCGGAAGGAGCCTCTGCGATGCAGGGCGACCCCGAGGTCATCGAGTTTCTCAATGAGCAGCTGACTGCCGAATTGACCGCGATCAACCAGTACTTCCTGCATGCCAAGATGCAGGAGAACTTCGGCTGGACGAAGCTCGCCAAGTACACCCGGGCCGAGTCCTTCGACGAGATGAAGCACGCGGAGGTCCTCACCGACCGGATCCTGTTCCTGGACGGTCTGCCGAACTACCAGCGCCTGTTCCATGTGCGGGTCGGGCAGACGGTCACGGAGATGTTCCAGGCCGACCGTCAGGTCGAGGTGGAGGCGATCGACCGCCTCAAGCGCGGTATCGAGGTCATGCGCGCGAAGGGCGACATCACCTCGGCGAACATCTTCGAGTCGATCCTCGAGGACGAGGAGCACCACATCGACTACCTCGACACCCAGCTGGAGCTGATCGAGAAGCTCGGTGAGCCGCTCTACATCGCGCAGCTGATCGAGCAGCCGGAGGGCTGAGGGCCCCGCGGGGCGCTCAGGCGGCTTCGCTCAGCCCCGCGCCGCCCGTGGCGGTCGGGTCGGACGCCAGGACGGCGGCGTTCTCGCCGGCCTCCAGCAGCTCGCGGCGGGGGCATGCCCCGCGGCCGAGCAGACCCTGAATGCGGCGTACGCACGAGCCGCAGTCCGTGCCGGCCTTGGACACCGACGCGATCTGGCGGGGGGTGCAGGCACCGGCCTCCGCGTGCTCCTTGACCTGCTTCTCCGTGATGCCGAAGCACGAGCAGACGTACACGCGGTTCACCTCCCGGAAGATGGGGCGGGATCGATTGGGCGCCGTCCCGATTGGTCGGTGAGGCTAACCTAACCTTACCCGCCACCTCCAGCTCGCAAAAGCCCCGGATACGACCGTGGGGCGCGGATCACATGGATCCGCGCCCCACCGTCATCACGCCGTCACTACTGGTCGCGGTACATCTCGGCCACCAGGAACGCCAGGTCCAGCGACTGGCTGCGGTTCAGCCGCGGGTCGCACGCCGTCTCGTAGCGCTGGTGCAGATCGTCGACGAAGATCTCGTCGCCGCCGCCCACGCACTCCGTGACGTCGTCGCCGGTGAGCTCCACGTGGATGCCGCCCGGGTGGGTGCCCAGCGCCTTGTGGACCTCGAAGAAGCCCTTGACCTCGTCGAGCACGTCGTCGAAGCGGCGGGTCTTGTGACCGGAGGCCGCCTCGAAGGTGTTGCCGTGCATCGGGTCGGTCACCCAGGCGACGGTGGCACCGGACGCGGTCACCTTCTCGACCAGCTCGGGCAGCTTGTCGCGGACCTTGTCGGCGCCCATGCGGACGACGAAGGTCAGCCTGCCCGGCTCACGGTCGGGGTCGAGGCGGTCGATGTAGGTGAGCGCCTCGTCGACCGTGGTGGTCGGACCGAGCTTGATGCCGATCGGGTTGCGGATCTTGGAGGCGAACTCGATGTGCGCCCCGTCCAGCTGCCGGGTGCGCTCACCGATCCAGACCATGTGGCCCGAGGTGTTGTACAGCTGACCGGTGCGGGAGTCGGTACGGGTCAGCGCCGACTCGTAGTCCAGCAGCAGCGCCTCGTGGGAGGCGTAGAACTCGACCGTGCGGAATTCCGCCGGGTCGGTGCCACAGGCCTTCATGAAGTTGAGCGCGTTGTCGATCTCGCGCGCGAGCTGCTCGTAGCGCTGGCCGGACGGGGACGACTTCACGAAGTCCTGGTTCCAGGCGTGCACCTGGCGCAGGTCGGCGTAGCCGCCGGTGGTGAAGGCGCGCACCAGGTTGAGCGTCGACGCGGAGGCGTTGTACATCCGCTTGAGGCGCTCGGGGTCCGGGACGCGGTCCGCCTCGGTGAACTCGAAGCCGTTGACGGAGTCGCCCCGGTAGGTCGGGAGCGTCACGCCGTCGCGGGTCTCGGTCGGCTTGGAGCGCGGCTTGGAGTACTGACCGGCGATCCGGCCGACCTTGACGACCGGCACGGACGCGGCGTACGTCAGCACGGCGCCCATCTGGAGCAGGGTCTTGAGCTTGTTCCGGATGTGGTCGGCGGACACGGCGTCGAAGGCCTCGGCGCAGTCGCCGCCCTGCAGAAGGAACGCCTCGCCCTTGGCGACGGCTCCCATCCGGGCGCGCAGCTGGTCGCACTCGCCCGCGAAGACGAGCGGCGGATACGACTCGAGGTCCGCGATCACATCGCGCAGAGCCTCGGCATCGGGGTACTCGGGCTGCTGCGCCGCGGGCAGGTTTCGCCAGGTGTTGCCACCGGTAGCGGTGGTCTTAGCGTTCACGGTCACGCCGTCAACATTACGGGGTCGCGGAGCCTGTCCATGACTGCGCTCAGCAGATGAGACGGGGCCCCAGCGAACGTTGTCATGTCCCGGTGCTAGCCTCAGGCAGTTTGCGACCGGGCGGGGAGCCCGGTCGCTGTCACTTCCAGAGCCTGCAGGGGTGGGCGTTGAACAGGGGTGGGGCGTGAATCCGAGGCATCGGAGAAATCGTAGGAAGAGATCGATCCTGTACGGGGTGGCGGCCGCTGTCGTGGCGACCGCCGTCGCAGGCACGGTCGCCGTGGCGTCACCGGAGCTGCTGGGCGGGTCGGGCGACGACGCGAAGGCGGTGGCACCGGGAGCCCGGCTGCAGACCGCGTTCCAGGAGGCCGCGGAGGAGTTTTCCGTCCCGCAGAGCGTGCTGATGGCGGTCTCGTACCGCCAGACGCGCTGGGAGACCCACGAGGGCACGCCGAGCACTACCGGCGCGTACAACGTGATGGGTCTGACGCAGGTCGACGCGGACGACGTCGAGCAGGACGACGAGCACCGGCTCGAGCACATGAACCGCAGCGGCGACCCGAACATCGAGAAGCACTTCGATGCCGAGGAAGCGCTGCGCACCACGCCGAAGGACACCGTCGACACGGACGATCCCCGGCTGCACACCCTGGACGAGGCGGCCCAGCTGATCGACTCGTCCGAGGAGTCCGTCAAGACCGACGCCGAGGAGAGCATCCGCGCCGGCGCCGCGCTGCTCGCCGAGTACCAGGAGGAGGCCACGGGCTCCCTGCCCGACGAGGCCGACGCGTGGTACGCAGCGGTGGCGCGCTACAGCCAGTCGCCGGACAGCAAGGGCGCCGAGCTCTTCGCGAAGCGCGTCTTCGAGTCGATCAGGACCGGTGAGAGCCGGCTGACCGCGGACGGCCAGCAGGTCACGTTGCAGGCGGACCCCTCGGTCAGCCCCGTGAAGCCGTCGAAGGTGCCCCTGGCGACGAACGCGAGCACGTCCGCGGCGCCGACGCCCGAGTGCCCCTCCGGCCTCAACTGCAACTTCATCCCGGCCGCGTACAAGGCGAACACCGCCCCGGACGACTACGGCAACTACAACGTCGCCAGCCGCCCCGAGGGCGGCTACGACATCCGCTACATCGCCATCCACGACACCGAGGGCAGCTACGACGGCTCACTGGCCGTCTTCCAGAACTCGCAGTCGTACGCCAGCGCGCACTACATGGTCCGCGCCTCCGACGGTCTGGTCACCCAGATGGTGGAGAACAAGAACGAGGCGTGGCACGCGGCGAACAAGACCGTCAACATGCACGCGATCGGCGTGGAGCACGAGGGCTACGCGCTGAAGGACGGCAAGGGCTGGTACACCGAGCCGCAGTACGAGTCGTCCGCCGCGCTGGTGAAGTTCCTGGCGGCCAAGTACGCCATCCCGCTCGACCGCCAGCACATCATCGGTCACGACGAGATCCCCGGTGTGCTGGATGCCAAGGTGCGCGCCCAGCACTGGGACCCGGGCCCGTTCTGGGACTGGAACCACTACATGGAGCTGCTCGGCGCTCCGACCGGCGCAGGTGGCGCGGGCGGGCCGCTGAAAGCGGGCCAGCAGGTGCGCTACGTGCCGCCGTTCACCTCGGCGAACCAGCCGAAGCTGACGTACGGCAGCCTGTCGGTCTCCCCGAAGCCGGCGAACTTCAACTACCTCTACACCTCGCCGTCCACGTCCGCGGCGACGCTGAGCGACCCGTACCTGGGCACCCAGACGTCGACCGAGGGCTCGAACTGGGCCAACAAGCTCGTCGCGGGCGGCGAGTACGTGGTCGCGGAGTCCACGAACGACTGGACCGCGATCTGGTACGGCGGCCAGAAGGCATGGTTCCGCAATCCGGGCGGCCAGTGGACCGTGCCCGTCGGCGCGGGCACCAAGACCGTGCTCACGCCCAAGGCGGGCGTGTCCTCGATCAAGGTGTACGGGCGTGCCTACCCCGAGGACGCGGCCTACGCGGGCACGGACGTCGAGGTGCAGGCCGAGAACTCGGCGTCGCTGACGAAGTACAGCGTCCCGGCCGGCCAGAAGTACGTGCAGGCCGGCGGTGTGGTCGCCGGTGACTACTACTACGGCGGCACGCTCGACGGTACGGGCCCCGGCTCGCGCACCCTGGTGAAGGGCACGGTCAACCAGTTCATCCCGATCCGGTTCAACCACCGCATCGGCTGGGTGAAGGCCGAGGACGTCGTGCCGGTGACGACCCCCGCGTCCGACCCGGGCACGACGCGCTTCAACGCCCTCGGCCGGGACTCCTCGGGATCGCTCTACCAGTACCAGGGCACGGGCAGCGCCTCGGTGCCGTTCTACTCCCGCTACCGGGTCGGCGGCGGCTGGCAGATGTACAACACCCTGACCGACCTGGGCGCGCTGCGCGCCGACGGGACCGGCGACATGGTGGCCCGCGACACCTCCGGGGTGCTCTGGTACTACCGGGCGAGCGGCAACAAGAACTCGCCGTTCAAGGGCCGTCTGCAGGTGGGCTCGGGCTGGGGACAGTTCAACGTCCTCCTCGGCACCGGGGACCTGACCGGCGACGGCAAGCCGGACATGATCGCCCGGGTGAAGTCCGACGGCAGCCTGTGGCTGTACAAGGGCACCGGTGACCCGGCCGCCCCGTTCGCGGCCCGCACCAAGATCGGTACGGGCTGGGGCATCTTCAACACCCTGGTCGGCACCGGGGACCTGACCAAGGACGGCAAGGCCGACATGATCGCCCGCGACACTTCGGGCGTCCTGTGGCTCTACAAGGGCACCGGCAACGCCACCGCGCCCTTCGCCGCCCGCACCAAGGTGGGACCGGGCTGGGGCATCTTCAACACGCTGGTCGGCACCCGCGATCTGAACCAGGACGGCATCCCGGACATGATCGCCCGTGAGCCCTCGGGTGCCCTGTGGTTCTACAAGGGCACGGGCAACGCCGCCACGCCCTTCGCCGCCCGCACCAAGGTGGGCAACGGCTGGCAGATCTACAACCAGCTGATCTGACGCTCCACGCGCAGGCACTCCGCCCGCGGCGCTGCGGCCGTCCTCATCGTGGGACGTGCCGCGGCACCGCGGGCGGATGCGTTAGGGTCGGCGCCATGTTCGCGCAGCAGATGAAGAACTGGTGGTGGACCGCACTTCGGCGGCCCACCTCCTGATCGCGCGCAGCACCGGATCGCGAAGGCCGCCCGAGGGGCGGCCTTCACTGTTTCCCGGACCAGCGGCCGTTCCTCCCACCCGGAAGGAACACCCATGCTGATCGGCAGACTGCTGGACGACGACTGCCCTCCGTTCGCCCTGCTGCACCGGCGTACGCCCGGCCGCGACCACGACACCGTCGAGGTGCTGGTCGGGCCCGTCGTCGAGGCCGAGAGACTGGCCGACATCCCCGTGGGCGAGCGCCCTTCGCTCGCCCTCGTCCCCTTCCGCCAGATCGCGGAGCGCGGCTTCGACGTGGCCGACGACGGGACCCCGCTGTCGGTGCTGCTCGCCGACGAGTGCCATGAACTCCCCCTCGGCGAGGTGCTCGACGCCCTCCCCCGGCACGCGGTACAGGTCGAGGGCGGCGCGTTCGACGTCGCCGACGACGAGTACGCGCAGATCGTGCGGCGGGTCGTCGACGACGAGATCGGGCAGGGCGAGGGCGCGAACTTCGTCATCCGCCGCACCTTCACCGGGCAGATCCCCGGTTTCGGCCGCGCCGACGCGCTGGCCCTGTTCCGGCGGCTCCTGGCCGGGGAGCGGGGAGCGTACTGGACGTTCGTGGTGCACACCGGCGAGCGCACACTCGTCGGCGCGAGCCCCGAGGTGCACGTCCGCATGCGCGGAGGCACGGTCGTCATGAATCCGATCAGCGGCACCTTCCGGTATCCGGCCGGGGGCCCGACCGCAGAGGCGCTGCTGGGCTTCCTCGGTGACCGCAAGGAGCGCGACGAGCTGTCGATGGTCGTCGACGAGGAGCTGAAGATGATGTGCACCGTCGGCGACATGGGCGGTGTCGTCGTCGGGCCCCGGCTGAAGGAGATGGCTCATCTCGCGCACACCGAGTACGAGTTGCGGGGGCGTTCGTCGCTCGATGTGCGCGATGTGCTGAAGGAGACGATGTTCGCGGCGACGGTGACGGGCTCGCCGGTGCAGAACGCCTGCCGCGTCATCCGGCGCCACGAAGTGGGGGGCCGCGGCTACTACGCGGGGGCGCTCGCGCTGATCGGCCGTGATGCGACGGGCGCGCAGACGCTGGACTCGCCGATCCTGATCCGCACGGCCGACATCGACCCGGCCGGTGCGCTGCGGGTTGGCGTCGGTGCCACGCTGGTGCGGCACTCGGACCCGATGGCCGAGGTGGCGGAGACGCACGCGAAGGCCGCAGGGGTGCTGACGGCGCTGGGGGTACGCCCGGGGCGTGCCCCGTCGGCCGGCCCCGTCCCGCATCTCGCCGACGACCCGCGGGTGCGGGCCGCCCTGGACGCGCGCCGCGCCGACCTCGCACCGTTCTGGCTGCGGATGCAGGATGGGGTATCCCCTGCTCGAAGAGCTCGGGGTGGGGCGCAGCGCCTGTCCGGGCAGGCGCTGGTCGTCGACGGCGAGGACACCTTCACGGCGATGCTGGCGCATCTGCTGCGTTCGTCGGGCCTGGACGTCGCGGTCCACCGCTACGACGAGGCCGGTCTGCGGGAGCGGGTGCTCGCCCATCGCGGCCCGGTGGTGCTCGGTCCCGGCCCCGGCGACCCGGCGGACACGAGCGATCCGAGGATGCGCTCGCTGCGGGCGCTGGCGCGCGACCTGTTGCGGGAGCACCGGCACGGGCCCGCCCGCCGACCGGCCACCACCCCTCATCGGGAACCCTCGGGCCGCACCTCCTTGCTGGGTGTCTGCCTGGGCCACGAGCTGATCGCCGCCGAACTGGGCCTGGACATCGTCCGCAAGGACGAGCCGTACCAGGGCGCGCAGGAGCGGATCGACTTCTTCGGGCGCGCGGAGACGGTCGGCTTCTACAACAGCTTCACCGCGCGCTGCGACGAGGCGGCCGCGGCCGAACTCGCCCTGCACCGGGTCGAGCTGAGCCGGGACGCGGTGACCGGGGACGTGCACGCGTTGCGCGGGGCCGGCTTCGCGGGGGTGCAGTTCCATCCGGAGTCGGTGCTCACGATGAACGGGGTGGGGCTGACGGCCGAGTTGCTGGCGGGCGTGCTCGTCGGCTGAGAGGTGTCGAGGGCTTCCACGCTTCCCTCCGGGAACGCGAGCGGCGAGCCGTATGTCGCGGACATACGGCTCGCCGCAGGCGGAAGCGTCCGGCCGGCTCAGCCGAAGAAGACGCCGACCTCCTCGTAGAGCGCCGGGTCGACCGTCTTGAGCCGGGCGGTGGCCTCGGCGATCGGCACCCGCACGATGTCGGTGCCGCGCAGCGCGACCATCTTGCCGTAGTCCCCGTCCCGTACGGCGTCGATCGCGTGCAGCCCGAACCGGGTGGCGAGCCAGCGGTCGAAGGCGCTCGGAGTGCCACCGCGCTGGACGTGACCGAGAACGGTCGTGCGGGCCTCCTTGCCCGTACGGCGCTCGATCTCCTTGGCGAGCCACTCGCCGACGCCGGAGAGCCTGACATGGCCGAACGAGTCCAGCGTCCCGTCCTTGAGGACCGCCTCCCCGTCCTTGGGCATCGCGCCCTCCGCGACCACGACGATCGGTGCGTAACTCGCCTTGAAACGCGAGGTCACCCAGGCGCAGACCTGGTCGACGTCGAAGCGCTGCTCGGGGATGAGGATGACGTTCGCCCCGCCCGCGAGCCCGGAGTGCAGGGCGATCCACCCGGCGTGACGTCCCATCACCTCGACGACCAGGACCCGCATGTGGGATTCGGCGGTGGTGTGCAGCCGGTCGATGGCCTCGGTGGCGATGCCGACCGCCGTGTCGAACCCGAAGGTGTAGTCCGTGGCGGACAGGTCGTTGTCGATGGTCTTCGGCACGCCGACGCACTTGATGCCGTACTCGTCCGAGAGCCGCGCCGCGACTCCGAGGGTGTCCTCGCCGCCGATCGCCACGAGCGCGTCCACCTCGTGCTTGGCGAGGTTCTCCTTGATCCGGCGGATGCCGGAGTCCTCCTTGAGCGGATTGGTGCGCGAGGAGCCGAGGATGGTGCCTCCGCGGGGCAGGATGCCGCGGACGGCCGGGATGTCGAGCGGGATCAGGTCGCCTTCGAGCGGTCCGCGCCAGCCGTCGCGGTAGCCGACGAACTCGTACGCGTACTCCTGGACGCCCTTGCGGACGAGGCCGCGGATGACCGCGTTGAGGCCGGGGCAGTCGCCGCCCCCGGTCAGTACTCCGACGCGCATGGAAACTTCCCTTCGCCTGGTGAGCCCTAAGACCGTCACGCTAATGGTGATGCAGGTCACTCAGGGATGGGGCGAACGGTCAATTCCTGTGCTTCTCGGGGTCGTTGAGCGTACGGAATTCACTCGAACGAGAACGCCGGATCACCCTGGGGTCGACGGCCCGTCAGGCGTCGTCCAGACCGGCCTCGATGGCGTAGCGCACGAGCTCCACGCGGTTGTGCAGCTGAAGCTTGCCGAGAGTGTTCTGGACGTGGTTCTGCACGGTGCGGTGGGAGATGACCAGCCTCTCGGCGATCTGCTTGTACGACAGCCCCTTGGCAACCAGCCGCAGCACCTCGGTCTCCCGGTCGGTGAGCTGCGGCACCTTGGGGTCGTCCGCACCGGCCGCCGGAGCGGGCTCGGACGCCAGCCGGCGGTACTCGCCGAGGACCAGTCCGGCGAGCCCCGGGGTGAAGACGGGGTCGCCGACGGCGGTGCGCCGCACGGCGTCCGTCAGTTCCTCGGTGCTGGCCGACTTCAGCAGATAGCCGGTCGCCCCGGACTTCACGGCCTCCAGCACGTCTGCGTGCTCGCCGCTCGCGGACAGGACCAGGACGCGCAGCCCGGTCAGCGTGCCGACGAGCTCCTTGCACACCTGCACGCCCGGCATCGCGGGCAGATTGAGGTCGAGCACCAGGACGTCCGGGACGACGGCCTTGGCTCGGCGCACGGCCTGCGCGCCGTCGCCCGCGGTGGCCACGACGTCGAAGCCGGCGGCTTGTAGATCGCGGGCGACCGCGTCCCGCCACATCGGGTGGTCGTCGACCACCATCACCTTGATCTGCTGCTGTTCGCTCACTTCTTCTTCTCCGCCTTCCCCCGGGGAACCTTCAACTCGACTTCCGTGCCCTGGCCGGGGACCGAGATCAGCTCGGCCGTGCCGCCGAGGTCCCGCAGCCTGCCGCGGATGGACAGGGCCACGCCCATCCGCCCCTCTCCCTGCGCCTGCGCCAGCCGGCCCTCCGGGATGCCGGGCCCGTCGTCCCTGACGGTGACGATCACCTCGTCCGGCCAGTCCTCCACCAGGATCCATGCCCGCGCGTCCGCGCCGGCGTGCCTGCGGACATTGTCCAGAGCGGCGCCGACGGCGGCGGCAAGCTCCTTCGCGGCGGCCGCCTCCAGCAGCACGGGGGCGCCCGGTTCGGACAGGGTCACGCGTGCACCGGCGTGGGCGGTGAGGAGGGTACGCAGATCGCACGGTCCTTGCGTGCCGCCGTCGTCCGGCTCGTCGACGATCCGTACGACGGCGCCCTGCGACTCGTCCTCGGAGACACGGGAGGCGGGCACGATTCCGCCGGCCACCAGGCTGCGCAGGGCGACCTCCTGCTCCCCCGCCATCCGGCCCAGTTCGGCGGCCTCGCCGCCCAGTGCCGTACCGCGCCGCTGCACCATCGCGAGCACCTGCAGCACGCTGTCGTGGATGTCGCGGGCCAGCCGCTCGCGTTCGCGGGTCGCCGCCTCGATCTCCAGGGCGCGCGCGAGGGTGCGCTCGGAGGCCCGGGCGACCTCGACGACATAGCCGATGGCGATGGACGCGACCCACACGAGCAGGACGTTGTGGAAGGTGTCCCGGCTCGGCTCGCCGCGCTCGACGATGTTGGCGACGGCGACCAGCGACGAGGCGAACCCGGCCCAGCGCCAGCCGCCCTTGATGGCGAAGGCGAGCACGGAGCCCGCGGTCCAGATCGTCGGGAGCGTGGGGCCGTCCTGCGTCTGCGCCTGGGCGTCGGCGAGCGGGGTGAGCAGGATGCCCGTCAGCGCGACCGTCAGATCGGCGATCAGGAAGCCCTTGGTGCACCGTGCGGCGCCGACGACCCTGGGGAGCGTCGCCAGCGTCCAGACGACCATCACCGCGAGGAAGCCGGCCGCGATCCCCGGGCGCTCGAACTGGTCCCGGGTGAAGGCGAACAGCAGCACCGCGTAGACCATGGTCAGCAGGCGGTAGCCGGTGAGCGCACGCCACAGCGGCTGCTCGACCGACATCCGTACGACGCGCTCGCGCCTGGCCACTTCCCTACCCCCCCGAACCGTCTGCCGTGTGCGGCTATGCGGCCGGCCGCTGCGACTTCTTCGCCTTCGCGGCCTTCTCCGCCTCCGCCCTGGCGGCCTTCTCGGCCTTCTCGGCATCGGCGATCTGGCGCTTGGCAGCCGTCGCGTAGATGTCGACGTACTCCTGGCCGGACAGCTTCATGATCTCGTACATGACCTCGTCGGTCACCGAGCGCAGGATGAAACGGTCGCCCCCCATGCCGTGGTAGCGGCTGAAGTCGAGCGGCTTGCCGATCCGGATGCCCGGGCGCATCAGCTTGGGGACGATCTTCCCGGGCGGCTGGATCTTCTCGGTGTCGATCATCGCCACGGGGATCACGGGTGCGCCGGTGGCGAGCGCCACGCGGGCGAGCCCGCCGGGCTTGCCGCGGTAGAGGCGGCCGTCCGGGGACCGGGTGCCCTCCGGGTAGATGCCGAACAGGCTGCCGGACTCGATGACATCGATACCGGCCTTGATCGCCGCCTCACCCGCCCCGCGCGCACCCGAACGGTCCACCGGGAGCTGACCGACACCCTTGAAGAACGCGGCGGTGAGCTTTCCCTTCACGCCCGGCGACGTGAAGTACTCCGCCTTGGCGATGAAGGTGACCTTGCGGTCGAGCACGGCCGGCAGGAAGAAGGAGTCCGAGAACGACAGGTGGTTGCTCGCGAGGATCGCCGGGCCGTCGGCCGGAATGTTCTCCAGACCCTCCACCCAGGGCCTGAAGGCAAGCTTCAGCGATCCCCCGAGGGAGAACTTCATGGCACCGTAGATCAACTCGAAATCCTCCTGTGTGTTCTCGAACAGACCTTAACCCGTGGTGGGCCCGCTCCCCCCGCCGCGGGTCCGGGCCCTTGCGGTGGCGGCCCTGGTCGGTGTCGGTCCGGTCGCGTACCGTGAAGGGCACCCTCGACCCTCACGTACATCTCACGAACAGGAGACCCCGGTGCCGGTCCTTCCTGGAGCCGAGCCCTACCGCCATGACGGCGGAGAGGTCGGCGTCCTTCTCTGTCACGGATTCACCGGTTCCCCGCAGTCGCTGCGCCCGTGGGCGGAGTACCTGGCGGAGCGCGGGCTCACGGTGTCCCTGCCGCTGCTGCCGGGTCACGGTACGCGCTGGCAGGACATGCAGGTGACCGGCTGGCAGGACTGGTACGCGGAGGTGGACCGCGAACTGCGCTCGCTGCGGGAGAGGTGCAGCCGGGTCTTCGTCTTCGGGCTCTCGATGGGCGGCGCGCTCACGCTGCGCCTGGCGGCCAAGCACGGGGACGCGGTGCGCGGCATCGTCGTGGTCAACCCGGCGAACAAGGTGCACGGCGCCATGGCGTCGCTGCTGCCCGTCGTGCGCCATCTGGTCCCCTCCACCAAGGGTCTGACCAGCGACATAGCGAAGGAAGGCGTCGAGGAGCTGGGGTACGACCGGGTGCCGCTGCACGCCGCGCACTCGGTGCGGCAGTTCTTCCGCCTGGTCGACGGCGAGCTGCCGCAGGTGACCCAGCCGATGCTGCTCCTGCACAGCCCCGAGGACCATGTGGTGCCGCCCGCCGATTCGGCGCGCATCCTGAGCCGGGTCTCGTCCACGGACGTCACGGAGATCCTGCTGGAACAGAGCTACCACGTCGCGACGTTGGACCACGATGCGGAGCGGATTTTCGAGGAGAGTTACGCGTTCATCGGCCGGCTCGCTCCGGAAACCGGGACCGGCGGGTCCCCCACGACGGAGTCCTTGGGAGGGAGCAGAACCGGTGGCTGAGCAGCACGATGCGGACCGTGAGCCGCAGCCGATCGACGAGGAGGCAGCCTGGGCCGCCATCGTCGCGGGGTACGGCGAGGAGCCGGCGGACCCGCCGGGCGCCAAGCCGTTCAAGTCGGTGGAGGATCTTGCAGTGCTCGAGAACGGGCTGAACGAGACCTCGGAGCGCGAGCCCGCGCCCGACGCCTCCGACACGGACAAGCCCGCGCTGGGCAGCTCCATCACGTTCGCGCCGGGTGTCGGCGGCCCGCGCGACTACCAGGTCCCGGAGGCGAGCGACGACGACCTGGACGAGACCGACGAGGGTCACTTCGTCCCGCCGGAGCCGCCGCCCCTGCCGGAGGCGGACGTGACAGCCAAGTTCGCCTGGCTCGCGGTGATCGGCGGCCCGGTGCTGATGCTGGTCGCGGTGCTGCTGCAGTGGGACATGACGTGGTGGCTGACGACGGTGTGCATCGGCGGGTTCCTGGGCGGGTTCGCGACGCTGGTGGCGCGGATGTCGACGGACGACGATGACGACGACCTGGACAACCCGGGTCGCGGCGCGGTGGTGTGACACGGACGGGCCGGCAGTGCCGGCCCGTCCGGTAGCCGCCGTGGAGGAAGGGCGGGCAGCGCGACAGGTCCGCGCCGCTCCCTCCTATCCGGCCGGCAGCCGCAGCGCCGCCAGCACCGGCAGGTGGTCCGTCGCCGCGCGGAGGTCCTCGTCCGTCACCCCCGGCAGACCACGCGGCACCCCGCAGCCCAGCACCTCCACCCGCGGGGTCGCGAAGATCGCGTCGATCCGCTGGTGCGGGTCCGCCGGTGTCGACGTGTACTCCTCGCCCCACGCGTTCACCGCCCAGCAGTCCTGCAGCGCGCTCGACAGACGCCGGAAGCTGCGTCCGCCCGGGCGCTCGTTGATGTCGCCCGCGGCGACCGCGTGCGGGGTCCCCATCGCCGCGAGCCGGTCCAGCAGCATCCCCGCCTGGGCGTGACGCTCGTCCGTCTGCAGGCTCAGATGGCAGCTGATCACGCCGAGCCGCGCGCCCGCGAACCGTACGACCGCTGTGGCGAAGCCCCGCCGGTGCAGTCCCGGGGCGAGCGGCAGCAGCACGTCGTCCGTGCGCTCCACGGTCGCCCGCAGCGAGCACAGCAGCAGCGGGCCGGCCGCGGTCGCGCCGCCGGAGAGCATCACCAGATCGGTCCTGGCTGCGAGGCGTGCCGCGTGCTTGCGCCAGCGGAAGAAGCGCGGGGCCTCCTGGACGAACACCAGGTCCGGTTCACAGGCACGGATCACCCGGACCAGTGCGTCCTCGTCGTCACGCATCGAGCGGATGTTGTAGGTCAGCACCCGGATCACGGCCGAACCGTCCGGTTCGGTGCGGGAGTTGGGCAGCGTACGCATCGTGCTGATGGCCATGCCGATCAAGATACGACGGTGCCCGCCGCAATCCCATGAGGACGCGACGGGCACAGTGGGGCGTCGGGGCTCAGCCCTGGCGAGCCAGGTCGGCCGCGCCCACCAGGCCCGCCTTGCCGCCCAGTTGGGCGGCGAGCACCTGGGCGTGCGGACGCCACTGGCCGCCGATGAGCCAGCGACGGAAGGACTTGCGGATCGGGTCGAGGACCAGGTCGCCCTCGTCCGAGACTCCGCCGCCGACGATGAACGCCGACGGGTCGAAGAGCGATGCGAGGTCCGCCAGGCCCGCTCCCGCCCAGCGCGCCAGCTCGCGGAAAGAGTCGACGGCGACCGGACAGCCCAGCCGGGCGGCCTGGCTGATGTGCTTGCCCTGGATGCCCCCGATGGTGCCGTCGCCGAGGCCGAGGAGGATCGTCGCGTTCTCCGGGGTGGCGTTGGCGCGCTGCTTGGCGTAGCGCACCAAGGCGCGGCCGGAGGCGTACTGCTCCCAGCAGCCCTGGCTGCCGCAGCCGCACAGCAGGCCGTCGGGGACGACCCGGATGTGGCCGAACTCGGCGGCCACACCGAAGCGCCCGCGGCGGAGCTTGTTGCCGATGATGATGCCGCCACCGAGGCCGGTGCCGAGCGTGATGCAGATGACGTCCTCGTGGCCCTGTCCGGCGCCGAAGCGGTACTCGCCCCAGGCGGCGGCGTTGGCGTCGTTCTCGACCACGACGGGGAGGCCGACGCGCTGCTCGACCTTGTCCTTGAGCGGCTCGTGCCGCCAGTCGATGTTCGGCGCGAACAGGACGGTCGCGCGCTTGTCGTCGACGTATCCGGCGGCGCCGATGCCGACGGCCTCGATGTCGTGCCCCTGGCCCGCGCCCGCGACGGCTGCACAGATCGCGTCGACGATCGACTCGGGGGTCGACGGGGTGGGCACCGTGTGCGTCTCGAGAATGGTGCCCTCTTCGTCGACCACGCCCGCCGCGATCTTGGTGCCGCCGATGTCGACGCCGATGGTGAGTCCCATGTGTCCCTCAGTATTCGGTCGAGCCCCGCTACGGCCAACCGTACCCGAGGGCGGGCCTGGCCTGGTCAGTCCAGGTCGATGTGCTCGCTGGGGCCGGGGCCCTCGTCGCGCGGGTCGTCGGGCTCCTCGGCGGTGTGCGTCCGCCGGGTCCAGCGGCTTTCCTGGTTCTCGACCGCGGAACGGTAGGCGGCGAGCAGTTCGCCTCCGGCGGCCGCGAGATGGTCGAAGACCTGCGGATTCCGCTCGATGACCGGCTCGACCGCGGCCTTGGCCTGGTTGACGAACTGCTGCACGGCGCTCTGCGCGGCCATGCCCGGCAGAGAGGACTGGAAGGACGTGACCTTCTCGGCCACGACGTCGAAGAGCTTGCGCAGCTCATCGGCTGCGGAGCCGGGCGCCTGCCCGTACTGGGCACGGCGGCGGGCCCGCTCCTCCTGGAGGTCCTCCTCGCAGGCGGTCGCCCAGGCGTCGTCGTCGGGGCGCTCTGTCGCTTCGCTCATGACGTGCTCCTGGGGCTGTTTCGCAGGGTGTGCTCCCGACGTTACCCGAACGGGGGTACGGCGTTCAGCGGGTCGGCCACAGGCCGGGGTCCGGAGTGAAGCGCACGGAGAGGGTGCCGCCCTTGAGTCCGGCGCCTGCCACCGTGCAGCGCCGGAGCGCCGACGGCAGCGCAATGATCCTTCGGAACGGCCCGACGGTGATCAGGAGTTCATCCCCGCGGCGTACAAGGCTGAGCTCCTCCTTGACGGCGTCCGGCAGGTCGAGCCGCCAGATGTAGGTGCCGCTGCCGGTGTCGGCCCCGGGGTGGACGACGTGTCCCGGTTCCCCGCGGGGGCCTTCGCGGTCGAGTTCGGCGGCCGGGCCGTCGCCCTCGAAGAGGCCCGCGTCTGCGCCGGCGGCCTCGAAGATCGTGCAGGACGCCTCCGCGTCGAGCCGGGCGAGATCGCCGATGCCCTGCGGGTCGCGGCCGAGATGGGGCAGCTCGCACACCGTGGACTGCGGGGTCCGGGCGCCGTACCACTCGTGCAGGCACTTCTCCTGCTGGGCGCGGAGGCCCGCGAGCCACGGGTCGGCCGTTTCGGGCGGCAGGATCCGGTTCGGTACGAGGGTGTCGACGTGTATGCCGTGCAGGGCGAGGCCGGGCCGGGCGGCCCGTAGCGCGTCCGCGGCACGTGGGCCGGGCTCCGCGACCACCCGCACGGTCGTGTTCGTGGAGTCGATCAGACACTGGACCGCGGCCAGCTCGGTGTCCCAGCGCTCAGCGGTCTCGTAGAGCCACTGCGCGGGCATCGGTACGCCGGCCAGCTGGGCCAGCATGGGGCGCAGCGCACGCGCGGCCTGCCGCTCGCGCGGCAGCAGCCTGCGCAGATAGCGGCGCAGCTGCTCGGGGAGGGCGAGCAGCGCGATGGTGTCCGGCAGCGGGGGCATGTCGACGACGAGGACGTCCCACTCGCCGCGGGAGGCGACGGTCAGCGCGTGCAGCAGCGCGAACTGGCCGCTGCCGGGCAGTTCGGTGAGCTCCTCGTCCTCGAACCGCACCGCTCCGAGGAGGTCGAGGCCCGCCGAGATCCGCTCCTGCAGCGACAGGAACTCGGCACGGAAGTCCGCACCGGAGTCGATGCGTGCGGCCCACAGCCCGTCCGCGACCTGTCCGGGAGCGTCGGGCGGGCACGTGACCGGTGTGTCGAGGACGGACTCCGCTTCGGCGGAGAGCAGCAGCGTGCGCCTGCCGCGCCGGGCTGCGGCGAGCGCCGTGGCCGCGGCGACGGTGGTGCGGCCCGCGCCGCCGAGGCCGGTGACGAGGACCCTGCGCATCAGAGCGCGGGGGTGCTTTCGACGCGCTTCTTCAGACCGGCCAGGGCACGGTCGATGATGACCTTCTCGGCCTTGCGCTTGATCATGCCGAGCATGGGGATCTTGACGTCGACGGTGAGCTGGTAGGTGACCTCGGTCCGGTCCCCGCCGCCGACGGGGGCGAGCGTGTACGAGCCGTCGATGGCGCGCAGCATCTGGGACTTCACGAGCGTCCAGCTGACCTCGTTGTCACCGGTCCACGTGTACGCGAGGGTGTGGTCGTCCTTGATCGCACCGGCGTCGAGGACCAGCCGGACCTGCTCGGCGCGGCCCAGGGAGTCGGTGGCGAGCACCTCGGCCTCCTTCACCTCGCCCGTCCACTCCGGGTAGCGCGCGAAGTCGGAGATCACGCCCATGACATCGGCCGGCGCCGCATCGATCGTGATGCTCGAGCTGGTGTGTTCCGCCATCGCGCGGCTCCTCAACAGTGCGGTGATCACCGGGGTGGTGTGGTGGTGTGCAGGCTACCGCGAGCGCAGGGCACGAAAGCGGCGGGCCCGGGTCACGGCGGCGTGATCCCTGCGCCTTCGGTTCACCCGCCGCTCACCAGGTGAGCGACCAGGGGCGCCCGCTCGACGCGAAGTGACCCACGTTCACGCACTCGGTGGCCCCGACGCGCATCCGGCGGACGAGCGGCTGGTGGACATGGCCGAACAGCGCGTAACGGGGGCGGGTGCGCCGGATGGCCGCGAGCAGGGCGCGGCTGCCGCGTTCGAAGCGGCGGGCGACGGTGTCGTAGGTCAGTTCGGGGACCTCGGGCGGGATGTGCGTGCAGAGCACGTCGACCTCGCCGAGGGACTCGACCTTGGCGGCGTACTCCTCGTCGGAGATCTCGTAGGGGGTGCGCATCGGTGTGCGCAGTCCGCCGCCGACGAACCCGAAGACGCGGCCGCCGATCTCGACCCGCTCGCCGTCGAGGACGGTGGTACCGGGCCGGGCGAACTCGGGCCACAGTGTGGGGATGTCGACATTGCCGTAGGTGGCGTACGTCGGGGTGGGGAAGGCCGCGAACATCTCGGCGTACTGGCGGCGTACCGCGGACTCGATGGCGGTCTCGCGGTCGACGCCGATCTCCGCCCAGAGACTGCGCCCCAGATCGCGGGCCTCGTCGAAGCGGCGCGCGGTGCGCAGTTCGACGAGGCGATGGGCGTTCTCGACGCCGAAGAGGTCGGGGAAGATGCCGCGCGAGTGGTCGGCGTAGTCGAGGAACAGGACCAGGTCGCCGAGGCAGATCAGGGCGTCGGCACCGTTGCCCGCGGTGGCGAGATCCTTCGCATTGCCGTGCACGTCACTGACCACGTTGACTCGCATGCCTCGCATGACGATCACCCTAGAACGGCCGTGGGGGGCGCTGGTAGGAGGGGGCGGACCTGCGGTTATTTTCGGGTCGGGGACGGGGTGGAATACTCTGCGCCAAGGCCGGTCATTGACGTGTGACGCAGGGAACATTGGCCGGTAACCCCTATCGGGAACTGAGTACTGGTGGGTAACGTCCGGGCAGTCCAGTCGTGCTCACCCCACTGAGCACCTGCCCGATCTTGGACCGCAGCCGGTGCATCACACAGAGCCGTGGCGCCGGCGCCCGATGAGGAGCAGCAGTCTTGCGCGAGTTCAGCCTTCCGGCCCTGTACGAGGTCCCCACGGACGGCAACCTGACGGATCTCATCCGCCGCAATGCCGCGCAGCATCCGGATGTGGCCGTCATGGGCCGCAAGGTGGCCGGTGCGTGGGCCGACGTCACCGCCACCCAGTTCCTGGCCGAGGTACGGGCCGCCGCCAAAGGCCTGATCGCCGCCGGTATCCGGCCCGGCGACCGGGTCGGCCTGATGTCCCGCACCCGCTACGAGTGGGTGCAGCTCGATTTCGCGATCTGGAGCGCGGGCGCGGTCACCGTCCCCGTGTACGAGACCAGCTCGGCCGAACAGGTCCAGTGGATCCTCGGCGACTCGGGCGCGGTCGCGGTCATCGTGGAGGGCGACGCACACGCGGCCGCCGTCGAGTCGGTGCGCGAGACGCTGCCCGCCGTCAAGCACGTGTGGCGGATCGAGCAGGGCACGATCGAGGAACTGACCGCCGCCGGCGCGGAGATCTCCGACGCGACGGTCGACGAGCGCGGTGCGACGGCGAAGGCCGACGACCCCGCGACCATCGTCTACACCTCCGGCACCACGGGGCGCCCCAAGGGCTGTGTGCTCACCCACCGCGCCTTCTTCGCGGAGTGCGGCAACCTGGTCGAGCGCCTCAAGCCGCTGTTCCGTACGGGCGAGAGCTCGGTGCTGCTCTTCCTCCCCGCCGCGCATGTCTTCGGCCGCATGGTCGAGATCGCGGCCGTGATGGCACCCATCAAGCTCGGCTGCGTGCCGGACATCAAGAACCTCACCGACGAACTGGCCTCCTTCCGGCCGACGCTGATCCTCGGTGTGCCGCGCGTCTTCGAGAAGGTCTACAACTCGGCGCGGGCGAAGGCCCAGGCGGACGGCAAGGGCAAGATCTTCGACAAGGCCGCGAACACGGCGATCGCCTACAGCCGCGCGATCGGCACCCCGCAGGGCGCACCGATCGGCCTGAAGCTCAAGCACAAGGTCTTCGACCGGCTCGTCTACAGCAAGCTCCGTGCGGTGCTGGGCGGCCGCGGCGAGTACGCGGTCTCCGGCGGCGCGCCGCTGGGCGAGCGGCTCGGCCACTTCTTCCGCGGCATCGGCTTCACGGTGCTGGAGGGCTACGGCCTGACCGAGTCGTGCGCGGCGACCGCGTTCAACCCGTGGGACCGGCAGAAGATCGGCACGGTGGGTCAGCCCCTGCCCGGCTCGGTGGTGCGGATCGCCGACGACGGCGAGGTCCTGCTGCACGGTGAGCACATCTTCGCGGGCTACTGGAACAACGAGGCGGCCACCGCCGAGGCGCTGGCCGACGGCTGGTTCCACACCGGTGACATCGGCACCCTCGACGAGGACGGCTACCTCGCGATCACCGGCCGCAAGAAGGAGATCCTGGTCACCGCAGGCGGCAAGAACGTCGCCCCCGCGGTGATCGAGGACCGTATCCGCGCGCACGCGCTGGTCGCCGAGTGCATGGTGGTGGGCGACGGACGCCCGTTCGTGGGCGCGCTGGTCACCATCGACGAGGAGTTCCTCGGCCGTTGGGCCGAGGAGCACGGCAAGCCGTCGGACGTGACGGCGGCGGCGCTGCGGGACGACCCGGAGCTGCTGGCCGAGATCCAGAGCGCGGTGGACGACGGCAACGCGGCGGTGTCCAAGGCGGAGTCGGTGCGCAAGTTCCGCATCCTCGCGTCCCAGTTCACGGAGGAGGCGGGGCACATCACCCCGTCCCTGAAGCTGAAGCGGAACGTGGTGGCGAAGGACTTCGCGGACGAGATCGAATCGATCTACCGCGGCTGACGAGGTGTCGTCGACGGGGCTGAAGTTGCAGGCGACTTCAGCCCCATCGGCGTTGTGCGCTACCCCCCGTCCTCCGCCAGCACCCGCGACACGCAACGCTCCGCCAGCGCCGTGATCGTCACGAACGGGTTCACCCCCAGCGATCCCGGTACCAGCGCCCCGTCGACCACGTACAGCCGTGTGCACCCCTTCACCCGCCCCCAGTCGTCCGTCGCCCGGCCCAGCACGCAGCCGCCCAGCGGGTGGTACGTGAAGTCGTCGGCGAACACCCTGTTCCCGCCGAACAGGTCGTAGCGGTAGATCGTCCCGTTGGCGCGGTTGACGCGGTCGAAGAGCGCCTTCACCGCCGCGACCGACGGCTCGTTCTGGGAACGGGCCCACTCCAGCCGGGCCGAGTCCGTCGCCGCGTCGTAGCGGAAGCGGCCCCGCTCCGGGTTCTTCGTGATCGCCAGATACAGGCTGATCCAGTGCTCGAAGCCCATCGGCAGCGGCGCGATCTCCGCGAAGACGGGGTGCACCGGGTTCGACCAGTCGTCGATGCCCAGCGCTGGCATCGTCGCCTGGTTCGCGCCGACCGTGTCCCAGATGTGGTTGGCGCGGGCGACCATCACATTGCCGTTGTGGCCCCAGCCCGCGCCGACTTCGGGGTCGAGGTCGGGCAGTGTGCCGGTGTCGCGGGCCCGCAGCAGGATCTCCGTCGTGCCAAGGCTGCCGGCGCCGAGGAAGAGCCGTTCGCAGCCGATCTCCGAGGTCCCGGTGACCCGCCCGGCGGTGTCGAGCGTGTCGACGGTCAGGACGTACGTGCCGTCCGGTTCGCGGCGCACGGCACGCACCCGGCTGAGGGTGCGTACGGTGACCTTTCCGGTGCCGATCGCGGCCGCCAGATATGTCTTGTCGACGCTCCGCTTGCCGTGGTTGTTGCCGTAGATGACCTCTCCCGCGAGTGCGGACTTCACGGCCTGGCCACTCGCCTCGCGCTGCATGTACCCGAAGTCGTAGACGTTGGGGACGAACACGGTCCGCAGCCCTGCCCTCGCGGCATGGGCGCGGGAGATCCGGGCGAAGCGGTACCACTCGGTCGACTCGAACCACGCGGGGTCGACGCTGTTGACGCCGAGCATCCGGCGGGCCATCGGGAACCACGTCCCGTACATGGCGTCGGCGTCCACCCGGGGCAGCACCTCGGAGAAGTACTCCCGTGAAGGCGTCACGGCCATACCGCCGTTGACCAGGGAACCGCCACCGACGCCCCGCCCGACGAACACCGACATGCCGTCGTACCGCACCCGGTCGAGCACACCGGGGTAGGGGCTGATGGCCTTGTTGACGACGTCGAGCCACAGGAACGTCGCGAGCGGCGCCTCGGTGCGGGTGCGGAACCACATGGAACGCCGGTCGGGGGCGGCCGTGCTGCAGAAGACCTTGCCGTCGGGGCCCGGGGTGTTCCAGAGCCGGCCCATCTCCAGGACGAGGGTGTCGATGCCGGCCTCGCCGAGGCGGAGCGCGGCGACGGCGGCGCCGTATCCGGAGCCGACGACCACGGCGGGCGCACGGTCGGCGGCGGGGGGCTCCACGGCGGATGCCGAGGAGAGACCGATGCGGGTGAAGCCGAGCGCGGAGGCCATCTGCAGGGCACCTATGCCCAACAGGTGACGACGCGTCAGATGTGGTGTCATGTCCGGAGCATGTGCGGAATTCCGGATTCCGCACAGTGGTTCCACATGCCCGGAACTGATGAACCGTCAAAAAGTGTTGACGCAGGTCGGGGAAGTGTTCAGCGGAGCACCCGGCGGACCGTCACAGCAGCGTCCGCAGCTTCTCCGCGAGCAGGTCCCAGCGCCACTTCTCCTCGACCCAGGCCCGGCCCCGCTCCCCCATCCGCCGCCGCAGTTCGGCATCCCCCAGCAGCGCCACGATCCGCTCGGCCGACTCCTCCGGCACCCCGCCGCGGACCACCCAGCCGGTCTCCCCGTCGAGCACCGCGTCCGGTGCGCCGCCCGAGTCCCCGGCCACCACCGGCAGACCCGTCGCCGACGCCTCCAGATAGACGATGCCGAGGCCCTCGACGTCCAGGCCGCCCCGCCGCGTCCGGCAGGGCATGGCGAACACGTCGCCCGCCCCGTAGTGCGCGGGCAGCTCCGACCAGGGCACGGCTCCCGTGAACCGCACCGCGTCCGCCACCCCGGTCTCCGCCGCCAGCTTGCGCAGGTCCTTCTCGTACGGGCCACCACCCACGATCAGCAGTACCGCGTCCGGCACCTGCGCCAGGATCGCGGGCATCGCGAGGATCAGCGTGTCCTGGCCCTTGCGGGGCACCAGCCGCGAGACGCAGACGACCACGGGCCGGTCGCTGAGGCCGAGCCGCTCGCGGACCGCGTCCCCGCCCGAGCCGGGGTGGAACGTCTTCTCGTCGACACCGGGTGGCAGCTGGACCATGCGGTCGGCCGCCTCGGGGGTGAGTGCCTGCGCTATCCGCGATCGCGTGTATTCGCCCAGATAGGTGATCGTGTCCGTGCCCTCGCCGATCCGGCGCAGCAGCTGCCGGGACGCGGGCAGCTGTGCCCAGCCCGCCTCGTGACCGTGCGTCGTGGCCACCAGCCGCCGCGCGCCCGCCCTGCGCAGAGCGGGGGCCATGAGGCCGAGCGGCGCCGCCGCACCGAACCACACCGACTCGCAGCCGTGCTCGCGCAGCAGCTCGGTGGCGCGCCGGGTGACCCGCGGGGTCGGCAGCAGCATCGTCGTACGGTCGCGCACGACGGTGAACGGCTGTTCCGCGTCGAACGCCGCGGTCGCCTCCACGCCCTCGCGGCTGCGCTTCCAGGTGGAGGCGTAGACGACGAGCTGCCCCGGGTCCAGCCGCAGCGCCATGTTGTGCAGGAAGGCCTGGATGCCGCCCGGCCTGGGCGGGAAGTCGTTCGTCACGATCAGCGTCTTGTGCATCGCCGCCGACAGTACCGAACGGCGCTTCCCCGTCCCGCACAGCCCCGCCCGGCATGATGGGCAGCCCGGTTCCCCGGCGAAAGGGACAGGATGCCGCAGGCGGTGACGAGGGGCACGGCCGTGCCCCTCGCCGTGTGGGTCCTGACCCGTGCGGCACTGCTGCTGTGCGTCCTCAAGGCCGTCACGTTCCCCGGGCCCGATGTCACCAACGACGTCTCGGTGATCTACCAGGGCTGGTACGAGGTGCTCCGCACCGGTACGTATCCGGCGGCCGACGTCACCTGGCAGTACCCGCCCGCCGCCGCCCTCGCGATCCTCGCCCCCGGCCTGGTCCCGGGCCTCGCGTACTCCCCCGCCTTCTTCGTCCTCGTCCTCCTCTGCGACCTGCTCGTCCTCGGGCTGCTGCGGTACGCGGAGAGGGGCGGCGGCACACGGCGCGGCACCTGGGTGTGGGTCGTGGGTGTGCCGCTGCTCGGCCCCACGGTCTACGCCCGCTACGACCTGATGGTGACCGCTGTCGCCGTCGCCGCGCTCCTGGCCGGGGTCCGCCGCCCGCGCACCCTGGGCGCGCTCGCGGGGTTCGGAGCACTGCTCAAGGTGTGGCCGGCGCTGCTGCTCGTGGGGGTCCCGCGCGGCAGGGCCACCCGGCGCTCGTGGACCGCGGCCCTGCTCACGTGCGGGGCGCTGACCCTGGCGTTCACCGCCGCCATGCCGGGCGCCCTGGCCTTCCTCACCGCCCAGCGCGACCGCGGCACGGAGGTCGAGTCGCTGGGAGCACTCGTCTTCCATCTGGCCCGACACGCCGGTTGGCGGGGGGAGGTGCTGCTGAACTACGGCTCGGTCGAGTTCGTCGGCCCGTACGTCCGGCTCGTCAGCCTGCTGTCGCTGGGCCTCAGCGCCGCCGCCCTGTGCTGGCTGGTGGTGTGGCGGCTGCGGGCGCGCACGGCGAGGCCCGGTACCCCCGCGGACGCGGCGTTCGCCGCGGTGCTGCTGTTCACCACCACGAGCCGGGTGATCAGCCCGCAGTACCTGGTGTGGCTGGTGGGACTAGCCGCGGTGTGCCTGGTGCGCGCGGACAGCCGGATGGTGCGCCCGGCCCTGCTGACGCTGGGCGCCGCCGCGGTCACCGTGCTGGAGTTTCCCGTGTGGTTCGCGCATGTGGTGGCGAGCGACGGCCTCGGTGTCGCTCTGCTCGTCCTGCGCAACGGACTGCTCGTCGCCGCGACCCTCGTCGCCTGCCGACGGCTGTGGCGAGGCACGGTGACGGCCCGCCCGGGCGCGGCCGTCAGCCCAGACGTTCGTGCAGATGGTCCCGCCACAGTGCGGTGAACTCGTCCGGAGTGATGCCCAGCACCTCACCCAGCGCCCGCTCCACGGCGCCGTCGCGGTGCTCGCCCTCGCCGACGGACCGGTAGAACGCGGTGAGACTGTCCTCCCCCCAGCGTTCGGCGATCAGCTCGCACGCCAGCCGGCCGCCCTCGTAGGCCCGTGCCAGCCCCGCCGCGTCCCCTCCGAAGGCGAAGCCCTCGTCGTCGGGCAGCGCACCGGGCACGTCACCGGCGCGGACGGCGTCCCGCAGCTCGGGCGCGGTCTCCTCGGCGGTGCGGCCCGTGCCGCGGTACGCGACCCAGTCGGCGAACCCCTCGGAGAGCCACATCGGGGTGGCGGCGGAGGTGTGGGCGCGGGTCGCCACATGAGTGGTCTCGTGCGCCAGCACGATCTCCTGCCCGAAGGCGCCGAGCAGTCCGTACGCCTCGGGGTTGACGATCACCCGGTCCGCGGGCGCGTCCCCCTTGCCGCCGGTCTCGCCCGTCGTGACGGCCGCGACTGAGCGGTAGCCGGCCGCCGGGGCGCCCAGCAGCCGGCCCATGGACTCCACGGACGGCGGCACCAGGACGACCACGCGGCCGGCCCACTTCGACGGCCAGGCGTCCAGGACGGCGGGCACGGCCCGGTCGGTGGCGGCCGCGAGCTCGCGCAACCGTTTCCCGTCCTGGCCGACACCGAGGACCAGGCTGTGGCTGCCCCGTACCGCCGTCACGTCGCCCTGCTGCCACAGCAGCTGAGGTGCGCCGGTGCCGGCGCGGTCGGCGGTCACGTACCAGCGGCCGTCCCGCTCGGCGAGTTCCAGGGTGCGCGAGGCGGTCACCGGGGCACTGTCGTAGCCGTCGATGCGGTAGCGCAGCTCGGTGTCCGCGACGGCTTCGGCGCCCCGGTGGCGCACGCCCTTGATGCGGTACTCCCACGATTCGAACGGCACGTCGGCGAGGTTGTCGAACTCCTTGCCCTGCCGTGTGCGCAGCCCGGCCGCGCCGGGCTCCAGCGCGGCGAGGTAGCCGGCGCGGTCGTGGTCGACGACGGCGGCGGCCCGGTCGTCCAGCATGCGCTGGATCTCCACCACGGTGGGGTCGACCGCCCTGTCGGGGACCGTGCACCCGGATGCCGCGATCAGCACGGCGACCCCGAGCCCCGCCGTGCGCTGCGCGCGCCTGTGACCTGCCACTCCGCGATGGTACGAAACAGTGGCGGGAAGCGGCTCGGTACTGCGCCTCGCACGGGGCCGGGGCGGGGACGGGAACGCCCCGCGACCAGCTCCTGTCCGGACGCTAGACCCTCGTCACCGCGTGGATCGGCATCATGCCCACCGGGTCGTAGCGCACCGCCGCCCCCGGATACGGCGCGTGGACCACCTGGCCGTTGCCCATGTACATGCCGACGTGGCTCGCATCGCCCCGGTACGTGACGATGTCACCCGGCCGCGCCTCGGACAGCGCGATACGGCGGCCCGCGTTCGCCTGGGCCTGCGAGGTGCGCGGCAGGCCAACCCCGGCCTGCGCGTAGGACCACTGCACCAGGCCCGAACAGTCGAAGCCGGACGGCCCGTTGGCGCCCCAGACGTAGGGGCGGCCGACCACGCCGCGGGCCGCCATGGCTGCCGCTGCCGCGTGGGCGGAGCCCTGTGCCATGCCGGCCAGGTCGGGCACGGCGCCGTCGCGGCCGGAGCGAGAGGCCCGGTCGTACGCGGCACGCTCGTCGTCCGGCAGGGCGTTCAGCAGCCGACGCGCCTCGGACAGCTTGCGCTCCACGCTGCGCTTGTGCCGGGCCACGGCCGAGCGGTTGCGCTCCAGTTCGGTGAGGTCACGGGTGGCCTCGGCGCGCTCCTGGCCGATGTCGCGCTGCTCGCGCTGCAGCTCCTCCAACGCCGACGACTGGCGTTCGCCGATGCGGTCGAGGACGGCGGCCCGTTCGAGATACGTGTCGGGATCGGCGGAGAGGAACAACTCAAGCTCCGGGTCCACGCCACCGGAGCGGTACTGCGCGCCCGCGACCGTGCCGAGCGCCGCCCGCATCCGGTTGATGCGTTCCTGCCCGCGGGCGACGCTGTCCTGCGCGTTCGCCACCCGCTCGCGCAGCAGCTCGACGTTCTCACCCGCCTTGTGGAAACGCTCGGTGGCCCGCTCGGCCTCCTCGTAGAGACGGTCGACCTTGGCTCGGGTGGAGTCCGCGGGGTCCCGGGGGTCCGCGCTCGCCGGTGCCGCGCCCAGTGCGGCGGCCGCTGTGGCGGCCGCGGCGGTGAGGACGGTGACACGGGCGCTCTGAGTGAGACCGGGTTGTGAGGGTCGGCGGTGGGACACCACGTGCCGCGCTCCCTTCCGCACACTTCGCAGAATTCGAGGATCTGGTGACGTTGCGCGGCAGAGAGTAACCGTGCGACCGCACAGCGGCCAACGACCGTTGCGGGCACACAAAGTGACGCCCCGCCGGAGACCACAGGTCACCGGCGGGGCGCAGCATCAGCGGGATATGACGGAATTCCCCCGTTCGGGCGGGTGTGAAAGCCCGCCGAACGATTCGTCAGATACGTACGCCGAACATGAACGGCATGTTGTTGATCGACTCGTAGCGCACGCTCGCACCCGGCTTCGGGGCGTGCAGCACCTGACCGTTGCCGGCGTAGAAGCCGACATGGTGCATGTCGCCGTAGAAGATGACCAGGTCGCCCTGCTGGAGCGCGCTCTGCGAGGAGATACGGGTGCCCGCGCTGGCCTGCGACTGCGAGGTGCGCGGGATGGAGACACCGGCCTGCGCGTACGCCCAGGAGGTGAGGCCGGAGCAGTCGAACGAGCTCGGGCCGGAGGCGCCGTAGACGTACGGCGAGCCGATCTTCGACTGGGCGGCGGCGAACGCGGCGGCGGCGCGCTGCGAGGCGGGGACGGCGTTGCCCAGGTCCGCGCGCGAACTGGCGCGGTTGGCGCGGGAGTCGTCGGCGGCGAGCGTGGCACGCTCGGCAGCGGTGAGGGAGTTCAGCAGCTTCTGCGCGGAGGCGAGCTTGCCCTGGACTTCCTTCTTCTTCTCGCCCAGCTCCTTGCGCGTGTCGGCGAGGTCGGTGAGCTTGCCCTGGGCCTCCTGGCGCTGCTGCGCGAGGGTGCGCTGCTTGGCCTGGATGTCCTGGATCGCCTCGGTCTGCTTGGCACCGAGCTGGTCCAGCGCGGAGGCCTTGTCGAGGTAGGTGTCCGGGTCGCCCGAGAGGAAGAGCTGCAGCGAGGGGTCGATGCCGCCCGAGCGGTACTGGGCGCTGGCGACCGAACCGAGGCTGTCCCGCAGGGTGTTGAGCTCTTCCTGACCGCGCGCCACCTTGTCCTGCAGCGCATCGATCTGGTCGTCGAGCTTCTCCTGCTTCTCCTTGGCCCCGTTGTACTTCTCGGTGGCCTGTTCCGCCTCTTCGTAGAGCTTGTCGACCTTCTCCTTGACCTCGCTCTTGCTCGGCTTCGGGTCGGCCTGAGCGGTCTGGGCGGTCAGGGCGACGGCCGCGGCGGCGGTCGCGGTGAGCACGGTCACGCGGGTGCGGCTCGGCTGCTTGGGACGACGGTGGGACGCCACGAAGGCGAGCTCCTTCTTCCTCGAGCCGCCTACCGGGCTGTGGGGGGTTGAATCCCCGGCGTCCGTACGTCGGGTCCCCCGGGGAAAAAAGGGTCGAACTGTACGAACTCGGCGGTTCCTTCGCTGTCGCCCCGGATGGGCGATCAACCGCGCGAAGGTTCGAGGCCCGACCCTAGTGACCTTCTTGTGATCAGTTCAAATCCTCATCGGAAAAATTTCTCCCGCGGAGCGCATTCTTTACTCACATCACACACGTAGTAATGGCCACTTGACGCACCGTCCCAGCCGGGACGATACGAAATCGGGCATTTGTGGCGGGAGTTACGAGACGCGCGAAAGCCGCTTCAGCAACAAGGCGGACGCGACCGGGCGGGCACCCGCCTTCGCCACCCCGTCGGCCACTTCCCGGTCGGTCGAGACGACCACCACCGGGCGGCCCACGGGCTCCGCACGCACCAGCTGACGGATCAGCTCGTCGGCGGTCACACCGGGCTTGGAGAACAGCACCCGCACCCCGCGCGGCGGCGCCAGCAGCACGGGCGCGGCCAGTTCGGCACCGTCGAAGACACAGGTGACCTCGGCACCGGTCTGCGCGGCCAGCATCGACAGCCCGCCGAGAAGGCGCAGGCGCTGCTTCTCCAGCGGCATCGTCGGATAGCCGGTCTTGGTGACGTTGTAGCCGTCGACGACGAGATGCGCCTGCGGCAGCGCCAGCAGCTGGTCCAACAGCGCCGGGTCGGTCTCCGACAGAGCACGGGCCGCGATGTCCTTCGGCGACATCCGCCCCGGCTCGACCGCGTCGACCGTGTCAGCAGGGTGGATCCCCGCGGGCGGCAGGGCCAGCTCGCGGCGCAAGCCCTGGGCCGCGTCCAGCACGGTGTCCAGCAGGAGCCGCAGCCGCATGTCCTCGATCGACCGCCCCTCGCGGGCGGCGCGCCGTCCGGCCTCCACCGCCGCCTCGGCCTCGCCGAGCCGCGCCTTGAGGCGGCGGCTCTCGCTCTCGGCCGCGGACACCTGAGCGGCCGCCTGGGCCCTGATCGCGTCGATCTCGGTCGTCGTGCGGCGCAGGGCGGCCTCACCGCGCTTCACATCGGCCTGGGCGCTGCGCAGCTTGCGGCCGAGCGACTCGCTCTCCTTGCGGGCACCGTCCAGCTCGACCCTCAGCCGCTCGGTCTCGGCCTTGATCTGACCACGCGCCTCGGCAAGCTCCTCGCGCAGCCGCTCCAGCTCGCGCCGGCCCGCCTCGTCGGCGCGCTCGGCGTCCACACGGAGGGCCTCCTCACCCGCGGCGGCGACAAGTTTCACCCATCCGGCGGGACGCAGCACATAGGCGGCGGCCGCCACGTCCACCGGGTCGGCGGCGGCGGGCGGCGACCCCGACTCCAGCGCACGGGCGAGGTCCGGCTGCGCAGTGCCGATCCGCTCGCCGATGCGCTGGCGGAAGACCGGGTCGCCTTCCAGCGCCGCGGCCATGGCATTACCGGCGAACTTGGCCCGCCGACTGGGGGTGAAACGGGCGTACTGCCGCAACTGGGGCGGAAGTTCGGCGACGGTCAGGCCGCCGAACGCATCCGAGACCAGGGCGACGACCCGGCGCCGCACGCCTTCGGGCAGCGGGCGGTCGAGCGCCTCGGCAGCGTCACCGGCCGTACCGGCCGGCTCTGCGCCACTCGCGGGCTGCTCCACGATCCGTCACCCCTACCATCCATGCGGGCCGCTCTCTTCAGGAACCGGCGCCCGGCCTGTCCACCAGCTCGATCTGGTCCACCGCGTTGCACCAGCGACAGCGGACCGACTCGATGGTCTCACTGACCACCTCGCGCTCCTCCACGTTCGGCTCACCGGCGAGGTCCAGATGCACGTACTCGACGACCTTGGAAGAGCGGGTGACGTCGAAGCGTGTGAGGTTGCCGCAGAGCGTGCAGCGCCACCTGGTCTCGGCGGTCGGCGAGGGAACCGTCGTCATCGTGCCGTCCTCTTTCGTCGTGCGGGATGCGGGTGCCGCGGTGCGCCGTCGAACTGCGGATGTACTGCCTGTAACCCTACGGCCTCACGGGTACGCGTGGCCGCGGCGAGGCACTCTGCACCGGTCGGTCCCACTACGCCATGCTCTGTCCATGATCAGTCGGTGGAGCACGGCCAGGAAAAGGGTCCACAGCGCGTCGAAGGGACCGCGGGTCACCTACACCCTGATCGCGCTCTGCTGTGCGGTCTTCGTGGTCAGCCCCGTCTCCGGACTCAACCCCGCCCCCGACCTGCTGGCAGCGCAGACGGCCTACTTCGAACGCTGGGGCGTCATCCCCGACGAACTCATGGGCAAGTCGGCGCGCGCCCTGCTGACCCCGCTCACCGCCCTGTTCGTCCACGGCAGTTGGCTGCATCTGCTGGGGAACATGCTCTTCCTCTACGTCTTCGGCACGATGGCCGAAGAGCGTATGGGGCGCGTGGAGTTCGCCCTGTTCTACCTGGGCGCCGGATACCTGGCCCTTCTCGCATACGCGGTGGCCAACGCTGCCTCGGGGCAGACGCTGGTCGGCGCCTCGGGGGCGATCTCCGCGGTGCTGGGCGCGTTCCTGTACCTGTTCCCCAGAGCACGGGTCACCAGCCTGTTCCCGTTCCTCTTCTTCCTGCCGCTGCGCTTCCCGGCCTGGATGGTGCTGATCTTCTGGTTCGTCCTGCAGTGGCTGGCGGCCCGGAACGCGGACAGCGGTCCGGGCGTGGCCTATCTGGCGCACCTCTCGGGGTTCTCGGTGGGCTTCCTCTACGCGTGGGGCCGCTTCGGACGTGGGACTAGAGTGAAGGCATCTGCAGCGGCCACCGAGGGAGAACGCCAACCGTGATCACCGCGATCGTGCTCATCAAGACCAGCGTGGACCGCATCCCCGAGATCGCCGAGTCGATCGCGGCGCTGGACAGCGTCAGCGAGGTCTTCTCCGTGACCGGCACCTACGACCTGATCGCGATGGTCCGCGTGGCCAAGCACGACGACCTGGCGGACGTGATCCCCGGCCGGATCAGCAAGATCCAGGGCGTGGAGGGGACGGACACGCATGTCGCGTTCCGTACGTACTCGCAGCACGACCTGGAGGCGGCGTTCGCGATCGGCCTCGACGCGTAGCCCTCGGGCGGGCGGCGGACCGGGTTCACGCTGCCGAGCGTGGCCCGGGCCGTGGGCGTTCGGCGTCGGTCCTCGGGCGTGGCCGGGTTCGTGTGGTTCGGCGTCCGGGTGCCGCTCCGGGGGCATGTCCGGGACTGCTTTCCCTTACTTGCGCCACTCCAGACTCACGACGCCTTACGTCCCGAACACGCCCCTGCGCGTCCCCCTTCCCGGCCCCGGCCGTCTCCCTCCCGCCCGGAGAGCACCGCACCCACCTACGGGGAGCCACTCCTGCCCGTGGGGCGACCACCGGCCGCAACGGTCGAATCCGGCGTGAGGGGGACGGGGTCGCAGGAGGGGGGTGCCCGGACGTAAGGCGTCGTGAGCAGGGGACCGGCAAGTACGGGAAAGCAGTCCGGGCACCCCCCTCCCGGAGGCCCCGGCACCCGCACAAACCACCCCCTGGGCAGGGGGGCACGGGCACGGGGCCGCCAGCCTGCTAGGGCCCACGGGGCGAAGCCCCGTCACACCGCAGGGACGCAGCGGCCGTCCTCCGTGCGGTACGCCCACTTCGCGCCCTCCCGCACCAGCTCCCCCACCGCCGCCACGAAGCGCTCCACGTGCTCGTCCGGCGTACCCGCCCCGAAGCTGACGCGGATCGCGTTCAGCGAGCGCTCCCCCGGCTCCGCTTCCGGCGCCCCGCACTCGCCCGCGTCCTGCGGGTCGCTGCCCAGCAGCGTGCGCACCAGCGGGTGCGCGCAGAACAGACCGTCCCGTACGCCGATCCCGTACTCGGCCGAGAGCGCCGCCGCGAAGTGCGAGCTGTTCCAGCCCTCCACCACGAAGGAGATGACGCCCACCCGCGGTGCGTCGTCGCCGAAGAGGGACAGCACGCGGACCTCGGGCACCGCCGCCAGGCCCTCTCGGACCTTCGCGATCAGGTGCTGCTCGCGGGCGACCAGCGCGTCGAAACCGGCGTCGGTCAGCGCCTTGCACGCCGACGCGATCGAGTAGACGCCGATGACGTTCGGCGAACCGGCCTCGTGGCGGGCGGCCGTGGTGTGCCATTCGACGTCCACGCCTCCGTCGGCGCGCCGTGCGACCTTGCGCGAGGCGCCGCCGCCCGCGAGGTACGGCTCGGCGTCCGTCAGCCAGTCCGCACGGCCGGCGAGCACACCGGAGCCGAACGGCGCGTACAGCTTGTGCCCCGAGAAGGCGACCCAGTCGACGTCCAACTCCTTCACGGACACGGGGTGGTGGGGCGCCAGCTGGGCGGCGTCGAGGACGATGCGGGCACCGTGGGCGTGCGCTGCCGCGGCCAACTCCTTGACCGGCCACAGCTCACCGGTGACGTTCGACGCGCCGGTCACGCAGACCAGGGCCGGTCCGTACGGCTCGCGGCCGGCGAGCGCGTGCTCCAGCGTCCGTACGGCGTCGTCGGGGGTGCGGGGTGCGTTGAGGTAGGTCACGCGGGTGCCGCCCCACGGCAGCAGCGAGGCGTGGTGCTCGGTCTCGAAGACGAAGACCTGGCATTCGGCGGGCAGCGCGGCGGCGAGCAGGTTCAGCGAGTCGGTGGTGGAGCGGGTGAAGACGACCTGGTCGTCGTCCCTGCAGTCCAGGAACTCGTGGACCGCCACGCGGCTGTTCTCGAACAGGTCGGTGGACAGCTGGGAGAGGTAGCCGGCACCGCGGTGCACGCTGCCGTAGTACGGCGCGTAGGCGGCGACGTCGTCCCAGACGCGCTGCAGGGCCGGGGCGCTGGCCGCGTAGTCGAGGGCGGCGTAGGTGACCTCGCCGCCGGTGACGAGCGGGACGGTGACGTCCCGGCCGAGAACGGGCAGCGGGGCGGCGCAGCAGGGCTCGCCATCGACAGCGACGGTGCCGGCGGCAGTCACAGCGGCGGTGGCTGCCGCGGTGGGGGACGGGCTGGCGACGGCGGAGGCAGTGGTGGTGTCAGGGCACACGGACATGGCGGTATCTCCCGGCAGGAAAAGGCGAGTTGGCTTCGACGAACCCGTAACGGAGGTACGGGGAAGGCCTCGACGCACGGGAGTGACCGCGCGGAGGTGTACGGAAGAAGGGGCGGAAACGCCCTATCGCATTCGCTTGCTCACGAGACTGCTCCCTTGAGGACCAGGACCCCAGGGACGCGGCATTCGACGATGCCGCGGGGGTCCGCGCTTGCCACAGACCTCGCTGCCTGCGGCCTGGTCTTCACCCGGGGCACCCCGCCACGGACGGAGGGTTGCCGGACAGCGGGCCGGGGCCGTAATCGCTGTCACTCATGACCTTGGGAAGCATCTTGCCATACGTCTCGCACTGCGCAAGGGCGCGGTCCAGTATCCGGACCGCGCCCCGCCCCGCGGCTACGAGTTGCTCGCGGCCACCCAGCGTTCCAGCGCGGCCCGGGCCGCGCCCGAGTCGATGGACTGCGCAGCTCGCGCCACACCGGCTGCAAGCTGCTCGTTCAGCGTGCCGTCCGTCGGCTCCAGCGCCACCAGCGCGGCGGCGGAGTTGAGGAGAACCGCGTCCCGTACGGGCCCGGTCTCGCCGGCCAGCAGCCGGCGCGCGACGTCCGCGTTGTACGAGGCGTCCGCGCCGCGCAGCGCCTCGACGGGCACCAGGTCGATGCCGATGTCCCGCGGGTCGAACGCCTCCTCGCGCACCTCCCCGTCCCGGACGCGCCACACCCGGGAGGTCGCGGTGGTCGTCAGTTCGTCCAGTCCGTCGTCGCCGCGGAAGACGAGGGCGGAGGAGCCTCGCTCGGCGAGCACCCCGGCCACGATCGGCGCCATCCGCGCGTCGGCGACACCGGTCGCCTGCGCCTTGACCTTGGCCGGATTGGTCAGCGGGCCGAGGAAGTTGAACACGGTGCGGATGCCCAGCTCCTTGCGGGCAACGGCGACGTGCCGCAGCGCGGGATGGAACTTGACCGCGAAGCAGAAGGTGATGCCCGCCTGCTCGGCGACCTGTACCACCTGCTGCGGGGTCAGCTCCAGATTGACGCCGAGCTTCTCCAGAACGTCGGACGCACCGCTCGCGGAGGACGCGGCGCGGTTGCCGTGCTTGACCACCTTCGCGCCCGTACCCGCCACGACGATGGCGGACATGGTGGAGATGTTCACCGTCTTGGCCCCGTCTCCGCCCGTGCCGACGATGTCGACGCTGGGGCCGGGTACCTCGATCAGCTTGGCGTGCGCGTACATCGTCCGGACCAGACCGGAGATCTCCTCGACCGTCTCGCCCTTGGCACGCAGCGCGACCACGAAGCCGGCGATCTGCGCGTGGGTCGCTTCGCCGCTGAGGATGCGGTCCATGGCCCACGCGGTGGCGTCCGCGCTCTGGTCACGGTTGTCGAGGAGGGAATTCAGCACGCTCGGCCAGGAGTAGGCCGCCACGCTGTCGCCGCCTTCAGGGGTCACAACGTTCATGGTCCACTCCTGGGTCCACGTGCCGACAGAGATGTCTCCACCCTATCCAGCCCCGGTTACGGCGAAGGGCCCCGTCCAACGAATGGACGGGGCCCTCGGCTGTGGCGACCTTCAGGTCAGGCGATCAGTGGTGGCCGTGGCCGCTGGTGATCTCCTTGTACTCCTCGGTGGTGGGCTTGGCGATCTGGTTGTCCTCGCCGTAGTAGCCCTTGTTGAGCTTGACGCGCAGCTTCTCCATGCGGCCGATCTTGCGGCGGACACCGTTCTCGTCGACCGCCGGGCCGATCTCGGCCGGCGTGTACTGCTCGTGTGCGGTGAGCTTGTACCGGTCGGCCTGCGAGAGCGGCTCGTGGATCTCGACGAACTCACCGTGCGGCAGGCGCTTGATGATGCCGGACTCCCGCCCGTGCAGCACCTTCTCCTTGTCGCGACGCTGCAGACCCAGGCAGATCCGCTTGGTGATGATGAACGCGAGGACCGGTCCGACGAAGTACGTGATGCGGACGAACCAGGTGATCGCATTGATCGACAGGTGGAAGTGCGTCGCGAAGATGTCGTTTCCGCCACCGAGCAGCATGATCACGTAGCCAACGACCCAGGCGACACCCAGCGCGGTACGCGTCGGCGCGTTGCGCGGGCGGTCCAGGATGTGGTGCTCGCGCTTGTCGCCGGTGATCCAGGACTCGATGAACGGGTAGACGGCGATCGCCGCGAGGACCACACCGAAGATGACCAGCGGGATGAACACACCCAGGACGAGCGTGTGACCCCACAGGTTGATCTCCCAGCCCGGCATCACACGGATCAGACCCTCGGCGAAGCCCATGTACCAGTCGGGCTGGGCGCCGGTGGACACCTGGTCCGGTCGGTAGGGACCGAGCGCCCACACCGGGTTGATCGTGAACAGGCCGGCGATGATCGCGATGACACCGAAGACCAGGAAGAAGAAGCCTCCGGCCTTGGCCATGTACACCGGCAGCAGCGGCATGCCGACGACGTTCTTGTTCGTCTTGCCGGGGCCCGCGAACTGCGTGTGCTTGTGGTAGAAGACCAGGATCAGGTGGGCCACCACGAGACCGAGCATGATGCCCGGCAGCAGCAGGATGTGGATCGAGTAGAACCGGGCCACCATGTCGTGGCCGGGGAACTCCCCGCCGAACAGGAACATCGAGATGTACGTGCCGACGATCGGCGTGGACAGGATCGCGCCCTGCGTGAAGCGGACACCGGTGCCGGAGAGCAGGTCGTCCGGGAGCGAGTAACCGGTGAACCCGGTGAACATGCCGAGGACGAACAGCAGGAAGCCGAACAGCCAGTTGATCTCACGCGGCTTGCGGAACGCGCCCGTGAAGAACACGCGCATCATGTGCACGAACATGCCCGCGAGGAAGATCAGCGCGGCCCAGTGGTGGATCTGCCGGATGAGCAGACCACCGCGGACGTCGAAGCTGATGTCCAGGGTCGAGGCGTACGCCTGGGTCATACGGATGCCCTGCATCGGCACGTACGAGCCGTGGTACTCGATCTCGGCCATGCTGGGCTGGAAGAACAGCGTCAGATACACACCCGTGAGGATGATGATGATGAAGCTGTAGAGGCAGATCTCGCCCAGCATGAAGGACCAGTGGTCCGGGAAGATCTTCCGCATGTTGGCCTTGGCCAGGGAGTAGATCCCGAGCCGGCCGTCGGCCCAGTCGGCGACTTTCTCGCCGGCGGGTGCCTTCTTCTTGGCGTCTGTTGCCGTGGTACTCATCCGCGCTCCCAGAAGGCAGGACCGACAGGCTCTTGGAAGTCGCCGAGCGCTTCGAGATTGCCCTCGGCGTTCACACCGATCTGCAGCTGCGGAAGCGGGTGACCGGCCGGGCCGAAGATGACGCGGGCGCCGTCGGAGAGGTCGAAGGTGGACTGGTGGCACGGGCAGAGGACGTGGTGCGTCTGCTGCTCGTACAGGCTGATCGGGCAGCCGACGTGGGTGCAGATCTTCGAGTAGGCGACGATTCCGTCGACCGACCACTCGAGCTCGCGCTTGTCCTTGATGTCCTCCGGCTGGATGCGGACGATCATCAGGGCGGCCTTGGCGATCTCGTTGTTGAACTCGTGGTTGCTCTCCTCCAGGCCCTCGGGCATGGCGAAGGTCAGCGACCCGACCGCGATGTCCTCGGGACGCAGCGGCTCATTCGTGTTCATGTTGATGAGCTGCTTGCCCTTGGACCACAGGGTGTGGCGGAGCTTGTCCTCGGGCAGCGGGCCCAGCTCGCGCAGCAGCACGACGCCGGAGAGCGGCACCATGGCCAGCGCGCCGAACATCGTGTTGCGGATGAGCTTGCGCCGGCCGATGGCGGACTCCCGCGCACCGTCCGCGAAGTCGGCCATGACCTTGGCCTTGACCTCGGGCTCCGCCTGGATCGGGTGCCGGTCGTCGGCGACCTCGACATCGGACATCAGGGTGCGCGCCCAGTGGACGGCGCCCGCGCCGATGCAGAAGAGCGCGATACCCAGGGTCAGACCCAGCGAGAAGTTGAGCGCGCTGATGTGACCGAGCGGCCAGACGTAGATGATCTTGCTGACATCGAAGATCACGAACGAGGCGATGAAGCCGACCGTGGCCAGCATCGACAGCGTGAACAGGAAGGCGACGGTGCGCTCGGAGCGCCTGGCCGCACGCTCGTCGATGTCCTGGACGCGCGGCTTGTGGGCCGGCAGTCCCGGATCGGCGAGCGGGTCCTCGTCACGCTGTGCGACAGCAGTGCCGCCGCCGTGAGCCGCGTCATGCGCGGTGCCCTGCTCTACCGGCAGGTTCTCTTCTGAATTCTCTTGGCTACTCATGACTTCTTGGCCTTAGCGGTGTGGGCCGCAACCCAGACGGCAACAGCGATCAGCGAGCCCAGACCGAAGATCCAGCCGAACAGACCCTCACTCACGGGGCCGAGGCCGCCGAGGGCGAACCCGCCGGGAGTGGGCGTCTCGTCGCTGTTCACGGACTTGACGTACGCGATGATGTCCCGCTTCTGCTGCTCGGGCAGCGTGGAGTCGGGGAACGACGGCATGTTCTGCGGGCCGGTCTGCATGGCCTCGTAGAGATGCTTCGCGCTCACGCCGTCCAGGCTCGGTGCGTACTTGCCGTCGGTCAGGGCGCCGCCCTCACCGGTGAAGTTGTGGCACTGGGCGCAGTTGGTGCGGAACAGGTCGCCACCCTTGGCGATGTCCGCCTCGGCCGGGTCGAACTGCTCCTCGGTCGGAACGATCGGACCGGCACCGAGGGAGGCGACGTACGCCGCGAGCTGGTCGATCTCCTTCTGGGAGTAGATGACCTTCTTCTTCGGCACCTGGGCGCCGGGCTGCTGGGCCGGCATACGTCCGGTGCCGACCTGGAAGTCGACCGCGGCGGAGCCGACGCCGACCAGGGAGGGGCCGTCGGAGGTGCCCTGACCGCCGGTTCCGTGGCAGCTTGCGCAGCCCACGGTGTAGAGCTTCTGCCCCTCCTTGATGGCGAGGGACTGGGCGGTTTCATCGGCCTGCGCCTTGTCCGCGGGTGCGAACGCGGCGTACAGCCCCCCAGTGGCCGCCAGCGCGAGGAGTAGGACGACGACCGCCGCCAGCGGATGGCGTCGTCGTGCGGAGAGCTTTTTCACGGATTACCCCGGTGTCAGGATCTTCTGCGTCGGTGCTTCTGGACTATGTCTGCTTCAGGCGGCTCCCGCTCGCTGCGGGCCGCCCGCGCCGGTTACTTGATCATGTAGATCGTGGCGAAGAGGCCGATCCAGACGACATCGACGAAGTGCCAGTAGTAGGACACGACGATGGCGGCGGTTGCCTGCTCGTGGGTGAATCTCTTGGCCGCGTACGTCCTGCCGAGAACCAGCAGGAAGGCGATGAGACCGCCCGTCACGTGCAGACCGTGGAAGCCGGTGGTCAGGTAGAACACCGAGCCGTACGGGTTCGACGAGAGGGAGAGCCCCTCGTGCTTGACCAGCTCGGTGTACTCGAAGACCTGGCCACCGATGAAGATCGCACCCATCACGAACGTGATGATGAACCACGAGCGGAGCTTCTTCACATCGCCCCGCTCGGCGGCGAAGACGCCGAGCTGGCAGGTGAGGGAGGAGAGCACCAGGATCGTGGTGTTCGTCGCCGAGAACGGGAAGTTCAGCGTATCGGCTTGCTCCTGCCAGAAATCGGGACCCGTCACCGATCGCAGGGTGAAGTACATCGCGAAGAGGGCCGCGAAGAACATCAGCTCGGAACTCAACCAGATGATGGTTCCGACGCTGGTGAGGTTCGGCCGATTGACCGACGGGTGCGCGTGCCCGGTTTCTACTGTCGTTGCTGTCGCCACGACCGACATTATGTCGGTCGCTTATCCCGCCCTCACTCCGGGGGGTGCCGTTCGGTGTGTCAGCAGCTCCTGTCCAGCCCGAACGGCCCATCGAAGGCCTGTCCGAACCGGTGTTGACAGCCAGTCGGGAGGAGTAGCATCCGCGCCACAAGCTCTGTTCGTACGAGGCGGAGGAACCATGCAGTCGAGCGCCACGGTCCTGGTCTACAGCGACGATGCCAATACCCGCGAGCAGGTCAGGTTGGCAACGGGTCGCAGGCCGGCCGCGGACGTCCCGCCGGTGCGGTTCCTGGAGTGCGCGACGCTGCCCGCCGTACTCAAGGCCCTTGACGAGGGCGGGATCGACGTCTGCGTGCTGGACGGGGAGACCGTGCCGGCGGGCGGTATGGGCGTGTGCCGGCAGATCAAGGACGAGATCTTCGACTGCCCGCCCGTCCTGCTGCTCATGGGCCGCCCGCAGGACGCCTGGCTCGCCACCTGGAGCCGCGCCGAGTCGGCGGTGACGCTGCCGGTGGAGCCGGTGGAGTTCGCCGAGGCCCTGGCCGCCCTCCTGCGCGGCAGGCTCTCCATCGACGCGTAACGGCCCCCGGGGAAGTCGCCGGGCGTCCCGGGCGCGCCGCGGAGGCCTCCTCCCCCGGAGGCACGCCCCCGGGGGGAGGACCGGGCCTCAGACCTGCGGCCGGAGCCGGGCGGCCACGGCGATGGCGCCGCTGTCCTCGGCCGGGCCGTCGGCGAGCGCGCTGCCCTTGCGCCACTTGTCCCAGGACAGGTTCCAGTCGCCGAAGCCGTTGCCGAACGGCGTCATCATGTCGCCGTAGCTGTTGACGACCTTGACGATGTCGCCCTGCTGGACGGTCTTGAAGAACCACGCGGCGTTGTCCGTGGACATCCCGGTGCAGCCGTGGCTGACGTTCGCCGCTCCCTGCGAGCCCACGGACCAAGGGGCCGCGTGCACGTATTCGCCACTCCAGGTGACGCGCGTGGCCCAGTAGACCGGCAGGTCGTAGGACTCGGAGCTGCCCTCGGCGATGCCGATGCTCGTGCCTCGCATGCGCACGAACGACTCCTTGGCGAGTACGACCTTGATGCCGTTGCGAGTGTCGAAGCCGGGCTTGCCGGTGGTCACCGGAATGGTGTTGATCACTTCTCCGTTGCGCATGACGACCATGGAGTGCGCGCCGGCGTCGGTGATCGCCTCGATGCGGTCGCCGATGGACAGCTTCAGCGGCTTGGAGCGGCCGCCGTAGAGCTTTCCGGCGACCTTGACGCCCTGCAGGTTGCTGCTGGCGCTGACTCTCGCCCCGGCGGGCCAGTACTCCATCGGGCGGTAGTGGAGCGTCTTGTCGTCCACCCAGTACCAGGAGCCCTCCACCGAGGGCTTGGAGTTGACCTTCAGCGCGCGTTCGACGACGCGCCGGGCCTTCTTGTCCTTGACGGCCATGCTGAGCTTCGCCGTGACCGGCTGCCCGACGCCGTACGTGCCCGCCTCCGGGCCGAACTCGGCGGTCAGGAACCGTTTGGCCGGTGTCGTGTCGAAGTTGAGGACACGGATACCGGGGGCGCCGTCCTCGTCCTCCGTGGAGACCCGCAGGGTGTAGCGGGCACCGGCCGCGAGGGGGGCGGTGGAGCGCCACCGGACGCCGTCCGCGGCGAGTTCACCGGCGAGGTAGTGCCCGGCGTCGTCGGTGACGGTGACGTCCGTGATGCGGCCGCTGTCACGCTTGGTCGTGACCTCGAGCGGCTTGTCCGGGTCGACCTTGCTGCTGCCGGCCTCGGTGTTGAAACTGATCTGCCGCGCGGCGTCGTAGGGCTGCGCGGACAGGGGGTGGGCGTCGGGTTCGCCGCACGCCGTCGCGACCGCGCCGAGGGTCACGACCAGCAGAATGCAGCTGAAGACGGTACGGAAGTGCGGCGTGTGGTTCATAAGCACACGCTATGAAGGCTTGTCAGCCGCGGCGCGCTGAAAGACTCCAAACGAGGGGCCCGGATCCACCTTCTTGGAGTGAAGGGGATCCGGGCCCGGCCCGCTCTGCTGTGCAGTGGTGTTATTGGTTCTGACCCTCACCGCGGTAGTACTCGAACACCCAGCCGAAGAGGCCGATCAGGATCACCGGGATCGAGAAGTACAGCAGCCACCAACCGATCGCGATACCGAGGAAGGCGAGTCCGCCACCGATCGCCAGGGACAGCGGCTGCCAGCTGTGCGGGGAGAAGAAGCCCACCTCGCCGGCCTCGTCGGCCACGTCGGCCTGCTTGTCGTCCTGGGCCATGGCGTCCACCCGCCTGGCCGTGAAGGCCAGGTAGTAGCCGATCATGATGCTCAGGCCGAAGGCCAGGAAGAGCGCGGTGGTACCGGCCGGCTCCTTCGACCACACGCCGTACAGGACGGCCATGGCCAGGATGAAGACGCTCAGCCAGAGGAACATCTTGCCCTGGATCTTCACTTGCTCTCCTCCTTGCCACCGGCCGTCACACCGGCAGGAATGCCGCCGTGCTCGAGCTGGTCGAGAGCCGCGATCTCCGGGTGGTGCAGATCGAACGCGGGAGATTCACTGCGGATCCGGGGCAGGGTGAGGAAGTTGTGCCGGGGCGGCGGGCAGGACGTAGCCCATTCGAGCGAACGGCCGTAGCCCCACGGGTCGTCGACCTCGATCTTCTTGCCGTACTTCGCCGTCTTCCAGACGTTGTACATGAACGGCAGGACCGACATACCGAGCAGGAACGAGCTGATCGTCGAGATCGTGTTCAGCGCGGTGAAGCCGTCGGCCGCGAGGTAGTCCGCGTACCGGCGCGGCATGCCCTCGGCACCCAGCCAGTGCTGCACCAGGAATGTGCCGTGGAAGCCGATGAACAGCGTCCAGAACGTGATCTTGCCGAGCCGCTCGTCCAGCATCTTGCCCGTGAACTTCGGCCACCAGAAGTGGAATCCGGCGAACATCGCGAAGACCACGGTGCCGAAGACGACGTAGTGGAAGTGCGCGACGACGAAGTACGAGTCGGAGACGTGGAAGTCCAGCGGCGGCGAGGCCAGGATGACGCCCGTCAGACCACCGAAGGTGAAGGTGACCAGGAAGCCGATCGTCCAGAGCATCGGTGTCTCGAAGGACAGTGATCCCTTCCACATGGTGCCGATCCAGTTGAAGAACTTCACACCGGTCGGTACCGCGATCAGGAAGGTCATGAACGAGAAGAACGGCAACAGCACGCCGCCTGTGACGTACATGTGGTGGGCCCACACCGTCACGGACAGGCCGGCGATCGCGATGGTCGCGCCCACCAGACCGATGTAACCGAACATCGGCTTGCGGGAGAAGACCGGAATGATCTCCGAGACGATGCCGAAGAACGGCAGGGCGATGATGTACACCTCTGGATGGCCGAAGAACCAGAAGAGGTGTTGCCACAGCAACGCGCCGCCGTTGGAGGCGTCGAAGATGTGCGCCCCGAACTTGCGGTCGGCCTCCAGCGCGAAGAGCGCGGCGGCCAGGACCGGGAAGGCCAGCAGGACCAGCACACCGGTCAGCAGCACGTTCCAGACGAAGATCGGCATCCGGAACATCGTCATGCCGGGAGCGCGCATGCAGATGATCGTGGTGATGAAGTTGACCGAGCCGAGGATCGTGCCGAAGCCGGAGAAGGCCAGACCCATGATCCACATGTCGGCGCCGACGCCCGGCGAGCGGACCGCGTCCGACAGCGGGGAGTAGGCGAACCAGCCGAAGTCGGCCGCACCGTTCGGGGTGAGGAAGCCGGCCACCGCGATCAGCGAGCCGAAGAGGTACAGCCAGTACGCGAACATGTTCAGCCGCGGGAACGCCACGTCGGGCGCGCCGATCTGCAGCGGCATGATCCAGTTCGCGAAACCGGCGAACAGCGGCGTCGCGAACATCAGCAGCATGATCGTGCCGTGCATCGTGAACGCCTGGTTGAACTGCTCGTTCGACATGATCTGCGTGCCGGGACGGGCCAGTTCGGCGCGCATGAAGAGCGCCATCAGTCCGCCGATGCAGAAGAAGAAGAACGACGTGACCAGGTAGAGCGTACCGATGGTCTTGTGGTCGGTGGTGGTAAGCCACTTCACCACGACAGTGCCGGGCTGCTTGCGCCGTACCGGCAGCTCGTTCTCGTACGAGTCGTCAGCTGCTGCGGCGGCACCCTGGGGTTCGTTGAGGATGCTCACAGTTGGTTCTTCTCCGCATTCCTGGCCGGGTCCGTCTGCTCAATGCCCGACGGGATGAAGCCGGTCTGCCCCTTCTCGGCAAGCTCCTTCAGGTACTGCTGGTAGCGCTCCGGGGAGACCACCTTGACGTTGAAGAGCATCCGGGAGTGGTCGACACCGCAGAGCTCGGCGCACTTCCCGAAGAAGGTGCCCTCCCGGTTCGGCGTCACCTCGAAGACATTGGTGTGACCGGGGATGACGTCCTGCTTGAACAGGAAGGGGACCACCCAGAAGGAGTGGATGACGTCACGGGAGGTCAGGATGAACCGGACCTTCTCGCCCTTCGGCAGCACCAGAGTCGGACCCGGGTTGCCCGTCTGGGGGTTCCGGTCTCCGGGGATGCCTGCCTCGTAGACGCCCTCGGCACCCTTGGGGAAGTCATTGTTGTACTTGTCCGGAATCGCGTTCAGTTCCTTCTGGACCTGAGCGTCACCGGTGGCGGGGTTGCCGTCCACGTCCTCGAGGTAGTTGAAGCCCCAGCTCCACTGGTAGCCGACCACATTGATGGTGTGTGCGGGCTTTTCGGAGAGCGCGAGGAGCTTCGACTCATCACGCGCGGTGAAGTAGAAGAACACCGAAACGATGATGATCGGGACCACGGTGTACAGGGCCTCGATGGGCATGTTGTACCGGGTCTGCGGAGGGACCTCCACCTTGGTGCGGGTACGCCGGTGGAAGATGATGCTCCACAGGATCAGGCCCCACACCAGCACGCCCGTGACGAGCGCTGCCGCCCACGAGCCCTGCCAGAGGGAGAGGATCCGTGGCGCCTCCTCCGTGACCGGGGTGGGCATTCCGAGGCGGGGGAAATCCTCCCAGTTGTATGAGCAACCGGAGGCGGTAGCCAGGATCAGGCCCGCAGTCAGCACCTGCGGCAGCTTCCGCCGCATCGGGCGCCGCGACGAGCGGTCGGAGCCGTTGGGACTCACGTAGCGCCTTCCCGAGAGTCTCGGCCCGCGCGGCCGGCTGCGGCCGTCTCGCTGGTCGGTCGCCGGCCCTGACGCGGGCAGGGGTTTGGATGTTTATGCGGACCAAACCCTACTGGACGCTATTTGGGGTCGCGCGGGGAGGGTGCCCAACGCGCCGTCCGACCCCCTGAAGGAGTGCCGTGCCCTTCGGAGGACACCTCCGGGAGGTCCGGAATACCCCGCTCCGGGGCCATCTGACGCACCCTCTCCTGCCCGGCGCTAGCGTGGAGGCGTGCCCTACTTCGACACCGCATCCTCCGCTCCCCTGCACCCGGTCGCACGTCAGGCCCTGCAGGCCGCGCTCGACGAGGGCTGGGCCGACCCGGCCCGCCTCTACCGCGAGGGGCGGCGCGCCCGGCTGCTGCTGGACGCCGCCAGGGAGGCCGCCGCGGAGGCCGTCGGCTGCCGCCCCGACGAACTCGTCTTCACTCCTTCGGGGACGCACGCACTGCACTCCGGGATCTCCGGCGCACTCGCGGGACGTCGGCGTGTCGGCCGCGGTCTGGTGGTCTCGGCCGTCGAACACTCCGCCGTACTGCATTCGGCGGCCGCATGGGAAGCGGCCGGCGGGACGGTGACAGAGGTGGGGGTGGACCGGCTCGGGGCGGTGTCCGCCGCGGAGTTCGCCGGCGCGCTCGGTCCGGACACCGCGCTGGCGTGCCTCCAGTCCGCGAACCACGAGGTGGGCACCGAGCAGCCGGTGGGCGCGGTCGGGGAGGCGTGCCGGGACGCGGGGGTGCCGCTGCTCGTCGACGCGGCGCAGTCGCTGGCGTGGGGTCCGGTGGAGGGTGGCTGGTCGCTGCTGGCCGCGAGTGCGCACAAGTGGGGTGGGCCGGCGGGCGTCGGGCTGCTGGCCGTGCGCAAGGGGGTGCGGTTCGCCCCGCAAGGTCCGGCGGACGAGCGGGAGTCGGGGCGGTCACCGGGCTTCCAGAACCTCCCGGCGGTGGTGGCGGCGGCGGCGTCCCTGCGGGCGGTGCGGGCGGAGGCCGCCGAGGGGGCCGCGGCGCTGCGGGGCCTCGTGGACAGGATCCGTACGCGGGTGCCCGAGCTGGTCCCCGATGTGGAGGTGGTGGGTGACCCGGAACGGCGCCTCCCCCATCTGGTGACCTTCTCCTGTCTCTATGTCGACGGAGAGACACTGCTGCACGAACTGGACCGGGCAGGCTTCTCGGTGTCGTCCGGCTCCTCGTGCACGAGCAGCACGCTGACGCCGAGCCATGTGCTGCGGGCGATGGGGGTGCTGTCCGAGGGGAACGTCCGGGTGTCGCTCCCCCTGGGCACGCAGGCGTCCGATGTGGACCGGTTCCTGGAGGTGCTGCCGGGGGTGGTGGCGCAGGTGCGCGAGCGCCTGGGTGCGCCGGCCGGCGGGACGTCGGCGCCCGGCTCGGGCACATCGCTCGTCGTGGACGCGCTGGGGAAACGGTGTCCGATCCCGGTGATCGAGCTGGCGAAGGTGATCGGTGATGTCCCTGTGGGCGGGACGGTGACGGTGCTGTCGGACGACGAGGCGGCGCGGCTGGACATCCCGGCGTGGTGCGACATGACGGGGCAGGAGTACGCGGGGGAGAGGGAGAAGGGTGTGTACGTGGTGCGGCGGGTGCGGTGACGCCCGTCCCCTCGGTGTCAACGAACGGCGGACGGATCGACTCCGTCGATCCGTCCGCCGTTCGTGTCCCGGGTCAGGACAGGTGGACGCGGACTTCCGACGCCGCCTCGTGGCCGTACGCCTTCGTGAAGCGGTCCATGAAGTGCGCCCGCCGCAGTGTGTACTCCTGCGTACCCAGCGTCTCGATCACCAGCGTCGCCAGCATGCAGCCCACCTGCGCCGCACGCTCGTGGCCCACGCCCCACGACAGGCCGGACAGGAAGCCCGCGCGGAACGCGTCGCCGACGCCCGTCGGGTCGACCTTGGCGTCCTCCTCCGGGCAGCCGACCTCGATCGGCTCCTCGCCGGCGGCCTCGATGCGCACCCCGCGGGAGCCGAGGGTGGTGACCCGGCGGCCGACCTTGCCGAGGATCTCCTCGTCGCTCCAGCCGGTCTTGGACTCGATGAGGCCCTTCTCGTACTCGTTGGAGAACAGGTACGCGGCGCCGTCCAGCAGTATCCGGATCTCGTCGCCGTTCATGCGCGCGATCTGCTGCGAGAAGTCCGCGGCGAACGGAATGCCCCGCGTGCGGCACTCCTCGGTGTGGCGCAGCATCGCCTCGGGGTCGTCGGCTCCGATGAGTACGAGGTCCAGGCCGCCGACCCGGTCGGCGACGGACTTGAGCTCGATCTGGCGGGCCTCGCTCATCGCTCCGGTGTAGAAGGAGCCGATCTGATTGTGGTCGGCGTCCGTCGTGCACACGAAGCGGGCCGTGTGCAGGACCTCGGAGATACGGACGGACCCGGTGTCCACGCCGTGGCGGTCGAGCCAGGCGCGGTACTCGTCGAAGTCGGAGCCGGCCGCGCCGACCAGGATCGGTCCGGTGCCCAGCTGGCCCATGCCGAAGCAGATGTTCGCCCCGACACCACCCCTGCGCACATCGAGGTTGTCGACGAGGAAGGACAGGGAGACCGTGTGCAACTGGTCCGCGACCAACTGGTCGGCGAAGCGGCCGGGGAAGGTCATGAGGTGGTCGGTGGCGATGGAGCCGGTGACTGCGATACGCACGGTGAGGCGCTCCTGGGGCGGGTTGGCAGTGACAGTCCACGCTACCGGGTTCCGCCACCCCGCCGAGCAGGGAAACTACCCGATAGTAGGTCTTTTTTCGTGGAGTCCCAGGTGCGTACGGTGCGGCTATGACTAAGCAGATCGCCGCGCGCGAGCCGCGCGAGTCCGAGATGAGTCTGGCCCAGCTGCGCGGTGACTGTGTGCGTATGGCACCGCATTGGGTGGTTCCGGCGGCCGTGACGCCCGCGCCGGTGCATCCTTCTCTCATCCACGGTGTCGTGGTGCCGCCCGCGTCCGCCCGGCTCGTGGACGCGATGTCCGACTACGGCGACTGAGAACCGGCGACTCGGCAGGGCGCAAGGGAACCGCGCGCTCCCCGGCTCCGTCCCATCCGTGTCGTCCGAAGCAGGAGGACACGAGACAAGGAGCGATGCGGTGAGCAGCACGGAGAACACGCACGAAAGCCCCCGTCGCCGGCGTTCCCCGCTCGCCGTCGCCTCGGTGGCGGCGGCGGTGCTGGTCGCCGGTGGCGGAGGGGCGTATTTCGCGACGGCCGGCTTCGACGGCGGCTCGGACGCGAAGAGCGGCAGCCGCGGGGACGACCCTGCTCCGCTGCTCTCCCTGGACGTGTCGAAGGATGGCGACGGGAAGGGCTCCATCGCGCCGGGCGAGCCGGACCCGAACGGCGGCGGCGTCGTCTACAAGGCCGCGGGCGATCTGCCCGAGGGCCCGGAGCGGGCCGGTCTGTACCGGGCGAAGGGCTCCGTGACACAGGCGGAGGTCACGCGGCTGGCGAAGGCGCTCGGGATCGACGGATCGCCGCGGCTCGTGGGGGCCGCCTGGAAGATCGGCGCCGACAAGGACAGTTCGGGCCCGATGCTCCAGGTGAACAAGGACGCGCCGGGGACGTGGACGTTCGCCCGGTTCGGCGCGGCACCGGGCGGCGACAACTGCCTGAAGGCCAAGGAGTGCCCCTCGGGCAGCTCGGGCGCCAAGGACGAGCCCGGCCCCACGGTGAGCGAGGCGGCGGCCAAGAAGGCGGCGAAGCCGGTCCTGGAGGCGGTCGGCCAGGGCGACGCGAAGCTCAGCGCACGTCAGCTGATGGGCGCGGTGCGGGTGGTCAATGCCGACCCGCTGGTCGGCGGCCTGCCGACGTACGGCTGGACGACCGGGATCCAGGTCGGATCGGACGGTCAAGTGGTCGGCGGCAGCGGCCAGTTGAAGGAGCCGGTGAAGATCCACAGCTATCCGGTGATCTCCGCCGACGAGGCGGTGAAGGCGCTGAACGACGGCGCCGGGAGCGGCACGATCGGTATCGGCGGCTGCGCGACCACGATGCCCCACAAGAACGAGGGCGACGTGGAGGGCGAGCAGAAGCCCTGCGAGCCGGCCAGTAGCAGCCCGGCACGGGAGCGGGTGACGATCGACAAGGCCGCCTTCGGATTGGCCGCACAGTATGTGGACGGACAGCAGTCGCTGATGCCGTCGTGGCTGTTCCAGGTGAAGGCGAAGGGCCAGGCCCAGCCGTTCACCGTCACGCATCCGGCGGTGGAACCCGCGTTCCTCAAGGCCGCGGAACCGCCGCAGAAGGACATCACCCCGACCGAGCCGCCGGAGGTGCCGTCCCTGCCCGCGACGTCGTACAGCGCCGACGGCAAGACGCTGACCATCACGTTCTGGGGCGGGGTGTGCAGCAAGTACGAGGCGAAGGCGACCGAGAGCGCCGACCGTGTGGAGGTCAGGGTGGTCGATTCGGACCCGGACCCGAAGCGGGTGTGCATCGCCATGGCCAAGGAAATGTCGGTGTCGGTGACGCTGGACAAGCCGCTGGACGGCCGGAAGGTCGTTGATGCGGGTACGGACAAGGCGCTGCCGCGCAAGGGCTAGGACGCGCCGCCCTGGCATGACGGCATGGCTGTGGACCTGTACGCAGGAATCCCCGTCGGCGACTACGCGGTGGCGCTCGCATGGTACGAACGGCTCTTCGGCTCACCGCCGACGTTCGTGGCGAGCGCCACCGAAGCCGTGTGGGAGATCGCGGAACACCGTTCGGTGGCCGTCGAGCACCGGCCCGAGCATGCCGGTCACGCCATGCACACCGTCTTCGTCGACGACTTCGATGCCGTCGTCGCCCGGATCGCCGACCGGGGTCTCGAACCCGTGCAGCGGGAGACGTACGCGAACGGCGTACGCAAGGCCGTCTACCGGGACCCCGACGGGAACGAGATCGGCTACGGCGGCGCCCCGCTCTGACCGGAGCGGGCCGGCCGCCGTCGTGATGCGGCGCATCCGCTCATGCCGAAGGCGGCGGTCCCGTGAGGGACCGCCGCCTTTCGACGTGCGAGGCGCGGGGCCGCGGTCAGCTGAAGGAGTCGCCGCAGGCGCAGGAACCCGTCGCGTTCGGGTTGTCGATGGTGAAGCCCTGCTTCTCGATGGTGTCGACGAAGTCGATCGACGCACCACCCAGGTACGGAGCGCTCATCCGGTCGGTGACGACCTTGACGCCGCCGAAGTCCTTCACGACGTCGCCGTCGAGCGAGCGCTCGTCGAAGAACAGCTGGTAACGCAGGCCGGAGCAGCCACCGGGCTGAACGGCGACGCGCAGGGCCAGGTCGTCGCGGCCTTCCTGGTCCAGCAGGGCCTTGACCTTGGCCGCGGCGGCGTCGGACAGGAGGATGCCGTCGCTCACGGTGGTGGTCTCGTCCGATACGGACATCTGCTTCTCTCCCGGGTAGTACGGAGACTGCTTGCCGACCGGTTCCAACCGGCGTGGCCGCGGATTCATTCCAGGGCCGGGCTCGTCTTTCCCTTTCATGCTCGCACACTGGTCCGGCGCAAGGTACCGACCTGCGGACGGGGGGTGCGTCACATCGACGCTATGGACATCGTCAAAGTGACGTGAAGCGGTTATGATAGATAGCGTCAAATAGACGAGAAGGTCTTCTGCCAGACGAAGAAAGGGTGTGTGTCGTGACCACCGCCCAAGTCCGCCCCGAGCTCGACGTCCAGCCGACGCCGCTCGCCCTGCTGCTCCTCGGCCGTGAGGCCGACCCCAGGAGTGAGCGCGGTGTCGAGTGCCCCGGCGATCTGCCCTCCCCGTCCGACCCGGACCTGGTGGAGCGCGCCCGCGCCGCCAAGGAGAAGCTCGGCAGCAAGGTCTTCGTCCTGGGCCATCACTACCAACGTGACGAGGTCATCCAGTTCGCGGACGTCACCGGCGACTCGTTCAAGCTGGCGAAGGACGCGGCGGCGCGGCCGGAGGCCGAGTACATCGTCTTCTGCGGCGTGCACTTCATGGCCGAGTCCGCGGACATCCTGACCTCCGACGACCAGAAGGTCGTCCTGCCCGACCTGGCGGCCGGCTGTTCCATGGCCGACATGGCCACCGCCGAGCAGGTGGCGGAGTGCTGGGACGTGCTGACGGAGGCGGGCATCGCCGAGCAGGTCGTGCCCGTGTCGTACATGAACTCCTCCGCCGACATCAAGGCCTTCACCGGCAAGCACGGCGGCACGATCTGCACGTCCTCGAACGCGAAGCGGGCGCTGGACTGGGCCTTCGAGCAGGGCGAGAAGGTGCTCTTCCTGCCGGACCAGCACCTCGGCCGCAACACCGCCGTCCGCGACATGGGGATGTCCCTGGACGACTGCGTGCTCTACAACCCGCACAAGCCGAACGGCGGACTGACCGCCGAGGAGCTGCGTGCGGCCAAGATGATCCTGTGGCGTGGCCACTGTTCGGTGCACGGCCGGTTCTCACTGGACTCGGTGGCCGATGTGCGGGAGCGGATCCCGGGCGTGAACGTCCTGGTGCACCCGGAGTGCAAGCACGAGGTCGTGGCGGCCGCGGACTACGTCGGCTCGACGGAGTACATCATCAAGATGCTCGAGGCTGCCCCGGCCGGCTCGAAGTGGGCGATCGGCACGGAGCTGAATCTGGTCCGGCGCCTGGCGAACCGTTTCGCGGACGAGGGCAAGGAGATCGTCTTCCTCGACAAGACGGTCTGCTTCTGCTCGACGATGAACCGCATCGACCTGCCGCACCTGGTGTGGACGCTGGAATCGCTGGCCGAGGGGAACCTGGTCAACCGCATCGAGGTCGACAAGGAGACGGAGAGCTTCGCGAAGCTGGCGCTGGAGCGGATGCTGGCGCTGCCGTAGCCGTCCCGTACGCGAACGAGGGGCGCCCCGCCCGAAGGCGGGGCGCCCCTCGTTGCATCCTGCGTCCCGGCGGCGGACCGGCCGGGTCGGGGCCCGTCGGACCGTGGCCGGGCCACGGTCCGACGGACACCGCCTACGCGTTCGCCGGTTCCGCGGCCGACTCCGTCGGCTCCGCCGGCGACTCCGGCGCGCGCTTCGCCTCGCGCTTCGCGCGGCGGCGCTCCTTGCGGAGCTCCACCACCGCGTAGAGCGTCGGCACCAGCAGCAGCGTCAGCAGCGTCGACGTGATCAGACCGCCGATCACCACCACCGCCAGCGGCTTGGCGATGAAGCCGCCCTCACCCGTGACGCCCAGCGCCATCGGGAGCAGGGCGAAGATGGTCGCCAGAGCCGTCATCAGGATCGGGCGCAGCCGGTGGCGGCCGCCCTCGATCACCGCTTCGACCACGCCCAGGCCCTGCGCCCGGTGCTGGTTGATCAGGTCGATCAGCACGATCGCGTTGGTGACCACGATGCCGATGAGCATCAGCATGCCGATCATCGCCGGCACACCCATCGGCGTACCCGTCGCGACCAGCAGGCCGATGGCGCCGGTCGCCGCGAACGGGATGGAGACCAGCAGGATCAGCGGCTGGATCAGCGAGCGGAACGTCGCGACCAGGAGCATGAAGACGATCGCGATCGCCGCCAGCATCGCCAGACCGAGGTTCAGGAACGCCTCCTCCTGGTCCTCGGACACACCGCCGATGGACGCGGTGGCGCCCTCGGGGAGGTCGAGTGCGGCGAGCTTCGACGACAGCGAGGCACTCACCGCGCCGGTGTTGTCACCGGTCGGCTTCGCCGTGATAGTCGCGGCCCGCGAGCCGTCGATGCGGGTCATGGAGACCGGGCCGGGGACCAGCTCGACCTCGGCGATGTCACCGAGCTTCACCGGTCCGAGCGGCAGGTCACGCAGCTCGTCCATCGTCCGCGCGGGCTTCGCCGACGTGATGACGATGTCCCGCTCGGTGTCGTCCAGGATCGCCTTGCCCGACGGGGTGCCGCGCACGGCCTGGCCGACGGCCATGCCCAGTGTGGTGTCGGTGAAGCCGGCGTCGGCCGCCTTCGCCGTGGCCTTGACCGAGATCCGCGGGACGGACTGGGCCAGGTCGCTCTGGACGTCGGTGACGTCGTCGAGCTTCGCGACCTCCGCGCGAACCGCCTCGGACGCCTTCTTCAGCGTGTCCGCGTCGGACGCCTTCACCACCACGCTCAGGTCCTGGCTGCCGAAGCCGTCGCCCGCCGCGATCGTCGTGTCGCCGATGCCGTCGAGCTTACCGAGCTCCTCGTCGATGCGGTCGCGGACCGTCTCGTAGGAGGCCGCGTCCTTCAGCGTGAGCTGGTACGACGCCTGGTTCGCGCCGGTGCCGCCGCCGAAGGCCGCCATGAAACCGGACGAGCCCACGGTGACCTGGTAGTCCTTGACCTCGTCGAGGCCGTCGAGGACCTTCTCGACCTTCTTCGCCGAGGCGTCGGCCGCCGACAGGCTGGTGCCGGGGGCCAGCTCCTGCTTGATGGACATGACCTCCTGCTCGCCCTGGTCGAAGAAGTTGGTCTTGAGCAGGCCGGCCATGCCGAAGGTGCCGAAGAGGACGACGAGCGCGAGGACGATGCTCGTGACACGGCGGCGGGTCGCGAAGCGCAGCACGGGGACGTACATCCGCTGCAGCGGGCTCTTCGCCTCCTTCTCCTCCGCCTTGCGCCGGGCGTCCTCCGGGTCCATGCCGCGCACGGCCTTCGGTGCGCGCAGGAACCAGTACGACAGGACCGGGACCACGGTCAGCGACACCAGCAGGGAGGCGAGCAGCGCCGCCGTGACGGTCAGGCTGAACGAGCCGAAGAGCTCGCCGACCATGCCGCCGACCAGACCGATCGGCAGGAACACGGCCACGGTCGTGAGGGTGGAGGACGTGACGGCGCCCGCCACTTCCTTGACCGCGGTGATGATCGCGCTCTGACGCTCCTCGCCGTAGCCGAGGTGCCGCTTGATGTTCTCCAGCACAACGATCGAGTCGTCGACGACCCGGCCGATGGCAATGGTGAGCGCGCCCAGCGTGAGCATGTTCAGCGACAGGTCACGGGTCCACAGCACGATCAGTGCGAGGACCACGGACAGCGGGATGGAGACCGCGGTGACCAGGGTGGAGCGCAGCGAGGCGAGGAAGACCAGGATCACGATGACCGCGAAGAGCAGGCCGAGCGCGCCCTCGGTGGTCAGGCCGGAGATCGACTTGGAGACCGCCGGGCCCTGGTCGGAGACGACGGTGAGCTCGGCGCCCGCGCCGAGGTCGGTGCGCAGCTCGGGGAGCTTGTCCTGGACGGCCTCGGAGATCGCGACGGCGCTGCCGTCGTTGTCCATGGTGGCGAAGACGGCGAGGCTGGGCTTGCCGTTCGTGCGGGTCAGGGAGACCCGGGTGGACTCGGTCTGCTCGACCTCGGCGATGTCACCGAGGCGCACGGGCTTGGTCCGGCCCTTGCCGGCGCCCTGCTGCGGCACGATCCGCAGGTCCTCGATCTGCTGCAGGGTGGTGAACCCGCCGCCGACCTGCACGGTACGGCTCTTGCCGTCCTCGGAGAAGGAACCGGCCGGCACCGTGGCACCGCCCGACGTGAGCGCCTCGGCGAGCGCCGCGGTGTTCAGGCCCGCACCCGCCAGCTTCTTGGCGTCGGGGGTGACGGAGACCTGGAGGTCCTGGACGCCGTCGATGGAGACCTGGCCCACGCCGTCGATGTCCTCGAGCGCCGGGACGACGGTCCGCTCCAGCTGGTCGGCCAGCGCCTGCTGGTCCTTGTCGGAGGTGACCGCGAGCACGACGGTCGGGATGTCGTCCGTCGAACCGGCGACGACCTGCGGGTCGACCTCGTCGGGCAGCTGGGTGCGGGCCCGGTTGACGGCCTGCTGGACATCGGCGACGAGCTGCTTGGACCCGTCCCCGTAGTCGAAGCTGGCCATGATCACGGCGTTGCCCTCGCTCGCCGTGGAGGTGATGCCCTTGATGCCGTCGACGGCCTTGATCGTGGACTCGAGCGGTTCGACGACCTGCTTCTCGACCACGTCGGGCGAAGCACCCTGGTAGGGGGCGAGCACCGACACCATCGGGAGCTCGATCGAAGGCAGCAGCTGCTGCTTCAGCTGCGGGATGGCGATCGCCCCGAAGACGATCGCCACGATGGACATCAGCCCTATCAGGGCCCGTTGCGACAGGCTGAATCTCGACAGCCAGGACATGGGGTCTCTCTTCTGTGGCTGCGCGCATGGCGGGCGCGCGTGGCGTGCTCGGCGGGGACGGGCAGAGTGAGGTGCCCGCCTATACCTTCGGCCACGCGGAGCCAGGGATCCGTAGACCCCAGGTCCCGTTCCTTATCTCGCGCATACCGCAGCTGGAGTACGCCGCGAAGGGCTCAGTCCACCCTTGGACGTACCAGACCCGATTCGTACGCGGTGACCACCAGCTGGGCCCGGTCGCGGGCGCCGAGCTTGCCCATGGCCCGGTTCACATGGGTCTTGACGGTCAGCGGGCTGACCTCGAGGCGGTCGGCGATCTCGTCGTTGGAGTGCCCGCCGGCGACGAGCACGAGGACCTCCCGCTCGCGGACGGTCAGCGCCGACAGCCGCTCCGCGTACGCCGGGGTCTCCTCGCCGTCCCCCGAAGTGCCGCCCTGCGCGAGGAACTTGGCGATCAGTCCTTTGGTGGCGACCGGCGACAGCAGCGCCTCGCCCGCGGCGGCGATACGGATGGCGTTGAGGAGCTCCTCGGGCTCGGCGCCCTTGCCGAGGAAGCCGGACGCCCCGGCGCGCAGCGACTGCACGACGTACTCGTCCACCTCGAAGGTCGTCAGCATGACCACCCGTACGTGGGACAGCTCGGGGTCCGCACTGATCATGCGGGTGGCTGTCAGACCGTCCGTGCCGGGCATCCGGATGTCCATGAGGACGACATCGGCGCGGGCGGAACGGGTCAGGGCGACGGCCTCGGCACCGTCGGCGGCCTCGGCCACGACCTCCATGTCCGGTTCGGAGTCCACCAGCACCTTGAACGCGCTGCGCAGCAGCGTCTGGTCGTCGGCGAGCAGCACCCTGATCGTCATGCGTTCTCCCCCGTGCGGGACCGCGGCCCGGACTGTGTGCGGTTGGTCAGCGGCAGTATCGCCTGCACGCGGAACCCGCCGCCGTAGCGGGGGCCCGCGGTGAGGGTGCCGCCGAGTGCGGTGACCCGTTCGCGCATGCCGATCAGACCGTGGCCGCCGCCGTCCGCGGGGGCGTCGGGTACAGCGCCGTTGTCGAGGACGGTGACCTCCAGCGTGGAACCGACCCGCACCACGCTGACCTCCGCCTTCGCGCCCGCGCCCGCGTGCTTGCGCACATTGGTCAGCGACTCCTGGACGATCCGGTACGCGGCGAGATCGACGGCGGCGGGTGCCGTGACGCCGTCGTCGGCACGGGCGACGTCGACGGGGAGGCCGGCCTGGCGGAACGTGGTGACGAGCTCTCCGAGGACGGCGAGGCCGGGCGCCGGTTCCGTGGGAGCCTCCGGGTCGCCGGACTGACGCAACAGACCGACGGTGGCGCGCAGTTCGTTCAACGCGGACCGGCTGGCCTCGCGGACATGGGCGAGGGCTTCCTTGGCCTGGTCGGGGCGCTTGTCCATGACGTGGGCGGCGACTCCGGCCTGCACATTGACGAGGGCGATGTGGTGGGCGACCACATCGTGCAGATCGCGGGCGATCCGCAGCCGCTCCTCGGCGACGCGGCGACCGGCCTCCTCCTCGCGGGTCCGCTCGGCGCGCTCGGCCCGTTCCCGGATGGCGTCGACGAACGCGCGGCGACTGCGGACCGCGTCACCGGCGGCGGCCGCCATTCCGGTCCAGGCGAAGATGCCGAGGTTCTCCTGGGTGTACCAGGGTGTCGATCCGAACGACATCGCCGCGCCCGTCAGCACCGCCATCGTGAGCAGGCCGACCCGCCGGGTGGTGGGCCGGTCGGTGCGCGACGCGACGGTGTAGAGGGCGATCACGGCGCTCATGGCGACGGGCGCTGCGGGATCTCCGACGACGAGTTCGACGACGGAGACCAGTCCGGTGACGGCGAGGACGGGCATCGGATTGCGCCGCCGGAAGACGAGCGCGCCCGCGGCGACGACCATCAGCAGGGCGCTGCGGATCTCGGGCGTGCGGGTGCCGAAGGTGGGCCCGTGCGGGCCGTTCGGCTCGGCGAACGAGCCGATGACCATGCAGGCGAGCACGGCGAGGGCGAGCGCCGCGTCGAACGCCAGCGGGTGTGCGCGGAGCCAGCCGTGGGCCCGGGCGCGGCGGTCGGCGAGAGAGGTCACGTCAGGCAACGTTACGGCGCCGACGGTGGTGTGCTGTGCGGATCTGCGGGCGGCCCCGCACACCACCGTCGGAGCGGACGGGCGCTCAGTCCGGGGGCTCCGGGCTGCCCGAGGTGTCGGGGACGCCGGCGATGTCCGAGAAGCTCGGCGCGTCAGGGATCAGGCCGTCCTCGCCGAGCAGGTCGCGGACCTCCTCCAGCGTCGCCTCGGACGCCGGGAGGATCAGCTCGGACGGCTCCAGGGAGTCGTCGGGAAGCGGTTCACCCAGTTCGCGGACCTTTGCCAACAGCGCCTGCAAGGTCCGGCGGAAGCCCTCGCCGTCGCCTCTCTCCATCTCGCCCAGCAGTTCGTCGTCGAGCTTGTTGAGCTCGGGGAGGTGGCTCACCGCCACCTCCACCTGACCCTCCCCCATGATCCGTACGATCATGACGAGTCCTCACTGCGTGTCGGAGCCTGTCTGACCACTGCCGTTTACGGCTACTGCTTGTCGAACTTCGGGGTGCTCTGCTGCTGCGGCGCCGCGTCCTGCCGGCCCTCGCTGCCCTCGATCGCCTGCTGCGGCGCCGGGCCGCCGGCCAGCTCCGCCTTCATGCGCTGGAGCTCCAGCTCGACGTCCGTGCCGCCGGACAGCCGGTCCAGCTCGGCCTGGATGTCGTCCTTCGCGAGGCCCGACTGGTCGTCGAGCGCGCCGGAGGCGAGGAGCTCGTCGATCGCGCCGGCCCGTGCCTGGAGCTGAGCGGTCTTGTCCTCGGCGCGCTGGATGGCGACGCCGACGTCGCTCATCTCCTCCGAGATGCCGGAGAACGACTCCGCGATTCGGGTCTGCGCCTGGGCAGCGGTGTACGTCGCCTTGATCGTCTCCTTCTTCGTACGGAAGGCGTCGACCTTGGCCTGCAGGCGCTGCGCGGCGAGCGTGAGCTTCTCCTCCTCGCCCTGCAGGGTCTGGTGCTGCGTCTCGAGGTCCGTGACCTGCTGCTGGAGCGCGGCGCGGCGGGAGAGCGCCTCGCGCGCCAGGTCCTCGCGGCCGAGGGCGAGCGCCTTGCGGCCCTGGTCCTCCAGCTTGGAGGACTGTCCCTGCAGCTGGTTGAGCTGAAGCTCGAGGCGCTTGCGGGAGGTCGCCACGTCGGCGACTCCGCGGCGCACCTTCTGCAGCAGCTCCAGCTGCTTCTGATACGAGTAATCGAGGGTCTCGCGCGGATCCTCGGCCCGGTCAAGGGCCTTGTTTGCCTTCGCGCGGAAGATCATCCCCATACGCTTCATGACACCGCTCATGGGCTTCGCGCGCCCCCTTCTGACGGACTCAGCTTCCAGCACTCCAACAGAACCCACAGTACGGGCCCTGCATCCATTACCGCACTGTTCGGGAGCGGATGCGCTCCTCCCCAAGGACGACTGCGAACTGCTCCGATCCGGCCCAGGGAGTAGGTGAACGTCAGGGACCCGTCCACGAGGCGTCCGCTCTGTGGTGCTTGTGTCCTATACGGACGCCTGCCGTTGCGGGATCGTTCCCCACCGGGGTGGGGTCTGGGGATTCCACCCCGTACCCTTGGGTTTTGTGTTCCGTAGCCGTTCCAAGGACGAGAAGGCCCCCACCGACAAGGTGACGGCGGACCTCTCCAAGCAGCCCCGCGACCCCGAGGCCCCCAAGGGCCGCCCGACGCCGAAGCGCAGTGAGGCTCAGGGCCAGCGCCGTCGTGCCTCCTCCGGTGCGCCGACGGACCGCAAGGAGGCCATGAAGCGCCAGCGCGAGGCCCGCCGTGCGGACCTGGCCAAGCAGCGCGAAGCGCTCGCCAGTGGTGACGAGCGTTATCTGCCGGCCCGTGACAAGGGTCCGGTACGGCGGTTCGTGCGTGACTTCGTCGACTCCCGCTTCTGCATCGCCGAGTTCTTCCTGCCGCTCGCGGTGGTGATCCTCGTGCTGAGCATGGTGCGGGTCGGCAACCTGCAGAACATCGCCCTGCTGCTGTGGCTCGGCGTGATCGTGCTGATCATCGTCGACTCCATCGGTCTGACACTCCGCATGAAGAAGCAGCTCAAGGAGCGCTTCCCGAACGAGTCGAAGCGCGGAGCGGTCGCCTACGGCCTGATGCGCACGCTGCAGATGCGCCGCCTGCGCCTGCCCAAGCCGCGGGTCAAGCGCGGAGAGCGGCCCTGAGCGCCCACTCCCCCGAACCCTCCGGTTTCGCCGGAGCGTCCGCCGAGTGGCTGGCCGGGGCCGGCGGGCTGCGCAACACCGTCCGCCAGGAGCTCGTCGCCCGCCAGCTGGAGGAGCAGATCACGGCGCGCTACCCCGTGGGGCAGCGGCTGAGGGTGCTCGACGTCGGCATGGGGCAGGGCACGCAGGCGCTGCGACTGGCTCGGGGCGGGCACACCGTCACCGGGCTGGAGTCCGACCCGATCATGCTGAAGGCGGCCCGCGAGGCGCTGGCCGGTGAGCCGGCCGGGATCCGCGAGCGGGTCCGCCTGATCGAGGGCGACGGCCGCGACACCGGTGTGCACTTCCTGCCCGGCAGCTTCGACGTGGTGCTCTGCCACGGCGTCCTGATGTATGTCGCCGAGGCCGACGCGATGCTCGCGGGCCTCGCGAGGATGCTGGCTCCCGGCGGTCTGCTGTCGCTGCTCGTGCGCAATGCGGACGCTCTGGCCATGCGGCCCGCGCTGGAAGGCGACTGGGCCGCGGCGCAGGAGGCGTTCGACGCCCGGACCTACACCAACCGGCTCGGGCTCACCGTGCGGGCGGACCGGCTGCACGCCCTGACGGCGACGCTGGAGGGGATCAACGCACCGCTGCACGCCTGGTACGGGGTGCGGGTGTTCACGGACAACGTCGGCAACGAGGTGGAGCTGCCCGCGGCCGAGGAACTGCAGCAGCTGCTGGCCGCGGAGGACCGGGCCGGCCGCACCGACCCGTACCGCCGGGTGGCTGCCCTGCTGCATCTGTGCGGTGTGCGGCGCGCCTGACGGCGCTTGCATGCACGGTCGTCACTCGCCCCCTGATCGGCGGCGCGGGGTGCCCCTGTGCCGGGCCGGTTCCGGTGGCCCCGCGCACGAGGCGCGGTGCCGACCGTGCCGGGCCCGGCACGGGGACTGCGGTTCCCGGGGCCGTCAGGCCTCCGCTTCCGCGTGGAGGCTCATCGGGCCGTAGATCTTCGCCCCGTCCTCCGACAGCACCACCTGGTCCGCGCCGCCCTCCTGGAGCTGCTTCCAGTACTCACCGATCCAGGACTCGGCGTCGCCCTGGGTGGTGAACTCCTCCGGCTCCACCGCCGGCTGGACCTCCGTCCCGTCGGACTTCTCGAACCGCCACGTCCACGCCATATGCGCCTCCCGGGTGCCCGGCCGCTGATCAGTTTGCTGCCCGCAGCGTAGCCGGGCGCGCACCCGCTGCGGCGACGCGGGAGGATCAGGGGCGTGGAACTGACTCTGCTCGGCACCGGCGCGCCCTCCGGACTCCCCCGACCCGACTGCCCCTGCGCCGTGTGCGCGACCGCACGCGGCGCCGAAGCGCGGGCCGCGACCGCACTGCTGGTGGACGGGGCGCTGCTGCTCGACCTCACGCCCGGCGCCGCGCTGGCGGCCGCGCGGGCAGGGCATTCGCTGGTCGGCGTGCGGCAGGTGCTGCTGACCCATCCGCACGACGGTCCCGCCGTCGATCTGCCCGCGGGACTGCCGACGGCCGGCCGGGTGCCCGACGGGCGGGAGTTGACGCTGATCAGCGGGCACCGGGTGCGAGCCGTGCCGGTGGACCATCCCGGCACGGCATACGAGGTGACGTCGCCCGAGGGCGAGCGGCTGCTCTATCTGCCGCCGGGCGCATCACCGGCCGGTCTCGCGGAGGGACTCGCGGCGTACGAGATGGTCCTCGCCGATGTGGTCGGACGGCCGGACGCCATCGCGCGGATGCGGGCGGCCGGGGCGATCGGCGCCACGACCGATGTGATCGCGGTGCACCTCGGCCACGACGTGCCCGGCGGCCCGGAGCTGGACCGGCGGCTGGCCGCCGCCGGGGCCCGAGCCGTCCCGGACGGGACGACACTGATCGTCGGCGAGTACCACGCGGTGCCGGACGTGCCGCGGCGCACCCTGGTGACGGGCGGGGCGCGTTCGGGCAAGTCGCTGGAGGCCGAGCGGCGGCTGGAGGCGTTCCCCGACGTGCTGTACGTGGCGACCGGCGGGACGCGCAACGGGGACGCGGAATGGGCGGCGCGGGTGGCGGCGCACCGTGAGCGGCGGCCCGGCGCGTGGCGCACGGCGGAGACCTGCGACCTGGCGCCGCTGCTCGCCGAGGAGGGCCCGCCGATACTGATCGACTGCCTGTCGCTGTGGCTGACGGATGCGATGGACAGGGCCGGGGCCTGGGACGACGAGCGCTGGCCGGCCGGGGGCGAACGTGAGCTGCGCGCGCAGGTGGCCGAACTGGTCGCGGCGGTGCGGGAGACGGGCCGCACGGTGGTGGCGGTGACGAACGAGGTCGGCTCGGGCGTGGTCCCCGCCACGGCGTCGGGGCGCCGCTTCCGGGACGAACTGGGGCGTCTGAACGCGGCGTTCGCGGCGGAGTGCGAGCACGTCCTGCTGGTGGTGGCGGGCCAGGCGCTGACGCTGCGCGGCTGAGCGGTGGGAGCGCCCCCGCCCCATGCCGCCAGGGCCTGGAAGAGCCGCGCGAAGGGCGGCAGGGGAGCCCGGAGGCTCCCGTGGACGGGAAGCGGCGGCGCCGTAGGGGCTCGTGGCGGGGGCCGGTACTGTTCGGCGAATGAGCAGGCTGAATCTCGACGACTTCTCCGATCTGATCGAGCGCCCCGACAGCGGCATCCGGCGCGACGCCGAGGACCGGCGGGAGCGGCTGATCGTGCCGGCCGGTGCGCTGGGCCGTCTCGACGAGCTGGGCGAGTGGCTGTCGGCCGCTCAGGCCGCCGTGCCCGCCAGGGCGATCGACCGGCCGCGCGTCGTGTTGTTCGCCGGTGACCACGGGGTCGCCGAACTGGGTGTGTCCGGGCGGGAGTCCGGGACGGCGCACGAGCTGGTGCGGGCCGTGCTGGAAGGGGCGAGTCCGGTCTCCGTGCTGGCCCGGCGCTCGGGCGTGCCGGTGCGGATCGTCGACGCGGGCCTGGACTGCGACCCCGGCCTGTTGCCAGAGGACGTCGTACGGCACCGGGTGCGGCGCGGCAGCGGGCGTATCGACATCGAGGACGCGCTGAGCGTCGAGGAGGCCGAACAGGCCGTACGGCTCGGTATGGCGATCGCCGACGAGGAGGCGGACGCCGGCACGGACCTCGTGGTCCTCGGCGACCTCAGCGTCGGCGGCACCACCGCCGCCGCGACGCTGATCGCCGCCCTGTGCGGCACGGACGCGTCGGTGGTCACCGGCCGCGGCGGCGCCGGGATCGACGACCTGGCCTGGATGCGCAAGTGTGCGGCGATCCGGGACGCGCTGCGCCGCGCCCGGCCGGTGCTGGGCGACCAGTTGGAGCTGCTGGCGACGGTGGGCGGCGCCGATCTGGCCGCGATGACCGGGTTCCTGTTGCAGTGCGCGGTACGCCGGACGCCGGTGATCCTCGACGGAGTGGTGGCCGCGGCGTGCGGGCTGGTGGGGCAGCGCGCGGCGTTCCGGTCGCCGGACTGGTGGCTTGCGGGCCATCTGAGCGGTGAGCCGGCGCAGGCGAAGGCGCTGGACCGCATGGCGCTCAACCCGCTGCTCGACCATGGCGTCACTGTGGGCGAAGGAACGGGGGCGCTGCTCGCGCTCCCCCTCGTCCGGGCGGCGGCCGCACTCGCGGCGGAGCTGCCCGAGCGGACCGAGGGCGTCGGCAAGGACGTGGCCGAGGACGCCGAGGACGACGCCGACGAGAGCGGTACGGACTGACGCGACCGTCACGCTGTAGCCGCCCGCCGACCGGGCGGCGGCCGCAGCGGAGCTCCGTCATTGACACGCGATGCCCCATATGATCGCGTTTCATGGGAGAAGTCCGTTTGTCCAGTGAAGAGGCGGGCCGGAGCACCGACCGCTCGCGTCGCAGCGCGGCGTTCGCCGTCTGGTACCTCCGCGTCGTGACGTTCCTCAATTTCCTGAGCGCGATCTGGGTCTCGTTCGGTCAGGATCTGCGTCGGCACAACACCGACAACTACTTCACCCCCTACCTGCTGACCGCGGGCTTCGCGTCCGGTGTGTTCACCCTCTTCCTCGCGATCACCATGCGCCGCCGCAAGCGCGCGGCATGGATCCTCAACATGGTGCTCAGCGGCCTGTTCCTGCTGCTCTTCGCCTTCGCGATGGTCTTCCCGGAGATCCGGCAGCACGCCCAGAACTGGATCTCGTTCGTGCTGACCGCGGCCTTCGTCGCCGCTCTGCTGCTCGGCCGCCGCGAGTTCTACGCCAAGGGCGACCGCTCCAACCCCAAACTGGCCGCCGCCGTCGCCGTCGGCGGGGTTCTCGTCACCTCGCTGCTCGCCACCGGCCTCGTCACCGTCACCAACACCTCCCCGGACAGCTCGACCTTCCTGGAGCGCTGGCGCTACGGCGCCATGCGGCTGGTGTCCATCGCCGTCGACGACTCCCGCTTCCCCGAGATCACCACCCCGGACTGGGTGGACATCGTCATCAACGTCATGTCGACCCTGCTGCTGCTCGCCGTGCTGTACGCGGCGTTCCGCTCCCGCCGTGCCGTCGACCCGCTCACCGAGGAGGACGAGACGAAACTGCGCGCCCTGCTGGAGCGCCACGGCGACCGGGACTCGCTCGGCTACTTCGCGCTGCGCCGCGAGAAGAGCGTGGTGTGGTCGTCGTCCGGCAAGGCCGCCGTGGCGTACCGCGTGGTCGGCGGGGTCTCGCTCGCCTCCGGCGATCCGATCGGCGACCCGGAGGCATGGCCCGGCGCGATCGAGCCCTGGATCGCCCAGGCCCGCGAGCACGGCTGGATCCCGGCGGTGATGGGTGCGGGCGAGGAGGCGGGCACCGTTTACGCCCGGCACGGCCTGGACGCGCTGGAGCTCGGCGACGAAGCGATCGTCGACACGGGCGAGTTCACGCTGGAGGGGCGCGCGATGCGGACGGTGCGCCAGGCGTACAACCGGGTGAAGCGTGCCGGGTACGAGGTGCGTATCCGACGCCACGAGGACATCCCGGCGAAGGAGATGGACGCCCTGCTGCAGCGTGCCGACGACTGGCGCGACGGCACCACGGAGCGCGGCTTCTCCATGGCGCTGGGACGCCTCGGCGATCCGGCGGACGGGCGCTGCGTGATGCTGGAGTGCACCGACGGCGACGGCGACCGGAAGGCGGTGCTCAGCTTTGTGCCGTGGGGGCCCGAGGGCCTGTCGCTGGATCTGATGCGGCGCGACCGGGATGCCGAGAACGGACTGATGGAGTTCATGGTCATCGAACTCCTCCAGCGCGCCCAGGAGATCGGGATCACTCAGGTCTCACTCAACTTCGCGATGTTCAGGTCGGTCTTCGAACGGGGCTCGAAACTCGGCGCGGGGCCCGTGCTGCGTCTGTGGCGTTCACTGCTCAGCTTCTTCTCGCGCTGGTGGCAGATCGAGTCCCTCTACCGGGCCAACGCCAAGTACCGACCGATCTGGGAGCCGCGATTCATGCTCTTCGAGAAGAGTGCCGACCTGTTGCGCATCGGCGTGGCCGCGGGCCGCGCCGAGGGGTTCTTGGAGGCCCCCGGCCTGCCCAAGTGGATGCATCGCCGGCATCTGGAGCGCAGTCGGTGAACACGGCGTCCGCGTTCGCGCGGCGCGAGTGGGGGCCCCTGTACGCCGCTGTCCATGCGCCACTCGTGGCGAAGCGATGGCGCGCGGTGCCTCTCACCTTCGTCTCCGTCGCCCTCACCGCCCTCTTCTACGCACTGCAGCACGCCTCCTGGGGTCTGCGGTTCGTTCACGACATCGGCTTCGTGCGGGCGCAGGACGAGCTGTGGCTCGCGCTGCTGCGCACGCCGATGTCCTTGTTCGTCCCGGCGCTCGATCTGCCGGTGTGGGGTGCGCTGGTGCAGATCCTGCTGGTTTTCGGCATCGCGGAGCTCGCGCTCGGGTGGAAGCGCACGCTGGTCGTCGCGTATCTGTCGACGCTCGCCGGGACGACGTACGCGCGGATCGGTGTCGCGGTGGGTCCGGAGGGGCCGTTCGGGCTGCCCGCGTCGGACGCGCGGATCGTGGACACCGGCCCGTCGGCGGCGGTCGTCGGACTCGCGGTGTACGTCTGCTACCGCTACCGGGCGTGGGTCACGGCAGGGCTGGTGCTCGCCGCGATGATCGTCGAGGTCGTCGTGAAGCCGAACCTGGCGGGCAAGGAGCATCTGGCAGCGATCGGGGCGGTGCTGGTGCTGTGTGCCGCCGATGCCCTGCTGCGCCGGCGTCATTCCTTGCCGTCCGGCAGGTCGGGGGCGCCGCCGATCAGGTTCTGAAACGCGCGGCGGGGCCGGCCCCAGCGCCGGTCGTGGCGGATGCGGCGCTGCTCGGCCCTCCCCCGGGCCTTGGGCCGGTTGCGGTAGAAGCGGCGGTCCCACGGAGAACCGGGCCGGGCGAGCCGCGCGGCGCCGAACAGCGCGACGAGGGGAACGAGGGTCCCGATGAGCCCCATGCGGAACTTGCCCTTGAAGAGGGCGACCAGCACGAAGAGGAAATTGCCGAGGATCGTGAGGATCACCGTGAGGCGGTTCTGCCGTTCGTCGGCGGTGAGTTCGTTGACGCCGAGCGGGGCCGAGCCACTGAGCACCAGCAGCGCGAGGGCGGCGGCGAGCACGACGATCTCGACGCTCTTGCGGCCCTGCTCGGTCCAGTAGACGTCGTCGAGGTGCAGGATCAGGGCGAACTCGTCGAGCACCAGGCCCGCGCCGACACCGAAGACGACGGCGCAGACCGCGGCGGTGACACCGTGCCGGCCGCTGCCGACCGCCCCGAACCCGCCGATCACGGTGAGGATGACGCCGGGCACCACATGGTGGACGTGGACCCCGCCGGGCGTGATGTTCCCGAACGGCCCGCGGCCCGCCCTGATCATCCTGGTGATGGTGCGGGTGAGCAGGAACGTGAGGACGAACGAGGCCAGCGCCAGGAGCATGGGGAGCTTGCCCGGCTCCATGATGTTGCGATACCACCAGTCACCCATGCCAGATGCTCCCGATTCGCGCGTTATGCGCAATTTACCGTCCGGGGCGGCGGGCTACCCTCGCGCGGTGACTGCTCTGCATGGCGTTCGTTTCGCGTTCGGCACCCTGACCGTCCTCCCCGTGCGGGTGACCCGCTGGGACCGCGAGGCAGCGCGTGCCGGGATGCTGTGCGCGCCGCTCGCCGGTCTGGTCGTCGGCCTGTTCGCCGCGGCGCTCGGCGGCGCCCTGGTGCTGCTGGGCGCGGGGCCGCTGCTCGCCGCGGTCGCCACGGCCGCGGTGCCCGCGGCGCTCACCCGCGGACTCCACCTGGACGGGCTGGCCGACACCGCCGACGGCCTCGGCAGCGGAAAGCCCGCTCAGGACGCGCTGCGCATCATGAAGCAGTCGGACATCGGGCCGTTCGGTGTCATCACGCTGCTGTTCGTGCTTCTGGCGCAGGTCGCCGCGCTGACCGAGCTGTACGCGCAGGGGTGGGCGCCGGGCGCGGTCGGCGCGGCCGTCTCGGCTGTCACCGCGCGCCTAGCCCTGACCCTCGCCTCCCGCACGGGCATCCCCGCGGCACGCCCGGAGGGCCTCGGCGCTGCGGTCGCGGAGGTCGTCCCCGTACGCCTCGCCCTGGCGGCCGCCGTTGCGGTGACGCTGTGCGCGGCGGGTGCGGGCGCGTTGTCCGGCCCCTACGGGGCGGCCCGCGCGGCACTCGCGGTCCTCGCGGGCCTGGTTGCGGCGCAGCTGCTGCTGGGGCACTGCGTGCGCCGGTTCGGCGGGGTGACGGGCGACGTGTTCGGCGCGCTGGCGGAGACGGCGGGAACGACGGCGCTGGTGGTGCTGGTCCTCGGCTGACAGCCGGCCGCCGGGGTCCTGTCCGGCGGCCGGACAGGACCTACGGGGTGGCCACGTCGTCCGCCAGCTCGTGCGGCAGGGTGCCCCAGGGGTGGGCACCGGCGCCCGGGACGACGCAGTGGACCGCGGCGCCCGCGTGGGCGTGGGGCGGCGCCGCGTAGACGAGGTGACAGAAGCGCTCCGGTGGGTGCGCCGCCGTCCACGACGGGACGCCCGCCGTCCGGTACGCGTCCCAAGTCCCCTCGAACGTGACCAGCAGATCAGCGAGTTCGGCGTAACCGGGATCGGGATGAACGCCGTGGTTGAGTACGACGGTCGTCGCGCCCGCGGCCCGGGCGGCCAACGTCAGCCGCCCGTAATGGGGCAGGGAGTCCCGGCCCGAGGAGACCTGGTCGAGAAAGACGCCGTCCACCCCGTACCAGTCGCGGTGGCGGATCATCTCGCCCACGACATCGGCGTGCGGGCGGTGGCCGTAGTCCGTGTCCACGTAGCCGATGGTCCGCACCCCGGCGCCGCGCAGCCGATCGGCGACCGCCACGAAACCGGGGTCCGACGCGGCGCCCGGCCCGCTGGCGGGGTTGAGGACCACCCCGTACAGCCGCGGGGCGGCCGCGACCAGGACGTCCCAGTCGGCGGGCCGGTCGGCGGGGTGCTCGTAGTACGGCACCAGCAGGCGCCTCATACCCGGTGCGCCGTCGCTCGGCCCAGCAGGGAGCAGACGATCCCGGCGAGCACGGCGGCCGCCCCGGCGGCAACGGCGAGGCCCGTGATGCGGGGCGTGCCGGTGCCGGTGACGAGCGCGGCGGTGTGCACGAGCGCCGCGGCGCAGCACACACCGGCTGCGGCGTTGACGGCCCCGAAGGACTGCAGCAGCAGCCCTGTCCACAGTGCGGTCCCGATCAGGAGCAGCGTGGCCAGACGTACGCCGCCGAGCGGAGGTGCACCCGGCCAGAGGAGGGTCCCGGCGAGCGCCAGCGTGAACAGGACCACGAGATATCCGGCGAGGCACTCGGCGAGCACGGCGGCGGCGGTGCGCCAGAAGGCGCGGGCCGTGGTGCTGGCCCGCAGACCGGCCAGGCTCTCGCCGCGGAAGCGGTGCAGCAGCCATTCGGCGGGGCCCATGCTCAGCGTGAGCGCCACGGCGGACGGCGCGGCGACCACGGCCCCTGCAGGCCCGGCGAGCACGTCGCCGAGGGCGGTGTAGAGGACGAGCACCCCGACGCCGAGCCCGAACAGCCCGTGCGGCACGCACGCGGCGAGCCGTGGCGAGGCGGGCGACGCGGAGGGCGCGGCCGTGCGCCGGCGGACGGGCGGCTCCGGGGCCACGAAGAGCGCGGGGCGTTGCCCGGCGGCCCCGTCCGCCGCCCCGCCCCGGTCGGGGCGGCCGCCCGCTCCCGGCCGGGCGGTGTCGGACTCGCTGCGCGGCGCGCCTGCACGCCGGGACGCCATCGGGTCAAGGTGCCGTCGTCCGTACCACCGGGCCGCCGAACCGATTCCCTCCGCACGTCCGGCGCGCGGCGCGTCCGGTGCCGTCGACCGCAACGTCACCGTCGCGGTGAGCACCGTCGCCGTCAGGGACGCCAGCAGCAGGACGGTCCGCGCCCACTGCGGGACGCCCTCCGTGAGCAGCACCAGCAGCGCACCCGCCGGCAGCGGCACCAGGCAGCACAGCAGGGCCCGTTCGCGGTCCAGGACCAGCAGTGCCGTCGCCGCGGCGAGATAGACCGACTGGGTGGCAGCGAAGACCGTCGACGGCCACTGACCCGGGCCCGTGGCCGCGATCGCCGCCGCCGTGCCGAGCAGGGCGCCCGCCGGGGCGCCCCGCATCAGACAGCGGGCCGCCGCCGCCCGGTCGCCCAGACCCAGCCAGGAGTACGCCCGGTGGGACAACGCCTGGTTCCACATCCAGCCGGTCAGCGCACCCGCAAGCAGCGGCGGCAGGGCCGCTCCCGCGAGCAGCGGGGCGCCGACGACGTACGCCAGGCCCGGCAGGGCGAAGACCAGTCCGCGCAGCAGACAGCCGAGCAGGCCCACCTGCCAGGGATCGGCCGGCGGGCCGGGAGGTTCGGGGTGGGTGCGCGGGACCTTGGCGTAGAGCTCCTCCGCCAGGGCGAAGGAGTCCGCACGGCCGTAGGTGAGACGGATGTGGTCGTCCGTCATGCCGTCCGACTCGAGGATCGCCGCGACCTCGTCGGGGTGGACGGCCGCGGAGATCACCTCGTGCAGTCGGTCGGCCAGGGCGTCCATCGGGTCGGCGGCCGCGCCGCCGCGCTGCCGGGGCAGCCCGGGCAGAGTGTCGACGCGTTCCCCCGGCCCCTGCCACAGCGGTCCGCTCACCCCGCCACCGCCTCGGCGAGCCGGGGCTCGGCCACGGGCTCCGGGAACCCGGCGAGTTCCCGGTAGATACGCCGGAAGCCGTCCACCGAACGCGTCAGTGTGAACCGGTCGACGACCCGCTGCCGTGCCTGCCGGCCCAGCTCCGCCCGGCGCCCGTCGTCCCGCAGCAGTGCGACGGTGGCCTCGGCCATCAGCGCCGGTTCCCGCGGCGGTACGACGAGCCCGGTGTCACCGACGGCCTCCCGCACCCCGCCGACGTTCGTGGACACGGTCGCCCGGCCGCACGACATCGCCTCGATCAGGGAGAAGGGGAACCCTTCGCTGATCGAGGAGAGCAGCACCACGCTGCCCGCGGCGTACGCGCGCGCCACCTCGCTGATCCTGCCCTCCCAGCTGATGCCGTCCACGACGCCGAGCTCGGCGGCCAGTTTCTCCAGCCGGGTGCGGTACGCCTCGCCGCCTTCCGGCACACCCCCGAACAACCGCAGCCGCACGGCGGGCAGTTCGGCGCGGACCATGGCATAGGCGCGGATCAGGGTCTCGAGGTCCTTGATCGGGTCGATGCGGCCGGCCCAGGAGATGGTGGGCACATCCGGTTCCGGTCCGGTGTCGGGGAAGGCGTGCGGGTCGACACCGTTGTAGACGGTGCGGATACGCTCCGCGGGCGCGCCGCCCCGTTCCTCCCACCGCCGGTTGTACTGGTTGCACGGGGTGATGAGGTCCGCCCGCCGGTAGCCGAGCGAGTTCAGTTCCCGGTAGAAGCTCAGCATCAGGGTCTTCACCGGTGCGCGCTGCGCCTGGGCGCGGTAGCCGAGGTAGCGCTCGCGCAGATAGATGCCGTGCTCGGTGAGCAGGAACGGCACACCCTCGAAGTGCTGGGCGGCGAGCGCCGGAAGGGTGGCGAGTCCGGAACTGACGGCGTGCGCGATCGAGTCGTCGGGGATCCGCACCGCGAGCGGCCGCAGCGCGTGCTCCAGCAGGTCGGTGGCGGTCAGTGCGTCGTGCACGGTGGGCCGGGCCGCGGATATCTCCAGATGCGGCATGGTCCAGATCCACATCAGGGAACGCACCACGGACTCCGAGCGCAGCGCCGCGGTGAGTCGGCCGTCGCGGGCGTGGCCGGCGAGTTCGGTGAGCGTGGTGCCGATGTCGCATCCGGCCGACGGGTCGAGCAGCGAGAGCAGGAAGCGTTCCCAGACGTCGAGGAAGCGGTGGCGCTCCTTCCGTGGGAGCCGGCGCCGGCCGGGCTCGGGCCCCCACAACGGGAACGAGGTGTGGCGGTACACGTTCGGCGGCAGCTCCCAGGTGACCGGTTCGCGCCCGCTGCCGGTGAGGGCGACGACCTGGAAGTCGACCTCCGGCATGCCGCGCACGAGCTGGTCGCACCAGGTGGAGACGCCGCCGTGGACGTGTGGATAGGTGCCTTCGGTGAGCAGCGTGACATGGCGGCCACAGCTCGGCATGGTTCGTCCCCCCAGGACAGCGATCGGCGAGTGGTCGGGCTGCGGGGTGCGCTCCGGCGGGTCGGGCCGGAGCGCACCTGCCGGCCCCGTTACGACGGGAGCCTCAGCGTGATCGCCGACTGGAGCAGTTCGGGCGTGGTCCAGGCGGACCGCGCCCCGGCGTAGGCGGTGCCGAACGCCGCGGTGGTCAGGAGCAGTTGCTTGCGGGTGCCCTCGGGCACGGTGACGGGCGCGGTCACACCGGACGGAGCCTTGACGGTGACGGTGTCGCCGATGCGGTACGCGGTGACCCTGCCTTCGGTGAGCGCCTTGTTCCAAGCGGCGCGCCGCTGGAGTTCGGTACCCGCGTCCCGGTGGCGCGGGTTGACGATCGGGGTGTCGTCGGCGAACAGGGCGCGGTAGTCGGCGAGAACCTTGTCGAGGACCAGGTAGAGGATGCGCTCCTCGGCGAGGTTGGACTGGTGGACGTAGTGCGGGCGCGGGTCGTTGGCGACGACGTGGCCGAGGGCGGTGCGTGCCTCCTGCGGCACGATGTACGAGCCGTAGCCGGTGGCCGTGTCCAGCGGTTCGGCCAGGCAGGTGGAGGCCGGGTTGGTCTCGCAGACTCCGCTGCCCCCGTCGGCGGCGGAGGCGTAGATCCAGTTGTACTCGTCGGCCATCTCGGCCGCGGTGCCCACGTTGTAGTAGACGTTCATCGGGTGGCGCGGCACGGTCTGCGCGGCGCCGACCGGGCGCTGCTGCGGCTCGCGGGAGTTGTCGCTCGCGACCCACTTGACGCCGTTGTCGGCGAGGGCGCCCGCGAGGTGGGGGTTGTCGGCCGGCTGCTGCGGCAGGGTCTTCAGTCCGGAGTGCTCACCGGTGACGAGCTCGCTGCGGTCGACGGAGAGGCCCTTGCGCACGGCCCAGTTGTGGTTGTCGCGGATCTGGGCGGAGATGTCGGCCCGGCTCGTCCAGAGAGTGTTGCCCGCGGTGTCCTTCGCGCACTGCCAGGGCACGGTGGACACGTCCTGCACGCAGCCCAGGAAGGGGTGGGTGAAGGTGTGGTTGATCCAGCGGTACTGCGCCCGGTCGGCGAGCAGCCGGTCGGTGAGCGGGTCGCTGCCGCCGTGCTCCGCCTTCCACTCCTCGCCCGCGCCGGCGTTGTGCACCATGTCGAGGGTGAACCCGGCGGTGCGCTGCCAGGCGGCGGCGTACTGGGCGTCGGCGGCGGTCATGCGGATCGGGGCGGTCTCCTCGCCGCCGCCGACGCAGTCGATGTCGCCGGGGGTGCAGTTGCGTGCGGTGTCCCAGCGGGCGTCGGGGGCGAAGACGTCGTCGACGTGCACGGACAGGTACTGGCGGCTCTGGCCGAGGTGGACGCCCTGGGTGAGCCATTCGACGATGCCGCGGGCCAGCACCCGGAACTGCCGCTGGTAGCGGTTGTACGCGAATGTCACCACCAGTTCGCGGCGGCCGTCGTGGGTGTACTCGCCGATCAGGCTGCCGCGCGCGGTGCCGTCGCCGACGGGTGCGTCGAGGTAGCTGATGAATCCTTCCCGCGGCTTGCCCGCGTAGCCGTAGCTCTCCGTCACCAGCGGCGAGTTGTCCTCGAAGGCGACCGGCCCGTCGAGATAGCCGAAGGGCCCGGAACGGCCGGCCGCGGTGACCGCGCTCGCGGCGCCGTCGAGAGCCCCGGCGTAGCCGCCGTTGTCCACGTACTCCAGCCCCACGCCCGGATGTGACCAGGTGTAGGCGTCGACCTGACGAATCCCGAACATTTTCTCGTACGCGAACAGGGCGGCGTTCTCCGCCGCGCCGGCCCCGGTGTCCGCTCCGAACGGGTCCTCGTCGGGGACGACCACGCCCTGGTACCTGGCGCGCGGCCGGCCGTCGACGGTGTCACTGAGGAACGCCGCGTCGACCTTCGGGCGGCCGGGGTCGGTCAGGTCGAGTGTGCGGTGGGGCACGCCCGTGCTCTGCAGCTCCGAGACGATCGCGTCGACCGCGCCGCCGCCGTCGTCGACGACGAGAACGGTCAGATCGACACGGGGCGTCGGCGCGGCCGCCGCCGCTGCCGGAACGACCGTGGCCAGCATCGCGGCGGCGACGGCCGTCGCGGCGGCTCTGCCCGCACGTGGTCCGTGCAACTCCATGTGATTCCCCCCTTGCGCGCCCTCCCCGGGCGCGTCGCCGAACCCTCCGCGCACGGCTCATCCGCGCGGAGGATCTGTGGAGATGATGCAAAGGAGCACCGCGCCCCCTTGCCCGAATGGGGCGAGTGTGGCCGAGCTCTCACACCCTCCGGGCCAAACATGAAAGAGACACCACGGACGAGTGAATCGCCGCCGCCGTGAGCGAGACGGATGACCGCGCGTAGGCTCTGGTGCGGCATGGGATGCGGATCCATCGCGTGCGACGGCCAACGGCCTCACGGCCCCGCGGCCCCGGAACTCAACGGAAGCGAGATTTCACCACCGTGACTGCTCTCACTCTCAGCACTGCCGGCGCGGCGACGCTGCGCGCCGACGCCGTCGTCGTCGGTGTGGCCAAGGGCGCCAAGGGCCCGGTCGTCGCGCCGGGCGCAGAGGCCGTGGACCAGGCGTTCGACGGAAAGCTCGCCACCGTCCTGGAGACCCTCGGCGCGAGTGGTGGCGAGGGCGAGGTGACCAAGCTTCCCGCCCCGTCCGGTTTCAAGGCTCCGGTGGTTCTGGCGGTCGGCCTCGGCCCGGTGCCCGAGCAGGACGAGGCGTACGACCCCGAGGCCCTGCGCCGCGCGGCCGGTACCGCGGCCCGCGCGCTGACCGGTGCGAAGAAGGCCGCGTTCGCGCTGCCGATAGAGGCCGTCGAGGACGCGGAGGCCATCGCGGAGGGCGCCCTGCTCGGCGCGTACGCCTTCACCGCCTACCAGGGGAAGGCCGACGAGAACGGCAGGAAGCCGCTGGCCGAGGTGGCGCTGCTCGGCGCGAAGCCGCGCGACAAGGCGTTCAAGGCCGCAGCGGAGCGCGCGACCGCGCTCACCGAGGAGATCAACCGCGCCCGCGACCTGATCAACACCCCGCCGAACGACCTCACCCCCGAGGCCTTCGCCGCCGTGGCCTCCGCCGCCGGCAAGGAGCACGGCATCAAGGTGCAGGTGCTGGACGAGAAGGCGCTGCTGAAGGGCGGCTTCGGCGGCATCCTCGGCGTCGGCCAGGGCTCGCAGAACCCGCCGCGCCTGGTGAAGCTCTCCTACACGCACTCCAAGGACGCCAAGCACCTGGCGCTGGTCGGCAAGGGCATCACCTACGACTCGGGCGGCATCTCCCTCAAGCCGGCCGGCCACAACGAGACGATGAAGTGCGACATGAGCGGCGCCGCCGCCGTGTTCGCGGCGGTCGTCGCGGCCGCCCGCCTCGGCGTGGAGGCGAACGTCACCGGCTGGCTGGCGCTCGCCGAGAACATGCCGTCGGGCTCGGCGACCCGCCCCGGCGACGTGCTGCGCATGTACAGCGGCAAGACGGTGGAGGTGCTCAACACCGACGCCGAGGGCCGGCTGGTGCTCGCCGACGCACTGACGAAGGCGTCGGAGGAGAACCCGGACGCGATCGTCGACGTGGCGACGCTCACCGGTGCGATGGTGCTGGCGCTGGGCAACCGCACGTTCGGCATCATGGCCAACGACGACGCGTTCCGCACCTCGATCCACGAGATCGCCGAGGAGGTCGGCGAGGCGTCCTGGCCGATGCCGCTGCCCGCCGAGCTGCGCAAGGGCATGGACTCGCCGACCGCGGACATCGCGAACATGGGCGAGCGGATGGGCGGCGGCCTGGTTGCCGGCCTGTTCCTGAAGGAGTTCGTCGGCGAGGGCATCACCTGGGCCCACCTGGACATCGCGGGCCCGGCGTTCCACGAGGGCGCACCGTTCGGTTACACGCCGAAGGGTGGCACGGGTTCGGCGATCCGCACGCTCGTGAAGCTGGCGGAGCGCACGGCGGCGGGCGACCTGGGCTAGCATCCCCGGCCCCCTGGTGGGTGCGCGTTGCTCCTGCGGCGCGCACCCCCGCCGGTGAGGCCGCACCCGCAGCCTCACCGCCCCCGGGAACAACGCCCCGCTTCCGGGCGTTGGCTACGACCCGGTAACCCGTAAAAGCGCTCAAGCTCACCATCTCAAGCCCCGGCCCCGCGTCCCGCCTCCCGGCAACAAGTGCAAAGATGGGTTCTCGGCAGGACAGGGCCCCCACCACAGGGCCGAAGACTAAGCGGCCGAACACCAGCCGCCGCCCGGTCATCGACGACCGGCGAACGGCGCACATGCATGGAGGACGTGACGTGGCGAACGACGCCAGCACCGTTTTCGACCTAGTGATCCTCGGTGGCGGTAGCGGCGGTTACGCTGCGGCGCTGCGCGGAGCTCAGCTGGGCCTGGACGTCGCACTGATCGAAAAGAACAAGCTCGGCGGCACCTGCCTGCACAACGGCTGCATCCCCACCAAGGCACTGCTGCACGCCGGTGAGATCGCGGACCAGGCTCGTGAGGCCGACCAGTTCGGTGTCAAGACCTCCTTCGAGGGCATCGACATCGCCGGCGTCCACAAGTACAAGGACGACGTGATCTCCGGCCTCTACAAGGGCCTGCAGGGTCTGGTCGCCTCCCGCAAGGTGACCTACATCGAGGGCGAGGGCCGGCTGTCCTCCCCCACCTCCGTCGACGTCAACGGCCAGCGTGTGCAGGGCCGCCACGTCCTGCTGGCGACCGGCTCCGTGCCGAAGTCCCTGCCGGGCCTGGACATCGACGGCAACCGCATCATCTCCTCGGACCACGCGCTGAAGTTGGACCGTGTCCCGCAGTCCGCGATCATCCTCGGCGGCGGCGTCATCGGCGTCGAGTTCGCCTCGGCGTGGAAGTCCTTCGGTACCGACGTCACCGTCATCGAGGGCCTCAAGCACCTGGTCCCGGTCGAGGACGAGAACTCTTCGAAGCTTCTTGAGCGCGCGTTCCGCAAGCGCGGCATCAAGTTCAACCTGGGTACCTTCTTCGAGAAGGCCGAGTACACCGAGAACGGTGTGCGCGTCACCCTCGCCGACGGCAAGACCTTCGAGGCCGAGGTGCTGCTGGTCGCCATCGGCCGCGGCCCGGTCTCGCAGGGCATCGGCTACGAGGAGCAGGGCGTCGCGATGGACCGCGGCTACGTCCTGGTCAACGAGTACATGCAGACCAACGTGCCCACCGTCTCCGCGGTCGGTGACCTGGTCCCGACCCTCCAGCTCGCGCACGTCGGCTTCGCCGAGGGCATTCTGGTTGCGGAGCGGCTGGCCGGTCTCAAGACCGTCCCGATCGACTACGACGGCGTGCCGCGGGTGACGTACTGCCACCCCGAGGTCGCCTCCGTCGGTATCACCGAGGCCAAGGCCAAGGAGATCTACGGTGCGGACAAGGTCGTCGCCCTGAAGTACAACCTCGCGGGCAACGGCAAGAGCAAGATCCTCAAGACCGCGGGCGAGATCAAGCTCGTCCAGGTCAAGGACGGTGCCGTGGTCGGCGTCCACATGGTCGGTGACCGTATGGGCGAGCAGGTCGGCGAAGCGCAGCTGATCTACAACTGGGAGGCTCTGCCGGCCGAGGTCGCGCAGCTCATCCACGCACACCCGACGCAGAGCGAGGCCCTCGGCGAGGCCCACCTGGCCCTGGCCGGCAAGCCGCTGCACTCCCACGACTGATCAGTCCGGGCGCGACGACCACTTCCGCACCATTCGTAAGGAGCAACTGAAACCATGGCGGTTTCCGTAACCCTTCCGGCGCTCGGCGAGAGCGTCACCGAAGGCACCGTCACCCGCTGGCTGAAGGCCGAGGGCGAGCGCGTCGAGGCCGACGAGCCGCTGCTCGAGGTCTCCACCGACAAGGTCGACACCGAGATCCCGGCCCCGGCCGCCGGTGTCCTGGCCTCCATCAAGGTCGCCGAGGACGAGACCGTCGAGGTCGGCGCCGAGCTGGCCGTCATCGACGACGGCAGCGGTGCGCCGGCTGCGGCCCCCGCCCCGGCTCAGGCCGAGGCCCCCGCAGCCCCGGCCCAGGAGGCCCAGGAGGCTCCGGCGGCCCCGGCTCCCGAGCCTGCCGCCGAGGCCCCCGCGGCCCCGGCCGGCGAAGCGTCCGGCACCGACGTCGTCCTGCCCGCGCTCGGCGAGAGCGTCACCGAGGGCACCGTCACCCGCTGGCTGAAGCAGGTCGGCGAAGAGGTCGCCGAGGACGAGCCGCTGCTCGAGGTCTCCACCGACAAGGTCGACACCGAGATCCCCGCCCCGGCCGCCGGTGTGCTGCTGGAGATCGTGGTCGGCGAGGACGAGACCGCCGAGGTCGGCGCCAAGCTGGCCGTCATCGGCGCGAAGGGTGCGGCTCCGGCCGCGGCCCCGGCTGCCGCTCCGGCTCCTGCCGCGGCTCCGGCCCCGGCTGCTCCGGCTCCGGCTCCCGCGCCTGCCGCCCCGGCTCCTGCCGCCCCCGCGGCCCCCGCTCCGGCTCCGGCTGCTCCGGCTCCGGCCGCCGCTGCTCCGGCTCCCGCCGCTCCCGCCGCCGTCGAGGCGAGCGACGCGTACGTGACCCCGCTGGTCCGCAAGCTCGCCGCCGAGAACGGTGTCGACCTGGGATCGGTCAAGGGCACCGGCGTCGGCGGCCGTATCCGCAAGCAGGACGTCATCGCCGCCGCGGAGGCCGCCAAGGCCGCCGCCCCGGCTCCCGCCGCCGCTGCCGCCCCGGCCGCGGCGCAGGCGCCGAAGCTCGAGGTGTCCCCGCTGCGCGGTCAGACGGTCAAGATGACCCGCATGCGCAAGGTCATCGGCGACAACATGATGAAGGCGCTGCACGACCAGGCCCAGCTCACCTCGGTCGTCGAGGTGGACATCACCAAGCTGATGAAGCTGCGCGCCCGGGCGAAGGACGCGTTCGCGGCACGTGAGGGCGTCAAGCTCTCCCCGATGCCGTTCTTCGTCAAGGCCGCCGCCCAGGCGCTGAAGGCCCACCCGGTCATCAACGCCCGGATCAACGAGGCCGAGGGCACCATCACGTACTTCGACTCGGAGAACGTCGGCATCGCCGTGGACTCCGAGAAGGGTCTGATGACGCCGGTCATCAAGGGCGCGGGCGACCTCAACCTCGCCGGTATCGCCAAGAAGACCGCCGAGCTCGCGGGCGCGGTGCGCGCCAGCAAGATCACGCCGGACGACCTTGCCGGTGCGACCTTCACGATCAGCAACACCGGTTCGCGCGGTGCGCTGTTCGACACGATCATCGTGCCGCCGAACCAGGTCGCCATCCTGGGCATCGGTGCCACGGTCCGCCGTCCGGTGGTCGTGAACCACCCGGACCTCGGCGAGACGATCGCGATCCGCGACATGACGTACGTCGCGCTCTCCTACGACCACCGTCTGGTGGACGGCGCCGACGCCGCCCGCTACCTGACGGCTGTCAAGGGGATCCTCGAGGCGGGCGAGTTCGAGGTCGAGCTCGGCCTCTGAGGCACGCGGCTGTAATCAGCCTCACCGACGGCGCCCCCGCTGGGAGTACTTCCCGACGGGGGCGCCGCCGTATTGTCTAGGGGTCACAGGTCAACGCGGCTTTAAGGAGCGCTCCATGACCATCCCCGTCGTCCACTCGCTGCGCGATCAGATCCGCGAGCACATCGTGGAGGGGATCGTCAGCGGCCGCTGGAAGCCGGGAGAACGGATCGTCGAGCGCCGTATCGCGACCGAACTGGAGGTCTCCCAGACGCCGGTGCGCGAGGCGCTGCGCGAGCTGGAGTCGCTGCGGCTGATCGAATCGGCGCCCAACAAGGGTGTACGGGTGCGGAATCTGACGGCCGCCGACCTGGAGGAGAGCTATCCGGTCCGGGCGGGCCTGGAGCAGATCGCCGCCGAACTGGCCGCCGGACGGCTGGCGGAGGACTGCTCGGCCCTGGAGCCGCATGTGGCGGCGCTCTACGAGGCGGACCGGACGGGCGACTCCGCGGGGCAGGTCCGCCACACGGTGGCCTTCCACCGGGAACTGGTCCGGGCCGCGGCCAACAGCGTCCTGCTGCACACCTGGGAGGGCCTCGGGATCGAGGTCTTCACGGCGTTGTCGATCCGCTGGCTGGGCACGGTGCAGAAGTCGTACGCGGAGGAGCACCAGGACCTGGTGGAGGCGTTCCGCCGCCGCGACCCGGAGATCGGCGCGCTGGTGAAGGCGCACGTACTGGGCTGCGCGCCGCGCGCGTAGCCCTTGGGCGGGCGGCGACCGGGTCACGCTGCCGGGCGTGGCCGGGTCGTGGGCGTGATGCGCGTGTGCGAGGGCGTGACGGTTCGGCGTCCGGGTGCGCGCTTGGGTGTGACGGGGTCCGTGTGGTGTGGCGTCCGGGTGCCGCTCCGGGGGCATGTCCGGGACTGGCACCCCCCTCCGGAGGCCCCGGCCCCCGCACCCACCGTCGGCCTCCCGCCCGGGCAGAGTGTCCGGAAAGAAGGCGTCGTGAGCAGGGGAGCGCAAGTACCGGAAAGCAGTCCGGGTATCCCCCTCCGGAGGCCCCGGCACCCGCACCCACCACCAGCCCCCTGCCGGGCGGACCGCTCGCGTCAGGGTGTCCGGAAAGTCACCATTCACCCCGGCACCGCGTGCCCACTTTTGCGGCACCGGATGCCAATTTCTCCCAGACTTTGATCGATCATCGATCAGAGGCTTACAGTCGACCCCGGGTTCACCCAACCCTTCGCCCTGTCCTGCCAGACGCGGCACCCCCTTTCTCCACCCCCCTCCTGTCCGGAAGGCGGCGATCATGACCGACCCCGTAGGCAAGCTTCCGAGCGAGCTCGACCAGCTCCCGGACCGCGACGCCGAGGAAACCGCCGAGTGGGCGGCGTCCCTCGACGCCGTCGCGGAGCATGCAGGCCCGCACCGCGCCGCGTATCTGATGCGCCGCACCCTCCAGCACGCCGAGAAGGCCGGCGTCGCCCTGCCCCGGCTGCTGGAGACGGACTACGTCAACACCATCCCGACCGCCGCCGAGCCCGGCTTCGACGGCGACGAGGCGATGGAAGCGCGTATCACCGCCTGGAACCGCTGGAACGCGGCCGCCATGGTCACCCGCGGCTCCCGCCACGGCGTCGGCGGCCACATCGCCACCTTCGCCTCCGCGGCCTGGCTCTACGAGACCGGCTTCAACCACTTCTTCCGCGGCAAGGAGGGCGACGGCAGCGGCGACCAGCTCTACATCCAGGGCCACGCCTCCCCCGGCATCTACGCCCGCGCCTTCCTCGACGGCCGCCTCGGCGAGCAGCAGCTCGACAACTTCCGCCAGGAGGCCGGCGGCAACGGCCTCCCCTCGTACCCGCACCCGCGGCGGCTGCCCTGGCTGTGGGAGTTCCCCACCGTCTCCATGGGCCTCGGCCCGCTCTCCGCGATCTACCAGGCGCGCTTCAACCGCTACCTGCACAACCGCGGGATCAAGGACACCTCCCACTCCCACGTGTGGGCGTTCCTCGGCGACGGCGAGATGGACGAGCCCGAGTCGACCGCGGCACTCGCCCTCGCCTCGCGCGAGCAGCTGGACAACCTGACCTTCGTCATCAACTGCAACCTGCAGCGTCTCGACGGCCCGGTCCGCGCCAACTTCAAGATCGTGCAGGAGCTGGAGGCCCAGTTCCGCGGCGCCGGCTGGAATGTCGTCAAATCCCTTTGGGGATCCGCCTGGGACGAGCTGTTCCAGCTCGACACGACGGGTGCGCTGGTCCGCCGCCTCCGCGAGGTGCCGGACGCCCAGTTCCAGACGTACGCGACCCGCGACGTCGCGTACATCCGTGAGCACTTCTTCGGCGCCGAGCCCGCGCTCGTCGAGCTGGCCAAGCTGCTCACCGACGCGAAGATCGCCGAGTGTTTCTACACCTCCCGCGGCGGCCACGAGGCCCGCAAGGTGTACGCGGCGTACAAGGCTGCCGTCGAGCACAAGGGCGCGCCGACCGTGATCCTCGCGCAGACGGTGAAGGGCTACACGCTCGGCAAGGGCTTCGAGTCCAAGAACGCCAACCACCAGATGAAGAAGCTGACGACCGACGAGTTCAAGGGCATGCGCGATCTGCTCGGACTCCCGATCGCGGACAGCGCCTTCGAGGACGGCCTGGTGCCGTACGGCCACCCCGGCGCGGACTCCCCCGAGGTCCGCTACCTCCAGGAGCGCCGCGCGGCCCTCGGCGGCCCCGCCCCGGCCCGCCGGGTGCACGCCGTCGCCCTGCCCGAGCCGGAGGAGCGCGCGTTCAAGGCCCTGCACAAGGGCTCCGGCAAGCAGGAGATGGCCACCACCATGGCCTTCGTCCGCCTGGTGAAGGACCTGATGCGGGACAAGGAGACCGGCAGGCGCTGGGTCCCGATCGTCCCGGACGAGGCCCGTACCTTCGGTATGGAGTCGCTGTTCCCCTCGGCCGGCATCTACTCGCCGCTGGGCCAGACGTACGAGCCGGTCGACCGCGACCAGCTGATGTACTACAAGGAGGCCAAGGACGGCCAGATCCTCAACGAGGGGATCACCGAGGCCGGCGCCATGGCGGACTTCATCGCCGCGTCCACGTCGTACGCGACGCACGGCGAGCCGATGATCCCCTTCTACATCTTCTACTCGATGTTCGGCTGGCAGCGCACTGCCGACCAGATGTGGCAGCTCGCCGACCAGCTCGGCAAGGGCTTCATCGTGGGCGCCACCGCAGGCCGCACGACGCTGACGGGCGAGGGCCTGCAGCACGCCGACGGCCACTCGCATCTGATCGCGTCCACGAACCCGGCGTCGCTCAACTACGACCCGGCGTTCGCGTACGAGATCGCGGTGATCGTCAAGGACGGTCTGCGCCGGATGTACGGCCCCGAGGCGGAGAACGTCTTCTACTACCTCACCGTCTACAACGAGCCCAAGGTTCAGCCCGCGATGCCGGAGGGCGTCGAGGAAGGCATCGTCAAGGGCCTGTACCGCTTCAAGGAGGGCTCGGCGGGAGCGGACGCACCGCGGCTCCAGCTGCTCGCGTCCGGTACGGCGATCCACTGGGCGCTCCAGGCGCAGGAGCTGCTGGCAGCCGACTGGAACGTGGCCGCCGACGTGTGGTCCGCGACCTCCTGGGGCGAGCTGCGCCGCGACGCCCTGGAGGCGGACGAGGCCCTGCTCCGAGGCGAGCAGCGCACCCCGTACGTCGCCCAGGCTCTGGAGGGCGCTCCGGGCCCGGTGCTCGCGGTCTCCGACTGGATGCGCCAGGTGCCGGACCAGATCAGCCAGTGGGTGGAGCAGGACTGGTCGTCGCTCGGCACGGACGGCTTCGGTCTGTCGGACACGCGTGACGCCGCCCGCCGCCACTTCGGGGTCGACGCCCAGTCGATCACGGTCGCGGCGCTGGCCCAGCTGGCGAAGCGCGGCGAGGTCCCTGCCTCGGCCGTGAAGGAGGCGCGCGAGCGCTACGGCCTGTAGGCGCGAGGAGCGGATGACCCCCGGTGGCTTCGGCCGCCGGGGGTTTCCTCATGGGCGATGCTTGACCCTGACACCGTGTGAACCCGTGCACTGGGAGACGTCATGTTCACCATCGGAGACTTCGCCAGGCACGGCCGCGTATCTGCCCGCATGCTGCGTCACTACGACGCCATCGGGCTGCTGCGTCCCGCCCACACCGACCCGTTCAGCGGGTACCGCCACTACACCGCGGCACAGCTCGCAGAGCTCAACCGTGTCATCGCCCTCAAGGATCTCGGCTTCACGCTCCAGCAGGTGCAGGAGATCCTCGAGGAGAAGGTGACCACGGAGGAGCTGCGCGGGATGCTCAAGCTGCGGCAGGCGGAGCTGGAGGAGTCGATGGCCGCGGCGGCCGCCAGGCTGGCGCAGGTCGAGGCGAGGCTCCGGTCGATCGAGAGCGAGGGGCGCATGCCCACCCAGGACGTCATGATCAAGAGCATCCCGGCGGTGCGGATCGCCGAACTGTCCGCCGTCGCCGCCAGTTACGCACCCGAGCACATCGGCCCGGCCATCTACCCGTTGTACGACGAGCTGTTCGCGCGGCTGAACGCGGCCGGCGTCACGCCGACCGGACCGGGCATCGCCTACTACGAGGACGCCCCCGAGGGCGACGGCGCGGTCCTGGTGCACGCCGGGTGCACCGTCGCCGCCGATCCGGCCGCCGGCCAGGACTTCGAGATCGTCGACCTCCCGGCCGTCGAGCGGGCGGCGACGATCGTGCACCGCGGGCCGATGGACACCATCATGTCCACGGAGCAGAACCTGGCCCGCTGGATCGACGCAGGCGGCCATCGTTCGGCCGGCTACGCCCGTGAGGTCGGTCTCGAGTGCCCGCCGGACAAACAGAAGTGGGTGACGGAGCTCCAGGTACCGTTGGCCTGAGCTGCGCCATGATGGGGGCATGCGTGCCGCCCGGCTGATCAAGATGGTGCTCCTGTTGCAGGCGCGGCCCTCCATGACCGGGGCCGAGCTCGCGCAGGAGCTGGAGGTGTCCGAGCGGACCGTCACGCGGGATGCGCTCGCCTTGTCGGAGGCCGGAGTTCCGGTGTACGCGGACAGGGGCCGGGCCGGCGGCTACCGGCTCATCGGCGGGTACCGCACCCGGCTCACCGGCCTCGGACGCGACGAGGCGGAGGCCCTGTTCCTGTCGGGACTGCCGGGCGCGTTGAGGGACATGGGCCTCGAGGACGCGGCGTCCGCGGCACGTCTGAAGGTGTCCGCGGCGCTGCTGCCCTCCCTTCGGGACGCCTCGGACTCCGCGGCGCAGCGGTTCCATCTGGACGCGCCCGGCTGGTACCAGGAGCCGAAGACTCCGCCGTTGCTGCCGGTGATCGCGGAGGCGGTGTGGTCCGACCGGCGGATCCGGGTGGCGTACCGCCGCCGGGATGCCGAGGTGGAGCGGGAGTTGGATCCGTACGGCCTCGTGCTGAAGGCGGGCGTCTGGTATCTGTGTGCCCGCGCGGACGGGGTGTTCCGGGTGTACCGGATCGACCGGTTCGCGTCGGTGGAGGGGGAGGGGGACGTCTTCGCCCGGGACGAGGACTTCGATCTGCCCGGCTTCTGGGCGGAGCGCGCGGCGCAGTTCGCGCGCTCCATCCTCCGTGCGGAGGTGGTCCTGCGGGCCACGGAGGCGGGCGCCCGCCGTCTGCCCTTCGTGACCGACCGCGCGGCGGCCCAGGAGGCGATCGCGGCTGCGCCACCTCCGGACGCCGAGGGCCGGGTGACGCTCACGCTCCCCGTGGAATCCCTGGACGTGGCGTACACCCAACTCCTTTCCCTGGGCCCGGAGGTGGAGGTCCTGGAGCCGCTGGAGCTGCGCGAGCGTTGTGCGCAGGCGGCGGCGCGGATGCGCGAGCTGTACGGGCCGGGACCGGCGGACACCGGTCAGCGGTAGTCCTCCAGCGCCGGCGTCTCGCCCGCCTTCTCCGCCAGCATGTACGACCAGACGTCCGGGCGGCTTCCGTCCGTGTCCGTCAGGCCGTACTCCTTGGCCAGAGCGCCGCTGTCCAGCGAGCGGCCGTTCCAGCGGGCCCGCTCGGGGTCGGCGGCGAGGGCGGCGACACCACGGCCGATGTATGCCGGGGTCTCGGACAGCGCCCAGTGCGGCTGCTTCGCGATGCCGTCGCGCCAGTTCTCCTCCGTGAGGCCGAAGATGTCGAGCATCTCCTCGGACCGGATGAAGCCGGGGCTGACCGCCACCGCCGCACAGCCGACGCCCTTCAGTTCCTCGCCGAGGTTGTACGCCATCCGGATCGGGCCGTTCTTGGCGAGGTCGTAGTAGAAGTTCTCGCGGAAGTCCCGGTTGGTCTCGGCCGTGCCGTCGGTGACCTCGATGACGAGGCCGCCAGGTTCGCGGACGAGCAGGGGCAGCGCGATGCTGCTCGTGATGATGTGCGTCCGCACACCCAGGTCGAGCATCCGCAGGCCTCGGTCCAGGTCGACGTCCCACATCCTGGTGTCGAAGTCGAGGAGGAAGTTGCCGCCCCAGACGTCGTTGACGAGGATGTCGAGACGGCCGTGGTCGCCGTCGATGCGCTCGACCAGTGCCCGGACCTGGTCGGCCCTCAGATGGTCGGTGGGGACGGCGATTCCCTCGCCGCCGGCGGCGGTGACGAGTTCGGCGGTCTCCTCGATGGTCTCCCCCGGCCGGCCCATTTCGCTGACCTGCTCACGTGTGGTGCGCCCCGTCACGTACACCGTGGCACCCGCCGCGCCGAGCTCCACGGCGATGGCGCGGCCCGCGCCACGGGTCGCGCCCGCCACCAGTACGATCTTTCCTTCGAGCGGTTCGTTCGTCGTCATGGGCCGACCGTCCCACGGAATCCCGACATCTTCTGTCCGACATTGCGCGCCATCGCTCTCGTGGGCCGCTCATCTCGAAACAGCCGCATTTCCCGGCTCCGCGTGCGCGGCCCTGCGCCAGCCACGATGCTTGTCCCGTGATGGACGAGACGGAGTTCTGGGAGATCATCGACAGCACCCGTGAGGCCGCCGAGGGCGACCCCGAGGACCATGCCGAGCTGCTCGTGGAGCGGCTGCTGCGGCTCGACCCCGACTCCGTTCTCGACTTCGCCCGTCACTTCGAGGCCCGTTACAACAGGGCGTACACCTGGGATCTGTGGGGAGCCGCGGCCGTGCTGCTCGGCGGCGCGAGCGACGACGCCTTCGACTACTTCCGCTGCTGGCTCATCGGTCAGGGCCGGGAGGTCTTCGAAGGTGGGGTGCACGATCCCGACTCGCTGGCGGACCTGCTGGAGGAGTTCGACGAGGACATCGACGGGGACGGCGAGGAGCTGGGGTACGCGGCGGACGAGGCGTACGAGCAGCTGACCGGTGCGGACTCGCCGGATCTCGGCATCCCCGTGCAGGCGGCGGAGCCGGCCGGCACCCCGTTCGACTTCGACGACGACATGGCACTGGCGGCTCGCTTCCCACGGCTGTGGGAGCGTTTCGGCGCACTGTGAGGACGGCTGCTGACCTCAGCCGATGAGGCTGCGGCCCATCAGCACGTCGTCCACGTACGTGCCCTGGAGATACAGCTCCCCGGGGAGCACCCCCTCGACCACGAATCCCTCCGACTCGTACAGGGCCTGCGCGGGTTTGTTGTGGCCAAGGACGCGCAGGGTGATCCGGGTCGCCCCCTGGCTGCGTGCCTCGTCGCATCCCGCCCGCAGCAGGGCGCGGCCGATGCCCCTGCCACGTGCCCGCTCGGCCACGGCCAGCCCCTGGATCTGACGCACATGCTGATTGCACGGCAGGGAGGTGGGCGGCACGACCCGGATGTAGCCCACGAGCGTCCCGTCGGGGTCCTCGGCGAGCAGCATCCCCTCCGGGCCGATGGTCTCGGCGAACGGGTTGCGGCCCGGCTCGGGCCTCGGCAGGACGGCGTGCATCGGGGACCAGGTGTCGTGGTCGAGCGCGCCGAGGGCAAGTCCGTCGGAGCTGCGGGCAGGTCGTATGAAGGACTGAGGCATGGCGCCACTGTGCCACGAGCGACCTGCGGGGCAGGATGTGTTTCATGCGGATCGCGGTCACGGGCTCGAGCGGGCTCATCGGCAAGGCTCTCGTGCACTCACTGCGCACGGACGGGCATGAAGTGGTGCGCCTGGTGCGGCATCCGGCGAAGGCCGGGGACGAGGTCGAATGGGATCCGCACCGGCTGTTCGTGGACCTGGCGGGTCTGGCGGGCTGCGACGGTGTCGTGCATCTTGCCGGGGCCGGCATCGGCGACCACCGCTGGACCGCGGCGTACCGCAGGGAGATCCGGGACAGCCGGGTGCTCGGCACGGCGGCGATCGCCAAGGCCGTCGCCGCGCTCGACGTCCCGCCGCGGGTCCTGGTCAGCGGCAGCGCGGTCGGCTACTACGGCGACACCGGCGACCGGCCGGTGGACGAGGACGCGCCGGCGGGCGGCGGCTTCCTGCCGGGCGTGTGTGTGGAATGGGAGGAGGCGGCCGCCCCGGCCCAGGAGGCGGGTGTGCGGACGGCGTTCGCCCGTACCGGCCTGGTGGTGGCGCGGCACGGCGGCGCGTGGGGCCGGATGTTCCCGTTGTTCAAGGCGGGCCTGGGAGGTCGGCTGGGCAGTGGCCGGCAGTACTGGAGTTTCATCGCCCTGCACGACGAGATCGCGGCACTGCGGCACATCCTGGACACGGACTCGCTGTCCGGCGCGGTGAACCTGACGGCACCGGAACCGGTGACGAACCGTGAGGTGACGGCGGCGATGGGCCGGGTACTGCGCCGCCCGGCGGTGTTCGCGGTCCCGACGCCGGCGCTGCGCGTGCTGCTCGGTGACATGGCGTCGGACGTACTGAGCAGCCAGCGGGCGCTGCCGGTACGGCTGCTGGAGTCGGGCTTCTCGTTCGCGTTCCCCCGCATCGACGACGCGATCGGCGCGGCGCTGCGCTAGAGCGCGGGGGCGACACGCGGGGCGCGGGGGTGGGGCAGGGGCGCCGGGCGGTGTGTGCGCCCCCGCGCCCCGGTGCTCCGCGGTGTGCGCGACTGCAGACGGCGGTGCGGCTTTCTAGTCTCTCGATGCGAACTCGGGTATTTCTCGAGCCTGTTGGGGGCATGAGCTCCCCACCAGCCGCGCCGACCTCGGGGAGGGGCACGTGCTCAGCAGCGCTCATCAGGGACATCAGGCGGATCAGGCGGACGTCGTCGTGGTGGGGGCCGGGATCGCCGGGCTCGCGGCGGCTCATCGGCTGATCAGCGCGGGAGTGACGGTCAGGGTTCTGGAGGCGGCCCCGGTCGTGGGGGGCCGGACGGCCACCGAGCAGATCGACGGATTCCGGCTCGACCGCGCCGGCCGGTTGCTCAGTACCGCCTACCCGGAACTGCGCCGCATCACCGCGCTCCGGGACATCGAACTGCGGTTGTTCTCACCCGGTGTGCTCGTGCACACCGACGGAAGGCTGCAGCGGACCGGCGAGGTCGGGAGCACGCGGTGGGCGTCGGCCCACGCACTCCGGAGCGTGGGGGGAGCATTCACGGTTGCGCGCGCCCTCGCGAGCGCCCCTCGGCCACGGCAGCTCGACCAGGCGAGGCTGGGAGCCTCGCTGGCACGGCTCGCGGGCACGCCGGTACGGCGGGTGCTGGCCCGCCCCGAGCGGGCCACCGCGGACGCCCTGTACGCACGCGGCCTCCCGGCCCGTACCGTGCACGGCTTTCTGCGCCCCCTGCTGTCCGCGCTGCTGAGCGACCCGGAGCTGACCACCTCCAGCCGCTGCGCGGATCTGGTGCTGCGCGGTTACGCGCGCGGCAGGCTGTGCGTACCGGCGGGCGGCGCGTCGGTACTGTCGGAGCGGCTGGCCGGGGGTCTGCCGGAAGGCACCGTCCACACGGGGGTCCGGGTCACGGACGTCTCGGTGAACCGGGTCACGACACAGGAGCACGGTGAGATCGGCTGCCGTTCCGTCCTGGTCGCCACGGATGCGAGGACGGCGGGCGAACTGCTGCCGGGACTGCGGGTGCCGTCGTTCCGCCCGGTGACGGTGGTGCACCACACGGCGCCCGAACCGCCGTTGACCGATCCGTCGCTGATTCTGGACGCGGACCGCAGGGGACCCGTGTCGCACACGACGGTGATGAGCGAGGTCGACCCGTCGCGCGCCCCGGAGGGCCGGGCGCTGATCTCCTCGGCGGTCGTGGGCGTGCTCCCCTCGGATCCGGACCGGGCGGTGCGCCGGCATCTGGCGACGCTGTACGGCACACCGACGGACGACTGGGAGTTGCTGGCGGTCCATCACGACGCCCAGGCGGTACCGGTGATGCTGCCGCCGTACGATCTGCGCCGACCGGTGCGAGTGCTGTCGGGTCTGTACGTGTGCGGTGGACACCGTGACACACCGACCGTGCAGGGCGAGCTGTTCTCGGGCCGCAGGGCGGCGGCCTCGGTCCTGAGGGACCTCGGCATCCGGGCGGGCTGCGAAACGACGGCGCTGAGGTCCGCCGCCTGAGACGCGCGGGGCGGCCGCCACCGTCCCGCGCCCCACCCTGCTCACCCCGGGGTGCCGCCGCAGCGCGCGGATCGGAACCGGAAAGCCGGGTGAACCCGCCGAGAAGTCCAAGAGATACATCCTACCTCTCTCTTGTCAGAGGTCTGACCCAGCACTACGTTCCCGGTGTCCCTTGATGCCGGGAGGCAGTAGTGCGACGCTTCACGCCCATTCTCACCCTCGCTCTCAGCCTAGTCATCGGAGCTATCGCTCCATCGGGTGCCACGGCTGCCGAGCCGCCGCCATCCACGGCGCCACCCCCGAACGTCGTCCCCCGGCCCACCGGCTGGTCCGATCTCGGCGGCACCACCTCGCTCACCCCGAACAGCCGCATCCTCCTCGACCCCCGCTCCCGCGCACTGACCGCGCTGCCCGCCGGGCGGGCCGAACTCCCCGGTCCCGCCCGCCAGTCGGTGCAGGAGCTCGCGCAGCAGCTGCGCGGTGAGATCAGAAGGACCAGCGGATTCACGCCGAGGATCGGCTCGGTCACCGCACGGCCGAGAGCGGGCGACATCGTCCTCCGCCTCACCGCAGGCCCGGCGGAAGCCACCGGCGCGACCGGCGACCCTGGAGCCGCCCTCGGCGCCGAGGGGTACCGCTTCGACAGCAGCGGTGCCGTACGGATCGAGGCCGCCTCCACCCACGGCCTGTTCTACGGCACCCGCACCCTGCTCCAACTGCTCCGCGCCACCGACGCCGACCACCGCTCCCTGCCCCGTGCCCGCGCCACCGACCGGCCGGCCCAGGCCGTGCGTCTCGTGCACCTCGACGCGGGCCGCAAGTACTGGCAGATCTCCTACCTCGAGAACCTGATCCGCCGGATGGGCGACCAGAAGCTCAACACCCTCTTCCTGCATCTGTCCGAATCGGAGGGGTTCCGGCTCCACAGCCCGAAGTTCCCCGGCCTCGCCGACCCGGAGCACAGCTACAGCCGGGCCGACATCGAGCATCTGAAGGCGTTCGCCGCCCGGCACCACGTCCAGCTGATGCCCGGACTCGAGATCCCCGGTCACGCGACCGTGATCAGCGAGGCGTTCGGCATCGGCTTCGGTGCGGGCGCCGACCCCTGCACCGGCGCCCACACGCACTCGCACCTGACCCCCGACTGGATCATCGACATGACCAGTGAGAAGGCGATCGGGAAGACGAAGGCGATTGTCGACGAATTCGCGGGCTGGTTCGACGCGCCGCTGTTCTCGATCGGCGCCGAGGAAGTCCCCGGGCAGCTGGCCGCATGCCCGCGCGTCAAGGATTTCCTGGCCGCCGACCCCGGCGTGACCACGCTCGGCGACTTGCTCAACCGGTACATCAACACCCTTGACGACGTGGTCGCTTCGCACGGCAGGCGCACCGCCGTCTACAACGGCTCCGAGCACATGACCGCCCCCCAGCAGACCGTCCACGCCGGCGTCGTCTTCATCACCTGGGAGGGCACGGGCGCGGAACCGGCCGTCCCCGGCCACGACGAGATCGCTATCGGCCCGTTCTACGTCACCCCGAACAACTACCACCACAAGTACCCCGACGAACCGTGGATGTACGACACCTGGGCCCCCAGCACCGCCCCCGACATGCTCGGCTCCGGCCTCGTCAACTGGGCGGACTACAACTTCTGGTCCCGGGACGGCTACTTCGAGCAGCACATGGCCGGCGCCCGCGCCATTCTCGCCGACCGCGCCTGGAACGCCGGCCCCACGCCCGACGGCCTCGACGCCTTCCGCGCCCGCGCCGCTCTTGTCGGCGACCCCGCCGGGCTGCACCCCGCCCCCGCCTCACCGCGCAGCGACGACGGCAGGCCCAGCCACCACTGGACCTTCGACCCGGCGCCGTACCCGCGCGGCTGGACGTACGCCGGCAGTCCCGGCAACACCCTGTTCGCCGAGGACACGGCGGGCGGCCTGCCCGGCACGTCGTACATCATCAACAACCCGACGCCCGTCACCGGCGGCGGCGCACAGGGCGGTGCCTGGCGCTTCGACCACGACCGCGACGGCGTGGGCTTCGGCGGCCTCGACGCGGCCGAACCGTGGACGGTGTCCGTGCGGGTACGCCCCACCGCCCGCACCGCCGACCAGGTGCTGCTCAGTTCGAAGGCCGGGGCACTCAAGCTCATGCAGTACGGCACCGGGCGCGTCGGCATCACGCGGTACGGCAGCGCCGACCACTCCTTCCCGTACACGCTTCCGCTCGACCGCTGGACCCAGTTGACCTGGGTGGCCGAGCCGGGCCGCACCACGCTGTACGCCGACGGCGAGCCCGTCGGCACCACCGAGGCGTCCGTCCCGCTGCCGCTGCGCTCCCTCGGCACCGAGAAGGCGGGCCTGCGCGGCGATCTCGACGAACTCCTCACCTGGGACGAGGCGCTGAGCCCCACCCAGGTCCGCGACCTCTTCCGAAGGGATGCACCGTGAGACGCACCGCGACAGCGGCGGCCATCGCCGCCTGCGCAGCAATGCTCCTGACCCCGCCGGCCACCGCCGACGACACGGAACGCGAACCGGACTACGAAGCCACCGTCCCCTCGCTCAACAGCCATCCCACACCTCGGTGGTTCGAGGACGACAAGTTCGGCATCTTCATCCACTGGGGCGCGTACTCCGTGCCCGCCTGGGGTCCACGCGGGAGCTACGCCGAGTGGTACTGGAACTACATGAACTCCCGCGGCAGTGCGACCAACACCCACCACCGCGAGACCTACGGCACGGACGCCGACTACGACGACTTCATCGGGCAGTGGAAGGCGGAGAAGTACGACCCGGACGACTGGGTGAAGCTGTTCAAGGACGCCGGAGCGAAGTACTTCGTGCTCACCTCCAAGCACCACGAGGGACTCGCCCTGTACGACAGCAAGGTGTCGGGGCGCGACACCGTCGACCTCGGTCCGAAGCGCGACCTCGCGGGCGAACTGTTCGCGGCGGCCCGCAAGGGCCGCCCGGGCGAGCAGCTCAAGGCGGGCTTCTACTACTCGCTCTACGAGTGGTACAACCCGGCCTACACCGGCCGCCCGGCCACCAACCCGTACACCGGCGCCCCTGTGCCGTACACCGGCGCCCCCGCCGTCGGCGACTACGTCGGTGACTACATGGCTCCGCAGATGAGCGAGCTGATCGACCAGTACGACCCCGACATCCTCTGGTGCGACGGGCAGTGGGAGAAGCCCGCCTCGTACTGGAAGACCGCGCCTGTCCTCGCCGACTACTACAACAAGGCCAAGAACCGGCCGAGGCCGAAGGAGGTCGCGGTCGCCAACCGCTGCAAGATCGAGACCGGTGCGCTGGACTCGACCGAACTCGACTTCCAGACGCCCGAGTACACGGTGAAGGCGGACATCGACCCCGACAAGTGGGAGGCGAGCCGCGGCATCGCGCACTCCTACGGCTACAACCAGAACGAGCCGGAGGAGGACCATCTGACCTCCGACCAGCTCGTCGACTCGCTCGTCGACATCGTCAGCAAGAACGGCAATCTGCTGCTGGACGTGGGCCCGCGGGGCGACGGCACGATCCCGGAGATCCAGCGGCAGCGGCTGCTGGACATGGGGACGTGGCTGCGGACGAACGGCGAGGCGATCTACGGGACGACGTACTGGCACCACGCGGAGGAGCCGTCCGGCGGCGACGACATCCGCTACACGGTCAAGGACGGCACCCTGTACGCGACCGCCCTGAAGTGGCCCGGCGAGGAGCTCACGCTCGGCTCCGACACCCCGGTCACCGCGGACTCGCGGATCACGCTGCTCGGTTCGGACGCCGGACCGCTGCGGTGGAAGCGGGACGCGCAGGGCCGGGTCGTGGTGCGGACACCGGCGGAGACGGGGAAACACGCGTACGTCTTCAAGGTGACCACGCCGGGCGTGAACAGCCTCGTGCGCACGCGCACGCAGTTGCCCGGCGAGGTGAACCCGGGACGTACGGCGGACGGTGACCTCACGGTCACCAACACCGCCCGCCGGACGGCCCCTTCGACCCGGCTGCGGCTGACGGCGCCCGAGGGCTGGACGGTCACGCCGTCCTCGGCGCGCATCGGGCCGCTCGGCCCGGGCGCGGACGCGAAGGTTCCGTTCACGCTCACCCCGTCGGCCTCCACCGCGCCGGGCAGGTACACGCTGGACATCACGCTGCGGCACGGCCGGCTCACCACGACGACGAAGGTGACGGTCACGGTCGCGCGGCCGAACCTGGCTCAAGGCCGTCCGGCCGCGCAGAAGTCGACGGCGTGGGACGCGCCCGCGTCGCGTGCCGTGGACGGCAACACGGACGGCGCCTTCGGCAACGGCTCGGTGACCCACACCGCGGAGCCGTCGGACCAGGCGTGGTGGCAGGTGGACCTGGGCGCGAGCGCACGGGTCGACGAGGTGGAGGTGTGGAACCGCACGGACTGCTGCGCGGACCGGCTGAAGGACTTCTGGGTGCTGGCGTCCGGGGCGCCGATCACGGCGGACTCGCTGGACGAGGCCCGCTCGGCGCCGGGGGTGACGGCCGTGCACGTCACGGCGCAGGCGGGGCGCCCGACGACGGTGGCGCTGCCGGCGGGGACGGAGGCGCGACACGTGCGGGTGCAGTTGGCGTCGGGGACACAGCCGCTGTCGCTGGCGGAGGTACGGGTGAGGGGGGCGCGGGGGTAGGCCCTGCGTACGCCCTCGGCGATGTCCCTCGACCCCGGCGGGGCTGATTTCGTCAGCCCTGCCGGGGGCTCCGTCAGCCCAGCGCCGCGACCCGGTCGCGGTAGGTGCGGACCGGGCTTGCGTCGCGGAACGGCTCCAGGCGGCGTTCGAACTCGCGGACGTATTCCGACGCCCTTGCCGACCGCATCTCCGACGCCTGCAGTGCCGCCTCGGCACCCAGCGCGCACGCCAGTTCCAGTTCGCCCAGGCCCAGGCGGGACGAGGCCAGGACCACCCGGCAGAACAGGCGGCTGCGGGCGAATGCCGGGGCGTGCAGTTGGAGCGAGCGTTCGGCGTGCTGGACCGCCGAGCGGTACTGCTGGAGATCGCGGTGGCAGTGCCCGATCTCGTCCGCCAGCTGTGCCTCGTCGAAGACGCGCGCCCAGGGCGGTACGTCGTCGCCCGGGCGTGCGGCATCCAGGGCCCGTTCCGCCCGGGCCAGGGCCGCGTTGCACGCGCGCGCGTCGCCGAGCACTCCGTGGCCGCGGGCCTCCGCCGCGTTCAGCATGGCCTGCAACAGCAGCGGCGCGGACGAGCCCACGCCCTGCTGCGCGACGCGGGTCAGCTGGACCGCTTCCCGGCCGTGCCCGAGGTAGACCGCCTGGCGGCTCATGGTGACCAGGACGTAGGAGCCGTACGCCCTGTCCCCCGCGGCCTGCGAGAGCCGCAGCGCCTGCACGAAGTAGCGCTGGGCGAGGCCGTGGGCCGCTATGTCGTACGAGGTCCAGCCGGCGAGCCGGGTCAGGTCGGCGGCGGCGCCGAACAGGCGGCGGCCCAGCACCTCCCCGTAGGTGCCGCGCAGCATCGGTTCTGCCTCGTGCTCCAGATAGCGCACCAGGGCCTGCCGGGCGTGCCCGCCGCCGTAGGCGTGGTCGAGGGCGCGGAACAGCTCGCCGACGGAGCGCAGGGCGGCGATGTCTCCTCCGGAGACCTTCTGGCCCGGCCCCCGGTCGGTCCCGCGCTGCCGGGGCACCGAGACGCGGGGGCCCTGGAGAGGGACGCGGCCCGAGCCGCTGTGCGCGGCATCCCCCCTGCCCACCCGTTCGTCGGCACGCCCGATGAGCCAGTCCCGGCTCGGCACCACGAGCCCGGCCGGGGTGAACGCGATCTTCCGCAGTTCCGCATGGCTGCCGGAGTCCTTGCGCCACAGCCCGCTGACGATGTCCACGGCCTCTTCGGGAGCGGCGGCGAACTCCAGTCCCGCGTAGACCGGCGCGCAGGCGTCGAGGCCGAGGTCCTGGGCCGAGAGCCGGCGTCCGAGCCGGCGGGTGAACACCTCGGCGATCAGTGCCGGGGTGGTGCCGCGTGGCTGCTGGCCGCGCAGCCACCGCGTCACGGACGTCTTGTCGTAGCGCAGGTCGAGGCCGTGCTCGAGGCCGAGCTGGTCGACTCTGCGGGCGAGCCCTGCATGGGAGAAGCCCGCCTCCGCGATGAGCGCGGCGAGCTGTCGGTTGGGGGTGCGCTGGGGGGCTCGTTCCGTCATCAGCTGTCGGGTCTCCTGCCTTCCGGGCCGGGAGCAGCCCACATGGAACGGCGCGAATTTAGCGGCCCACCCGGCCCATTCCGCCGCCTTCGCCCCACATTCATCCGATCGTGTGAGGATTGACGGCGGCACTGACAGCGGCGCTGACGGGTACGACCTGCCCGGCGGCCGGTTTCCGGGCCGCCGTACAGTGGCGTGGGCCCGGATTACTGCTGGGCGAAGTTCGAGGGAGGCACAGCCGTGAGTGAGCTGCGGTTCGTCCGACTGGGGTTCGGCGGCGACGCCGTCGAGTACCAGGAGGCATGGCAGAAGCAGCGCGAGATCCACGCCGCCCGCTTCGCGGACGAGATCCCGGACACCTGCCTGCTGCTGGAGCACCCGCCGGTCTACACGGCGGGGCGGCGCACGGAGGACAGCGAGCGCCCGCTGGACGGCACTCCCGTCATCGACGTGGACCGCGGCGGGAAGATCACCTGGCACGGCCCCGGCCAGCTCGTCGGTTATCCGATCCTGAAGCTGCCGCGCCCGGTGGACGTGATCGCGCACGTGCGGCGGCTGGAGGACGCGCTGATCCTCACCTGCGCCGAGTTCGGCGTGGAAACGAGCCGGGTGGAGGGCCGCAGCGGGGTGTGGGTGCTGGGCGACCCGGTGGAGGAGCGTCCGGCCCTGGGAGGGCTGTCGCTCGACTTCGACCCGAGGCTGACGGACGACGAGTTCGACCCGCGGCTCAACGGCCCGGAGTACGCGCCGTCCAACGCCGGCCAGCGCCGCGAGGACCGCAAGCTCGCCGCGATCGGCATCCGGATCGCCAAGGGTGTCTCGATGCACGGCTTTGCGCTGAACGTGAACCCGGACAACACCTGGTTCGACAGGATCGTGCCGTGCGGCATCCGCGACGCGGGCGTCGCCTCGCTCGCGAACGAGCTGGGCCGCGACGTCACGATCGAGGAAGTGCTGCCCGTGCTGGAGAGGCATCTGCGGGAGGTGCTCGAGGGCGCGGAACCGCGGCCCCGGGTGATCGAGCGCGAGACCGCGCCCGTGACCGCCTGACGCCATGGTCCACAGGCCCGGGGAATGCGCACCTCGGGCCACGGGTTGGCCGTACGTAAGGCCGCACTTTTAACGGGCGTACCCTGGTGTTCGCCGAAGAATCGAAGCTGTAGGGAGCCGGTCGTGTCCGCAGTCGCACCCGACGGACGCAAGATGCTGCGCCTGGAGGTCCGCAACGCCCAGACCCCCATCGAGCGCAAGCCCGAGTGGATCAAGACCCGGGCGAAGATGGGCCCCGAGTACACGAAGATGCAGAGCCTCGTCAAAAGCGAGGGCCTGCACACCGTGTGCCAGGAAGCCGGCTGTCCGAACATCTACGAGTGCTGGGAGGACCGCGAGGCCACGTTCCTCATCGGTGGCGACCAGTGCACCCGCCGCTGCGACTTCTGCCAGATCGACACCGGCAAGCCGCAGGCGCTCGACCGTGACGAGCCGCGCCGGGTCGGCGAGTCCGTCGTCACGATGGACCTGAACTACGCCACCATCACCGGCGTCGCCCGCGACGACCTGGAGGACGGTGGCGCCTGGCTGTACGCGGAGACCGTGCGCCAGATCCACGGGATGACCGCGGCCCGCGAGGGCGGCCACACCAAGGTCGAGCTGCTGATCCCCGACTTCAACGCGGTCCCCGAGCAGCTGGCCGAGGTCTTCTCCTCGCGCCCCGAGGTGCTCGCGCACAACGTCGAGACCGTGCCGCGGATCTTCAAGCGGATCCGCCCCGGTTTCCGTTACGAGCGCTCCCTCGAGGTCATCACCAAGGCCCGCGAGGACGGGCTGGTGACCAAGTCGAACCTCATCCTCGGCATGGGCGAGACCCGCGAGGAGGTCAGCGAGGCGCTGCAGCACTTGCACGACGCCGGCTGCGAGCTGATCACGATCACGCAGTACCTGCGCCCGTCCGTGCGCCACCACCCGGTGGAGCGGTGGGTGAAGCCGCAGGAGTTCGTGGAGCTGAAGGAGGAGGCCGACGAGATCGGCTTCTCCGGCGTCATGTCGGGTCCGCTGGTGCGGTCCTCGTACCGCGCGGGCCGGCTGTTCCAGCAGGCGATGGACCGGCGCTACGCGGTCGGCACGGAGCGCGGCACCGGAGAGCAGGCGGCCGTGGCCGCGACCGGCACTGTGTGAATTCAGGCACAAGTAATTACCGGCCAGTAATGGCCGGTTGGGCGCGGCCCGTACCCTCCCCGCAGGTCGGGGGCGGGTACGGGCCGCGCCGGCGTTCACGGGAGGTGCGCCGGACGTTCTCGGCGCACCCATCGGTGCTTCATCCGCGTTTGACCGCCCGGTCACGCACTGGTAACACCGAACAGTGACGCTAGATGCACGCACAGCTCCCACTCATCGAGACCCGCCCCGAGGGGGAACCTCCACCATGTCGTCCACCCTGCAGGCCCCGCCGGTACGTCCCGTGATCGCCACGGCCATCCCGTCCGTCACCGATGCCCTGCGCGCGATGGAGGCCCTGCTGCTGGGCAGCGGCCAGCGCACGGCCCGCCGCAACGCATGGACCGCGGTCCTCGAGGACCGCCGCCGGGCCAAGGACCGCGTGGAGGCCGAGCACGTTCTGGAGGCCGTGGCTGCCCGCACTTCATAGGCCACGTAAACTTCAGGTATGGCGAGGAAGGCACACTCAGACAGCGCTGACGCTGCTGCGAATCCAGGGCGACTGAAGCAGATCGCCCTCACGTACAAGATGACCCGAAAGGCCGACCCGAAGATCGGTCTTGTCCTCGCGGCTGTGGGAATCGTCACCTTCGGTGTCTTCCTCGCGATCGGTTTCTTGATCGACCACCCCATCTATCTGGGCATCCTGGGCTTCCTGCTGGCGTTCCTGGCGATGGCGATCATCTTCGGCCGCCGCGCGGAGCGGGCCGCCTTCGGGCAGATGGAAGGCCAGCCGGGCGCAGCCGCGGCAGTCCTGCAGAACGTGGGACGCGGCTGGACCACGACCCCCGCGGTCGCGATGAACCGCAGCCAGGACGTCGTGCACCGCGCGGTCGGCAGGGCCGGCATCGTGCTGGTGGCCGAGGGCAACCCGAACCGGCTCAAGTCGCTGCTGGCGGCCGAGAAGAAGAAGATGAACCGAATCGTCGTGGACGTCCCCGTGCACGACATCATGGTGGGCGACGGCGAGGGCCAGGTGCCCCTGCAGAAGGTGCGCACCACGATGCTCAAGCTGCCGCGCGTACTCTCCGGCCCGCAGGTCACGTCGACCAACGACCGACTGCGCGCAATGGGCGACCTGATGAGCAACATGCCGCTGCCGAAGGGTCCGATGCCGAAGGGCATGCGGATGCCGCGCGGCGGAAAGATGCGCTGACGCCGAAGAAGGCATGAAGGAGGGGGCGGCCGGACATCCCGGCCGCCCCCTCCTTCGTTCTGTCCTTCGCGCCGTCCGGCGATCAGATCCTGACCTGGACGGCGCGCGCGAGGCGGTCGTGCAGTCCTCGGCCGTCGCGGTCCCACACGAGCGCGGGAACGGCGAGGCACAGCAGCACGCTGCGCACCACGACGCGGCCGAAGCCGAGCCGGCCGCCGTCCTCGGAGATCAGGCGCAGCCCGAGCAGCCGCTTGCCGGGCGTGAACCCGACCGTTCCGACGGTCAGCAGGCTCATGACCAGGAAGACGACGAGGGCCCGATTGGACGTCGCCTGCTGATTACTGCCTGCGAACAGTCCGTATGCGATCAGGACACACAGTCCCCAGTCGAGGAACAGTGCGCCGAAGCGCCGCCCGAGGGGGGCGACGGAGCCCGGTCCGGACTCCGGCAGACCGAGCCGCTTGCCCCGGTGTCCGAAGTCGACGCCCATGTCCTCGGCCGCTGCGCGGGGCCCGGAGAGCCATGATCCGATTGCTTGCCTCTTGTCCACCGGTCCACGGTACTGCGCCCGCTTTCGATCACTTCGGCCCGGGTGCCCGCACGGCCTCCGTCCATGGCCAGCACTCGTGCCGGTTAACTTCTCCGAAACAAATGGGTCATGCTTGAGAAATCCGGTCTGCCTATGGTCGGGTCCAGCGTGTGCCACCGCACTGGCCGCACGGACGAGCTGCAACCCCACCCCTCCCCCGGGTGGGAGTAGGAGGAGTTGGATGTTCCAGAACGCCGACGAGGCCAAGAAGTACATCGCTGACAACGACGTAAAGATGGTTGACGTCCGGTTCTGCGACCTTCCGGGCGTCATGCAGCACTTCACGATCCCGGCGACGGCCTTCGACCCGGCGGACGAGCTCGCCTTCGACGGTTCGTCGATCCGCGGCTTCCAGGCGATCCACGAGTCCGACATGGCGCTGCGCGCGGACCTGTCGACGGCCCGGCTGGACCCCTTCCGCCGCGACAAGACGCTGAACATCAACTTCTTCATCCACGACCCGATCACGGGCGAGCAGTACAGCCGCGACCCGCGCAACATCGCCAAGAAGGCCGAGGCGTACCTGGCCTCCACCGGCATCGCGGACACCGCGTACTTCGGCCCCGAGGCCGAGTTCTACGTCTTCGACTCGGTGCGCTTCAACACCGCCGCGAACGAGGGCTTTTACCACATCGACTCCGAGGCCGGCGCCTGGAACACCGGCGCGGTCGAGGACAACCGGGGCTACAAGGTCCGCTACAAGGGCGGCTACTTCCCGGCCCCGCCGGTCGACCACTTCGCCGACCTGCGCGCCGAGATCTCCCTGGAGCTGGAGAACGTCGGCCTCCAGGTCGAGCGTCAGCACCACGAGGTCGGCACCGCCGGCCAGGCCGAGATCAACTACAAGTTCAACACGCTGCTGGCCGCGGCCGACGACCTGATGCTCTTCAAGTACATCGTGAAGAACGTCGCCTGGCGCAACGGCAAGACCGCGACCTTCATGCCGAAGCCGATCTTCGGCGACAACGGCTCGGGCATGCACGTCCACCAGTCGCTGTGGCAGGGCGGCTCCCCGCTCTTCTACGACGAGCAGGGCTACGCGGGCCTCTCGGACACCGCCCGCTACTACATCGGCGGCATCCTCAAGCACGCCCCGTCGCTGCTGGCCTTCACCAACCCGACGGTGAACTCCTACCACCGCCTGGTCCCCGGCTTCGAGGCCCCGGTCAACCTGGTCTACTCGCAGCGCAACCGCTCGGCGGCGATGCGTATCCCGATCACCGGCTCGAACCCGAAGGCCAAGCGCGTGGAGTTCCGCGCGCCGGACCCGTCCTCCAACCCGTACCTGGCGTTCTCGGCGCTGCTGCTGGCCGGCCTGGACGGTGTGAAGAACAAGATCGAGCCGGCGGAGCCGATCGACAAGGACCTCTACGAGCTGGCCCCCGACGAGCACGCGGGCGTCCCCCAGGTCCCGACCTCCCTCCCGGCGGTCCTCGACGCCCTCGAGGCGGACAACGAGTACCTGCAGGCGGGCGGCGTCTTCACGTCGGACCTGATCGAGACCTGGATCGACTACAAGCGCACGAACGAGATCGCGCCGATCCAGCTGCGGCCGCACCCGCACGAGTTCGAGCTGTACTTCGACATCTAAGATCGCCGCAGGTCAGAGCGGGTCTCCGCTCGCCTGGGCCGTCTGTGGGCCGTCGGCCGTGCGCTTCCCTCACCGGAAGGCACGGCCGACGGCCTTTTTCCCGGCCGCATCATGTCCCGGCCGGATTCGCCTCCTGCGGTGTCCCGGGCACGGGCCCCGAGGCGTCGGGCGGTACCACGGGTGTCGGCCGTGCCCTTCCCCCCGGAGGGCACGGCCGACGGTCCATTGCGTGCGCCGGTCAGTCCTCGGACCGCGCGGGCGCCAGCAGGTCGCGCAGTTCGGCGACCGCCTCGCGAAGGTGGCCGGCGAAGGCGTGCATCTGGTCGGCGACCGGCAGCGGGGTGCTCAGGTAGAGGTTGAAGCGTTCGGGCAGCAGCACGTACGCGACGCCGATGCACCGGCTGCTCGTGGAGCCGAAGCCGAAGAACTGGATGTTGGCCGACGGCGCGGAGCTGGTGCTCAGATAGTCGTCCCGCATCGTCAGCCAGCCCGGCGTCCGGTACAGCGAGGGCTGCTCGTCCACCCCGAGCTCCGCCCCGCGCCGCTTCTGGATCAGCTCCAGCTCCCACAGGTGCTGCTCGGGCACCTGGCCGGCCTGGCTCTCCTTCGCACGCGCCACATGCGCCTCGGCGGCGGCACGGAACGCGGACTGCCGGCGACCGGTGTCCGCCGACGGGTCGTCCATCGCCGCGACGAACGCGAGCATTTCGGGGGTGACGACGCGCATCGCCTCGGTCCGCCCGTGCCGGTACTGCCGGGTCGCGATCGACTCGTACGTCGCACCGAGCCGGCCCTTGGCGCGCTGGTGGGCCAGCTGATAGGCGACCTGCACGAACGCGTCCGGCGACACTCCCAGAGCCTTGGCCGCACTGCTGCCGAAGTCCTCGAAGGACACGGTGGTGGTGGCAGTGTTGCGCCCGTACGCGGCGAACGCGTCGGCGGCGGAGCGCACCTGCGCGCGCAGGGCGTCGTCGAGCGCGAACACGACCGGCTCCAGGGCGGGCTGCCCCTGGGAGCGGGCCCCGGACCGGCGTGAGTGTTCCTCGGCGGGGGTGGTGAGCAGGGCGTCGGTGAAGCTGAGGATGGTGGTGCCGTCCAGCTCGCAGTGCTCGACGTTGATACCGGCGCGCCCGTCGGCGAAGACCACGAACGACACGGCCTTGTCGAACCACCGGTTGCCGCGGTCGCCGTACAGCAGCTGGTCGCAGGCGTCCTGGGTGTTCTCCGGCGCGAAGTCCTCCAGACAGACGCAGAACAGTGCGGTCTCGACCGTGTCGAGCGCTTCGGCGTTGCCGGGGTCGCGGGCGACGAGGGAGGCACGGGCCGCGGCCCATTCCGCGCGGGCCATGGTGGTGAGGTGTCCCACCGAGGTGTCCGCGCCGGCCGGCTCGTCGCCTGCCTTCATCACGGCGCGCAGCCCCGCCTCCAGGTCGTCCAGGGCGTGCGGGACGCCGTCGGGGGCGATGACGTCGAGCCGGAACATCCGGCCCCGGAAGAACACCACGATGTGACGGGCGTCGGACGGACCCGGCCAGGCGTCGGTGTACGGTGCGCGGACGGTGTCCTGCTGTGCGCCGGGGATCCTGGTGGCGGAGAACAGGAACTTGTTCTGCACCATCGACTGGGGCGCTCCGCGCTGCACCACGGGTGCGACGAGCCCCTCGTCGAGCTGCCGCTTGTGGTCGAGGGCCCCGGCGATGAGCCCGGCCGCCCGCTCCACCTGGGGCCTGCCGGTGTCCTTGAACAGGAAGAAGAAGTTGGCGTTGAGCGCGATCCGGTCACGACGGCCCAGGTAGCGGTACGGCCAGAACGTGTCGAGCCAACTGTGCACGCCCTCCGTGGCGTTGTACTCCTCCAGCGCCCCGTGCAGGACCCGGCCGGGGCCACCGGGTCGCAGGAAGGCGGCCACCTCTGCCTCGGTCGCCGCCCGCTCGTCCTCGGTCAGCAGCGGCGCGCACCAGGCGAGGAACCTCTCGCAGCTGGCTTCCAGGGTGGGCAGCGGCACCCTCGGCAGTTCGGCCTCCTGGGCGAAGGTGGCGTTCACCGCTGCATCCTGACTGGTCTTCAATTCTGCTCTCGATTCGGATCGTCGGTACCTGGGGTGCCGTACGGGCGGGAAAGATAGAGCTGTGCGTAGAGCCAGCCTTCCGCTTCGAGGCCCCTCGCATCCACTCCTGCGGCCGACATGCTCTCGAGTACGCGCGCCTGTTCCTGCGGGGAGGCGAAACGGCGCTGCTTGAACACCTCGTCGACACGGATGGTGCGGTAGCCCAGTCCCGCCAGCGCCTGCTCCACGGAGTCGAACGGGAACATCCTCAGCACGAAGTGCGCCATCCAGGGCCGCCGGGGGCCCTGCGCCTCGACGACCCGTACGAGTGTCCGCTCGGTGACGTAGCCGAGGCAGCCCGTCGAGATCACCAGGTCCGCCCCGGCGAGCTGGGCGCGCTGTCGTGGCGTGGGCTCGTTCGCCTCCAGGTCGGCGTGCACCGCGTCGTCGAGGAACCCGGCCTCGTGCGCGTAGGACAGTGCGCTGTGGGAGGTGTCGAGGCCGGTGAAACGGATGCGCCGAGCGGGCCGGCGCGAGCGGGACAGCTCCCGGTCGCGGAGGAGCAGGTCTGCGCGGCTCTTTCCGTCGAGGTCCTCGTCGTCGTAGCGGGCGTAGAGCTCGTCCATGGTCACGTCGTACTTCAGCAGTGCGGCGTTGATTCCGTACGAGCAGCCGATGTCCAGCACATGGGGCACCCTGACGTGCCGGGCCTCCCGGTACTCGTTGACGAGTTTCGCGAAGTAGGGCTTCGCCTGCTGCGGAACGCAGTAGCCGAGTGGGCGCAGCAGTCCGAAGTAGGCGCGGGGATCGGGCTGTGTGTAGATGTGGTCGAGCGTGACTTTCCCGGTCGCGTCGAAACGCACAGGGCTTACTCCTCCGTGGATCGCAGAGTGGGAAAAGACGGCGGCTGCCGGTTCGTACGGTCGGTCAGTCCAGCAGCGCATCGCCTCTGACGGCCCGGCCCTCGGCCGCCAGATGCTCGGGCAGCACCCGGCCGAAGAGCTGCCGGGTGCGCGCCACGCTGCCGACGACGCCGGGGCGCTCGCTGTAGGCGAAGATCGCGGAGTGGCGTGCGACGCGGCCCCGGACGGGGCTGACCCGGTGCAGCGAGTAGCGCCCCTTGAACAGCTGCAGGTCACCGGGGTGCAGGGGGAGGCTGCGGACGAGTGCCCCGCCCCGGCCTTCGAGCACGTCCCGGACGTCGTCGAATCTCTCGTCGCGCGCGGACCGAATGCCCGGGCAGTACTCGAAGGCGCCGCCGGCCTCGGCCTGCTGGGTGAGCATGCTCACCGTGTACTCGTTGGTGTCGAAGTGCCAGGGGTGTTCCATGTCCGGTGCGACGACGTTGAGCACGAGCCCGGAGAGGGGATCCGCGAGTTCGTACAGCTCCGGCAGTCCGAAGCAGAGTGCGATGAACCGGTGGAACAGTTCGTCGGAGTACAGGCGGCTGATGAGGGCGTCCGCGGGGATGCGGTCGCGGGCGACGAAGGCGTTGCCCCGCTCGAAGGTCTTCCGGCCGGGGTGGTCGTCAGGCAGTTCCGCGTCCACCGCGATGTTGTAGACGTTGACCGTTTCGGTCTCGAAGTGCGCCCGGGGGGCGATGGCCGAGCACTCGCGGCTCAGGGTGTCGCGCAGTGACGGGCGGATGAAGTCCGGCAGCACGGTGCAGCCGAGGGCGGACAGTTCACGCCGGGCACGGGACACCACGGCGCGGCCCTCGGCGCTGTCGAGTTCCGACAGGGGGTAGCGGGCGGTGTCGACGACCCGGTCAAGGGTTGCGGCTTCCAAAGAGCTCACTCGATCCTCTCCACGTGCGGGCAGACCGTTCCGAGGTGTCCTGCCCCCACCTCGGCTCTTCAGTAACTCAACTGACTGGTAACTGAGTTGAAGCTCCCACAGCGCCGCCAGATTGTCTGTGACACGTCACACTGCCCCCGGAAGTGTCACGGGGCGGGCCGGTCGTCCTCCCGTGAGGCCGCGCCCTGCCCGCGCAGCCATCGGACGACGTCGTCGGCGCCCTGGGCCCGGGCGACGTCCAGCGGTGTCATGTCGTCCCAGCCGACCCGGTCGATGTCCGCACCGTGCTCGTGGAGCAGCTGGGCGGTGGGGAGCCGGCCGCCGTGGCAGGCGCCCCAGAAGGCGCGGGTGATGTCCTCGGGGGTGGGTGGTTCGGGGGCGGTGAGGTACCCGCGGACCTGGTCGATGAGACCCAGCGTGGCGGCGTCCTGGAGTGTGGTGCGGGCGCCGTGGGCGAGCAGGCGGCGGGCTGCCCGCCACTGGCCGAACCCGCGGGCGTCGGCCAGCGGCGTACCACCGCCGATGACCGCTCCGTCGGCCTCGATGTCGGCGCCGGCGGCGACGAGCGCGTCGAGGACGGCGACGTCGTCCGAACTGGCTGCCCAGTGCAGGGGCGTTTCGGCGTGGGCACCGGAGAAGCGGGCGTCAGGATCGGCCCCGGCGGCGGCCAGGGCGGCGACGACCTCGGGCCCGTTCGGGAAGTGACCGGGCCAGTCGGTGGCGATGTGCAGCAGGCTCCGGCTGCCGGGCCCGCACCCCTCCCGGCGCTCCTCGATCCGCGCGGCGGCCAGCCCGGGATGCTCGTCGAGCAGCGCCCGGAGGGCCGGGAGGTCGCCGGTGCGGATGGCGTCGGTGACGGCGACGGCCAGGGGGTCGTGGGAGTCGAGGGTCTGCACGGGCAGTTGCTCCTGGGCTCGGACGGGTGGCGACGGGTGGCCGGGGGCCGCCGGGAGCTCCCCGGCGGACGTGTCGTCGCGGCGCCGTCCACCGTCGCCGAAACGCTCCCAGCCTAGGCTCTTCCGTTCGGATCAGGGCCGGACGGGCAGCCGCGCAGTGTTTTCCCGGCCACTTGTGCACCGGGTCGCGGGCGCCGCGCCGGAGGCCGACGCTGGAGTCATGAGCGAAGCGAACAAAAGCCCGCAGTGGCACTCCTCCGTGCCGCCGCAGCCGTCGGGGAAGAAGCGCCGGACATGGCTCTGGATCGTGCTCGGGGTGCTCATTCTGCTCGTCGGGGGTTGCATGGCCGCCGTCGGTCTCGTGGCCAGCGACGTTTCCGACGAGGTGAACAGGAGCGTCAGGGCCTCGTACGAGGTCACCGGTGACGCACGCGAGGTCACTGTCGTGTACTCCGTCTGGAGCAAGGGCGATCCGGCCACCGAGCAGGAGCGGGTGACGTCCCTGCCGTGGCGCAAGGAGATCAGGGCGTCCGGATGGGAGAACAGCGGCTCGCTCGTCGTCACGGTCGGGGCGGACGGCGGCAGCGCGACCTGCCGGGTCACGATCGACGACGGACCGGCCAGGACCGCCACCGCCTCCGGGGCCTTCGCCTCCGCCACCTGCATCGGGCGCTGAGCGGAAGACAACGGGCACTACGATCGCCGACCATGGGGATCACCGTGCAGACACTGACGTACTACCCGGTCAAGGGCTGTGCCGGGACCGGTGTGGGGGCCGCTTCGGTCGGCAGCACGGGGCTGGAGCACGACCGGACCTTCATGGTCGTCGACGCCGCGGACGGTTCGTTCCGCAGTCAGCGCACGCTGCCGGCCATGGCCGCGATCCGGCCGGCGGTCGCGGACGGGGGCCGGGTGCTGCGGCTCGCCGCGGGCGGGGTCGAGGACCTGGTGCTGGACGTGGCCGCGGAGGGGGAGCTGCGGCCGGTGAGCATGTTCGACAAGGCGATCGGTCACGGCGTGGACCAGGGGGACGCGGTCGCCGAGTGGTTCTCCGAGGTGCTGGGGGCCAAGTCACGGTTGGTGCGGGTGCCCGAGGGATTCGACCGGGACGGGTGGGGGGAGACGCCCGGCAAGGTGGCGTTCGCCGACGCGCACGCCGTGCTCGTCGTGTCGCAGGCGTCGCTCGACGGGCTCAACGCACGGATCGAGGCCCGGGGCGGCACCCCGGTGCCGATGGACCGCTTCAGGGCCAACATCGTGCTGGCGGGGTGCGACGCCCCGCACGCCGAGGACGAGATGCGGCGCCTGGACATCAAAACCGTGCAACTCGCCTATGCCGTAAGGGCAATGCGCTGCGCAGTGCCGCTGGTGGACCAGCTCACCGGGCTGCGCGCCGGGCCCGAGCCGGTCCGTACGCTCGCCACGTACCGGCGGGAGCCCGCGTACGACAACAAGGTCAGCTTCGGCATGAAGGCCGCCGTGGTGCGTGGTGGTGAACTCGCGGTGGGCGATGAGGTGACGGTGGGCGGACAGGTGGGGCGCCCGGACGGCGCCCCACCCGGTGCTCAGCGGCCGTAGCGGATCAGCGCGCGGACCATCCGGCACGTCGTGTCGGACGGGGCATGCACGCCGATGCGCTCGGCCGTCGCCCGTATGCGGCGGTTGTCGGCCGTCGCCGGGTGGTAGACGCCGGAGTCGAGCAGGGCGATCGTCAGACGCATGGCCTTCAGACGACGGTTGTGCGAGACGTACCACTCGCGCGGCTGTCCGGCCGGGAGCGGCTTCTTCTGAACAGGGATCAAGGGCTTCGTCGTAAGTGTGGCAACGGCCATCGGCAACCTCCTGGCGCGGTGGCGGGACCATCCCGAACTACTGTCCATTCTACGGGCGCCCACTGACAATCGGCCCTGGCCAGGCGGTGTTTGAGGGATCCCCGGGCGGTACGGTGTACGGCATGGAGATCTGGATCAACCCCGCCTGTTCCAAGTGCCGCAGCGCCCTCACCGTCCTCGACGCGGAGGGCGCCGACTACACCGTGCGCCGCTATCTGGAGGACGTTCCGAGCGAGGACGAGATCCGCGAGGTGCTCGGCCGGCTCGGGCTCGAACCGTGGGACATCACGCGCACGGGCGAGGCCGTCGCCAAGGAGCTGGGGCTCAAGGAGTGGGCGCGGGACGCCGGTTCGCGCGAGCGGTGGATCACGGCACTCGCCCAGCACCCGAAGCTGATCCAGCGGCCGATCATCACGGCCGACGACGGCTCCGCGGTGGTGGGACGCACGGAGGAGTCGGTACGGGACGCGATGGGGCGGGGCTGACCCCGGCTGACCAAGGGCCCCGTCCTCGCGCGGCAGCGCCGCCCGTCAGCGCTCGTCCGTGCCCGCCACCTTGCCCGTTGCCAGGGCGATGCGGTTCCACGTGTTGATCGTGAGGATCAGGGCCAGCAACTGCCCCAGTTCCGCGTCCTCGAAGTGCGCGGCCGCCCGGGCGTAGGCCGCGTCCGGGACTCCGGCGTCCGCGACCAGCGTCACCGCCTCCGTCAGGGCGAGGGCCGCCTGTTCCTTCTCCGTGAAGAAGTGGGGGGCCTCACGCCAGACACCGGTCATGTGCAGGCGCTCCTCGCTCTCGCCTGCCTTGCGGGCGTCGCCCGTGTGCATATGGAGGCAGTAGGCGCAGTGGTTGAGCTGGGAGGAGCGGATCTGGACCAGTTCGACGAGGGTGGGGTCCAGGCCCTCGCGCGCCGCGGCGTCCAGGCCGATCACGGCGCGGAACGCCTTCGGGGCCAGCTTGGCGAAGTTGATGCGGGAGGCGGTGGGGGCGGGCTGAGTGGTCTGCGTCGTCGTCATGGGAACGAATCTATGATGCCGGGCGACCGGTTGTAGGGTGCATTTCTGTGGCGGAATCATGGGTCAATTTTGCGGAGCGGCTCGGCGCCGATCTGCATCTGGAGCTGACCGGGGCGGGCAGTCGGCGGGCCGTGCTCATGCGGGCGCTGCGTGAGGCGATCGAGAGCGGGCGGCTCGCGCCGGGGACCCGGCTGCCGCCGTACCGTTCGCTGGCCGCCGACCTGGGGATCGCCCGCAACACCGTCGCCGACGCGTACGCCGAGTTGGTCGCCGAGGGCCGGCTGACCGCGCGCCAGGGGTCGGGGACGCGGGTGGCCGAGCGGGCGGCGTCCGTCCCACCCGTGCGCCGGGCGCGTACGCCCGCTCGTCCCGAGCGGCCCGTCCACGACCTGGTGCAGGGGCAGCCGGACCCGTCGACGTTCCCGCGGACCGCGTGGCTGGCATCGGCCCGGCGGGCGCTGAACAACGCGCCGCACGACGCCTTCGGGCCGGGGGATCCGCACGGCCGGGCGGAGCTCCGGGAAGCGCTGGCCGGGTATCTGGCGCGGGTGCGCGGGGTACGGACGGCGCCGGAACGGATCGTCGTCTGCTCGGGCACGGCCCACGCGCTGCGGTTGATGGCACAGGTGGTGGGCGGGCGTTGGGGTGTGGAGGCGTACGGGCTGCCGTTCCATCGCGGGCTGCTCGCGGGTCAGGGAGTGCGGACCGTGCCGCTGACCGTGGATGAACAGGGCGCGGATGTCGGTGCGTTGGGGCACGAGGATGCCGTCCTGCTGACACCTGCGCATCAGTTCCCGACCGGCGGGCCGCTGCATGCGGCGCGGCGGGCGGCGGTCGTGGACTGGGCCCGCGCCGGTGGCGGGCTGGTTCTGGAGGACGACTACGACGGCGAGTTCCGTTACGACCGGCAGCCGGTGGGCGCCCTGCAGAGCCTGGCCCCCGACCGGGTCGTCTTCATGGGCTCGGTGAGCAAGAGCCTGTCCCCCACGCTGCGGATCGGCTGGATGGCGCTGCCCGCGGAGCTCGTCGGCGACGTGGTGGCGGCCAAGGGCGAACGCGAGCAGTTCGCGAGCGCCACCGAGCAGCTCACACTCGCGGACTTCATCGCCTCGGGGGCGTACGACCGCCATGTGCGCAGGATGAGGCAGAGGCATCGCCGGCGGCGCGACCGGCTGGTGTCGGTGCTGGCCGAGCGGGCACCGCAGGTACGGGTGTCGGGGATCGCGGCCGGGCTGCATGCGGTGCTCGATCTGCCGGAGGGCAGCGAGCGGGCCGTGGTGAAGGCGGCTGCGTGGCAGGGGCTGGGGGTGGAGGGACTGGCCGACTACCGGCATCCGGGGTACGGGGGTGCGGCGCGGGACGGGCTCGTGGTCGGGTACGCGACCCCGCCCGAGCATCTGTACGCGGGGGCTCTGGACGCGCTGTGCCGCGCCCTGCCGCCCGAGTGACCGGTCACCGTGCCTGAAGCCCGAGTGACCGGTCACCGTGCCTGAACTGCGCGCACCTTAAGGAAAGTTAAGGAAGAGGCGCGTGAAGCCGGTGAGCAGATGCCGATGGCTACTCGTACGTAAGGGCACAAGGAACCATCCGGTCGCCCCCGCGGCCGGGGACAGGAGCCCTTACGTGTCTCGCAAGAAGACCCTCAGCGGCAAGAAGAAGATCGCCCTCCTCGTCGGCGCTGCGGCCATGGTCGGCGGCACTGCGATTGTCATGACCGGGACAAGCAATGCATCGGTGGCCTGTGACGGGCTCGCCCAGGCGATTCGCAACAACGAGAACTTCATCGCCGGCCAACAGGCCAACCCGGACGCCCAGTCGGCAGCGCGCATCGCCAACCGTCAGGCGGTGATCGCCCAGATCAAGGTCCAGCAGGAGGCGGCCGGCTGTGACGCCGGAGCGGGCGGCGGCGACCAGGCCGCGCCCCCGGCCGAGCAGGCACCGCCTGCCGAGCAGGCGCCGCCCGCCGAGGAAGGCGGCCAGGCAGGCGGCGAGGAGGCCGGCGCCGGTGAGGAAGCAGGCGCGGGTGAGGAGGCCGGCGGCAACGCGGGCGGCGGCGCCGCGGGCGAGGTCGTCTGCGCGGGCTCGACGGTCACCCTGTCCGGCGAGGGCGGCGCTCCCGCCGCCTCCAGCAGCGAGTTCCCCGTCGGCACCCAGCTGAAGGTGACCAACCTGGACAACAACAAGTCCACCACCGTCGAAGTGACCTCGGTGTCCGGCAGCTGCGCCCTGCTGAACAACGCGGCCTTCGAGCAGGTCCGCGAGGCCGGCAAGTTCCTCATCCGCAACGCGCGGATCGAGCGGGTCGGCTGACCGGCGCGGCCGGACCGGCGCCCCGTCCACTGTCGCCGGTCCGGCCGAAGCCGTGAATGCAGGACGGTGCCCGTCCGCGCTCCCCTCCCTCTGTCCCAGGTGGAGCGCTGCTTCCGAGCCGCACACTCGGAAGCGTTCGACGGCACCGTCCTGCACTGCGTGCCCCAAACAGTTGCTCCACCGCTACCGCGCCGTCGCGGCGAGCCTGCCCTCCGCCTCGGCCAGGACCTCGGTGATCCGCAGCCCGAACCGCACGTCGCACGGATGCGTTCGCCCCGTCCGTACGACCCCGAGCAGCTCGTTGACCGCCGTGCGGAACGAGCCCACCGGATCTCCCCACCCCTCGGGCAGCTCGGCCCTGCCGTGCTCCCCCATCAGCGCCAGCGTGACGCCCGCCGCCTTCACCGGCGCCCCCAGCCCCAGCGTCACCGTGCTGGACGCCCCGGTCGTGTGCCGCAGCACCAGATGCGTGGTGTCCGCGGGCCCGCGGGCGGCGGTCACCTCCACCACATCGCCGAGCACGGGCAGCAGCACCGAGAGCGCGTGCGGGCCGACGTCCCACAGGCCGCCCTTCTCCCGCCGCCACGGTGACGCGGCGAACGGGTTGTCCCCGCCGGGCGCGTACAGCGAGTTGAGCCACTGGGCGTGGGCCGTGAACCAGCCGCCCGTCGCGGTCTGTTCGGCGATCCACGGCGCCGTGTCGGAAGCGAAGCGCAGCGTGCAGAAGACGACGGAGGCGACCTTCGCCTCCTCCGCCGCATGCGCCGCCTCCCGGGCCGCGGCCACGTTCGTCGCCACGGGTTTGTCCAGCAGCAGGTGGCAGCCGGCCGCGGCCGCGCGCGCCGCGAGCGGGGCCTGGACGTCCGGCGGCACCGCGAACGCGATGGCGTCGTTCGAGGCGAACAGCGCGTCGATGCCGTCGTCGCCGGTGAACGCGGTCGTGCCATGGGCGTCGGCGAGCGCGGCGGCGGCCTCGGGCCGGCGCCCCCACACCCCGCCGAAGACGACGTCCGGATGTCCGGCGAGCGCGGGCGCCTGGGTCATCCCGGCCCACGGGCCGGCGCCGAGCAGTCCGATACGCAGGTGCTTGGTCATGCACCCCAGTCTGCCCGGCACGCCCGCCCGCGGCCCGCGTTCGCCCGCGGCGAGGGCATGACAGCCGTATACGACGACGCCCGCCGGCCCGCGGGGCGTCACGGCGGGGCGGGAGGCGGCGAGGACCGGACGGTCCTCGCGGCCGACCTGACACGCGGGCCCGGAGCAGGGTGTTTCCTGCGTAACGTGGGGTTCACAAACGGGCAACGGCCGGGAAATCGTGAATTGCGAAGCTGCGCGGCATACCGCTGCACCCGCAAAGGATGAGGCCCCGTGACCTTCAAGGCTGAGTACATCTGGATCGACGGCACCGAGCCGACCGCCAAGCTTCGCTCGAAGACGAAGATACTGACGGACGGCGCCGAGCTGCCCATCTGGGGCTTCGACGGGTCCAGCACCAACCAGGCCAAGGGCCACGCGTCGGACCGGGTGCTCAAGCCGGTCTTCTCCTGCCCGGACCCGATCCGCGGCGGCGACGACGTCCTCGTGATGTGCGAGGTCCTCAACACGGACATGACGCCGCACGAGTCCAACACGCGTGCCGCGCTCGCCGAGGTCTACGAGAAGTTCGCCGCGCAGGAGCCGATCTTCGGCATCGAGCAGGAGTACACCTTCTTCGACGGCGAGCGTCCGCTCGGTTTCCCGGCCGGTGGCTTCCCGGCTCCGCAGGGCGGCTACTACTGCGGTGTCGGCGCCGACGAGATCTTCGGCCGTGACGTCGTCGAGGCGCACCTGGAGAACTGCCTCAAGGCGGGTCTGGGCATCTCCGGCATCAACGCCGAGGTCATGCCGGGCCAGTGGGAGTTCCAGGTCGGCCCGCTGGCGCCGCTCGAGGTCGCGGACCAGCTGTGGGTGGCCCGCTGGCTGCTCTACCGCACCGCCGAGGACTTCAAGGTCTCCGCGACGCTGGACCCGAAGCCGGTGAAGGGCGACTGGAACGGCGCCGGCGCGCACACCAACTTCTCCACCAGGGCGATGCGCGAGGGCTACGACGCGATCATCACCGCGTGCGAGTCGCTGGGCGAGGGCTCCAAGCCGCTCGACCACGTCAAGAATTACGGCGCCGGCATCGACGACCGTCTGACCGGTCTGCACGAGACCGCCCCGTGGAACGAGTACAGCTACGGCGTCTCCGACCGCGGCGCCTCGGTCCGTATCCCGTGGCAGGTCGAGCAGGACGGCAAGGGCTACATCGAGGACCGCCGTCCCAACGCGAACGTCGACCCGTACGTGGTGACCCGCCTGCTGGTGGACACCTGCTGCTCGGCGCTGGAGAAGGCCGGCCAGGTCTGAGCACCGACTGCTCCGTGAAGGGGGTGTCCGCCGAAGAGGCGGACGCCCCCTTTGCCGTGGGGCGCCCGCGGCGGCGGGTGCTTCGGGTGCTGCGCTGCGCGGGCGAGCTCGGGGCTGCGGAGTCGGCGCTCCTGCCGGGCCTCGAACCGCTGTTGACGTCCCGAAGCCGCGAGACGGGGGCGGCGGGGCGAGGGCGCTCGCCGGGAGTCGCCGGCGGGGATGGACCGGGAGCGTTGTCGGTGGCCTGTGGCACGGTGACGTCATGCTTGCGATCACGGTGGACACGGAGACCGGGCAGAGCCATGCCCGGATCACGGCGGAGCGCCTCGCCGCGCTGACGCAGGAGATAGGCGCGAAGGGGAACCGCTTCCTGGTCGTCCAGCCGATCACCGGCGAGGCGGACCGGTACATCCAGGTGTGGCACGAGCGCGGCGGGGACTACCGACTGGAGCACCGGGACGGTTCGCCCGAGCGGCACTTCGGGGTGCGGGTCGCCGATGCGCAGCAGGCCGCGGATGTGATGGCGCGCTGGGCGCGGCAGCAAGCGGGGTGGGACGCCGGGCTGGAGTGGGTCCCGGTCGACCTGGACGCCGGGCCGGAGCCGGCGGCCGCCCCGGGCTCAGGGCCCGCTGATGGGGCGCAGCGGCTCGCCGCGCTGCCCGATGACGTGCTGGAGAGGTTCGAGGAGTACGTCCGCGGGCTGGTCGACAGCGGATACCACTCCTACCCCGACGTCTTCGATGCCGCCGACGAGTGGGTCGAGCACGGGGAAGGGCTGTCCGTCCCCGACGGCTACGTGGATGCGTTCGTCGAGCGGCTGTGGCACGAGCGGTCGGCCGAGCAGGCGGAGTGGACCGGGACGACCGACCCGGAGCGGCTCACCGGCGCGTTCGAGGCGCTGGAGAGAAGCGGCATCACCGCCCGTGAGAACTTCACCTGCTGTGCCACGTGCGGCAATGCCGAGATCGGCGACGAGGCGGCGGAGGGGGCGCGTGGCTTCGTCTACTTCCACAGCCAGTGCACGGACAGGGCGGTGGCCGGGCACGGACTGGTGCTCTACTTCGGGGGGTTCGAGGGACTCGACGGTCCGGACGCCGTCACCGTGGGCATCGGGCGCGAGGTCGTGGCGGCGCTGGAGGAGGCCGGTCTGTGCACGCAGTGGGACGGCACCGCACATTGCGCGATCGAGGTCACGCCGCTGAACTGGCGCAAAAGGTTGCCGGGACGAGTGGCCGAAAGCGCTCGGCCATGGAATTGATCACGTCCCAAGGTACGAGAGGGGCCTCCTGCGGCCGCCGCGGGTCTGGTTCAATAGGGCCATGGCCAGCATCCATCAGCACACAGCGACAGGTCGCAGCGACCTCGAGCCGTTCTGGCCTTCCCGGCAGCATCACGACTTCGACCGGGTGTGTTGCCGCGCGGTGAACGCGCAGGCCCTCTAAAGCCGTTCCACCCGGTCTTCGGCCAGCGCGCACGACGTTTCCACGTCCGACTGCCTCCCGCGCGAAAGAGCTGACCTCTCATGGCGAACACCCGTACCTTCTCCGCCGTACCCGCTGCGACCGTTCCCGGACCCGTCCCCGCGGGCCGACACCGACTGCGTGCTGTCGACCGTGACGAGGTCGTCGACGTCGCCGACTTCCTTCCGCCGGGTGCCACGTGGCTGCCCGCTCCCCCGCACACGCTGCCCACGCTGCCGGGCCGGCCGCCGATGGTCGGGTACCTCGTGCTCGTTCCTGCGGATCAGCAGCCGCCGCTCGCGGCTGCCGTCCCGCAGGTGCAGCAGGGACAGCCCGCCGACGGCCCCGTGCTGATCGACTCCGTGCGGCGCACGGCTCAGGTGAACGGGCAGACGCTGGATCTGACCTATCTGGAGTTCGAGCTGCTCGCGCATCTCGTGGCGCATCCCCACCGGGTGCACACCCGCGACCAGTTGGTCACGACGGTGTGGGGCTACGGGCATGTGGGGGACGGCCGGACCGTCGACGTCCACGTCGCCCGGCTGCGCCGCAAGCTGGGCGCCGAGCACCGCCGCACGATCCAGACCGTGCGGCGGGTCGGCTACAAGTACACGCCCTGAAGCGGCGGGCGGGTCCGGATCCGCGTCAGGTCCGGGCCCGCGCCTTCGCGAGTGCGCCGAGCGCGAGATCGCCGGCCAGGAACACCAGCAGGCTGATACCGAGCATCGGCACGAACCAGCCCACCAGCGCGGTCGCCGCGGCGAGCGGCAGCAGCGCCGTCAGCGGCACCTTGCGCCAGGCGCCGCGGGGCATCGGGCGGCCCATCGTGAGGGTGCGCTCCTTCGTGGGCCTGCGCTGCCACCACATCCGGTAGCCCCACACGATGAGCAGGATCAGCGCCACCATGAGCGCGGCGAGCGCGAGCTGGTTGACCAGGCCGAGGAAGACACCCATGTGGGCGTCGATGCCGAAGCGGGTCAGTTTGGCGAGCAACGGGTAGTCCTCGAAGCGGAGTTCGCCGATGACGCGTGCGTCGGCCGGGTCCACGGCGACCGAGTCGAGGTGGACCGGGTACTGGGTGTCGGTCTCCTTGACGATGTAGCCGTTGCCGTCGGCCGGCAGCGTCACCGCCACCTTGCCGTCGACGCCGTAGCCGCGCGCAGCCGCGACGGCGTTGTCGATGCCGATGTCCGCGCCCTCGTGCTGCGTGCCGTGGCCGCCGTCGCCGTGGCCTTCGTGCCCGCCGCCGCTGCCGCCGCCCGGTTCGAGCGCGGCCGACACGGTGGGGGTGGCGCCACCGAGCTGGGTCTGCACCGCGTCGATGTTCTCGCCCGCGTAACGCGACCAGGTCAGGCCGGTGGCGGAGAGCAGGACGAGACCGGTGACGGCCCACAGGCCGACCGAGCCGTGCCAGGACAGCGTCCTGCGCCGTCCTGTCGCACTGCGGTCGGGCAGGATCAGGGCCCGCCGGGTACGGCGTCGGCGTCCGAACCACAGCACCAGCCCGCCCAGTGCGACGACCCACAGCCAGCTGGCGGCCATCTCGCTGTAGTGGCGGCCGAATTCGCCCAGGTGCAGATCGGCGTGGAATTCGGAGAGCCACGTGCGCAGCGGGAGCGCGCCGGAGCTGCCGTAGGAGGGGAGCTCGCCGCGTATCTCCGCGGTGTACGGGTCCACGAAGACGGCGAGGGACTTGTCCTCCTCGACCTCGGGGGATGCCATCAGGACGCGGGTGGTGGCACCGTCCTCGTACGACGGCCACACCGCGGTCACCGTGCCGTCGGGGTTGGCCTTGCGAGCCGCTTCGACCTGCTCGTTGAGCGGCAGGGAACGCTCCCCGACGGGGACGCGCAGCTCGTGGTCGTAGACGATCTTCTCGGCCTGGAACGCGAGCGAGTAGAGCAGGCCGCTGACGGCGGCGACGAGGAGCAGCGGGGCGATGAGCACGCCCGCGTAGAAGTGCAGACGCAGGAGGAGGGGGCGCAGAGCACCCCGTCCGGCGGGTGGCGTGCTCGCGCCGGCTTCCGGTGTGGTGCCCTTGCTGGGGGCGTCAATGGACATGGCGGTCCTCTGAGTTGATGTCGACATGGGGGATCTCGGCCCCAGGTCAGACAGCAGCTCCGGGGACCGTGGCACGGGGGGCGGCGGATCCTGGCGGGCCACGGCGGACGAGGGTGTGCGCGAGGACGGCTCCGGTCGGGCGGCGCGCGGGGTACGCGGCGGTCGTGCGGCACACGGAGGACTGCTGCTCGGGCAGCCGTACGACGGCGAGCAGCAGCCGCAGCGGGGTGAACGCGAAGGCGAGCACGGTGCGCGCGAGCCGGAAGAACGCGGCCTCGCCGTGCGCCAGCCACAGGGCGCAGCCCGCGGCTGCCAGAAGGTGGACGGTGGTCATACCGGTACCGAAGGTGTCTGCCGCGGTCTGAGCGGTGTCGAACCGGTCGTGGTGCGCGTGATGGTGCCGCTCGGCCGGACCCGCACCCTGGAACAGCAGGTGCAGCACGCCCTGGACCGCGAGCAGGCCCGCACCGATGGACCCCGCGCGGCGCCGTCGGCCGGCCGCCAGCCACCCGGCCGCGGCGGTCGCACCGAGCGCGGCGAGCAGCGCGGCGGGCGGGATGTCATGCGCAGACAGGGACGAATGCCCCATCGCGGCCAACGTGACGGCCACCGCCGCGAAAAGCGCGGCCCGAAAGGCGCGCATCGGCGACCGGGCATCCGTCATCGTCGGCACATGCTGCCATCCTCGTGGCAGGTCCGGGAGAGTGACCGGGGGTTACGCCCAGAGCGTGCGTTTTCACCGCACAGCTGAAGCGCCCCCCGGGACGCGGCGCCGTGAGGCACAGTCACGATCATGAGACTTCTGATTCTGGGTGGGACGGAGTTCGCGGGGCGTGCCGTGACGGAGTCGGCGCTCGCGCGCGGGTGGGATGTCACGGTCTTCCACCGCGGACGGCATGCGGCACCGGACGGCGTGTCCGATCTGATCGGCGACCGCACGGCCGACGGGGGGCTCGCGGCCCTGGCCGACGGGGAGTGGGACGTGGTCGTCGACACCTGGTCGGCCGCGCCGTCGGCGGTACGGGACACGGCACGGCTCCTGACGGGCCGCGTGGGTCGCTACGTCTACGTGTCGAGTTGCTCGGTGTACGCCTGGCCGCCGGCGGCCGGGTACGACGAGAGCGCGCCCCTGGTGGAGGCGTCGCCGGACGCGGACGACGTTCCGTACGCGGAGGCGAAGCGGGGTGGTGAGCTGGCGGTGCTCGACGCTTTCGGCGCGGCACGCTCGCTGCTGGTGCGATCCGGTCTGATCCTCGGCCCGTGGGAGAACATCGGCCGCATGCCGTGGTGGCTGGGCCGCATCGCCCGCGGCGGGGACGTCCTCGCGCCGGGCCCGCGGGACACGCCCCTGCAGTACATCGACGTCCGCGACCTGGCCGAGTGGACACTGGACGCGGCGGAACGCGGCCTGAGCGGCCCGTACAACGTGGTCGGCGAGCGGGGCCACACGACGATCGGGGAACTCCTGGACGCCTGCGTGGCGGTGACGGGATCGGCGGCGCGGCTGCGGTGGACACCGGCGGACGTGGTGCTGGCGGCGGGCGTCGAACCCTGGAACGAGCTGCCGATCTGGATCCCGGCGGCGGAACTCCCCGAGATGCACGGGGCGCTGCACGGTCTGGGCGTGGGCCGCGCGGTGGCGGCGGGTCTGCGATGCCGCCCTTCGGCAGAGACGGTCCGCGACACGTGGGAGTGGCTGCGTTCGCTGCCGGGCGCCGCGCCGCAACGGCCGGATCGACCGTCGGTGGGGCTGTCGCCGGAGCGGGAGGCGGCTGTACTGGGCTCTTGAGCGGGCGGCGACCGGGTCACGCCGCCGGTCGTGGCCGGGTCGTGGGCGTGATGGGCGTGTGCGAGGGCGTGACGGTTCGGCGTCCGGGTGCGCGCTTGGGCGTGACAGGGTCCGGGTGGTGTGGCGTCCGGGTGCCGCTCCGGGGGCATGTCCGGGACTGCTTTCCCTTACTTGCGTCACTCCAGACTCACGACGCTTTACGTCCCGAACACGCCCCCTGCACGTCCCCCTCCCCGGCCCGGTCGTCTCGCTCCCTCCCCGTGGGCGGCTGTCCGCACCCGCCCCCTACGGGGAGCCACTCCTGCCCGTGGGGCGACGACCGGCCGCAACGGTTGAGTCCGGCGTGAGGGGGACGGGGTCGCAGGAGGGGGGTGCCCGGACGTAAGGCGTCGTGAGTCTGGTGCGACGCAAGTACGGGAAAGCAGTCCGGGCACCCCCCTCCAGAGACCCCCGCACCCGCACCCACCCAGGCCCCGGCCCCCCCGCCCGGCCGGACCGCGTGCGTCAGGCCAACGAGGGTGCCCGCTCCGGCGGCGTGGGCGCGGACGTCGGCCGGTCACGCCGGCCCCAGTTGCGTTCCCCCAGCAGCGCCATCACCGACGGCAGCAGAACCATCCGCACCACCGTCGCGTCCAGCAGGACCGCCACCGCGAGGCCCACGCCCATCTGCTTCATGTCCTGCATCGACAGCGTGGCGAACACCGCGAACACCGCGACCATGATCGCCGCCGCACCTGTCACCGCGCCTGCCGTGCGGCGGATGCCCTCACGGATCGCCGCGGGGGTGTCCGCGCCGTGGAGCCGCGCCTCGCGGATCCGGGAGACCACGAACACGTGGTAGTCCATCGACAGGCCGAACAGCACCACCAGGACGAACAGCGGCATCCAGCTCTCGATCGCCCCGACCGCCTCCGTGCCCAGCAGGGACGCTCCCCAGCCGTGCTGGAAGACGGCCACCATCACTCCGTACGCGGCCGCCACGGACAGCAGGTTGAGCAGGATCGACGTCACGGCGATCACATACGAACGGAAGCAGACCATCATCAGCAGGAACGTCACGGCGGTGATGAACGCGAACACCGGCACGATGCCACGCTTCAGCTGGTCGTTGAAGTCGACCGACTCGGCGAGCTGACCGCCCACGTACACCTGCGCGCCCGTGCCCTCGAAGGCCGCAGGCAGCTGCCGTTCCCGCAGGTCCGTGAGGGCGGCCCGGGAGCGGCCGTCGCTTCCGTCGCCCGCGAGGCGTACGTCGAACTGCGCGACGCCCTGTGCCCGGTGGACGGTGACGTCGGGGAACCGGCCCAGGGCCGATCGCATCGCGGCGCCGTCGATGTCGTCGGACCTGACGACGACGCGCGCCGGCTCCGGTCCGCCCGGGAACGCGCCGGTGATCTTCTCGTACGCGACTGTCAGCGCCGCGTCGGAGCCGAACTGCTTCTCCATGCCCAGCTGTTCGGTCTTCATGCCCACCGCCGGGGCCGCCAGCACCACGAGCACCGCGAGCGAGGCGAAGGCGAAGAGCCGGGGCCGGGCGAGGACGGGGCGCAGGACCGCGCCCGCGACCGCACCGCTCTCGTGGACGCCCTTCCGGCGGCGGCGGTTGAGGAAGGGAATGCGGCCGGCGTCGATCCGGTCTCCCAGCCACGCCAGCAGCGCGGGCAGCACGGTCACCGAACCGAGCATCGCGATGAGAACGACGAGGATCGTGGCGAGGGCGAAGCCCTTGAACAGCATCAGCCCGGACAGGAACATGCCTGCCATCGCCAGCATCACGGTCACGCCGGAGACCAGTACGGCCCGCCCGCTGGTGGCGGCGGCGATCCGAAGCGCCGTCTCGGCGTCACGCCCGGCGGCCCGCTCGTCGCGTTCGCGCCGCAGATAGAAGAGGCAGTAGTCGACGCCGACGGCCAGCCCCATCAGGAACATCACGGAGTACGTGGTCTGGAACAGGTGCAGTTGGTGGCTGGCGAGCGTGAGCAGCCCGAACGCGGCCATGCACGCGGTGAGGGCGAGACCGACCGGCAGCAGGGCGGCGACGACCGCGCCGAAGGCGACCAGCAGGATGCCGAGCGCCAGCGGCACCGCGGTGAACTCGGCCTTCCTGAAGTCCTCGGCGAGCAGGTCACCGAGCCACTTCTCGGCACTGGCCTGCCCGAACTGGTGCACCTCGACGCCGTCCTGCGCCCGGTCCGTCTCCCTCACGGCATCGAGCACGGGCTGCACCCGGTCCGCGGCGGTCGCGGAGTCGCCCTTGATCTCGAACCGGACCAGCCCCTGGCGGCCGTCCTTCGAGGGCAGCGGGGGTTCGATCCTCTGCGTCTCGCCGGTCCTCTCGATCGCCGCCGTCAACTCACGGGCTGCGGCCTTCCAGCCGCCGGCCGTATCGGCGCTGACCAGGACGAGCTCACCGGCGGGCTCGTCGAGGCCGGCGTCGTCCAGGATCTTCACAGCCCGCGCGGAATCGCCCGTGCCCTGCTCGGACTCGGACATCTCGACCATGCCGGATGCGCCGCCGACGGTCGTGGCCAGCACGACGAACAGAAGCCAACCGATGATGGCCGTCTTGCGATGGTGTGCGCTCCACACACCAATACGTGCCGCGAGGTTGTGCCTCATGGCTTTCGCCCCCAGAGGTGAGCACCGAATATGTCGAGTACGACGCTAGGAATCGGTGGATCACCGCCACAGCCGTCGAGCACCCCTGTACGGGAGCCATAGGGCGACAGGGAGGGGGTGTAGCCAGGTACACCCCTGTCCGGTGGCCGGAGCCAGTGCGGCCGCCGATCACCGGCCGCCACACTGGTCCCCGAGACCGACGGCAGGACGACGAGGGGAACCCGCGATGATCACGAAGGCGCGCGCATCGATAGCGGCCGGCGCACAAGGCATGGCGCTGGCGCTGACGGCACTGATCGGTTCGATCGTGCTCTTCGTCCTGACGACGGTGTCGATCGCACTCATCGTCATCGGTGTGGGTGTGTTCACCACGCCTCATCTGCTGACCCTGGTGCGGGCACACGCCAACCGCCGTCGGCTGCTGGCGGCGCAATGGTCGGAGGTACGCATTCCCGTCCGCTACCGGCCATTTCCGAAGGACATGCGGGGCGGCATCACCGGGCAGGTTGAGCGCTGCTCGCTGATGCTGAAGGATCCGGCGACCTGGCGGGACATGCAGTGGCTGTTCGCCGACATGACCGCGGGTGCGATCGTGGCGCTGCTCGCGCCGTCGCTGATCCTGGAGGGGATCTTCGGCCTGCTGCTCGCCGCCGGGCTCTGGGAGCCGATCGTCGACGCCGGCGGCACCTACTGGTACACCTTCCTGCCGGTCAGCAGCGACACCACGGCGAACCTGGCCGCCGGCCTCGGCGTGGCCTGGATGGTTCTCGCGCTCCACGTCAACCCGCTCCTCGTCCGCACCCACTTCCGTATCGCGGCCGCCGTCCTCGACTCCGGCCGTGCGGAGGAGCTGGAGCAGCGCATCGACCGACTGACCGAGACCCGGCACGACGCCGTGGACTCCTCGGCCGCCGAACTTCGCCGCATCGAACGGGATCTGCACGACGGAGCGCAGGCGCGGCTGGTGGCGATGGGCATGAGCCTGGGCACGATCGAGGCGTTGATCGAGAAGGACCCGGCGCAGGCCAAGCAGCTGGTCGCCACGGCGCGGGAGTCGTCGGCGGAGGCGCTGACGGAGCTGCGGGACCTGGTGCGCGGCATCCACCCGCCGGTGCTTGCCGAGCGCGGTCTCGGGGACGCGGTGAAGGCGCTGGCACTGCGGCTGCCGGTGGCGACCGAGGTGGACGTGGAGCTGCCGGGCCGTGCGGACGCACCGGTCGAGTCGGCCGCGTACTTCGCGGTCAGCGAGTCCCTGACGAACGCGGTCAAGCACGCGGGGGCGGATCGCATCTGGGTCGACATCAGCTACGCGGCCGGCGCGGTGCGCATCTCGGTCACGGACAACGGCAACGGCGGTGCGGCCGTCGGTGCGGGCTCGGGGCTGAGCGGTATCGAACGGCGACTGGGTACATTCGACGGCGTCCTGGCCGTCAGCAGCCCCGCGGGCGGTCCCACCATGGTCACCATGGAGATCCCTTGCGCGTTGTCCTAGCCGAAGATCTGTTCCTGCTGCGCGACGGTCTCGTGCGCATGCTCGAGGCCTTCGGCTGCGAGATCCTCGCGGCCGTGGAGAGCGGCCCGGAACTGACCAGAGCTCTCGCCGAGTTGGAGCCGGACGTCGCCGTGGTCGATGTCCGGCTCCCGCCGTCGCACACGGACGAGGGCCTGCAGTGCGCCCTGGCGGCGCGGCGGGCGCGGCCGGGGCTGCCGGTGCTGGTGCTCTCCCAGCATGTGGAGCAGCTGTACGCACGCGAACTGCTGGCGGACGGCAACGGCGGGGTCGGCTATCTGCTGAAGGACCGGGTCTTCGACGCGGAGCAGTTCGTCGACGCGGTGCGCCGCGTCGCGGCGGGTGGCACGGCGATGGACCCGCAGGTGATCTCCCAGCTGCTGACGCGCCGCTCCCAGGACAAGCCGATGGGCGGGCTGACGCCACGCGAGCGGGAGGTCATGGAGCTGATGGCCCAGGGCCGTTCGAACACGGCGATAGCCACGCAACTGGTGGTCACGGAGCGGGCGGTGGCCAAGCACACGTCGAACATCTTCGCCAAGTTGGGCCTGCCGGTGTCGGACGACGACAACCGCCGGGTGCTTGCGGTGCTGGCCTACCTGGACCACGGCTGACCACACATGCTCCGTCCGGCTTCCGCCGCATCACACCGTTTTGCCGCTGGATAATTCTACGAATCATTGCGCGGTTTGAACGTCCCACGAGCCACTCCCGTATGGAACGACGCGCTTCTCCCTCTGCCGGGACCCCCCTAAGGAGGCGTTCGGCGGATCAGGGCCTCCGCGGCCAGGATCTGCCGGACACCCCCGCAACCCACCACTCCCCCGGCAACGAAGCAGAGGAGTTCCATGGGACGCAATACGAGAAAACGCTCGACGCTGGCCAACAGGGCGATTGCCGCCTCGGCCGCATTGATCCTGGGCGGGGGCGGGCTGGTAGCGGCCAATACGTACGCCTCCGCAGGCGAAGGCTGGTGGCCGGGCGGGCAAGACGGACAGCAGAACCAGACCCGTGCGGCGGGCCAGTCGATGTCCACCATCGACTGTCCCGACGTGGGCAATTCGCTTCAGCAGGTCCCCGATCAGGAGCGGTTCGCGGTCGACCGTGAACTCGCCACGCTGGACAGCCAGATCACGACGGCCTATCAGCGGTTCGCCGACAACAAGGAGCGGATCGAGGCCGACCGGACCTTCGGCGAGAACCAGATCCTCACCCCGCTGAAGAATGAACGTACGGTCATCATCCAGCGGATCGTCGCCATGCTCGACCGGTCCGGCGACCGCCCTCAGGGCCTCGAACAGATGGCACCGTGCGCCCTCCGCGCCGATGACAACAACGGCGACGGTCAGGACAACGGCGACAACGGCGGGGACCAGAACGGAGGCGACCAGAACGGCGACAACGACGGCCAGAACCAGGACGGCGGTCAGAACCAGGACGGCGGCCAGGACAACGGCGACGGTCAGGACAACGGGGACAACGGCGGGGACCAGAACGGCAACGGCGGTCAGGCCGGCAACGGCCCCGAGCAGGGCGACTTCGTCAACATCGAGGACGTCCAGCCGAATGTCGACGGTCAGGACAACGGCAACGGTGGCTCCCAGGGAACGTTCACGACGAACTGCGGCGTGAACGAGAACGGCAAGTTCAACCCGGACAACGTCATCGTCGCCCCCGGCGTGGCCAACGGCGCGCACCACATGCACGACTACGTGGGCAACCAGGCCAATGACGCCTTCGCCAGCGACGACGACCTTGCCAACGGCGAGACCACCTGCCAGAACCAGGGTGACCAGTCGACCTACTACTGGCCCGTGCTGCGCCTGCAGAACGGCCAGGACGAGAACGACGCCAATGCGGACGGCGGCGGCAACGACCAGAACGTCGGCGAGATCCAGACGCCGTCCGAGGTCACGCTGCAGTTCGTCGGCAATCCCCAGAGCCAGGTCACGGCGATGCCGAAGTTCCTGCGCATCATCACCGGCGACGCGAAGGCGTTCGTCAACGGTGACGCGAACGCGAACGCGTCGTGGAGCTGCACCGGATTCGAGGACCGTCAGCTGAAGGACAAGTACCCGATCTGCCCGCAGGGCAGCCAGGTGGTGCGGTCCTTCAAGTTCCAGAGCTGCTGGGACGGCCAGAACACGGACAGCGCCAACCACCGCACACATGTCGCCTTCGCCGACGAGAACGGCAACTGCGGGAACGGCTTCCAGGCCATTCCGCAGCTCGTGCAGCGCATCGTCTACGACGTGCCGCCGCCGGTCTTCGACGGGCAGAACTCCTCGGTGTTCGCAGTGGACTCGTTCCCCGAGCAGCTGCACAAGCCGATCACCGACCACGGTGACTTCATCAACGTCTTCGACGAGAACCTGATGAACGAGGTCGTTGACTGCATCAACGAGGGACGCCAGTGCCAGTGAGCCGCTGAGGCCACGGGCGCGGACGGGGCCGTGGCCCCCTGGAGATTCCAGGGGGCCACGGCCCCGTCGCATGCGGACGCGCGTGGTGCAGGGCCCCTTCCGGGCCGGCCCGGTTTCCCGGGACCGGCCCTGCGGGTCCTTCGGTCAGGTGTGCTCAGCCCTCGTGGTGCCCTTCGTGGTTCTCGCCGTCGTGCTCGGAACCGTCGTGCTCGGAGCCTTCCTCGGTCCCTGCACCGCCGCCCGAGTGGTGGTCGGCGCCGGTCTCCACCGTGCCGCCGAGGCGGCCCCGCAGCGCGTCGACCACCTTTGCGTCGCCGACCGCGACCCACTTGCGCCCGACGAGGTAGGTGCCGCCGTAGTCGTTGGCCTCGTTGATCCACTCGCGCTGACCGCGGTCGGTGCTGAAGGTCGCCAGGACGTACCTCCCGTCCCCGGTCTTGCAGTTCGCCTGGCGCAGCTCGGCCGCGTCCGTCTGGATGTTCGGTTCGCACTCCGCCTGGCGCGCGATGTCCTCCAGGCTCCCGGTCGCGGTCTTCGGCGCCTTCGCGCCCTTGCCGTCCTCGACACGCCCGTCGTCGTCTGCGCCGGAACCGCAGGCCGCCGCCAGGGTCAGGACCACAACTGCCAATCCTGTCCGGGCCGCCCGCCACGTGCTGGTCTTGTTACTCGTCCGCATCCGGCCATGGTGCCCTCCCGCCCCCTCTTCGTGAACCCCGAACCGCTAGTAACGTGCGCTCCGCACTCACCTGTTGTCGCTGGAGCAACACGAAGGAGCGCTGATGACCGAGCTGTCGAGACGTTCGCTGCTGGGCACCGCAGGAGCCGTCGGAGCCGGTGCGGCTCTCGCCGGACCCTCCACCGCGGCGTTCGCCGCGGTCCCCGCCCCCGCAGCCGCGCCTCAGGCGCCCGCCGCCGCCGAAGCCACCGCTGCCGCCCGGGCGGCGCTGCGGCGGCTTCTGCCGGGGCACGCCGACCAGTTCACGCTGCGGACGCTTACCGGCGCCGAGCGGTTCCGGGTCACCGGTTCCACCGGCCGGATCGAGGTGGCGGGCACGAGTGCCGCGGTCCTGCTGACCGGGGTGCACTGGTACCTCAAGTACGTCTGCCGGGCACACATCTCCTGGTCCGGTTCCCAGCTCGACCTGCCGAACCGGCTGCCCAAGCCCCGGACGGCGCTGGAGCGTGCGGCGACGGTCGCCCACCGGTTCGCGTACAACGACACGCACGACGGCTACACCGCCCCGTACGCGGACTGGCCGCGCTGGGAACGGCTGCTCGACGTGCTGGCCCTGCACGGCTGCAACGAGGTGCTGGTGACACCGGGCCAGGAGGCCGTCTACCACCGGCTGCTGATGGACTTCGGCTACTCGGACACCGAGGCCCGCACCTGGCTGCCCGCGCCTTCGCACCAGCCGTGGTGGCTGCTTCAGAACATGAGCGAGTACGGCGGCCCGATGTCCACGGCGCTGATCGAGCGGCGCACGGATCTCGGCCGCCGCATCGCGGACCGGATGCGCGAGCTGGGCATGCATCCGGTGCTGCCGGGCTACTTCGGCACCGTCCCGGACGGATTCGTCGCCCGCAATCCGGGCGATGCCCGGGTGATCCCGCAGGGCACCTGGAACGGTCTGCGCCGCCCCGACTGGCTCGACCCCCGCACGCAGTCCTTCGCCGATGTCGCCGCAGCCTTCTACCGGCACCAGGCGGACCTGTTCGGCGAGATCGACCACTTCAAGATGGACCTGCTGCACGAGGGCGGCACGGCCGGCGACGTGCCGGTCCCTGACGCGGCCCGCGCGGTGGAGACATCCCTGCACAAGGCCCGTCCGGGTGCGACGTGGGTGATCCTCGGGTGGCAGTCCAATCCGCGCCCGGCGCTGCTGGATGCCATCGACACGGACAGGATCCTGATCGTCGACGGTCTGTCCGATCTGGACACGGTCACCGACCGGGAGACCGAGTGGGGCGGCGCACCGTACGCGTTCGGCACGATCCCCAACTTCGGCGGCCGTACGACGATCGGTGCGAACACGGACCGGTGGACGGAGAAGTTCACGGCGTGGCGCGACAAGCCGGGCAGTGCGCTGGTGGGCACCGCGTACATGCCGGAGGCCGCCGAGCGGGACCCCGCGGCGCTGGAGCTCTTCAGCGAACTGGCCTGGCGGGAGGAGAAGATCGACCGGGACGCCTGGTTCGCCGAGTACGCACACGTCCGCTACGGCGCCGACGACCGCTCGGCGCGCGCTGCCTTCGCCGCGCTGGCGGCGACCGCGTACAGGCTGACCAGCACCGACGGCCGCCCGTACGACTCCCTATTCTCCCGACGTCCGAGTCTCACGTCGGCGATCGGCACGGCCTTCGACCCGGCGGGTTTCGACAAGGCCTTCGCCGCCCTGCTGGACGTGCGGCCGCCGCTGCGGGACTCCGACGCGTATCTCCACGATCTGACCGATCTGGCGCGCCAGGCGCTCGCCAACCGCTCCCGTACGCTGCAACTGCCGCTGCGGGCGGCGCACCTCGACAAGGACGTGGACACGTTCCGCGCGATCACGACGCTGTGGCTGAAGCTGATGCGGCTCAGCGACACGATGGCCGGCTGCCACCGCTCGTTCCTGCTGGGGCCGTGGCTGGAGGACGCGAAGCGGCTGGCCACGAGCCCCGACGAGGCGGTGGAGCTGGAGCGCACGGCCCGTGCGCTGGTCACCACCTGGGCGGACCGTCCGGCGGCGAACGAGCTCAGCAACTACGCCAACCGGGACTGGCAGGGGCTCCTGGCGGACGTCCATGTCCCGCAGTGGGAGGCGTATCTGGCCGAGCAGGCCGCCGCGCTGGCCGAGGGCCGGGCGCCGAAGTCCTTCGACTGGTACCCGGTGGAGGAGGCGTGGACGAAGGACCGGCGTGCCTATCCGGTGCGGCCCATCGGTGACGCGTACCGCACGGCCCGGCGGGTGTACGACACCCTGGCGTCCGCGCCGTACCAGGGCTTCGTGTCCGTACGTGTGGAGCCGCCCGCCTTCACGCCGGGGAGCACGGGCACGGTGACGGCCACGTTCCGCAACTTCAACGGCCTGCGGGCCACGGGCCGGGTGGACTTCGAGCTGACCGGGCTGGACGCCGAGGCGCAGGGGGCGACGTATCTGCCGAGTGTGGCGGCCGGCGGGAGCGGCGAGATCTCCTGGCGGGTGACGGCGCCGGACGAGCCGCTGACCGAACCACTGGTGGCGATGCCCTACGCCCTGCGCACCCAGTACGGGCCCCAGGGTGCGGAGCGGGTGGCGGTCAGGCAGCGCAGCAGTGTGCATCTGGCCTCGCCGCTGGATCCCGAGTGGCGCACGTTCACGTCCAACTCGGCCGTGTTCGGGCAGGTGGGCGATCGCCTCGCGATCAACGGCGCGGGCAACGACCTGTGGCGGGGCACCACGCACTTCGGCACCGCCTACCGCGAGGGCGCTCTGCGCGCGGGCACGAGTGTGCTCCTGCGCGTGGACGCGCAGGACAACACGGGTTCCTGGGCGCGTTCGGGCATCGTGGTGCGCAACTCGCTCGCGAAGCCCGGGGACGCGGGCTTCCTGAACCTGGCGGTGACGCCGGGCCAGGGTGTGGTGCTGTCGTACGACACGAACGGCGACGGCACGCTCGACACCTACCGGCGCATCACGGGAATCAAGGCCCCGGTGCTGCTGCGGCTCACCAAGAACGCCGGGGTGTCGTTCACCGGCGCCTGCTCGACCGACGGCGGTGCGACCTGGCGCACGGTGGCCACGGCGTCGGTGCCCGGCGCGGCGGCGGCGCAGGACGTCGGGCTGTTCATGAGCGCGACGAACGGCGGCAGCGGCGCACGCGGGACGGTCCGGTTCAGCGGCTGGTCGGTCACGGGAGGTGTCGCGGCCACCGGCTGACGGGGCGGACGCATACATTCTGGGCAGGGGGTGTCAGCGTCGTCAGGGAGCCGCCCGCCATGAACGCGATCCCCGCCACCACGGTGGCGAACCTCCGCGACCTCGGCGGCACGCCCCTGGCCGGCGGACGCACGGTCCGCAGTGGCGTGCTGCTGCGCTCCGGGCAGCTGGACCGGCTCGATGCCAGGGCCGATCCGGCGGTCGCCGCCCTCGGTATCCGTACCGTGGTCGACTTCCGCACCCGGTCCGAGCGCGAGGCGCGCCCGGACCGGGTCCCGTCGGGCGGGCGGCTGCTGTTCGCCGATGTGCTGGCGGACCAGGTCGCATCGGGCCGGATGCCGGCGGCGGCCCGGCTGCGTCAGTTGCTTGCCGATCCGGCCGTCGCCGAGCAGGAGTTCGGGGACGGCCGGGGGCAGGAGCTGTTCGAGGGGATCTACCGCGCGTTCGTCACCACCGACTCGGCGCGCGCGTCCTACGGGGCGTTCCTCAACGAGCTCGCCGAACCGGACGTCACACCCCTGCTGTTCCACTGCACTGCCGGAAAGGACCGCACCGGCTGGGCGGCGGCGATCGTGCTCACGCTGCTGGGGGCGGCTCCTCAGGCAGTGGAGGCGGAGTACCTGTCCGTCAACGCGGCGGTGCGCGAGGCGTTCGCGCCGATGGTCGAGGGGTTCACGCTCCAGGGCGGCCGCCCCGAGACGGCGCTGGCGATCATCGGCGTGGCACCGGACTATCTGGCGGCCGCGCTGGACGAGGTGGACAGGCGCTACGGCTCGATGGAGACGTACGTGCGCGAGGGCCTGGGCGTGCCGGCGGCGTCGCTGCAGCGCATCCGGGACCGTCTCGTCGTGGAGCCGTGAGGGCGCGACGACCACCGCTTGGTGACCATAGGACGATTCGCTCGTTCTGCTGAACGTGCGCCCACAGGAAGCCGTCACCGCCCAGGAACCCTCCGCCGACCCCCGCCCCTCCGGACCGGCGGGGGTCGGGGTCGAGCAGGCGGAAGCCGCGCTCGTCGAGCACTACCCGCGCCTCGCACGGATCGCGTACCTGGTGCTGCCGCCCACGCTCGGCCGCAACCGGCGGGTGCTGACCGCCCATGCGATCGCGCAGCGTTCGCTGCCACGCGGCCGCGCGTCCGCCACGGACCCGGCCGTGGCCGCCGTGCCGCGGGCACGCGACGAGACTGCTGCCGGTCCCGGCTACGCCTATGTACGGGGCCGGGTGCTGCGCCAGGCGCTGGACGCCGGGCTGCCGTTGCGGCGGCTCGCGTTGCCGCGGCGCGCCCAGTTCCCGCCGCTGCTGCCGCACTGCGGGTCTTCCCGCGCTCCGGCGGGGCGGACGAACTGTCCCTGGACCAGCGCCTGTCCGCCCTCTCGGGGCCCGCACGTGCGGCGTGCGTGCTGCGCGGCCTGGAGGGGCTGGACGACGCGCAGGTGCGCGAGGTGCTGGCCGCCGCCGGGATCGCGGAGCCGGGTGCGGCGCTGACGGAGGCGGACACGGTGCCCGGCACGAGGGAGTCCGCCGCGCTGCTGGGCTCGCCCGAGTTCGACCCCTGTTCGCTGCAGGTGCGCCCGCCGGATCTGATGCGCCGCCGTCAGCATGCGAAGGCGGCGGTGGTGGGCCTCGCCGCGCTCGCGGTGTGCGGGGCGCTGCTGGGGGTGCCGGGTGGGGGCGCGGACGGGCCGGCGGCGGCGTTGAACGCCCGTAATCCCGCGGCCGAGGCGGCCCTCGACCCGGGCCTGCTGACCCGGGTGGCCCCTGCGGCCTGGCTGCAGTCGACGCGCCGGGACTTCTCGGTGTGGCCTGCGCGCGGGCCGCTCGTGGCCGACCGCGCTCTGCTCGGCCGCGCGCTGGCGGTGTGGGCGCGGCCCGGCGCGACCGTACGCGTCTCGGCGACGCCCGGCACCCCCTCCGGGCCGCCGATGGGCCCGCCGCAGCTGCTGTTCGCGGGTGAGGTGGACCTGGCGCGGGTGGTGCTGCTGCACGACGGGCTGCGGGTGGTGCGATACGCGGAGCCGCGCGAGGGCTCGGGGGCGGCGCTGGACTTCGCCCGGACCGACGGCGCGGATGCGGTGTCGTCTGCGGCGCTCGTCGCGGGTCGTTCGGGGGGCGATGTCCGTTATCTGACCGCTCCGTGGGTGCGCGGGGTGTCCGTGCGCGATCTGCTCACCCCGGCGGCGCGTCCCCGCGCGCTGGGCCGGGACGCGAACGGGCTGACGGCTGCGCTGCCGAGTCCGGCGCTCGCGCGCGAGTGCCGCGCGTGGCAGACGCTGCAGGTCGACGACGGGGCCGGCGTGCGGTTGCTGTCGGACCTCGGCGAACTGGCCCCGGCACGGCTCACGTTCGGCCCTCCCGCCGCGCCGCAGGACGCCACGGGTACGGCGGCGCGCGCGGCCTGGGCCCGTACGGCCTGTTCGCTGCCGGGAATGCGGGCGCACGGCGTGCGGGGCGTCAATGCGTGGGAGTACGCACGGCAGAAGCTCCCGGAAGCCAACGGCACCGCCGCATGGCTGTGCACCCGCGCGGAGACATGGCGGGGCACGGGCGGTCGGGCGATGGCCCAGTTCCAGGCCCCCGCGCCGCCGGACAGGCCGAGCACGCCCGGTGCGGTCGTGGCGCGTGCGGAGGGTTCGCCGTCGTGCGGTGTGCGCGAGCCGCGGGTGCTGGCTGGCGTGCTGTGGAAGTCGCAGGCGGGGCAGTGGTACGTACTGGCCGCAGGCAGCCGTCAGTTCACCGCGCTCACCGTGTCGGGCGGGGTGTCGGGCACCGGTGCGGGCCATGTGCTGGCCGTACGGGCGAAGGCGGGTGCGCGGGCGCAGCTGAACGGCACTCTGGCGGACGGGACTCGGGTGGGCGCCCTGCGCTGAACCCGTGGGGCGGATCCGGGTGAAGAACCCGCCGCAGCCCCCTGTTGCGTACATGTACCCCTCAGTACATTGACGGCATGTCTAATACGCAGCCTCGCCCGGTGGCGGCCGAGCGCACACCGCTCAAGGCGCGCAAGGTCGCCTTCGAGTGGGCGGGCACGCCCCTGCACTGGGTCCCCGGAGAGCCGTTCGCCTCCCACACGATCAACGTGCTCCATCTGCTGCTCCCGGCGGGAGAGCGCTGGTTCGTGCACGTCTACAAGCAGGTCCTGCCGTACATCCAGGACGACCGGCTGCGCGAGGACGTCATCGGCTTCATCGGCCAGGAGGCCATGCACTCCCAGGCCCACGACGAGGTGCTGCCGCATCTGTCGGACCTCGGCCTCGACCCGACGCCCTACACCGCGCAGGTGGACTGGCTGTTCGAGAAGCTGCTCGGCGACCGCACGCTCCCGCCGGGCCCGGCCCGCCGGTGGTGGCTGATGGAGCGGGTCGCGATGATCGCGGCGATCGAGCACTACACGGCGTTCCTCGGCGACTGGATTCTGAACGCCGACGAACTCGACCGGCGCGGCGCCGACCCGGTGATGCTGGATCTGCTGCGCTGGCACGGCGCGGAGGAGGTCGAGCACCGCTCGGTCGCCTTCGAGCTCTTCATGCACGTGGACGGCGGCTACCGGCGCCGCGCCCGCACGTGGGCGATCGCCTTCTCGGCACTGGTGTTCCTGTGGCAGCGCGGCGCCCGGTTCTTCATGGAGAACGACCCGACGCTGCTCGACGGGAAGGCCAGCTTCGGCCGGTTCCACCGGGCGGGCAAGGCAGGTGTGCTGCCCCGCACCGACGCGATGCTGCGCTCCATCCCGCGCTACCTCAGCCGCTCCTACCATCCGTCGCAGGAAGGCAGTACGGCCCAGGCCGTGGCCTATCTGGCGTCGTCCCCCGGCGCCAACGGGGGCCACTGACATGCCCCGTATGCGTTCCGTCGTCCTTGTCGCCGGTGCGGCGCTGTTCGCCAAGCGGGCCGTGCGCCGGAGGATCCGGCAGGCGCCGCTGTGGCCGCTGCCCGCCCTGGAGACCCCGGTCTCGGGCCGCCCCCGCAGCCGGACGAACTCCTTCTGTGCCCTGATCACCGAACGGAGCCGCCCGGCCGAGGGCGTGGTGCAACTGCGCCTGGAGGCCGCCGGACTGCCTGCATGGGAGCCCGGCGCGCACATCGACGTGGTGCTCCCCTCGGGACTGGTCCGCCAGTACTCGCTGTGCGGCAGCCCGTCGGAGGCCGGGGCATACACGATTGCCACGAGGCTGATCGAGGACGGCCGGGGCGGCTCCCGGGAAGTCCACGAACAACTCCACGAGGGCGCGGAGGTGGAGATCCGCGGCCCGCGCAACCGGTTCCCCCTGGCCGGGACCGACACCCGGGTCTTCGTCGCCGGCGGCATCGGCATCACACCGATCCTGCCGATGCTGCGCGCCCTTGCGGCCGAGGGCGCCGACTGGCGGCTGCTGTACGGCGGCCGTACGCGGGCGTCGATGCCGTACGTCGACGAGCTGGAGAAGCTGGGCGCCGAGGACGGCAGGGTGACCGTCGTGCCCGAGGACGAGGCGGGCCTGCCGGATCTGGCCGCCTTCCTGGCCGGCGTCCCGGCGGGCACGGCGGTCCACTGCTGCGGCCCGGACCCGCTCATGGACGCGGTCGCCGAACTGCTCCCCGAGAACTGCACGCTGCACCTGGAACGCTTTGCGCCGGGCGCCGCGCCCTCGGCACCCGGCGGCCCCTTCGAGGTCGAACTGCGCCGCAGCGGCCGGGTCGTCCCGGTCGCGGCCGGACAGTCGGTGCTGGCCGCGGTGCGCGGCGAGGTTCCGAACGTGTCGTACTCCTGCGAGCAGGGATTCTGCGGCACCTGCCAACAGCGCGTACTGGAAGGCGACATCGATCACCGCGACGATCTGCTCACCGACGCGGAGCGGCACGACTCGATGCTGATCTGCGTCTCGCGCTGCCACGGCCGGCGGCTGGTGCTGGACCTGTGAGCCGGGGCACGGGGCGAGCCGCCGGGCGTCCGCGGCCGCCCCCGGGGCCCCGTATCGCGGCCGGTCGGTAGGGTGTTCGCATGACGACCGGGGTGCGGCGCCGGATGGGCGTCGAGGAGCGCAGGCAGCAGCTGATCGGTGTGGCGCTGGAGCTGTTCAGCCACCGCTCCCCCGACGATGTCTCGATCGACGAGATCGCGGCGGCCGCGGGCATCTCACGGCCGCTCGTCTACCACTACTTCCCCGGCAAGCAGAGTCTGTACGAAGCGGCGCTGCGCCGGGCCGCCGACGAACTGGCCGGTCGGTTCGACGAGCCGCGTGAGGGCCCGCTCGGGGCGCGGCTGCTGCGGGTGATGGGCCGGTTCTTCGACTTCGTCGACGAACACGGCCCCGGCTTCTCGGCGTTGATGCGCGGCGGCCCCGCGGTCGGCTCGTCCACCACGAACGCGATGATCGACGAGGTCCGGCAGGCGGCGTACGAGCAGATCCTGTCGCATCTGGGGATCGATACGCCCCCGGCACGGCTCGAACTGGTCGTACGCTCCTGGGTCTCGCTCGCCGAGTCCACGGCACTGCTGTGGCTGGACGGCCGCAGCATCCCGCGCGCCGAGCTGGAGTTGCAGCTGGTGCACGACTTCGCCGCGCTGTCCGCGGTGAGCGCGGCGTACGACGCGGAGATGGCGGAGATCGTGGTGCGCATGCTCGCGGACGAGCCGGCCGAGGGGCCGTTCGGCGATCTCGTCGGTCGCCTGCTCCAGTTGGCGCCCGCGGTGGCGAAGGTGCCGGCGCAGCGCCTGCGGTAGGCGGACCGGACCTTCGCACGCACCTCGACGGGCTCAACGAGCGGACACTGCACGGCACTTCACCCGGCTCGGAGCGCCGGCTGCCGCCGTGGCGCGGTGTCCAGCCGCCGGTGCGACCGGTACAGTCCAATCCTGTGACCGCACCCGCACGCCTGGCCGACATCGCATCCCAGGCGGGGGTCAGCGAAGCGACGGTGAGCCGGGTTCTCAACGGAAAACCAGGCGTCTCCGCGACCACCCGCCAGTCCGTGCTCGCCGCCCTCGACGTGCTCGGCTACGAGCGTCCCGTGCGGCTGCGCAGGCGCAGCGCCGGACTGGTCGGCCTCATCACGCCCGAGCTGGAGAACCCGATCTTCCCCGCGCTCGCGCAGGTCATCGGGCAGGCGCTGACCCGCCAGGGCTACACCCCAGTCCTCGCCACCCAGACCCCGGGCGGCTCCACCGAGGACGAACTCACCGAAATGCTGGTGGAACGGGGCGTTTCCGGCATCATCTTCGTCTCCGGTCTGCACGCCGACACCACCGCCGACATGGACCGCTACGAGCGCCTGCGCGCACAGGGCGTGCCCTTCGTCCTCGTCGACGGGTTCTCGGCGGACGTCCGCGCGCCGTTCATCTCGCCCGACGACCGCGGCGCGATGCAGCTGGCGGTCACACATCTGGTGTCCCTCGGTCACACCCGGCTCGGACTCGCGGTCGGACCACGCCGTTTCGTCCCCGTACTGCGGAAGATCGAGGGTTTCGTCCGCGCCGTGCGGGACCAGCTCGGCCTCGATCCGCACACGGTCGAGCGCGAGCTGATACAGCACTCCCTCTACACCCTGGAGGGCGGCCAGGCCGCCGCCTCCGCGCTGATGGACCGCGGCTGCACGGCGGTTGTGTGCGCCAGCGACATGATGGCGCTGGGGGCGGTACGTGCGGCCCGGCAACGCGGCCTCGAAGTACCCGACGACATTTCCGTCGTGGGGTTCGACGACTCCCCGCTGATCGCCTTCACCGACCCCCCGCTCACCACGGTGCGCAAGCCGGTGCCGGCGATGGGCCAGGCGACCGTGCGGGCGCTGCTGGAGGAGATCGGCGACGCGTTTTCCGGCGACGGACCCGGTGACCGCAGGGCACCGGTGCACGGCGAGTTCGTCTTCATGCCGGAGCTGGTCGTACGCGGTTCAACAGCGTCCGGGCCCGCCTCCGGGACACCTCTGCGACGTCCCTGAGACAGTCCTCGTCCGCAAGGTGTAGCGCGTGCGTCGGGAACCCGTCCGAGGGATGATCGGTGTGCGCCGTGTATCTGGCAGACTCTCGTCCCATGGGTGAAGCGACCGTGAAGACTCTGGACAGCCGGACGGCGACCCCGTCACCCATAGTGGAGGACGAGGCCGCGACCGGGGCCTCGCATGTACGCGAGGCCCCGACCGCGAAGACCACCTGGTCCCCGCGGTCGCCCCGCCGCCCGCGGATCTGGTTCGAAATCCTGTTGATTGCGGTCAGTTACTGGACGTACTCGCTCATCCGCAACGCGGTGCCGGAGCAGAAGACCCAGGCCCTGCACAACGCGGACTGGATCTGGGAGGCCGAGAGGGCTCTCGGCATAGCAGTGGAGCAGTCGGTCAACCACGCCGTGAACTCGGTGACATGGCTGATCGTGTCCATGAATTACTACTACGCGACACTCCACTTCGTGGTGACCATCGGTGTGCTCGTCTGGCTCTACCGAGGGCATCCGGGCCGTTACGCAGCCGCACGCCTCGTCCTTTTCGCCACCACCGGTGTCGCTCTGGTCGGTTACTACCTGTATCCGCTCGCCCCGCCCCGGCTGATGAACGGCCAGAAGTTCATCGACACCGTTCTCGTCCACCACACCTGGGGTTCGATGGCCTCGGGCAACCTCAAGAACATGTCGAACCAGTACGCGGCCATGCCCTCGATGCACATCGGGTGGTCCCTGTGGTGCGGCGTGATCATCTGCGCTCTGGCGACGGCGCCGTGGGCGAAGATCCTGGGCGTGCTGTACCCGACGCTGACGCTGGTCGTCATCGTGGCGACGGCGAACCACTTCTGGCTGGATGCGGTGGGCGGGATGATCTGCCTGGCGTTCGGCTTCGCGGTGTCGTACGCGTGGTATCGGGCGCTGCCGCAGCAGCTCCCCCGGAGGGTGCCGGTCACCGCTGCCGGGTCCCCGTCCCGCCTCCGCCGCGCGCTGTCGTCGCGCGGCGTCTGACGCCATTCGACGGACGGGTGGGGGCTCGCCGCCCGCCCGAGGGCTACGCCCCGTAGAAGCGCTCCTCCACCACCGCCCGTGCACGACGCGTCACCCGGCGGTAGTCGTCCAGCATGGCTCCCACATGTCCCGGCCCGTACCCCAGGTACCGGCCCACCGCCGCCAGTTCCCGGGCGTCCGACGGGAACGTGTCTCCCGCGCGGCCCCGGACCAGCATCACGCCGTTGCGGACCCGCGTCGCCAGCACCCATGCCTCGTCCAGCGTCGCGGCTTCCTCCGTCGAGATCAGGCCCGCCGCGTGCGCCGCGGCCAGGGCCTCGCGGGTGCGGGTGGTGCGCAGGCCGGGCTCCGCCCAGCCGTGGCACATCTGCAGCAGCTGGACCGTCCACTCGACGTCGCTCAGCCCGCCGCGGCCCAGCTTGGCGTGCAGCGTCGGGTCGGCGCCCCGGGGCAGCCGTTCGGACTCCATGCGTGCCTTGAGCCTGCGGATCTCGCGCACCGCGTCCTCGCCCAGGCCCTCGGCGGGGTAGCGCAGCGGGTCGACGAGTTCGACGAACCTGTCGGCCAGCTCGGCGTCACCCGCCATGGGCCGGGCCCGCAGCAGCGCCTGGCTCTCCCAGACCAGTGACCAGCGGCGGTAGTAGGCCCCGTAGGAGGCGAGCGTGCGCACCATCGGCCCGCTCTTGCCCTCGGGCCGCAGGTCCGCGTCGATGAGCAGCGGCGGGTCGGCGGTGGGCAGCTGCAGCAGCCTGCGCATCTCGGTGACGACGGTGTTCGCGGCGCGTGCCGCCTCCTGTTCGTCCACGCCCTCGCGCGGCTCGTGAACGAACAGGACGTCGGCGTCGGAGCCGTAGCCCAGCTCGCCGCCGCCGAAGCGGCCCATGCCGATGACGGCGAACCGGGTGGGCAGCTCGTCGCCCCACCCCTGCCGTACGGCCGCCCGCAGCGCGCCCGCGATCGTCGCCGCGGTCAAGTCGGTGACGGCGGTGCCGACGCGGTCGACGAGGGCACCGGGATCGGCCTCGGCGGGGCTGTCCTCGGTGCCGTACGAGCCGATCAGGTCGGCCGCCGCGGTACGGAACAGCTCCCGCCGCCGCACCCCGCGGGCCGCGGCGACCGCGCCCTCGGCGGTGTCGGCGCGGCCGACGGCGGCCAGCACCTCCTGTTCCAGGGCGTCGCGACCGCGCGGCTTCAGTCCTTCGGGGTCGCCGAGGAGGGCGACGGCCTCGGGTGCGCGCAGCAGCAGATCGGGGGCGAGGCGGCCGGCGGACAGCACCCGCGCCAGGTTCTCGGCCGCGGCACCCTCGTCGCGGAGCAGCCGCAGGTACCAGGGCGTCTTGCCGAGCGCGTCGGAGACCTTGCGGAAGCCGAGGAGGCCCGCGTCGGGGTCGGCGGAGTCGGCGAACCAGCCGAGCAGGACGGGCAGCAGCGTGCGCTGGATCGCGGCCTTGCGGCTCACGCCGGACGACAGGGCCTCCAGGTGCCGCAGGGCGGCGGCGGGGTCGGCGTATCCGAGCGCTTCGAGGCGCTGGCCTGCCGCCTTGGGGCTGAGCCGGGTCTCGCCGGGCGTGAGCTGGGCGACGGCGTCGAGGAGTGGTCGGTAGAACAGCTTCTCGTGCAGCCGGCGCACCACGGCGGCGTGCCGCTTCCACTCCTTGGTGAGGGACACGACGGGGTCGGTGCGCAGTCCGAGCGAGCGCCCGAGGCGGCGCAGATCGGCCTCCTGCTCGGGCACGAGATGCGTGCGGCGCAGCTTGTGGAGCTGGATGCGGTGCTCCATCGCACGCAGGAAGCGGTACGCGTCGTCGAGCTGGGCGGCGTCGGCGCGGCCCACATAGCCGCCGGCCGCCAGCGCCTGGAGGGCGTCCAGGGTCTTGCCGCTGTGCAGGGTGGCGTCGCTGCGGCCGTGCACGAGCTGGAGCAGCTGGACGGCGAACTCGACATCGCGCAGCCCGCCGGGTCCGAGCTTGAGCTCCCGTTCGATCTCGGCGACGGGGATGTTGTCGACGACGCGCCGACGCATCTTCTGCACGTCGGCGACGAAGTTCTCGCGTTCCGCGGCCTGCCACACCAGGGGGGCCACGGCCTCGATGTAGTCCTCGCCGAGCGACAGGTCCCCGGCGACGGGCCGCGCCTTGAGCAGCGCCTGGAACTCCCAGGTCTTGGCCCAGCGCTGGTAGTAGGCGAGATGGCTGGAGAGGGTGCGGACGAGCGGCCCGTTGCGGCCCTCGGGGCGCAGATTGGCGTCGACCGGCCAGATGGTGCCTTCGACGTTGGTCTCGGAGCAGATCCGCATCAGATGGGAGGCGAGCCGGGTCGCGGCCTGGACCGCCTTGCTCTCGTCGGTGCCGTTCGTCGGCTCGCCGACGAAGATGACGTCGACGTCGGAGACGTAGTTCAGCTCGTGGCCGCCGCACTTGCCCATGGCAATGACGGCGAGGCGGCACGCGGAGGCGTCGTCGGGCGCGGCCGCGCGGGCGATGGCCAGCGCCGCGCGCAGGGTGGCGGTGGCGAGGTCGGCGAGTTCGGCGGCGGCCTGTGCGACGTCGGTGGTGCCGCACACGTCACGGGCCGCGATGGCGAGCAGACAGCGGCGGTAGGCGACGCGCAGGGACACGGAGTCGTTCGCCTCGGCGAGGCCGCGTTCGAACTCGGCGACGCCGGGATGCAGATCGGCGGACTCGTAGGTGAAGAGCGCCTGCCAGTCGTGCGGGTGGCGGGCGAGGTGGTCGCCGAGCGCCTCGGAGGCGCCGAGGACGCCGAGCAGCCGGTCGCGCAGGGGTTTTGCGGCGACGAGGGTGTCGAGGAAGTGGCGGCGTTCGTCGTCCTCGTGGGCCTCGGCGACGCGTACGAGGGAACGCAGCGCCAGATCGGGGTCTGCGGTGGCGCCGAGCGCGTCGAGGAGGACGGGGTCGCCGCGGACGGGGGACATGTCGGGGAGGTCGAGGAGCCGCTCGGCGGCGGAGGGGTCGGTGAAGCCGTGCCGCAGGAGTCGGGTGAACGTGCTGCTTCTGCGCCCCGGCGCCGTCATCCCGGTCTCCCGTCCTCGCCCTGTCCCGTCCGGTCCGATCGCCGCACGGTGCCGTCCGTGCCGTCCGTGCCTCACGCGGCACGCGGGGCCGCCCGCCCCCGGGTCACCTCGCGGGATTCGAGCCTAGCCCGAAGGGGCCGGGACCGGCCCGGCGGACCGCGCAGTGCCGGGCGGGCGTCACAGGAGTGACGTACGTGGCTCGTGAGATACGCCATGTTCTTCACTTCCCGGCCCCGATGAGCCGCATGCTGGGAAGTTCCGTCTTCATGACCGACCGGTGCGGCCCCGCCGCTCCGGTCAGCACCTCGACCGACCAGAACAGCGAAAGCACCACCGCACATGCGCACGTCCGGGTCCCGCCCCCGCTTCGCCCTGCTGTCCCGCCGGGGGCCGGTGGCGATCCTGTCCCTCGCCCCTCTCGCCGCGATCGGCTGGTTCCTCGGAACCGGCCTGGCCTCCTCGGACACGAACGACGGAGCACCGGCGCCGGCCCGGCGCACGGCGGCCTCACCGGACAGGTCCCCCTCGGCGGCCCCGCCGCCCGCCGCTTCCGTGGTGCAGATCGTCGCGCACCCGGACGACGACCTGTTCTTCATGAACCCCGACACCCGCCAGTCCGTCGCCTCGGGCCGCCGGCTGACCTCCGTCTACCTCACGGCGGGCGAGTCCGACGGGGTCAACGCCGCCCGCACCGGCCCGCTGTCCCTCCCCGTCGCGCCCGCCGCCGACAAGGCGGGCTACGCGGAGGCCCGGCAGAACGGGATACGCGCCGCCTACGCCGAGATGGCCACCGGCGACCGCACCAGCCCCTGGCGGCGCACCGCGATACCCACGGCCGGCGGCGGGACGGCCGAGCTGGACGTGCTGACCGCCCGTCCGGAGATCTCGCTGGTGTGGATGCAGTTGCGCGAGGCGGGCTCCGTCGGCGGTGACCGGCCCGTCAGCCTGCGCGGCCTGTGGGACGGCCGCATCGCCGCGCTGCCGTCGCAGCCGGCCTCCGGCTCCCCCGCGCAGCGGCCGTACACGTACGGCAAGCAGCAGGTGGTCGACACCGTTGCGGGGCTGCTGAAGCGGTTCGCCCCCACGCACATACGGATGCAGGACCCGACGCCCGGCCTGCTGGCGGGCACCACCCGTTACACCGATCACCAGGACCATGTCTTCGGGGCGCGTTTCGCGCAGGCCGCGCTCCTGCAGTACGCGGCCGTGCCCGACCACCCCGCGTTCAGCGTGCAGAACTACCTCGGCTACTTCACCAGCGGTCTGCCGCGCACCCTCGACCCCGCGACCGCGGCGGCGAAGCTGCGCACCATCCACACGTACGCGTGGATGGACGACGAGAACTACTGCGGCGACGTGGTGGGCTGCGGCGACCGCAAGGTGGCCTCCCGCCCCGGCGGCCACGGCTGGACGCAGTCCATCCGCTACACCCGTGGGGAGTCCACGTCGTGGGTACAGCCGGGCGGTGATGGCGGGCTGTACGCGTTCTCGGTGCTCGACACCCGGCTCGCGGTCTGGCATCAGCGGCCCGGGGGGCCCTGGAGCGGCCCCTCGCTGCTGCCCGGCACCGGTCTCGACAGCGGTGTGACGTCCGTGCGGCTCCCCGACGGGCGGATCGCCGTGTTCGCGACGCGTACGACGCTGGGCGCGGGGCCGGCCGACTACCGGCGGGACGTGGTGACCGCGGTGCAGCGCACCCCCGACGGCGCGTTCGGCCCGTGGCAGTCCCTCGGAACACCGGAGCCAGGCGACACCTCGGCCCTGTCCGACATCAGCGCGCCGGCGGCGACGGTCGACCTGGCGGGCCGGATCACGGTCTACCTGCGCAACGGCCACTACTCGCTCAGCTCCATCGCCCAGCACGACGACGGCTCCTGGACCCGCTGGCGCGAGCGCGGCGGCGGCGATCTGCACGGCGATCCGGCGGTGACCTCCGACGCGGGCGGCCGCCAGCAGGTGTTCGTCGCCACCCCCCGGTCCGTGTGGACCTGGACCCAGGCGGCGCCCGGCAGACCTCTGACCGGCCCGACGGCGACCGGTCTGCCGCCGACGACCCTCACGCTGAGCACCGCCGCGGACGGGGACGGCGTACGGCTCTGGTTCCGCAAGCCCTCGTCGGGCGCTGTGCGCACGGCTCGCTTCTCGGGACCGCTGGCGTCCCCCGTGACCGAACTCGGCGGCCCCGCCGGCTTCGGGCCGGTCAGCGCGTCGGGCCCGGACAACCTGCTGCTGGCGATCCGCTCCGGCACCGGTGTACCGAGCGTGTCGCTGCCCGCGGCGGGCGGCACGGGCTCGGCGGGCAGGTCCGCGGGCGCCACCGGGTGGCAGTCGGGCGGCCCGCTGTTCGTGGGCTCTCCGGCGGGTACGGACTCGGGCCTGGGCGCGATCGGCCAGGACGGCCGGCTGTACTGGGCCCGACCGGGCGCACCGGACACCTGGGAGCCGGTGAACTGAGCACGGCCGATGAGTAACGGCGACGGCCACGGTCTACACATTCGCTGACCGTCACGCGCATGTGAGAGGACCCGTCATGCCCTCGACCCCGCAGTCCGAGCCCGTCGAGCCCGTGGAACCCCAGGCGTCAGAGCCCGAGGTCGAACTGGACGCCCGCTTCAGCGACCCGAAGGCGTCGGCCACCCCCTGGCCCGAGGCCGTCGCACTGTTGCGCGACGCGGAGGTCTTCTGGCTGACGACCGTGCGGCCGGGAGGCCGCCCGCACGTCACCCCGCTGATCGCCGTCTGGCACGACGAGGCACTGCACTTCTGCACCGGTCCGGAGGAGCGGAAGGCGAAGAATCTCCGCCGCAACCGGGAGGTCGTCCTCACCACGGGCGGCAATTCCCTGAGCGAGGGATCGGACGTGGTCGTCGAGGGAGAGGCCGTCCGCGTCACCGACGAGAACACGCTGCGCACCCTGGCCGGACTCTGGGTCGAGAAATACGGTGAGGTCTGGCGGTTCGACGTCCGCGACGGCGTGTTCGTGGGCGACGGGGGCGACGCGCTGGTGTTCCGTGTGAAGCCGCGGACCGCTTTCGGATTCGCGAAGGGCGACCCGTTCGGCCAGACCCGCTGGCTCTTCACGCACTGACCCCCGGGGCCGCGTGGCCCGGGCGAAAGGATTCCCTGTGGACATGACCCTCGAAGTCGTCACGATCCCGGTCACGGACGTCGACCGCGCGAAGACCTTCTACGAGGAGGCGGTGGGCTTCAAGGTCGACCTCGACCAGGAGGTCGCCCCCGGCATGCGCATCGTCCAGCTGACGCCGCCCGGCTCGCGCTGTTCCGCCGTCCTGATGAGCGGCATGCCCAACCACCCCGAACAGCCCGCGATGGCCGCCGGTTCGCTGCACGCGCTGCAGCTCTGCGTCACGGACATCGCCAAGGCCCACTCGGAGTTGATGTCTCGCGGGGTCCCGGTGACGGCGATCCAGCACGTGGGCGCGACGGGCTGGGAGGACGGCCCGGGAGACGACGAGTGGAACTCGTTCATGTTCTTCAAGGACCCGGACGGCAACAGCTGGTGCGTGCAGGAGGCGCCGGCGCCGCTGTCGGAGCGCTGACATCGGTTCCGTGTACGCCGTGTCCGGCCGGGCCGGACACGGCGTACACGGAATCCCGGAACCTTCCCGGCCGCGCACCCAGGGCGTGTTTGGGCGATCTTCTCGGGCCGGGACAGGACCTAGGCGTACGCCAGCAGACCGGAACGCTGCCGGTTGAGCCGCTCGATCTGGGAGTCGAGGCGCGCGAGTTGGTCGTTGACGACCCGGCGCGCCTCGTCGCAGGTCATGTCGTCCCGCATGCACGGCAGCAGCTCGCGTACCTTCCGGACGTTCAGCCCGAGGGCCAGCAACTCCTGGATGTGGTGCACCGTGACCACGGTGCCGGGCTCGAACTGGCGGTAGCCGTTGCTGTCCCGCCGGGCACCGATGAGCCCGTGCTCCTCGTAGTGCCGCAAGGACCGCGGGCTCGCACCCGTCGCCTCCGCCAACTCGCCGATACGCATCGTTCGCCCCCCGGGCTTGACCTTCACACTGATGTCAGGCTGCAACCTGGCCCGCATGACAGGCATTCCCCTTCATTCCGCTGCCCCTTACCTCCTCGACACGCACGTGACCGGCGCCGGGCCCGGCATCCTCCTGGCGCACGGCGCGGGCGGCGGCATCACGCCGAACTTCGGCCCGGTCCTCCCGGGCCTCGCCGCCTCCCACACCGTCGTCGGCCCCGACTACCCGGGCTCGGGCGCGACTCCGCGCGCGGAGATGCCGCTCACCCTCGACGACCTGGCCGATTCGATCGTGGCATCGGCGCTGAAGGCGGGAGTGGAGACCTTCACGGTGGTGGGGTTCTCGCTCGGCACGGCGGTGGCGGTCCGCACGGCGACGCGCCACCCGGACCGGGTCCGCGGCCTCGTCCTGACGGCGGGCCTCGCCCGTCCGGACAACCACGTTCGGACGGCGATGGCCCTCTGGCGCGACCACTTGCGGCACGGCAACCCTCACGCGTTCGCCCGTTTCGTGGCCCTGACGGCCTTCGGCGGGCCCTTCCTCGACGCGCTGTCCCCGTCGGTCCTCGACGCCACGATCTCCGCCACGGCCGCCTCGGTCCCCCTGGGCACGGCGGACCACGCGGCGCTGGTGAGCGCGGTGGACACGGTGGCGGAACTGCCTGCGCTGCGAGTCCCGTCACTGGTGATCGCCACCACCGCGGACGCCCTCATCCCCCCGTCCCACTCCCGCCAACTGGCCGACCTGATCCCGCACGCGGAGTACGCGGAGCTGGAGACGGGCCACGTGGTGATGGCGGAGCAGCCGGAGGCGTGGGGGGCGCTGATGGCGGACTTCCTGTCACGGCACGGGTTGTGAACGGGCGCGCTTCAGGCCGGTGCAGCGGGGCGACGACGGCTCGGGCTGCCGAGTCGCGGGCGGCCCGAGCCCGGACGGCCCGGCGACAGCGATACGCGCACATCACCTGAGGCACTGGGCACTCGGCCGAGCACCACGAGGCCCGGCCGCGGGACGTGCTCCCACGGGCCGGGCTTCGTGCGGTCGGTGTGCTCGCCGGCGGCGCTACTGCTGCGGCGGCTCCTCGCGACGGCCGAACTGGTCCTTCATCTTGTCCTGGGCCGTGTCGACGTGGCGCGCGTGCTTGCCCTGAGTCCTGTCGTCGACCATGTCGCCGGCCTTGTCGATGCCCTTGTCGGTCTGGTCCTCGTGACCTTTGAGCATGCTCTTGAGCTTGTCCATCATGGACATGGGGTTTTCCTCCTCGGCGCAGGGTCCCCCGTCACTCCAGGGTCACCGCAGGCGGCCGGGTTCGCATCCGCACGGGGGTAAAGAGGACAGAATCCGTCCTAATAGCTCGCTACTGTCGGAATCACACCCGGACGTTCCATCCCGAGGCAAGGAATCACGTCATGTTGCGAGGACTGTGCACCGTCAGCTTCTGGGCCGCCGACCTGGACGCCGCGAAGGCCTGGTACGGCGAACTGTTCGGATGCGAGCCGTACTTCACGCGCCCCGGCTACATCGAGTTCCGGATCGGGGACCAGCAGGACGAGCTCGGCATCATCGACGCCGCCTACGCCCCGGCGGGGGCGCGGGAAGTCCAGCCCGGGGGCGCCGTCGTGCACTGGGCCGTGGACGATCTGGCGGGCGGCTACCACCGGCTCCTCGCCCACGGCGCGAAGGAGTACCAGCCGCCGACGGCCCACGGCGACGCGGGCTTCGCCACGGCCTCGGTCGTGGACCCTTTCGGCAACGTCCTCGGGATCATGTCGAACCCGCACTACATGGACATGCTGGGCCGCACTGCCCGGTAGACCGGCGGCCCGGCACGACGGCCGCAGCCGACAAGGGTGCACTGCGCCGTCGACGCCTGAGCGAGGAATGGCAGTTGAACGGCGCCGTCCGGGCCGACTCGCTGGATCGGTCGGGCCACCGGGCGGACCACAGCAACGCCCCGGGGCCCGCTAGGCCCTGTCCGGGGCGGGTGATGCTGCGGCCGCGGGGGCACCGGCAGCCCCGGCCAGGGTCGGGGTTATGCGAACTGGCCGGGCCGGTAGTCGCCGGCCGGCTGCTGGATGATGACGTTCGCCCGGTTGAAGGCGTTGATCAGGGCGATCCCGCACACCAGGGCCGCCAGCTGCTCCTCGTCGTAGTGCTTGGCGGCGTTCTCCCAGGCCTCGTCCGTGACCCCGCCGGCCGCATCCGCGATGCGGGTGCCCTGCTCCGCCAGCTCCAGCGCGGCCCGCTCGGCCTCGGTGAAGACCGTGGCCTCCCGCCACGCCGCGACCAGGCTGAGACGAACCGAGGTCTCACCGGCAGCGGCGGCGTCCTTGCTGTGCATGTCGGTGCAGAAGCCGCACCCGTTGATCTGACTGGCGCGGAGCTTCACCAGCTCCTGCGTCGCGGCCGGCAGCGTCGAGTCCTCGAGCAGCTTGCCTGCCGCGATGATGTGCTTGAAAACCTTGCCTACGGTCGGGCTGCCGAAGGCGTCCAAGCGGGCACTCATGGTGATCTCCTCTGCCGTTGTCGGTGCTTGCACACGTACGACGGCACAGCTCGCCAGGATGTGACATGAGCGCCTGTGGCCTGTGTCTCCCCTCCCGCACGAAGCACCCCACGAGGACCCGCACTTGCCCGTCGGCGAGCGCGAGGGACGGCCCACGGACGGCCGAGGAGGAGTGAGACGCAGTCCGGGCCGGCGGTCGGTGACCGTCGGCCCGGAGTGGCGGTAACGCGCGAAAGCGCCCTGACCTGCGGTTACAGCACCGGCAGCGACTTGCGCAGCTCGAAGGCCGTGACCTCGGAGCGGTACTCCTCCCACTCCTGCTTCTTGTTGCGCAGGAAGAAGTCGAAGACGTGCTCGCCCAACGTCTCCGCCACCAGTTCGCTGCGCTCCATCAGGTCGATCGCCTCGCCCAGGTTCTGCGGGAGCGGGGCGATACCCATGGCGCGGCGTTCGGCGTCGGACAGGGCCCAGACGTCGTCGTCGGCGCCGGCCGGGAGTTCGTAGCCCTCCTCGATGCCCTTGAGGCCCGCCGCGAGCAGGAGCGCGTAGGACAGGTAGGGGTTGCAGCCCGCGTCCAGGGAGCGGACCTCGATACGGGCCGAGCCCGTCTTGCCCGGCTTGTACATCGGGACGCGGATCAGGGCCGAGCGGTTGTTGTGGCCCCAGCAGATGTACGAGGGGGCCTCGCCGCCCGCGCCGGCGCTACGGGCCGAGCCGCCCCAGATGCGCTTGTAGGAGTTCACCCACTGGTTGGTGACGGCCGAGATCTCCGCGGCGTGCTTGAGCAGGCCCGCGATGAACGAGCGGCCGACCTTGGAGAGCTGGTACTCGGCGCCCGACTCGTAGAAGGCGTTCCGGTCGCCCTCGAAGAGGGAGAGGTGGGTGTGCATGCCGGAGCCGGGGAACTCCGAGAACGGCTTCGGCATGAACGTGGCCTGCACGCCCTGCTCCAGTGCCACCTGCTTCATGACCAGGCGGAACGTCATGATGTTGTCGGCCGTGGAGAGCGCGTCCGCGTACCGGAGGTCGATCTCCTGCTGGCCGGGGGCACCCTCGTGGTGACTGAACTCCACCGAGATGCCCATGGATTCGAGCATGGTGATGGCCTGGCGGCGGAAGTCCATGCCCACGTTCTGCGGGGTGTGGTCGAAGTAGCCGGAGCTGTCCGCGGGGGTCGGGCGGGTGCCGTCGACCGGCTTGTCCTTCAGCAGGAAGAACTCGATCTCGGGGTGGGTGTAGAAGGTGAAGCCCAGGTCGGAGGTCTTGGCGAGGATCCGCTTGAGCACGAAGCGCGGGTCCGCGAAGGACGGCGAGCCGTCCGGCATCAGGATGTCGCAGAACATCCTGGCCGTGCCCGGCGCCTCGGCCCGCCAGGGCAGGATCTGGAAGGTGCCGGGGTCCGGCTTGGCGATCATGTCGGACTCGTAGACGCGGGCGAAGCCCTCGATGGCGGAGCCGTCGAAGCCGATGCCCTCGTCGAATGCCTGCTCGAGCTCGGCGGGCGCGACCGCGACCGACTTCAGGAAGCCGAGCACATCGGTGAACCACAGGCGCACGAAGCGGATGTCGCGCTCCTCGAGCGTGCGGAGCACGAATTCCTGCTGCTTGTCCATATCCACCCATCCTTGCCGGTCCCACCACGTGCCGCCTGCCCTGCTGCCCCCGAGCATGCCATCCATGGGTTTCGGGCGCGTTGCGGACCGCGGCTGAGCCCATTGTGGGTCAGGGCACACCCCGAGACGACCCTGAGGGGTCCCTCACTCCTCCCGGACATGTGTCAGATTTCTTTGACACATGTCTTCCGCGGGTGTCAGCCTGAACCGACACATACGAGCGAAGGGGGCGCGATGGGCGAGAACCCGGGCCCGGCACCGGGACCGGAGCTCACGGGCGACGCGCTGCTGAAGGTCCTCACCGCTCTGGGCAATCCCCACCGGATGCGGATCGTCGCGGCACTGCTCGACGGCCGCGACTACGTCAGCCGGCTCGCGCGCGAGCTGGCCATCGGGCGGCCCCTGCTGCACATGCATCTGCAGCGGCTGGAGGCGGCCGGCCTGGTCCGCGGCGAACTGGAGCTGTCCGACGGCGGCAAGGCGATGAAGTACTTCGAGCTGACGCCCTTCTGCTTCGCGCTGACGCCCGAAACAGTGGCGGCGGCGGCGCGGACGCTGACCGAGGAGGAGAAGGACACGATGAAGGAGACAGCGAAATGAACGGGGACGTGGTCGGAGCGGTCGGAGCGGCCGGGGTCTTCCTGCTGTGCATCGTCATCGTCTGGCAGATCGCGGCGACCTGGCGGGCCCGCGCGGTTGCCGCCCGCGACGAGCAGTACCGCCGACTCGCCGACAAGTACGCGCAGTTGCTGGAGGACAGCACCGAACTGCACCGCCGCACCCTCGACGAGCTGACGCAGACCCGCACCTCGCTCGCATCGATGGAGAAGATGATGCGCGAGATCGAGTAGCACCGCACGAAGCACGGTACGGCCAGGAGCTGCAACTCCCGGCCGTACCCATGGAGAACACATCCCAGGCACATCACCCCACTCCGCGGCAGGTCTGCAAACCCTCACGCCGCGGTGCGGGACCCGTGCGCCCCGAACTCCACACACAGGAGACTACTCATGAAAGCGCTGCTCAAGCGCCTGGCCTCAGCGCCCGGTGGCCGTCGCACCAAGTGGCTGGTCCTCGTCGGCTGGATCGTCCTCGCCGTCGCCCTCGGGCCGCTCGCCGGGAAGCTCGGCGAGGTCGAGAACACCGGACCGAACGCGTTCCTGCCGCGCGGTGCCGAGTCGGCTCAGGTCAACACGGAGCTGGAGAAGTTCCGTACCGACGAGGTGATGCCCCTCGTCGCCGTCTACAGCAGCAGCGACGGTGGCGCGGCAGTCGGCGCCGCCGCCCGCGCGAAGGCGGAGGCGGACCGGCGCGCGTTCGCCGAGCATGCCGCGAAGGGACAGCAGATGTCCCCCGTGCTGCCCTCCGACGACGGCAGGGCGCTGATGGTGGTCGTCCCGCTGTCCGACGACCTGGGCAACCGCGTCGAGGAGATCCGTGACATCGCCGGCGCCAACGCCCCGCCCGGCCTCGACGTCGCCGTCGGCGGACCGGCCGGTTCGCTGATGGACCAGGTCGCCGTCTTCGACACCCTCGACTCGACCCTCATGATCGCCACCGGCCTGGTGGTGGCCTTCCTGCTGCTGATCACCTACCGCAGCCCGGTCCTGTGGCTGTTCCCGCTGCTCGCCGTCGGTTTTGCCGCGGTCCTCACCCAGGTCAGCACCTATCTGCTGGCCGAGTACGCCGGGCTGCCGGTGGACCCGCAGAGCGCGGGCATCCTGATGGTCCTGGTCTTCGGTGTGGGCACCGACTACGCCCTCCTGCTCATCGCCCGCTACCGCGAGGAGCTGCACCGGCACGAGGACCGGCACACGGCGATGAAACTCGCCCTGCAGCGCTCCGGTCCGGCGATCCTCGCCTCCGCCGGCACGATCGCGGTCGGTCTCGCGTGCCTGTCGCTCGCCGACATCAACTCCTCCCGTTCCCTCGGCCTCGTCGGCGCCATCGGCGTGGTCTGCGGATTCCTGGCAATGGTCACCGTGCTGCCCGCCCTGCTGGTGATCGCGGGCCGCTGGGTGTTCTGGCCGTTCGTGCCGCGCTTCGGCACCGCCGTGCGCAAGCCGGTCACCGCCTGGTCCCGGATCGGGAGCGCCGTCGCTCGCCGCCCGCGCTGGTCGTGGCTGATGTCCGTCGGCGTCACGGGTGTGCTGGCGCTGAGCGCCTTCGGCATCTCCATGGGCCTCACGCAGTCCGAGATGTTCCAGGACAAGCCCGAGTCGGTGGTCGCGCAGGAGCGGATCTCGGCGCACTACCCGTCGGGCGCCTCCGACCCGGCGACCGTCGTGACGAACACCGCGCGGGCCGACGATGTGAAGGCGGCTGCCGCAGGCGTCGCGGGTGTCGCCCGCGTGGAGGACGGCGAGCGTACGCGGGACGGGAAGCTGGCGACCCTGAGCGTGGTCCTCGACAACGCCCCGGACAGCGACGCCGCGAAGGACACCGTGGACGCCCTGCGCACCGCGGTGGACAGAGTCGAGGGCGCAGACGCCCTGGTGGGCGGCACGACCGCGCAGACGCTGGACACCCAGCGGGCCGCCGACCGCGATCTTCGGACCGTCATCCCGGTGGTTCTGCTCGTGGTGCTTCTGGTGCTGGTGTGGCTGCTGCGGGTGATCGTCGCCCCGGTGCTGCTCCTGGCGACGGTCGTCCTGTCCTACTTCGCGGCGCTCGGCGCCTCGAACCTGCTCTTCGAGCACGTCCTCGGTTTCGCGGGCGTGGACTGGTCGATCCCGCTGCTGGGCTTCGTGTTCCTGGTGGCCCTCGGTATCGACTACAACATCTTCCTGATGCACCGGGTGCGGGAGGAGTCGGAGCGCCTCGGCCTCGCACGCGGGGTGCTGGAGGGACTGACGACCACCGGGGGCGTGATCACCAGCGCGGGTGTCGTACTGGCTGCGACGTTCGCCGTGTTCGCCGGACTGCCGCTGGTGACCATGGCGCAGATGGGCGTGCTCGTGGGCATCGGCGTCCTGCTCGACACCTTCCTCGTCCGTACCGTGCTGGTGCCGGCGCTGGCACTGGATCTGGGGCGCTGGTTCTGGTGGCCGGGGCGGCTGTTCCGCTCCGGGACGCGGCCGGACCCGCTGGAGGCGGCCGACCAGGGCCGGGCGCCGCAGCCTGTCTGATCCGTGGCCGAAGGCCCCGCCGCTCCACGCGGCGGGGCCTTTCGCCGGTTCGCGCCGTTGTCCGCCCTCCGAGTTGTCAGGTTTCCGTCCCCGTGTGGCCCCTGCGCCCGGTGCGCCGACTACGATCTCGGCTCATGAGGGGTTCGCGGAGCGACCGCGTCTCGCGCAGCGCGCGTCCCACGGCTCTGCTGAGCTCCGTGGCGACGCTCCTCGGCGCGCTCTTCCTCTGCCTCGCACCTTCCGGCCCGGCACCCCACCACGACGCGGCGGGATCGCCGCCGCACGGTGTCGCCGCTGCCGGACAAGGTCCCGAGCCCACGGCCGCGTTCACATGTCCGTACGACCGTGGCGACTGCGGTCTCCTGCCGGTGCTGAGCCAGGCCGTGCTCACGGCCCCGCCTCTCGACGCCCCGCTCGATGCGGGCGTCGCTCTCCCGTACACCGTGTCGCCGGCCGTGTCCGGCCGGCCGCAGTGGGCCGGAGCGCTGCCCCGCGCCCCCGATCTGCACGTCCTTCAGGTGCTGCGGGCGTGACAGCCCCGCACGCCCTCCCGCGCACCGACCACAACCCCGCAGACCTCACGAAGGACGACCCACGATGGCTTCCCGCAACACCACCAACGAGCGCCGGGCCCGAATAGAGCAGATGCGCCGCGCCGAGCAGGCCCGCGAGCGCCGCAACCGCATCGTCGTGATCGGCATCAGTACCGTCGTCGTCGCCGCGCTCGTCGGCTTCGGCGCCTTCGTCCTCAACAAGAAGTCCGAGGAGAAGGACAAGGAGGCCGCGGCCGCCAAGGCGCCCATCACCGGCGAACAGACCTGGGACGCCAAGAAGCTCGGCCGCAAGCACGTCGACACCACCGTCGCGTACGACATGAAGCCCCCGGTCGGCGGCGACCACCACCAGGCGTGGATGAACTGCGACGGCAACGTCTACAAGGAGCCGGTCCCCGAGGTGAACGCCGTCCACTCGCTGGAGCACGGCGCGGTCTGGGTGACGTACACCGACAAGGCCTCCGACGCCGACGTCACGAAGCTCGCCACCAAGGTCGAGGACACGCCGTACTCGCTGATGAGCCCGTTCAAGGACCAGAAGGGCGCGATCATGCTGAGCGCCTGGGGCAAGCAGGTCACGGTCGACTCGGCCGACGACCCGCGGGTGAACCAGTTCTTCACCAAGTACGTCCAGGGCCCGCAGACGCCCGAGCCCGGTGCGGCCTGCACGAGCGGACTGAGCGGGAAGTGATGCGCATGACGCGTACGCACTGGGCCGCCATAGCGGCGATGGTGCTGGCGCTGCTGTTCGCGGGGGCCGCCACGATGGCCTCCGCGGGCGGGGACGCGCCCGCCTCCCGTACGCCGAAGATGGGCTCGGCGGACGCCGGGTTCGCGCGTGACATGTCGGTCCACCATCAGCAGGCGGTGGAGATGTCGTTCATCGTCCGGGACCGGACGAAGGACGACGAGGTGCGCAGGCTTGCCTACGACATCGCCAACACCCAGGCCAACCAGCGCGGGATGATGCTGGGCTGGCTGGATCTGTGGGAGCTGCCGAAGATCGCGCCCGACCGCGCGCCGATGGACTGGATGAGCAGCGGTGCCGACTCCGGTCACGGCGGACACGGTGCCGTTGCGGCCGACGACGCCCCGGCGATGCCTGGCATGGCGACGAAGGCCGACCTGGAGCGGCTGGGCACGCTCAGCGGCAAGCAGGCCGAGGTCCTCTACCTCCAGCTGATGATCAACCACCACAACGGTGGCGTGGCGATGGCGGAGGGCTGCGTGAAGCTCTGCGACGTCTCCGCGGAGCGCAATCTGGCGCAGACCATGGTCGACGCGCAGCGCTCGGAGGTCGAGCTGATGGTCGACCTGCTGAAGAAGCGGGGTGCGCAGCCGCGCACATGACGCCGATGCACGGACAGGGCCCGGTCCGACACCTCACGGTGTCGGACCGGGCCCTTCCTGTCCGTCCCGGCCGTCAGCCCGCGGCCGCGACCGTGGCCACGGTGACGGCCACCATCGCCGCCTGCATGTTGCGGATCGCCTCACGGATGCCGTCGCCGGCCCACTGCCCGTCGGCGATCTCCTTCATCCGGGGCTCGACCTTCTTGCGCGGCACATCGGGGAACGCGATCCGGTGCAGCTTCGCCCCGTGCACCAGGGCGACGAGCCCCGCGGTGCGGTCGTCGGCTCGCCGCCGCCGAGGACGGCCGCGGACAGCCGCTCGCGCAGCTCCCGCTCCACCTCGCCGTTCGCCTCGGGGTAGCGGCGCACCGGGAAGATGCCCAGGGCGTTGTGCCGCTCCTCGGTGACGAGGCCGTGGGCGACGAGGCTGTCGAGCGCGGCACGCGGCGCCTTGCTCTGGTCCTTGGTCAGCCAGTTGACGAGCTTGGCCTTGCGGCGGTTCGCCGTCCAGTCGCCGATCTGCCGGAGGCGTCCGTCGAGGAGGGCGATGCCGGTCGGCGTCTGGTCGACCGTCCGCAGGCACTTGTCGGCGACGGAAACCCGTCCCGCCATGGCCAGATCCAGCAGAATGCCGCCGGCGACGGCCCAGGCCGCGGAGCTCCTGTCCTTCGCGGCCCCGGACTCGTCGTCCAGCGACAGCAGCATGATCTCCTCGCCCAGCGTGACGGGCATGCACGGCTCCCCTCGTAAGTGCGTCTCGTAAGTACGTCGGGGTCATCGGTCACATGACCCGCTGATCCATACGACGCGGTGAGTGCACGAGGAGTTCCCGCCGCCCCTCGCCGGAGGGCTGCAGCGGTCGCGTACTCCGAACGGCGCGGGGTGGCTCGGGGCCTTTCGACGGCATCCCGATGCGCGACCTGAACGTGGGCGCCCTGCCCATCGCGGACGCCGAGGAGCGTCTGTGCGGCATTCTCACCGACCGGGACATCGTCGTCGGCTGCGTGGCCATGGGCCACGACCCGTCGCGGGCGACCGCGGGCGACATGGCGAAGGGCACGCCGCGCTGGATCGAGGCGGGGGCGGACGTACGGGACGTACTGCGCGATGCAGGGCCACCAGATCCGGCGACTGCCGGTGATCGAGAACAAGCGGCTGGTGGGGATGATCAGCGAGGCGGATCTTGCACAGCACCTGAGCGAGGACCAGATCGCGGCGTGGGCGGAACGGGTGTACGCGGAGTCCGGCCCCCGCATGTAGCGGGTGGGGCGCGGGTCCGCAGCGGTGGCTTTCCCCTCCGGAAGGACATCGCGTCAGTAAGACGATTACACTGGCCCCGTGCCTCAACTACGTCTCGCCCTGAATCAGATCGACTCGACCGTCGGCGATCTCGCCGGCAACGCCGAGGCGATCGTCCACTGGACCCGGCACGCCGCAGCGCAGGGGGCGCACCTTGTCGCCTTCCCCGAGATGGTGCTGACCGGCTACCCCGTCGAGGACCTCGCCCTGCGGTCGTCCTTCGTCGAAGCCTCCCGCTCCGCGCTGCGCGCACTCGCCTCGCGGCTCGCCGCCGAGGGGTTCGGCGAACTGCCGGTCGTCGTCGGGTATCTGGACCGTTCCGAGACGGCGCAGCCCAAGTACGGGCAGCCCGCCGGCGCCCCGCGCAACGCCGCTGCCGTGCTCCATCGCGGTGAGGTGGTGCTGACGTTCGCCAAGCACCACCTCCCCAACTACGGCGTCTTCGACGAGTTCCGCTACTTCGTGCCGGGCGACACGATGCCCGTGATCCGCGTGCACGGCGTCGATGTCGCGCTCGCGATCTGCGAGGACCTCTGGCAGGACGGCGGCCGCGTGCCCGCCGCCCGCAGCGCCGGTGCCGGGCTGCTGATCTCGGTCAACGCCTCGCCGTACGAGCGGGAGAAGGACGACACCCGGCTCGAGCTGGTGCGCAAGCGCGCCCAGGAGGCGGGCTGCACCACCGCCTACCTCGCCATGATCGGCGGACAGGACGAGCTGGTCTTCGACGGGGACTCGATCGTCGTCGGCGCCGACGGTGAAGTGATCGCACGCGCCCCGCAGTTCGCCGAGGGGTGCGTCGTCCTCGACCTGGAGCTGCCCGCCGCCGCGGCCGAGGCGCCCACCGGCGTCGTCGACGACGGACTGCGCATCGACCGCGTCGTGCTCTCCGAGGAGCCGCTGCCCGCGTACGACGCCGAGCTCGCGGGCGGCTACGCCGACCGGCTCGACGACGACGAGGAGGTGTACTCCGCGCTGGTCGTCGGCCTGCGCGCGTACGCCGCCAAGAACGGCTTCCGGTCCGTGGTCATCGGCCTTTCGGGCGGCATCGACTCCGCGCTCGTCGCCGCGATCGCCTGCGACGCGCTGGGCGCTCAGAACGTGTACGGCGTCTCCATGCCGTCCAAGTACAGCTCCGACCACTCCAAGGGCGATGCCGCCGAGCTGGCCCGCAGGACCGGTCTGAACTTCCGCACCGTGCCGATCGAGTCGATGTTCGACGCGTACATGGGTGCACTCGGTCTCACCGGTCTCGCGGAGGAGAACCTGCAGTCGCGGCTGCGCGGCACGATGCTGATGGCGATCTCCAACCAGGAGGGCCACATCGTGCTCGCGCCCGGCAACAAGTCCGAGCTGGCGGTGGGGTATTCGACGCTGTACGGCGACTCGGTCGGTGCGTACGGGCCGATCAAGGACGTGTACAAGACGACCGTCTTCCGGCTCGCGCAGTGGCGCAACCGCGCCGCCGAGGAGCGTGGGCAGGCCCCGCCGATCCCGGAGGCGTCGATCACCAAGCCGCCGAGCGCCGAGCTGCGCCCGGGGCAGGTGGACACCGACTCCCTGCCCGACTACGACGTGCTGGACCGGATCCTGGAGCTGTACGTCGACCGGGACCAGGGCAAGGACGCGATCGTCGCGGCCGGCTTCGACGAGGAGCTGGTGGCGAAGACGCTGCGAATGGTGGACACGGCGGAGTACAAGCGGCGCCAGTACCCGCCGGGCACCAAGATCTCGGCGAAGGGTTTCGGCAAGGACCGGCGGCTGCCGATCACGAACCGCTGGCGCGAGACGACGTCCGGCTGACGGTCCCGGTCCCGGTCCCGGCGAGGGGGCTTCCCGCGATCAGGCGGGAGGCCCCCTTCTCCGTACGGTCGAGGAAGCCGGCCAGTGCGGCGATGCCCAGGCCCACCACCGTCAGGACCGCACCGACGTAGGCGGGGGACGTCCAGCCCCAGCCCGCCGCGATGGCCGCCCCGCCAAGCCAGGCACCGCCCGCGTTGGCGAGGTTGAACGCCGAGTGGTTGGAGGCGGACGCCAGGGTCGGGGCGTCCTGCGCCTTGCGCATCACCAGCATCTGCAGCGGTGTGGTGGTCAGGAAGCCGACCGCGCCGAGGACGGCGACGGCGACGAGGGCGAGCCAGGTGATGTGCACCGTGAACGGGAAAGCGGCCAGGACCAGAGCGAGTGCGGTCAGCGATCCGTACAGGGTGGGCCGCAGCGCCCGGTCCGTCAGCGGCCCCGCGGCGAGGGCGCCGAGGGTCATGCCGATGCCGAACAGGGCGAGGACGAGTGTCACGGAGGACTCGCCGAGTCCCATCGCCCCGGTCGTCATCGAGGCGAGGTACGAGTACACGGCGAAGACGCCCGCGAATCCGAAGACCGCGGTCAGCAGGCCGAGCAGAACCTGACGGTTGCCGAGGGCGCGCAGCTCGCGGCCGACGCTCTGGTGCGCTTCGAGCGGCATGTGCGGGACGAGCCGGGCCAGGGCGGCCATGGAGACGAGGCCGATGGCGGTGACTACGAGGAACGTGGCACGCCAGCCGAGCTGCTGGCCGAGCGCGGTCGCGGCGGGGACGCCGACGATGTTGGCGACGGTGAGGCCGAGGAACATGGTGGCCACGGCGCGGGCCTGCCGTCCCTCCTCGACCAGCCGGGCCGCGACGACGGCACCGACGCCGAAGAACGCGCCGTGCGGCAGCCCGGCGAGCACACGCCCGGCGAGCAGGGTGCCGAAGCCGGGCGCGAGGGCGGAGGCCAGGTTGCCGACGGTGAACAGGGCCATCAGCAGCAGGAGCATCCGCTTGCGGGGTATGCGCGAGCCGAGTGCGGTCAGCAGCGGGGCGCCGACGACGACACCGAGGGCGTAGGCGGAGACGAGGTGGCCGGCGGAGGGGACGGAGGTCCCGAGATCGTCGGCGACGTTGGGCAGGAGCCCCATCATGACGAATTCGGTGGTTCCGATGCCGAAGGCGGATATGGCGAGGGCGAGGAGCGCCAAGGGCACGGGGTGAGCCTTTCCGAGTTAAGTTCGTTCTCGGAACAAATGGTCTCAGATGTTTTGTTCCCCGCGGTGAACGATCGGTTGCGGGAAGGTTGTCCCGGTCACAGCGCCGGCCGTGCCCCGGGCACGCCCGGTCCCGGCCCCGGCCGTCAGAGACGGACCCGGGCCGCGATCGGCAGGTGGTCACTGGGGGTGCGCGGCAGGGTCCACGACGACACCGGTTCCACGCCCTTGACCATGATCTGGTCGATCCGGGCCATCGGGAACGCCGCCGGCCAGCTGAAGCCGAAGCCGTCCCCCGCCGCGCCCTGTGTCGAGCGCATCTGGGAGGTGACCGCGTTCAACGAGCGGTCGTTCATGGTGCCGTTGAGGTCCCCGAGCAGCACGACGCGTTCATGTCGCTCGTCCGCGATCGCCTCCCCCAGGGCGTCCGCGCTGTTGTCGCGCTGGTTGGCGGTGAAACCCGCGTTGAGCTTCACGCGCACGGAGGGCAGATGCGCGACGTACACGGCGACCTCGCCGCCCGGCGCCGCGACCGTGGCGCGCATCGCGCGGGTCCAGCCCAGCCGGATGTCCACCGCGGACGTGCCAGTCAGGGGGTACTTGCTCCACAGCCCGACGGTGCCCTCGACCGCGTGGTACTTGTACGTGTCCGCCAGAGCCTGCTCGTACGTCGCCACCTGCCCGGCGGGCAGTTCCTGCAACGCGATCACGTCGGCGCCGGACGCCGCGACGTCCTTGGCGGTGCCTGCGGGGTCGTTGTTCTCGGCGTTGACGTTGTGCGTCGCGACTGTCAGATCGCCGCCGCTCGCCGCGGACTTGCCGGTGAGCAGACCGCCGAAGAGGTTCAGCCAGACGACCAGTGGCAGCAGCAGCGCGATCAGCGCGGTGGCGGAACGGCGCAGCAGCGCGGCGACGAGGATCAGCGGCACGAACACGCCGAACCAGGGCAGGAACGTCTCGGTGAGGCTGCCGAGGTTGCCGATCCTGTTGGGGATCTGGGCGTGCAGGATCATGAGGAAGGCGATCAGCACGGCGAGCAGCGCGAGGAGGATGCCGCGCCGCCACATGCCCGCGCCGTCCCCGCCGCCACCGGTGCGCAGACGGTCGAGCAGGTCCCGCACCCGGGATCCGGACGGCCGCGTGCTCGTCCGGCCGTTCCCCGTATCCGCCGTGTACGCCTGCGTCATAAAGCTGTCCTCACTGCCTTGCTGTCACGCCGGTCCCGCCGTGCGGCGCATGCCGTGGTCCCGGGCCCTCCCAAGGACCCTAGGGCCCCTGGGCACCCTAGGCGATGACCGGTGGTCACTCCGCCGTCCGGGGACGGCCGTACTGCCTCGATGACGACCGGTTCGCGCCCGGGGTTCCGGGTATCGACCCTGGTGGGACGGCTGTGACAGAACGCGCACATTCGCGGCGCGGCGCCATGAACGCGGCCCGGTTCAGCCGTGCGGCCGCACACCGCCGAGCACGATGTCGACGATCAGCTCTGCACTGCCGGGGCCGGGACTGTACTCGGGGCGCATCACCGTGCGGACCAGCATGGGCCCCACGAACAGGTCGCCGAGGAGGTCGAAGTCGACATCGGCGCGGATCTCGCCGCTCTCGACACCGCGGCGCAGGACCGCCTCCATCCGCCGGCGGCGGGGCGCCACGGCGGTGCGGTGGTACATCTCCCACAACTGGGGATAACTCTGCATCTGCGCGAAGACGTTGTGGAGCAGGGCGGAGGAGCGTTTGGCGAGGCTGCGCTGCCGCAGCGTCTCGACGAGGGCGACGAGGTCGTCGCGCACGGAGGTGCCGGGCAGGGGCGGATCGTCGGGCTCCATCGAGCGGACCACGTCGACGAGGAGTGACTCCTTGCCCTCCCAGCGGCGGTAGATGGTTGCCTTGCCGACACCGGCGGTGCGTGCGATGCGCTCCATGGACAGTTCGGAGATGGACACTCCGTCCTCGAGGAGGTGCGCGACGGCATCGATGATGGACCTCTCGGCTTCCTCGCTGCGCGGCCGTCCGCGCCGTGCCGCCGTGTTGCGGGTCGTGCGCTGCCGCGCATCCTCCTGCTGCCCCCGGGGCACTGTCGTTCCTCCTCCCGCCGTGTGGTGACCATTGTCCCCCGGCATTCCTCGGGCGCCGAAGCACCCTCGGACGCCCGGGCCGCGGGTCCCCGGCGCACCGTGGGCGCCGCCGGCCGCCGCACGCGTCACTACCAGCTCGCCCCTTCCGTGGCGAGGGGCTCGTCCGCGGGCGCCGGGGCTGCCGGTTCCCTGCGTGGAAGGCAGAGTCCGACCACGACCGCACCGATGAGGGCGACGGCCGCCGAGCCCAGGGCGGCCAGGTGCATCGCCGCGAGGAAGGACTCGTTCGCCGGGGCGATCAGCGCCCTGCCTGCCGGGCCGAGCTTCTCCGCGGCGGCGAGGGTGGCCTCGATCGACTCGCTCGCCTCCGCCCGCGCATCCGCCGGGACGGCGTCGAGCCGCCCCTCGATCCCGACCCGGTAGCGCGCGGACAGCAGCGAGCCGAGTACGGCCACCCCGAGCGCGCCGCCGATCTGGCGGAAGGTGTTGTTGACCGCGCTGCCCGAGCCGGCCTTCTCGCGGGGCAGCAGCTGCATCACGGTGACCGTCACCGGTGTCATGACGAGTGCCATGCCCATGCCCTGCACGAAGAAGGCGATCTCGAGCACCCACAGCGGGGTCGTGGTGTCGAACAGCGCGAACGCCGCGAGGCCGGCCGCGAGCAGCAGCATGCCCGCCGTACAGGTGACCCTGGTGCCGAAGCGGCCCACGGCCAGCCGGGCCCGCGGCGCGAAGAACATCTGCGCCACGGCCACGGGGACGATGAGCAGTCCGGCCTGCAGGGCGGTGTAGCCGCGCGCGCTCTGCAGATAGAAGGCGGAGAAGAAGGTCAGGCCCATCAGCGCGAAGAAGACGAGGGCGACCGCTCCCACTGCCGCGCCGAAGGCGGGGTTCCTGAAATACGCCAGGTCGAGGGCGGGATGGTCGCAGCGCCTCTCGTACAGCACGAAGCCGACGAGCACCACGAGCCCCGCGCCGACCGGGAGCAGGACGGTCGGGTCGGCCGCGTCCCCGAGCTCGCCCCAGCGGATGATCCCGTACACCAGCAGCACCAGGCCGACGATCGACAGAGAGACGCCGACGAGATCCATCCGGCCCGGCTCGGGATCCTTGGATTCCGGGACCAGCAGGGCCATGAAGACGAGGGCGAGGACGGCGACCGGCACGTTGATCAGGAAGATGGAGCCCCACCAGAAGTGGTCGAGGAGCAGTCCGCCGGTGACCGGGCCGACAGCGATCGCGACACCGACGCTGCCCGCCCAGATGCCGAGGGCCCTGGCCTGCTCGTCGCGTTCGAAGACGTTCATCAGTACGGCGAGCGAGGCCGGCATCACGAAGGCGCCGCCGACGCCCATGAGCGCCCGGTAGGCGACGAGCTCGGCGGGCGAATCCGAGAGCGCGGCGAGCGCCGAGCCGAGGCCGAAGACGAGGACACCGAAGAGCAGGACCTTTTTCCGGCCGATGCGGTCGCCCAGCAGGCCGGCGGTGAAGAGCAGACCCGCGAAGACGAGCGTGTACGCGTTGATGGCCCATTCGATTTCGCTCTGAGTGGCGCCGAGGCCGTGCGGTGCGGGGCTCGCAAGGGTCTTGACCGCCACGTTCAGGATCGAGTTGTCCAGTACCACGATGAGCAGGCTCAACATCAGTACCGTGAGGATCGCCCACCGGCGGCGGTGGACGGCTTCAGGAATCCGGGGCGTGGGGGAAGGTCCGGACGGGAGGGTCATGGGGGCAGCGTAAGTCATTTCGATACGAGACCGTCTCGTATAGGAAGTCGGAAGCAACGTGTCGGGTCCCTCTTTCGCGGGGGCGGCACGAGGTGCCACCATGGAGGGGATCCGGGGACGCCGTAAGGGCGCCTCGAGATGACAACAAGGAGCCGATCAGCCATGACGCTTCAGGCTGCGCAGAACGACCCCACCGCCCGCCCGTCCGACAGCAAGGCGCTGTACGGCGGCACGCAGCGGCGCCGCATCACCGTCCACGACATCACCGCAGCCAAGGAGCGCGGTGAGAAGTGGCCCATGCTCACCGCCTACGACGCGATGACGGCGTCCGTCTTCGACGAGGCCGGCATCCCGGTCATGCTCGTCGGGGACTCGATGGGCAACTGCCACCTCGGTTACGAGACCACCGTGCCGGTCACGATGGACGAGATGACCCTGCTGTCCGCCGCTGTCGTGCGGGGAACCAAGCGGGCCATGATCGTCGGCGACCTGCCGTTCGGCTCGTACCAGGAGGGCCCGGTCCAGGCGCTGCGCAACGCCACCCGGCTGGTCAAGGAGGCGGGCGTCGGCGCCGTCAAGCTGGAGGGCGGCGAGCGCTCCCTCGCGCAGACCGAGCTGATCGTCGAGTCCGGCATCCCGGTCGTCTCCCACCTGGGGCTGACCCCGCAGTCCGTGAACACCATGGGCTACCGCGTCCAGGGCCGCGGTGACGAGGCCGCCCACCGGCTGATCCGGGACGCCAAGGCGGCGCAGGACGCGGGCGCGTTCGCCGTCGTGCTGGAGCTCGTACCGGCCGAGGTTGCCGCCGAGGTCACCCGCTCCCTGCACATCCCGACGATCGGGATCGGCGCCGGGCCCGACACCGACGCACAGGTCCTGGTGTGGACCGACATGGCAGGCATGACCGGCGGCAAGGTGCCGCGGTTCACCAAGCAGTACGCCGACCTGCGCACGACGCTGGGCGATGCGGCGAAGGCGTTCGCCGAGGACGTCGCCGGCGGGGCGTTCCCGCAGGAGGAGCACACGTTCCACTGACCATTTCCGGCACCACGGCAGCCCGTCGATCTTCCCCCGTCGGCGGGCTGTCGGCATGGTCGGCATGGATCGGCGAACCGGGGCCCGGCGTAGTGTGAGAAGTGGACTCGGGGCCCATCGCACGCGCCACCAGGAGGCGCATGATCATGGCCGGAATTGTGACCAGGAATTTCGACTCGGCCGACGAACGACGAGAGTTCAAGGACGGGAAGGGGAGGCTCGACCTCTTCAACACGGAGCACGGGCCGGTCGGTCGGGCCGTATTCGAACCGGGCTGGCGCTGGTCCACCCACGTCAAGCCCATCGCGGGCACCGACAGCTGTATGGCCGCCCATGTGGGATACGTCGTCAGCGGCCGGATGAAGATCACCATGGACGACGGCGAGACGACCGACGCGGAACCCGGCCAGTTCCTCATCGTCAAGCCCGGCCACGACGCGTACGTCGTCGGGGACGAGCCCTGCGTCATGCTCGACTGGGTCGGATTCGGGGACTACGCCAAGCAGTGACACCCCCCTGACCTGCGACAACGACAGCCGTCGGCATCCTGTCGGACGGCTGTCGGCGTTCTGTCGGCGCAGCACGGCACCGTGGCCGGCATGACACGAACCGACAAGAACGCCGTCGAGGTCCGGGGCCTCGTGAAGCACTACGGCGATACGAAGGCGCTGGACGGCGTGGACCTCGACGTCCGCGAAGGGACCGTCCTCGGTGTCCTCGGCCCCAACGGCGCCGGCAAGACCACCCTCGTACGCTGCCTGTCGACCCTGATCGTCCCGGACGCGGGGCGCGCGACCGTCGGGGGCCACGACGTCGTCCTCCGACCGCGGCAGCTGCGCCGGACCATCGGGCTCACCGGGCAGTACGCCTCCGTCGACGAGAAGCTGTCCGGCTGGGAGAACCTGTACATGATCGGGCGGCTGCTCGATCTGCCCCGCAAGGACGCCCGCCGCCGGGCCGACGAGCTGCTTGAACGCTTCTCGCTGACCGAGGCCGCGAAGCGCGCGGCGATGACCTACTCGGGCGGGATGCGCCGCCGGCTCGACCTGGCCGCCTCGATGATCGGCAGACCCGCCGTGCTGTTCCTGGACGAGCCGACGACCGGACTCGACCCCCGCACCCGCAACGAGGTCTGGGACGAGGTGCAGCGCATGGTCGCCGAGGGCGCGACGGTGCTGCTCACCACCCAGTACATGGAGGAGGCCGAGCAGCTCGCGAGCGAGCTGACCGTCATCGACCGCGGGCGGGTCATCGCCAACGGCGCGGTGGACGAGCTCAAGGCGAAGGTCGGCGGCCGCACGCTGCAGATCAGGACGGGCGACCCGGCCCAACTCCCCGCCATGGCACGGGCGGTGGCCGAGGCGGGACTCGACGGCATCGCCGGGGTGCACATCGTTCCCGACGAGGGACAGCTGTACGTACCGATCCTCAGCGACACCCAGCTGACCTCGGTCGTCGGTCTGCTGGGCGGCGGCGGCTTCGGCATCGCGCACATCGGCACCCAACTGCCCAGCCTGGACGAGGTGTTCCTGGCCATCACCGGCGAGAAGGCCGCGCCGGTCACCGAGGCGGACCGCACGATCCCCGAGGAGGTCGCGGCATGAGCGCGGCAACGATCACCGCCCCCGCCACCGTTCCTCCGGGAGAGGGCCGGATCGGCATGCGGTCCAACCTGCGGCACATCGGCGCGCTGGTGCGCCGCAACATCATGCAGATCAAGCAGGACCCGGAGTCGATGTTCGACGCCGTGCTGATGCCCATCGTCTTCACCCTGCTGTTCGTGTACGTCTTCGGCGGCGCGATCGCCGGCAAGGGCAACCAGGACGTGTACGTCAACTACGTCGTCCCCGGCCTGATGGCGATGATGGGCATGAACATCGCCATGTCCGTCGGCACGGGGATCAACGACGACTTCCGCAAGGGGGTGATGGACCGGTTCCGGACCATGCCCATCGCCCGGTCGTCGGTTCTCGTCGCGAAGATCGTGGTCGAGGTCGGCCGGATGCTGGTCGCCATCACGATCCTGCTGGGCATGGGCTTCGCGCTCGGCCTGGAGATCAGGACGTCCGTGCTCGGCCTGCTCGCGGCCGTCGGACTCTCCCTGCTGTTCGGCGCCTCGCTGACGTGGATCTTCATTCTGCTGGGGCTGACGATGAAGACGGCGCAGGCCGTCCAGGGGATGGCGATGCTGGTGCTGATGCCGCTGCAGTTCGGTTCGTCGATCTTCACCCCGCCGACGACGATGCCGGGCTGGCTGGAGTCGTTCACGGAGTACAACCCGCTGTCCAATCTCGCGGACGCGGCACGGAACCTCATCAACGGCGGGCCGGTGGCCCACTCGGTGTGGATGACGCTGGCGTGGGCGGCGGCGATCACGGTGGTGACGGCTCCGCTCGCGGTCGCGAAGTTCCGCAGGAAGACGTGACGTCCGGCGTTTCAGCGCGCGTCGCGCACGAGGGCGGTGGCCTCCTCCAGACCGAGGCCGCCGCCTTCGGCGTACGCGGCCTCGAAGGCGGCATCGCCCAGGGCGGCGCGTGCGGCGTGCTCGCCGAGCACGCGATTCTCCCGCTCCAGCGGTGCCGGGACGTGGGCGGGCGGCACGAGGACCGCATAGGCGCCGATCAGGCGGGCGGCGCAGCGGACCCTTTCCTCCCCGCCCAGGCCGGTCAACGCCATGGCCGTGGTGAGCAGGTGGGTCGCGGGGGCATGCGGCGCGATCATCATCGACAGCGGTGTGAGGGCGTGCTCCATGGCGGCCCGCAGGCCCTCCAGCGCCTCGGCGTGGCGGCCGTCGAGCACGTCGAGCCAGGCGACGCAGCCGACCACCACGCCTTCCAGGAACGCGAGAGTGTCCGTACGGAACTCGCCGAGCAGCAGAGCGAGATGCTCGCGGGCCTCGGCGGTGCGGCCGGTGCGGCCGAGCCGGACGGCGAGGAACAGCCGGGCCATCGGCATGCCCTCGTGGCCCATCTGCGGGGCGCTCCCGGCGAGCACCTCACGCAGGATCGCCTCGCCCTCCTCGCCGCGGCCGGTCTCCAGGATCGCCGCGGCGTACCGGGTCCGCAGCACGCCGATCTGGCTCTGCGCGCCAAGAATCCTGGCGTGGCCGACGGCGGTCGCGTAGTCGGCCGCGGCCTGCTCGTACTCGCCGCGCTGCTCGTACGCCTCGCCACGGACCGAGAGCGCCTCGGCGGCGCCCCAGCCGTCACCGATCCGTTCGTAGATCTCCAGGCTGCGGTTGGCGTCCCGGAGGGCGGCAGCGGCCGACTCGCTGCGGTTGGCGAACACGTTGGCCCGCATCTGGAGCGTGCCGGCCAACTCCCATTCCAGGCGCTTCTCGTCCGCGACACGCACCGACTCGTCGAGGACGCGCATCAGCAGATCGACCTCGCCGGTCATCATGAGCGCGAAGAACCAGAGCGAGCCGGGGAAACGGCAGGTCTGCGGCAGCCCCGGACGGTACGTGCCGACGAGGGAACGCAGCCACACCTGCCGCTGCGGAGTGGTCCAGTCCTCCACCCCGTGTTCCATGGTTGCCATCCGCATCAGCGCGACGCCGCGGCGGGCCTCCTCGAGGATTTCCTGCCGCATGGGCGGTGGTGTGTCGATGCAGCGCTCGTCCAGCGGAGGCGCGGGGCGGGCGCCGGGCCCGAACGGGTCCGGCCCCAGTCCGGCGGCGGCCCCCGACCAGTGGCGGGCCTCGGCGCGGAGGTCGCGCATCTGCCAGTACCAGCCGAGTGACAGCACGAGGCAGAGCACCTCGTGCTCGTCGTGGGCCTCGACCGCCCGGCGCAGTGCGGTGCGCAGGTTCTCGTACTCCAGCTCCAGCCTGTCGACGGCGTCGCGCTGCCCTGGCCCGCGCAGGAGGGGATCGGTGGAACGGGCGAGCTCGCGGTAGTGCACAAGATGCCGACGCTCGACGGCACTTCGCTCACGGGCCTCGTCGAGACGCCCGGCGGCGTACTCGGCGACGGTCTCGAGCAACCGGTACCGCATGTGCCCACGATGATCGGGGGCGGCGACGACGAGCGACTTGTCGACAAGGGAACCGACGACGTCCGTGACGTCGCACCACGGGACGGCCTCGGACGCGGTCGCCGCGGGGAGGGAGGGAGAAGTGCCCGGCGGGGGCGGTGACTCGCCCCGGTGGGCGGGGCCGGCGCAGACCGATTCCGCGGCGGGGAGGTCGCAGCCGCCCGCGAAGACCGCCAGGCGGCGCAGGACCGCCCGTTCAGGGGCGTCGAGGAGGTCCCATGACCAGTCGACGACCGCGCGCAGCGTCTGCTGGCGGGGCAGGACCGTGCGGGCACCGCTCGTCAGGAGGCGGAAGCGGTCGTCCAGCCGGTCGGCGATCTGGCGCGGCGTCAGCATCCGCAGCCGGGCAGCCGCCAGTTCGATGGCGAGTGGAAGGCCGTCCAGGCGGCGGCAGATCTCCTCGCACGCAGCGGCCGTCGCCTCGTCCGCGTCCACCCGGAAGCCCGGCCTCGCCGCCGCGCCCCGGTCGGCGAGCAGCCGCAGCGCCATCGGGTCCGGCAGCGGGTCGACCGGGCGGACCCGTTCGCCCGGCACTCCCAGCGGCTCGCGACTGGTCGCGAGGATCGTGAGGCCGGGGCAGTGGGCCAGCAGCCGTTCGGCCAGGGTGGCCGCCGCCTCCACCACGTGCTCGCAGTTGTCCAGGAGCAGCAGCATGCGGCGCCGTGCGCAGTACTCGACCAGGCGGACGACCGGGTCGTCCCCGTGGCGGTCCACCGCCCTCAGCTCCTCCGCGCCCGCGCCGCGCAGGACCGTCTCGCGCGCCCCCAGCGCGGTCAGCACCGCTTCCGGCACCGTGTCCGGATCGTTGACCGGCGCGAGTTCGGCGAGCCATATCCCGTCGGGCCAGGGACTGTCGGGGTGCGGGCTGTCGGGGTGCGCGGCGGCTTCCGCCGCCTCGAGTGACAACCGCGTCTTGCCCGAGCCGCCGGGCCCGAGCAGGGTCACCAGACGTGCCCGGGACAGGTCGTCGCGAATCTCTCGCAGGTCGGGTCCCCGGCCGACGAAACTGGTGAGCCGGGCCGGCAGGTTGCCTCCTACCGGCGGCGCATCGGGCGCCAGCAACCGGCCCTGCAGTGCACGGAGTTCCGGCCCGGGGTCCGCACCGAGCCGGTCCGCCAGCCGGCGCCGTACCTCCTCGTAGGCGGCCAGCGCATGCGCCTGACGGCCCGAGTCCCGCAGCGCCCGGATACGGAGGGTTTGCAGTGGTTCGTCCAGCGGGTGCGCCTCGCACAGATCGGCGAGCTCCGGTAGGGCCTCGTCAGCGCGGCCGAGCGCGAGGGCGGCCGCCAGCCGGGCGCGGCGGGCCTCCAGTCGTCTCGCCTCCCAGCGCGCAGCGGCGGCCGTACGGTCCGGCAGATCGGCGAGCACCGGCCCGCGCCACAGGGCGAGCGCGTCGTCGAGAAGCGCCGCCGCCTTGGCCGCGTCGCCGTCGGCGAGCGCCTGCGCCCCCTCCCCCGCGAGCCGGTCGAATCGGTGCAGATCCACGTCGTCCGCGTCGGCGGACAGCCGGTAGCCGCTCTCGGCGGAGGCGACGGCGTCGGGCCCGAGCGCGCGGCGCAGCCTGCCGACGAGGGCTTGCACGGCTCCGTGCGCGTCGGCAGGGGGGTCGTCCTCCCACACCTCGTCGACGAGGACGGCGACGGGGACGGTCCGGCCGGCGCGCTGGGCGAGCACGGTCAGCAGGGCACGCAGCCGGGCGCCGCCCAGCGCGACGGGTGTCCCGTCGTCGTGGTGGGCCTGGGTGGTTCCGAGGAGGCAGAAGCGCACCCGGCCATTGTCCCCGGTGCGGTTCGTGGTCCGCGGACAGGAACGTCACCGGGCCGGTTCGTGGTCCGCGGGCAGGAACGTCACCGGGCCGGTTCGTGGTCCGCGGGCAGGAACCGGTGGAGTCCGCGGAGACGTTCTCCCCGTGCCGGGCCCGAAGGTGGCCACCGGTACGCTCCACCCGCACATCCCCGCCGCACTTCAGGAGCCCGCCTCATGACCACAGCTGCCAGGCGCCACAGCGACCGCAGGATCAGTCCCGTATTCATAGGGATCGTCGCGGTGATGGCGGTGACGGGCTGGGCGGTGTGGACGGACTTCGCGTCCAGTCCCGGTCTCGCCGTGTTCCTGTTCGTCGTCTCGGCGTGGGTGGTCTCGCTCTGTCTGCACGAGTACGCGCATGCGCGTACCGCACTGCACGGCGGCGACATCTCCGTCGGCGCCAAGGGCTATCTGACGCTCAACCCGCTGAAGTACACCCACGCCCTGTTGAGCATCGTGCTGCCGGTGATCTTCGTGATCATGGGCGGTATCGGTCTGCCGGGCGGTGCCGTCTTCATCGAGCACCACCGCATCCGTGGGCGCTGGAAGCACAGCATGATCTCGGCGGCGGGCCCGCTGACGAACGTGCTGTTCGCCGCGGTGTGCACCGCCCCGTTCTGGCTGGACGCGCTCGACGGGGTCCCGCTGCCGTTCCGACTCGCGCTCGCGTTCCTGGCGATGCTGCAGGTCACGGCCGCGATCCTGAACTTCCTGCCGGTGCCGGGACTGGACGGCTACGGAGTGATCGAGCCCTGGCTGTCGCACAAGGTGCGCCGCCAAGTGGAGCCGTTCGCTCCGTTCGGTCTGCTGGCCGTCTTCGTGATCCTGTGGATCCCCGAGGTCAACGGGGTGTTCTTCGACGCGATCTACGGCGTCATGAACGCGCTGGGCGTGCACGAGATCGAGATCTACTGCGGCAGGGACCTGTTCACGTTCTGGGAGGGACAGAACGACTTCTGCGCCGCTCCCTGACGCAGCACGGGACTCACGCCGACGGGACGCCCGCCTGCCGCTGCGCCTTCGCCCGGCGCAGGTAGTACCAGGCCATGTTCGACGACAGGCCGGCGAGCAGCACCCAGACGATCCCGAGCCACATGCCCTGCACGAACGACAGCACCGCCGCGGCGACGGAGAGCGCGCAGACGACGAGGGAGAAGAGTGCGAGGCGGGGCATGGGGTGCGGCTCCTGTCGGGTCCTTCGGGGGGAGTGAAGCCCCTCCAGTGTCCCCCATGCCCCGGACCGTCTCACACGTCGGTGACGCGCAGACCCGCGTGCGCCTTGTAGCGGCGGTTGACCGAGATCAGGTTCGCGACGAGCGACTCGACCTGGTGGGCGTTGCGCAACCGGCCGGCGAAGACTCCGCGCATGCCCGGGATACGGCCCGCCAGCGCCTGCACGATGTCGGTGTCGGCGCGGGACTCGCCGAGCACCATCACATCGGTGTCGATCTCGTCGATCGACTCGTCCTGCAGCAGCACGGCCGACAGATGGTGGAACGCGGCGGTCACCCGCGAGTCGGGCAGCAGGGCGGCGGCCTGCTCGGCGGCGCTGCCCTCCTCGGGCTTCAGCGCGTAGGCGCCCTTCTTGTCGAAGCCGAGCGGGTTGACGCAGTCGACGACGAGCTTGCCGACGAGCTCCTTCTGGAGCGTCTCCAGCGTCTTGGCGTGCCCGTCCCACGGCACCGCGACGATCACCACGTCGCTGCGACGCGCGCACTCGGCGTTGTCGGCGCCCTCGATGCCGAGGCCCAGCTCCCCGGCGGCGGCCTCGGCACGCTCGGCGGCGCGCGAACCGATGATCACCCGCTGGCCGGCCCTGGCCAGCCGGTAGGCGAGCCCCCGGCCCTGGTCGCCGGTGCCGCCGAGGACACCGACGACGAGGCCGGAGACGTCGGGGAGGTCCCAGGGGTCCTTCGCGGGGGCCTTCGGCGCGGCCGGGGCGGGCTGATTGTCATTCGTAGTCATGGTCCCGACATTACTGGCTGGTCGGGACGGCACGTCCCGGCCTGCGTCGGCGCCACCGCTGCGCTCCGGCCGGTCCCGTACGGGTGAAGTGCCACCAACCGGCCGTGCAGGGACGGGGCTTGCGGCAGGATGCCGCCCCATGGACGCCGTACGTGTCGCGCTGCTGCGTGAGGTGCTCGCCGGGACCGAGTGGCCCGCGGCGACCAGGCGCTTCGCCGGGGCGCTGCGCGGGTCCGTGGTGCAGCGGGGCGGCGGGCTGCTGCTGGTGGGCACGCAGGAGTACGAGCCGTGGCATCTGGCCGCGCATCTGGTGGACGAGGCGGCGTGGTCGGGCCGGCCGGAGCTGAACCCGACGCTGGTGCGCCACCGGGCGCGGCCCGGCGGCCCCGACCATCTGGCCGTCGGCCTCGGCAGGCTGGAGGCGGTCCGGCGCGGCGAGACGCTGCTCCTGGTGGCCCCCGAACTGCCGGACACGGGGCTGCTGGAGCGGGTGCACGACGCGCGGCGGGCAGGTGCGACCGTGCTGGCGCTGGACGGCGGGGAGCCGGAGGTGCACGGACTGGCGCACGAGGCGCTGACGGTTCCCGCGGAGGCGGGGGTCGACATCGACACCGTGCAGCACCTCGTCAGCGCGGCGACCGGCGAGAACGGCGTGCCCGCGCCGCGGGGCGGTGGGCGGCTGCGGTTCCGGGACCGGCTGTCGCGGCTGGCGGACCAGTTGACGTCGCCGCCGCCGGAGCGGTGGTAGGGCGGGGCGACTGCCGAAATTCGGTTGCCCCAGGTGACCAGGTGCGCCGAGCATGGCCCTTCGTGACCTCGAAGCTTGCCGCCGTACTGCCCGACCTCTCGCCGTGGCGGTCCTCACCGGACTTCCGGCTTCTGTGGGTGCAGGGCCTGGTCACCTACTTCGGCAGTTTCATGGCGATGATCGCGCTGCCGCTGCAGATCAAGGACCTCACGGACTCGCCGCTCGCGGTCGGGGCGATGGGCGCGGTCGAACTCGTCCCGCTGATCGTCTTCGGGCTGTACGGCGGGGCGCTCGCCGACGCGGTCGACCGGCGCCGGCTGATCCTCGGCACCGAGGCCGGGCTCGGCGTGCTGGCCGTGGTCCTGCTGGTGAACGCACTGCTGCCGGAGCCGATGCTGTGGCCGCTGTATCTGGTCGCGGCCGGAGTCTCCGCGCTCGCCGGTCTGCAGCGCCCTGCGCTGGACTCGCTGATGGCCCGGATCGTGCCGCACGACCAGCTCACCGCGGCGGCCGCGCTGAACGCCCTGCGCTGGCAGCTCGGCGCGATCGCGGGCCCGGCACTGGCGGGCATCGTGGTGGCGTACGCGGGCCATGCCACGGCGTACGGGATCACGATCGCCGGCTTCGCCGTGTCCGTGTTGCTGTGCCTGCGACTGGCACCGGCGCCGCCCGCGCACGATGCGGACAAGCCGTCCCTGCGGGGCATCGCCGAGGGTGCGCGGTACGCGTGGAGCAGGCCGGTGCTGCTGGGGACCTATGCGATCGACCTGGCGGCGATGCTCCTGGCGTTCCCGAACACGATCTTCCCGTTCCTCGCGGACGATCTGGACGCGGAATGGTCTCTGGGGCTCATGTACGCGGCGGGCTCCGTCGGCTCCGTGCTGCTGAGCCTGACGAGCGGCTGGACCTCACGGGTGCGGCGGCACGGTCTGTTCGTGGTGTTCGGCGCGGCCGGCTGGGGGCTGGCGGTCGCGGCGGCGGGGTGGTTCTCCAACGTATGGCTGGTGCTGCTGTGCCTGGCGTTCGCGGGCGCGGGCGACATGCTGAGCGGGCTGGGCCGCTCGACGATCTGGAACCAGACCATCCCGGAGGAGCTGCGCGGCCGTCTCGCGGGCATCGAGGTGCTGTCCTACAGCGTCGGCCCCCAGCTGGGCCAGGTCCGTGCGGGGGCGATGGCGGGCTGGACGGGCACGCGCCCGGCGATCTGGGGCGGCGGTCTGGCGTGTGTGGCGTCGGTGGGGGTCCTGGCGGCGGTGCTGCCGAAGCTGGTGACCTACGACGCGGAGACGGACGAGGACGCGGTGCGCAGGCGCGCGCAGAAGGAGTCGGCGGGGGTGTGACACTCCCCTCCCCGCCCTTTCCCGTAACCGGGGCAGGCCCCGGACCCCGTACCGCGCTTCGCGCGGTGCCCTGCGGGCGTGGGGGGAGACCCCGGACGGGCTGATGTCGCGCGGCGAAATCCCGCCCCACCGGGGGCACTCCCCCGGGCTCTGTCCCGGGGGTGTCCCCACCCACGGCCGCCAGGCCGTGGGGGGAGATCGAGGCGCTGGGGGTCCCCCACTCCCGCAGGGCGTAGGGGGCGGGTCCGGGTGCGGAGTCCTCGGCTACTCGTCCTCCGCCTGCGACGCCTTGTCGTGCCACTTCGGGTCGTTCTCCCACTCCAGGTTCCGCTCGCGCGCCGTCTCCATCGCCCGCTCCGCCTCCACGCGCGAGGCGTACGGTCCGAAGCGGTCCTTCGCGGGGCACTCCGGGCCTTCCTCGACCTTCCTGTGCTCCAGGCAGTAGTACCACTCGCCCGGTTTGCCCACCGTGCGCTTCTTGAACAGGGCCATCGTCGGCTCCTTCCTCTGAGGCCATGCTGCCCCACACCACCCGGTTAGACTCGCCGGCATGTCTGGCCAGTCGCTGCTCGTACCAGGGGAGCTCTCTCCCACCCGCTCCGTTCCCGGCAACATCCGGCGCCCCGAGTACGTCGGGAAGCCCGCGCCGACCCCGTACACCGGGCCGGAGGTCCAGGACTCCGACACCATCGAGCGGATGCGCATCGCGGGGCGCATCGCCGCGCAGGCGATGGAGGAGGCCGCCAAGCACATCGCGCCCGGTGTGACCACCGACGAACTGGACCGGGTCGCGCACGAGTTCATGTGCGATCACGGCGCCTACCCGTCCACCCTCGGCTACCGCGGGTTCCCCAAGTCGCTGTGCTCCTCGGTCAACGAAGTCATCTGTCACGGGATCCCGGACTCCACGCTCCTGCGGGACGGTGACATCGTGAACCTCGATGTCACCGCGTACATCAACGGCGTGCACGGCGACAACAACGCCACGTACCTGTGCGGCGACGTCGACGAGGAGTCGCGGCTGCTGGTGGAGCGCACCCGGGAGTCGCTCAACCGCGCGATCAAGGCGGTCAGGCCGGGCCGGCAGGTCAATGTCATCGGCCGGGTCATCGAGTCGTACGCCAAGCGCTTCGGCTACGGGGTGGTCCGTGACTTCACCGGGCACGGGATCAATTCGTCGTTCCACTCCGGGCTGATCATCCCGCACTACGACGCCCCGCACGCGAACACGGTCATCCAGCCCGGGATGACGTTCACGATCGAGCCGATGCTGACGCTGGGGACGCACGAGTACGACATGTGGGCCGACGGCTGGACGGTCGTCACGAAGGACCGCAGGCGCACCGCGCAGTTCGAGCACACACTGGTCGTGACCGAGACGGGGGCGGACATCCTCACGTTGCCGTGAGCCGCAGGGCGGGTAGCGTTTTACCGACAGGACGTCGGGAACGTATTGACTTAGGTAAGCCTAAGTACGATGATCGGTGCAGGCAAGAGCACCGTCCCGTCCCCATCGGTCCCCGGAGGCCCGCCTTGGACACGCCCTTCTCGACGGTCATCCGCGTCGCATCCCACGAGAAGCACAACGAGGTGAACACCTCGCGCTTCATGAGCGATCTGCTCGGCGGCGGGCTGGGCGTTGAGGCCTTCGCGCGCTACACGGAGCAGCTGTGGTTCGTGTACCGGGCCCTGGAGGGGTCCGTGGAGTCGCTGAAGGACGACCCGGTCGCCGGGCCGTTCATCAAGCCCGAGCTGTTCCGCACAGCCGAGCTGGAGCGCGACCTGACGCATCTGCGGGGCGAGGGCTGGCGCGAGGGCATGGCCGCCCTGCCCGCCACCGCGGCGTACGCCGCCCGTATCGAGGAGTGCGCGCGGACCTGGCCCGCCGGCTACGTCGCGCACCACTACACCCGTTACCTGGGTGACCTCGCCGGCGGCCAGGTCGTCCGCGACACGGCGGAGAAGGCGTGGGGCTTCGCGCGCAAGGGCGACGGCGTGCGGTTCTACGTCTTCGAGCGGATAGTCAACCCGGCGGCGTTCAAGCGCAGTTACCGCGAAATGCTGGACGCGGTGAACGCCGACGACCTGGAGAAGCTGCGGATCGTCGACGAGTGCAAGCGGGCCTTCGACTTCAACGGAGCGGTGTTCCGGGAGCTGGCTGCGGAGTTCCCGCTCAGCGCGTAGGGCCCCTGGGGCACGTCAGTGCCCGTGGCCCATGCCGGGCGCGCCCGGTCAGCCCGCCGCGCCCGGCATGATCACGGCGTGCGGGAGTCGGGACCGCTCGGCGCGCCGCACGGGCGCGATACGGGAGGTGGCTCCGGGTTCGGCGGAGGTGCCCGGCTCACGCGCCGGCCTCACCAGGCGCACCCGTCCGCCGATCTCCACGATGCCGTCGGGGCCGGGCGCGGTCAGAATCTGCGAGCCCCGGCCCTGGGTGATGTTCAGTGCCCGGCCGAGCCGGTCCGTCAGCAACAGGGCGGCGGCGCCCGTCGCCTCGTCCTCCACGATCGGATCGTCGCGTCGCGGAAATGCGCGTGCCCGCACCCGGCCCGCCGCCTCGTCCTCCCAGGCCCACGCGTACAGCCAGCCCTCGCCGGGCGGCGGCGCCGGCAGGGCATCGATCTCGGCGGGTGAGCCGTACTGCACCAACTGCCGCGGCGGCGCCCACTCGGCGCGCGCGGTGATCCAGGTGAACTCGCCGTCGTGGCGCGCCCACACCTCACCGGCGGGCGGCCGCACCGCTTCGAGATCCAGCAGCCACGCCACACCCACGAGGGGGTGCCCGGCGAACGGCAGCCGCAGCCCGGGGGTGTAGATGTCGACGATGCCGCGCTCGGGATCGTCGACGAACACCGTCTCGCCGAATCCGAGTTCCGCCGCGAGTGCCTGCCGTGCCGCCCGGTCCGTGCGGCCGCTCGGGTCGCGTACGACGCCGAGGGCGTTGCCGAACCGGCCGTCGGGGCCGCAGAAGACCTGGAGCACGTCGAGTTCGTTCACCCCGGCATTGAAGCACCCCCGGCGGCGGACCGCCGCCCCCGGCCGTGCGGCGCGGGGGCGGCGGTCGGCCGGCGCCGGATCAGGCGAGGGAGTCCTGGCGGCCGTACGGCGAGGACGACGCCCGCCCCCGCCGCGACGACGACACCGGACGCGGCCACAGGAACGCCCCTCATCGTGCCGGAACGGCCCTCTTGACCTTGTCTTGACGCTGTCGTGGCCCGGCCATGGGCATGCCGTGACCGGGCCTTGTCCGGCCCGGATTCATGAGAGCCGAATCACTGGACGGCGGGGTATCGCTCAGGTAAGCCTCCGTTAAGTTAGGTCCGCCTCACCACCGCTCACCCGACACTCGCCCCTTGTGGAGCCCGCATGCGACCCGTCCGCCTCCCACTCGTCACCGTCGCCGTCACCGCGGCCGCTCTGACCGCCGTCACGGGCTGCACCGCGAAGAGCGACGCCAAGGGAAGCGGCGACGGCGCCGTCCAGGTCGTCGCCAAGGACGACGCATGCGAGGTGTCGAAGAAGGAGTTCCCCGCCGGGCACGTCGAACTGGCCGTCGAGAACAAGGGATCCAAGGTCACCGAGGTCTACATCCTGTTCCCGGACGACCGCATCGTCACCGAGCGGGAGAACATCGGCCCCGGCACCAAGGCCACCATCACCGCCGAGGTCAAGGCAGGCGACTACGAGATCGCCTGCAAGCCCGGCATGAAGGGCGACGGCATCCGCCAGCAGGTCAAGGTCACCGGGGGCAAGACCGTCGAGCGCTCTCCGGAGATGGACGCCGCTGTCGCCGCGTACCGGCAGTACGTCCAGGCGCAGGCCGACGAGACGCTGCCCAAGGTGAAGGTGTTCACCGACGCCGTGCGCGCGGGCGACATCGAGGCCGCGAAGAAGGCGTACGCCGACTCCCGCATCGGCTGGGAGCGCACCGAGCCCGTCGCCGAGTCGTTCGGCGACATCGACCCGAAGGTCGACCTCCGCGAGGACGGCGTGGCAGACCTGGAGAAGGGTCAGGAGTGGACCGGCTGGCACCGCCTGGAGAAGGCGCTGTGGCAGGACAAGAAGCTCGGCGCCGCGGAGGGGAAGCTCGCCGACACCCTCGACGCTGACCTCGCCGACTGGGTCAAGCGCGTGGGCAAGGCCGAACTCAGCCCGACCTTCATGGCCAACGGCGCCAAGGAGCTGCTCGACGAGGTCGCCACCGGCAAGGTCACCGGTGAGGAGGAGCGTTACTCCCACACCGACCTGGTGGACTTCAAGGCGAACGTCGAGGGCGCACAGAAGTCGTTCGAGCTGCTGAAGCCGGTCGCCACCAAGAACGACCCGAAGCTCGTGGCCGAACTGGACAAGCAGTTCGCCGCGTTGAACACGCTGCTCGACAAGTACCGCGAGGACAAGAACTCGTACGTGTTCACCTCGTACGACAAGGTCGGCAAGACCGAGCGCAAGGAGCTCAGCGACGGCGTCAACGCGCTCGCCGAACCGCTGTCGAAGCTCGCCGCGGCTGTCGTGAAGTAACAGGGGGCGGAAGATGTCGGAGAAGCAGGAGAGCAGTGCGCCGTCGCGGCGTTCGCTGCTCGGCTGGGGCGCGTCCGGTCTCGCGCTGGGCGCCGCCGCGGCCGGCGGCGCGGCCGTCGCGCTCGGCCGCGACGGCACGACGGCGCCTGCCGCCGACAGCGGCGCCGCCGTGCCCTTCCACGGTGCACACCAGGCCGGGATCGCCACCGCCGTTCAGGACCGGCTGCACTTCGCGTCGTTCGACGTGAAGACCGAGGACCGTGCCGAGCTGGTGCAGCTGCTCAAGGACTGGACGCGGGCCGCGGAGCGGATGACGGCCGGCCGCGAGGTCGGCGAGGGCTCGTACGGCGGCATCCCCGAGGCGCCGCCGGACGACACGGGCGAGGCGCTCGGTCTCAAGCCGTCCCGGCTCACGCTGACCGTCGGCTTCGGCCCGTCGCTGTTCGACGACCGGTTCGGCCTGCGCGGCAGCCGGCCGGCCGCCCTGACCGAGCTGCCGAAGTTCGCAGGGGACAATCTGGACGCGGCCCGCAGCGGCGGCGACCTGTGCGTGCAGGCCTGTGCCGACGACCCCCAGGTGGCGGTGCACGCCATCCGCAACCTGGCGAGGATCGGATTCGGGAAGGTCGCCGTGCGCTGGTCGCAGCTCGGCTTCGGCAAGACGTCGTCGACGACGCCCGAGGCCCAGACCCCGCGCAACATGATGGGCTTCAAGGACGGCACCCGGAACATCTCCGGCACGGACGCGGCGGCGCTCGACAAGCATGTGTGGGTGTCGGCGAAGGACGGTCCGGCGTGGCTGGCCGGCGGCTCGTATCTGGTGGCCCGCCGGATCCGGATGAACATCGAGACCTGGGACCGCACGTCGCTGCAGGAGCAGGAGGACATCTTCGGCCGGGACAAGGGCGAGGGCGCGGCGGTCGGCAAGGCCAAGGAGCACGACGAGCCGTATCTGCCGGCGATGCTGCCGACCGCGCATGTGCGTCTCGCGCACCCGGACAGCAACAACGGGGCGCGGATGCTGCGCCGTGGCTACTCCTTCACCGACGGCACCGACGGTCTGGGCCGCCTCGACGCGGGGCTGTTCTTCCTGGCGTACCAGCGGGACATCCATCAGGGGTTCGTCCCGGTGCAGCGTTCGCTCGCCGCGCAGGACGTTCTCAACGAGTACATCCAGCACGTGGGTTCGGCGCTGTTCGCCGTCCCGCCGGGCGTCCGTGACAAGGACGACTGGTGGGGCCGGGCGCTGCTGGCCTGAGCGGAGGGGACCGACGTGTTCGGCAACTATCTGATCGGCCTGCGCGAGGGCCTCGAGGCGAGCCTGGTCGTCTGCATTCTCGTCGCGTATCTGGTGAAGACGGAGCGGCGCGACGCGCTGCGCCCGATCTGGGCGGGTATCGGGGTCGCGGTCGCGATCTCGCTCGGTTTCGGCTTCGCCCTCGAATACGGCTCGCAGGAGCTGACGTTCGAGGCGCAGGAGCTGCTCGGCGGCGCGCTGTCGATCGTCGCGGTGTGCCTGGTGACCTGGATGGTCTTCTGGATGCGCCGTACCGCGCGCCATCTGCGGGCCGAACTCCACGGCAGGCTGGACGCCGCACTGCGGATGGGCACGGGCGCGCTCGTGGCCACCGCATTCCTTGCGGTGGGCCGCGAGGGTCTGGAGACCGCACTGTTCGTGTGGGCATCGGTGCGTGCCGCGACCGACGGCGGCGGCAACAGCGCCCCGCTGACGGGTGTGCTGCTCGGCATCGCCACCGCGGTGGTGCTGGGCTGGCTGTTCTACCGGGGCGCGCTGCGCATCAACCTGGCGAAGTTCTTCACCTGGACGGGTGGGATGCTCGTCGTGGTGGCGGCCGGTGTGCTGGCGTACGGCGTGCACGACCTGCAGGAAGCCCGGTTCCTGGGCGGTCTGGCGGACAAGGCGTTCGACATCAGTGCGACGATCCCGCCGGACAGTTGGTACGGGACGCTGCTGAAGGGCGTGTTCAACTTCCAGCCGGACCCGACCGTTCTCCAGGTCACGGTGTGGGCGCTGTATCTGGTCCCGGCGCTCGGCCTGTTCCTGGCCCCGGTAGGGTTCGGACGGTCAGTGCGGGGCGAGGAGCAGAAGGCAACCGATGAGAAGGCTGGGTCGGGCGGCGACGGGGCTCGCGGCGACAGTGGTGCTGTCCCTGACGGCGAGCGCGTGCATGACGGTTCACGGGGAGCTGGAGGTCGTCCCGTCGGCGACGGAGGGTGAGGCCGCGAAGGCGCTCACCGAGTTCACCACGGCGTACAACAAGGCCGACAAGGCCTACGACCCCGCGCTCGACGCGCAGCACGTCACGGGGGCGCTCGGCGCGATCAACCAGGCGGGCCTCAAGGCCCGGCAGGTCAACTTCCCGAACGGCAATCCGCGGCACGTGCCGCTGGAACTGGCGGACGCGAAGTACATCATTCCGAAGAAGGCGGGCTGGCCGCGCTGGTTCGTCGCGGACACGGATTCCAACCGCGACCAGGACAACGGCGGCGAGCTGGACAACCGCTGGCTCGTCGTGTTCGTCCGCAGCGGTGTCGACGCCCCGTGGAAGGCCGCGTATCTGTCGATCCTGTCGCCGAAGCTGATGCCGGCCTTCAAACGCGACGCGGACGGATACGCGGAACCGGCCGCCCCGGACAGCGCCGCGCTCGCGGTCGCCCCGCGCAATCTGAGCGAGGACTACGCCTCGTATCTGCAGAACGGGACGCCGGAGCACTTCAAGAACGGCACGCACACCTCCGGCTGGCGCGACATCCGCAAGCGGAACGCCTCGGTGCCGGGCCTGTCCACCCAGTACCTCGACCAGCCCCTGGACACGGGGGACTTCGCGCCGCTGGGGCTCGTCACGCAGGACGGCGGTGCGCTGGTGTTCTTCTCGGTGAAGAACTTCGAGCGGCAGACCGCCGCCAAGGGCGTGAAGCTGAAGATCATCCCGGATGTCAAGGCACTGCTCACCGGTGACGTGAAGTCCACGATCACCAAGGAGCGGGTCTCCAGCCAGCTGGTCACGGTGCCGGTGGGCAGCGGCGGCGGGCAGCCCGACGTCCTGGGCAGGCTGACCGGGCTGACGGCGGCCAAGGGCTCGTAGCGGCCCGGGAGTCGGGGCGTGCTGCCCTGCGGGGCGTGCTCCCGTGCGGGGCGCGGCCCGCTCCGGCGGCGCGCCGTCAGGGCCGGGCTGTCAGCGGCCGAGGGGCCAGGCGGGCTCGTGGTCCAGGTGGGCGTTGTCGCCCGCGTACCGTGCGCACGCGTCCGTCAGTGCCGCCAGCAGGGTCAGCGGGTCGGGCAGGGGATGCTCCACGCCGCGCAACCAGGTCACGGCCCGGTCGCCGTCTCCCGGCAGTTGCGCGGGCGGCACGAGGACATAGCTGCCCCGGCAGTGCCAGCGCAGCCCGGGGTGCTCGTCCATCGTCTCCGGATGGCAGTCGAGCGCACAGGGCCACCACTCGTCCTCGTCCTCGGGAGTGCCCCGGGTCGCGGTGAAGAACAGCATCCGGCCCTTTTCGCCCGGTCCGCCGGACTCCGCCACGGGACCGACATCGATGCCCTGCTCCAGCAGTCGCCGCAGAGCACTGCGACCGGCCTCCAACGGAACGTCCAGGACGTCGTGGACCATGCCGGTCGCGGTGATGAAGTTGGCCTGCGGCTGATTCCGGGCCCAGCGCTCGATCTGCGCCCGGTCGGTCGTGGACTGCGTCTGCCAGGCGAAGGAGACGGGGTGGGTGCCCGGGGTGGGGCAGCCGATGCGCTCACAGGAACAGCTCGGGCCGACGGGATGCGCGGCAGGCGCGAGCGGCAGTCCGGCAGCGGCGGTGGCCAGGAGCAGGGCCTCGCGCTGCGAGTCCTCCGCCTCGGTGTTCCCGGTACGGCGGCGCAGCCACTGGGCCAGCCTGCTCTCCCCGGACTTCCTGCCCTCCGTGCCGCGGAAGCGGCCGATACCGTCGCCCATCTATCCCCTCACACCTCGCGCTCGCCCATGCGGACACCAGCCATGGTCCCACCATCCTGCGCTGCCGTTCGCCACAGTTTCCAACCGGGGTACCTGCTCGTCTGTTCCCGGCGCGCGGGGGGCGCGCCGGAGCAGGGTCCGGGCGCAGTGCTCGTCGTGGTGTGCCCCGTGCCGGTGCGGGCGCTTCAGGAGCGGGGCGCGAGACCGTTGACGGCGTAGTCGACGATCGCGTCCGCGTAGTCGTGGGTCAGGGGCAGGGTGCGCAGCAGCCACCGGTGCGCGAGGGGGCCGGTGAACAGCTCCAGCGCGATGCGCAGGTCGATCCCGGCCCGCACCTGGCCCGCGTCCTGGGCGGCGCGCAGGCGGATGACGTACAGCTGGAGCTGGGGTTCGAGCAGCTTCTCGACGAACTGGGCGCCGACCTCCGCGTCGACCACACCCTCGGCGGCGAGTGCACGGGCGGGGGCGTCGTACGCGGGGCTGTTCATCTCGTCGACGGTGGCGCGCAGGACGAACCGCAGGTCGGCCTCGAGGTCGCCGGTGTCGGGGATCTCGTACTCCCCCGGCCCGACCGCCTCCGCGGCCTGTTCGGCGAGGTCGAGGAATGCCTCCAGCAGGACGGCCGCCTTGGACGGCCACCAGCGGTAGATGGTCTGCTTGCCGACTCCGGCGCGGGCGGCGATGCCCTCGATGGTGGTCCTGCCGTATCCCACCTCGCCGACGAGGGCGAGTGCGGCTTCGTAGATCGCGCGGCGGGAGCGTTCGCTGCGGCGGGAGGAGTCGGGTGCCTTGGCCTCGGTCATGGCATCGAATCTACCAAGCATGGAGACGAGACGTCTCGCCTAGCACGTGTCCCGGGGGACAGGGCCGGGTGCCGCGGGATGTACGGCCGCAGGCGCGGCGGAGGCGGTTCCGGGGCGGGTCGGTGAACCACTCCTTCGGCTGGCAGCAGGCACGCCCCGCAGGCCGCACCATGGCTCCACGCACAACCGTGCGCACCCGGCCGCCGTGAGGAGCCCGCATTGCCTCGTGACGCTTCGCCCCGCCGATACCTGATGTGCCCACCTGAGCACTTCGAGGTCTCGTACTCCATCAACCCGTGGATGGATCCCACCAAGCCGGTGGACCTGCCGCTCGCCCAGCTCCAGTGGGAGGCCCTGCGCGACCGGTACCGCTCGCTCGGCCACCGCGTCGACCTGCTGGAGGCCCGGCCGGGCCTGCCGGACATGGTCTACGCGGCGAACGGGGCCACCGTCGTCGACGGACGTGTGCTCGGCGCCCGCTTCGCCCATCCCGAGCGGACCGCGGAGGCGGGCCACCACGTGGACTGGTTCCGGGGCAACGGCTACACCGAGGTCCTCGAACCCGAGCACGTCAACGAGGGCGAGGGCGACTTCGCCGTCACCGCGTCCTTCGTGCTCGCCGGACGCGGCTTCCGGTCCAGTCCGCTCGCGCACTGCGAGGCACAGGAGTTCTTCGGCCGCCCCGTCGTCGGTCTGGAGCTCGTCGACGCGCGTCACTACCACCTGGACACCGCGCTGAGCGTCCTCGACGACGCGGCCGACGAGATCATGTACTGGCCGGACGCTTTCACTCCGGGCAGCAGGGCGGTCCTCGCCCGGCTGTTCCCGGACGCGCTGATCGCCGGCGAGGCGGACGCCGCGGTGTTCGGTCTGAACGCGGTGAGCGACGGGCTCCATGTGCTGCTCCCGCAGGAGGCGGTCGGCCTGTTCGGTCCGTTGCGCGCCCGCGGGTTCGAGCCGATCGGGATGGACCTGGGCGAACTGCTGAAGGGCGGCGGCAGCGTGAAGTGCTGCACGCAGGAGTTGCGCCCCTGAGTCAGGTCGAAGGCGCTTCACCGTCGTGGGCGTCACCGTCGTGGGCGTCACCGTCGTGGGGCGGCCAGGCGTCGCCCCACGACGCGTCACGCGCCTCCCGGTAGAGCGCGCCGTGCCGCTTGGTGACCGTCTCGCGGCGCAGCTCCTGCGCGTCGGTGCACAGGTCGAGCAGGACGAGGCCCTTGCGGATCTGGGGCTTGCGGGTCACCCGGGCGGCGGACGGGTCGGCCGGGAAACGCACGGCCGCGACGTAGCTGAACTTCTCGTCCTCGTACGCCAACGAGCCGCCCTTGATCTGGCGGTGCAGGGAGGAACGGGAGACCCGGGCCGCGAAGTGGCACCAGTCGGAGCCGGGCTCGATGGGGCAGCGGGCGCTGTGCGGGCAGGGCGCGGCGATCGTCAGGCCGGCCGCGATCAGCGCGTCACGGGCCTCGATGATCCGCTCGTAGCCGTCGGGGGTGCCGGGCTCGACGATCACGACGGCCTGCGCGGCACGGGCGGCCTCGGCGACGACGGCGACACGGTCGGCCGGGGTCAGCTCCTTGAGCACGTACGACACCGTCACGAGATCGGTGCTCTCGATACGGAGCGATGCGCTGATACGAGAGCGTTGCCACGTCGCGGCGCGCAGGGACGGCACCTGCGAGGCGAGGGCAAGTTCGCGGCCGAGCGCAAGCGCGGGCTCGGCCCAGTCGAGAACGCTGGTCTCCGGTGCCCGGCCGTCCCATGCGTCGGCGACCGCCCAGCTCGCCGCGCCGGTGCCCCCGCCGATGTCGGTGTGCGCGGCAGGGGTCCAGCCCGGTGCGGCGGCGCGCAGGGCGGACAGCGCGGACCGCACGGCCTCGAAGGTCGCGGGCATCCGGTACGCGGCGTAGGCGACCACGTCGGAGCGGTTCCGCAGCACGGGGGCGTCCGTGGGGGTGGTGCCCCGGTAGCTGGCGATCAGCCGGTCGACGGCTTGCGCGGCCTGGGTGGGCGGCAGCCCGTCCAGCAGTCCCGCGAGGGTGGTCCGCAGGGTCTCGGCGGTGGGGGCGGTGGCGTTCACCGGGAAATTCTAGGTCCTGCGGCGCGCACGGGAACGAGCACGGGAACGAGCACCGTGAGCGCCCTCCCCGCCCGTTGCCCGAACTGCCCCGGGCCGGGGGGCTGTTGCTACGCTGGCGGCCCTTGCCGCACACGCACAGTGACGCAGCACGGCTCACGGGGGGAACCATGGGACAGCGCGTGGTGCGCCTTGCGCTGGTCACCGGTGTGGTCACGCTCGCCCTGCTGCTCCTGCTGTCGATGTGCGGCGGCAAGGACACGTCCGGGGCCGGCGGCAAGGGCTCCCGCGGGGACGACACGTCCGCTTCGGCACGGCCGGCCCCGACGGCGTCGACCCGGATCACGCTTCCCGCGGCGTACGACGGCGGCCGCGGCTGGGAGGTGTCCGGTGTCGTCGGCGAGTACGCCGTCGCACGGGACAGCGGGGTGGTCGGCCACCTGGAGCGGGCCGGCGGCGACCGCTTCCGCCTGCGCACCCTGGACGCGGCGACGGGCAGGCGCGGCTGGGCGGGCCCGCCCTGGTCCCCGTCGGGCTCCCCCGGCAGCCGGCCGCAGCTGCTGACCGTGGCCAAGGACGGCCTGGAGTTCTTCGTCGTCTGGTCGTTCGGAAGGCGGGGCACCGGCACGGCGGCGGCCGACGGCACGGCCGTCGTGCTCGACGTGTACGCGGCCGGGGACGGCGCACGCCGCCGTGTCGCGGTCCCCTGGCCCGCGGTGCCCTCGGTGTCCGGCACCGGCCCCGGTGTCCTGATCACCGACGGCGGCACGGCGAACGCGGTCGTCGACCCGCTGTCGGGCGGGATCACCACCGTGGCGGAGAACGACGTGCGCGCCCCGAAGGGCTGCGCCGGCTGCCGGCGGCTGACCGAGGTCCGCGGGGTGACCGACAAGGGCCTGCTGGTGAGCGGCGATCCCGGTTTCTGGGTGCGGGGCGGCTGGGCGAGCCGCGACGTGGCCCCCCGGGGCGCCGACCGCGGCAGCGGGGTCCCCACGTCGGTCGTCGAGGGCTATGTGCTGGCGCGGTGGCGGGTCGCGAAGGGCGGCGAGGACTCCGCGACGCACGACATCTGGGCGGTGCACGAAGCGACGACCGGCCGGGCGTTGGCCGCGGTGCGCTGTCACAAGCCGGAGATCGAACCGGGTGAGTTCCCGCAGGCGGTCCGTTCACCGGCGGGCGGTCATCTCGTCGCCGGGAACACGGCGTTCGATCTGACGCTCGGCAGGGGCCACTGTTTCGAGCGGGAGGACGGGTCGATGTCGCTGACCCTGACGACGGTGTCGGACACCGGGGTCGCGTACGGCACGACGGGTGCGGTCGAGGGGACGGGTGCCCCGCTCGCGCTCGATCTGGCAACCGGCGAACCGGAGCCGCTGCCCCCGGGTGCGACCCTGCCGGAGACGGAGGTGTCGGACATGGGCCTGTTCAGCTGGACGGATCCGCAGGACCGCCGCCATCTGCTGGGCCGCCCCCGCCGCGGCTGACGCCGGGGCGCGGCTCCAGGCGTGGCGGGCCAGGCGGGACTTTCGAAACACGCCCTGGCACGTGGGGCGTCTCAGACCGCCGACGCGCCGGACTCCTCCCGCTGCCAGGGGCGGCACATCCCGAGGAAGCACGCCACCGCCGCCAGGGCGCAGGCCACCTGCACGACGGCCATCGGGACCGCCGTCGCCTCGCCCGCGATGCCGACCAACGGGGACGCCACGGCGCCGATGAGGAACGACGCGGTGCCGATGAGGGCGGACGCCGAGCCGGCCGCGTGCGGTGTGCGCATCAGCGCCAGCGCGTTGGTGTTGGGCGAGGCGAGGCCGAGCGACGACGCCAGCACGAACAGGCCCGCCGCGATCGGGACCAGGCCCACGTCACCGAAGACGCCCGTCGTCATCAGCAGCAGTGCCGTCCCCGCGAGGGTCATCATGGTGAGGCCGATGCCGAGCACCTTGTCGAGCCTGACCCGGCCGACCAGCAGCTTGCCGTTGATCTGGCCGACCGCCATCAGGCCGACCGCGTTGAGCCCGAAGAGGAGGCTGAACGTCTGCGGTGACGCCCCGTAGATCTCCTGCACGACGAACGGGGACGCCGAGATGTACGCGAAGAGGGCGGCGAAGGAGAGCCCGCCGGCCAGCATGTAACCGGTGAATACCCGGTCGGCGAGCAGTCCGCGCATCGTACGCAGCGCCTCGCCGACACCTCCGCCGTGCCGGCGCTCGACCGGCAGCGTCTCGTCCAGCCACTTCACTACGACGAAGGTGAGGAGGAGTCCGACGGCGGTGAGCACGACGAAGATGCCGCGCCAGTCGGTCAGCCGCAGCACCTGGCCGCCGATCACGGGCGCGATGATCGGCGCCGCCCCGGAGATGAGCATCAGGGTGGAGAAGAACCGGGCCATCTCGATGCCGTCGTACAGGTCGCGGACCATGGCGCGGGCGATGACGATGCCCGCGGCGCCGGCGAGGCCCTGCAGCAGCCGGAAAGCGATGAGGAGTTCGATGGTGGGTGCGAGAGCGCAGATCGCGGTGGCGAGGACGTAGACGGCCATGCCGACGAGCAGCGGGCGCCTGCGTCCCCATCTGTCGCTCATGGGGCCCACGACGAGCTGTCCGAGCGCCATGCCCGCGAGACAGGCGGTCAGGGTGAGCTGGACGGTTGCGGCGGGCGCTTGCAGGTCGTCGGTGACCTTGGGCAGCGCCGGGAGGTACATGTCCATGGACAGCGGTGGCAGCGCGGTGAGGCCGCCGAGCACGAGGGTGACGAGCAGTCCGGCCCTGCGGCCCGCTGCGACAGCCGTGCGCGGCCCGGGAACGGGAGTCGGATCGGTTTGGGGTACGGGTCCTGGTGTGCTCTGACCGTTGTCCGGCATCGACAACTCCGTTCTGGGATTCAACCAGCCATGCTCTCAGTTCGCCCGCTTGATCGAATCCACCGGCACGGTACTTCGTCACATCGGCCGGGCGCCCGGCCGGCGCCCGGCCGGTGACGGTCAGACCTGCTGCAGCCCCGGGTTGCCGGCCTCGGTCACGAACGAGGCGGACGTGGTGACCGTCCCGCCGGGGGTCGTGACGAAGTCCATCGACCGGAAGTCGGCACGGGCCTGCTCCTCGCCGAGGGTGACCTTCACATAGCCGCGCCGCCCGTTGTAGAACCGCATGTGCGGGTTGGCCCGCGTGTAGGTGTCCCAGCTGGCCGGCTTGTCCGCGCCGTCCTTGCCGCTGGAGATCGACGTGGCCACGATCTCGGTGCCGACGGCCTTCGCACCGGGCGTGTCGTAGTCGCGCTTGATGTCGTACGCGTAGGCGACATGCACGTCACCGGTGAGGACCATCAGGTTCTCGACGCCGGCCGATGCGGCGCCGTCGAGGATGCGGTCGCGGGAGGCCGGGTAGCCGTCCCAGGCGTCCATGCTGACCTTGGCGACCTCGTTGAGGTCCAGCCTGCGCTGCGAGAAGTTGACCTGCTGCGGCACGACGTTCCACCGGGCCTTCGAGGCGCGCCAGCCGTCGATGAGCCAGCGTTCCTGCGTGGCGCCGACCATGGTGCGGCTCGGGTCCTCGGACTCGGGTCCGGGGATGTGCGCCGTGTCGCCGTACGCCTGGTCCGAGCGGTACTGGCGGGTGTCGAGGACGTCGAACTGGGCGAGGCGTCCGAAGTGCAGCCGGCGGTAGAGCGTCATGTCCGGGCCGGTCGGCTGCTGGGGCCTGCGCAGCGGCTGGTTCTCCCAGTACGCGCGGTACGCGGCGGCCCTGCGCAGCAGGAACTCCTCCGGCGGCACGTCGTTCTCGGGTGTCTCGTCCGCGTAGTTGTTCTCGGTCTCGTGGTCGTCCCAGGTGACGACGAAGGGGTGCGCGGCGTGCGCGGCCATCAGGTCGGGGTCCGACTTGTAGAGCCCGTACCGCAGCCGGTAGTCCTCGAGGGTGACCGTCTCGCGGTTGTAGTGGGCGGGCAGCCGGCGGTCGGTGTAGTTGCGGGCGCCGCCGACGGCGGTGACGGCGTACTCGTACAGGTAGTCGCCGAGGTGGAAGACGACGTCGAGGTCCTCGGCGGCGAGGTGCTTGTACGCGGTGAAGTAGCCGTCGTGGTAGGCCTGGCAGGAGACGGCGGCCAGCTTGAGCTCGCCGATCCTGGCGCCGCGCAGGGGCGCGGTGCGGGTGCGGCCCGCCGGGCTGATCCAATTGCCGGTGCGGAAGCGGTAGTAGTAGACGCGGTCGGCGTCGAGGCCGGTGGCCTCCACATGGACGCTGTGGTTCAGCTCGGGGTGCGCGGTGGTGCTGCCGCGCTTGGCGATCCGGGTGAAGCGGGCGTCGTGCGCGAGCTCCCAGCGCACCTGTATCCGGGCCTTCGGCAGACCGTTGCCGGGCTCGTACGGGCTGGGCGCGAGGCGCGTCCACAGCACGACGGACGAGGGCTGGGGGTCTCCGGAGGCGACGCCCAGGGTGAAGGGGTCGGTGGTGATCTTCCGGCCGTCGGCCTCGGCGGCGTGCGCGGTGCCGGGCATGCCGACGGTGAAGGCGAGCGCGGCCGCGGCGGATGTGACGGTGAGGAAGGAGCGGCGGCCGAGGTGGTGCGCGGCCGCGGCTCTCAGCTCGGGTGCGTGGGTCCGGTGCGAAGCGGGTGTCATATGGCCCTCCCCTTACGGCTGTTGTCAGTCGCATTGGAGTGGCCGGCGACGAATCAGCGTTGGCGGGGACACAACATCCGCATGGCGGTCGGATGAGTTCCGTGCACGGCACATGCGCGTACGCTGCGCGTCCATGAACGCAGCAGCGAGGATCGCGGTGGTCACGGGAGCGGGTTCGGGCATCGGCCGGAGCGTCGCTCTGGAGTTGGCACGGAAGTCGCAGAAGGCGGTTGCCGGTTCGGAGGCGGGCCCGGCCTGGTCCGTCGCGCTGGCCGGCCGCCGCGGCGCCGCCCTGGAGGAGACGGCGGAGCTGGCCGGCCCGGACGCCGACGTGCTGTGCGTGCCGACGGATGTGACCGACCCGGCCGCGGTGGCGGCGCTGTTCGCGGCGGTGCGCGAGCGCTACGGCCGGGTGGACCTGCTGTTCAACAACGCGGGCACGTTCGGCCCCGGCGGCATCCGTTTCGAGGATCTGCCGTACGAGGCGTGGCGCAAGGTGGTCGACGTGAATCTGACGGGCGCGTTCCTGTGCGCGCAGGCGGCGTTCCGCCAGATGAAGGAGCAGGATCCGCAGGGAGGCCGCATCATCAACAACGGTTCCATCTCCGCCCATGTACCCCGCCCGAACTCGGCGCCGTACACGGCGACGAAGCATGCGCTGACCGGCCTGACGAAGTCGCTGTCGCTGGACGGCCGGCCGTACGCGATCGCCTGCGGCCAGATCGACATCGGCAACGCGGCCACCGACATGACCCGCGCCATGCAGTCCGGCGTCCTCCAGGCGAACGGCGAGCTGGCGCCGGAACCGGTGATGGACGCGGGTGACGTGGCGCGGACCGTACGGCACATGGCGGAGCTGCCGCTGGAGGCGAACGTGCAGTTCGCGACGGTGCTGGCGACGAACATGCCGTTCATCGGGCGGGGCTGACGCACCGGCCTTGGGGGCGCACGGCCCGAGCCGCCGGGGGGTCAGGTGACCGTCGCGCGCTCCAGGACCACGTCCAGTTCGGCCGTCACCTCCGGCGTGAGGGGGCCGAACTCCCGTGCCCGGGCGTTCTCCTCCGCCTGGGCGACCGTACGGAAGCCGGGGATCGGAACGGTGCGGGGGCTGCGTGCCCACAGCCAGGCCAGCGCGCCCTGGGTGAGACTGCGGCCGCCCGATGTCAGCAGGTCGCGGACGGCGTCCACCCGCGCAGACCACTCGGGCGCGGGTGCGCCGCCCTCGTCGAACCACCGCAGCCACTGCGGCGGCGTCGCCCGGATGTCTCCGGCCCGGCTGCCGTACGCGCCGGTGAGCAGGCCCATGGCGAGCGGGCTGCGGTTGACGGACGCCAGCCCGCGCTCCTCGCACAGTGCCAGCATGTCCGGGGCGTCCTCGAGGACGTTGAGGCAGTGCTGCACGGCCGCGCAGTGCGCGCCTTCGGCGAACACCGCGGCACGCTGCGGGTCGTCGGTGCTCCAGCCGTACGCGCGGACGAGTCCTTCGCGCACCAGCTCCTCGCAGGCGTCGCGCAGTTCGGCACCGGTCTCGGGGGAGGCATCGGACAAGTGCAGCTGGTAGAGGTCGACGTGGTCGGTGCCGAGCCGCCGCAGTGAGGCGGTCAGAGCGCGCCGCACATACGCCGGGTCGGTGTCCTGACCGGTCAGGGTGCGGGTGGTCTCGTCGAAGAGGTTGCCCCACTTGGTGGCGATGACGACCTCGTCGCGGCGGCCTGCGAGGGCCCGGCCGAGCACGCGCTCGCTGTGCCCGGCGCCGTAGCAGTCGGCGGTGTCGAAGAACGTCACGCCGAGGTCGAGCGCCCGGCGGACCGCGGCCACGGACTCGTCGTCGTCGACCGCGCCCCAGCCCAGCGGGTTGCCGTCCGGGTCCTGCCATGCGCCGCCGATGGCCCAGCAGCCGAAGCCGAGGGCGCCGGCCTCGATGCCGCTGGTGTCTCCCAGGGTTCTGCTCGTTGTCTCGTCCATGCGCCGCACGCTGGGGCGCCGACCGGCGCGGCTCACGCCTGGCCGGTCTCGAACCGCCCGATCTTCCCGTCCTCGACCGTGAACCGCCACTGGGTGCGCATCTCGCCCCAGGTGTCGTTGCGGTAGCCGGCGACGAGGCCGAGCCCGTCGGAGGTCTGCTTCTCGACGTCCAGGTGACCGTTGGACGAGAAGATCTCCCGTTCGGTCCAGTCGTCGATGTCGCGGTCGCTCCCGTCGTCGGACATGGTCGCGCCGGGCGCGAGGGCAGCCCGGAAGCCCTCACGGTCGTGCGCGTTGACGGCGACGACGAAGGCGCGGACGGCGGGGTCGGTGAGTTTGCTGACGGCGATGGCCATGACGGGGGCTCTCCTCGGCCGGTGGGGTGGGTCGGGTTCATCCGGTTCATCCCTACACCGGACCGCGGCGTCCCACCCGTCGGCTTCGGCCACCCGGGGGTGTGCCCCTCAGTCCTTGTAGTCGGGTGCGATGCGGTCCAGGAGCCGCAGCATGGCCGCCCACGCCAGGTCGTAGGCGTCGTCGTCCTGGAAGTCGGCGGACGCCTCACCGGCGAGCTGCTGCGCGGTGTACTCGCACACCTCGGCGGGCGGGACGACCAGGGGTACGCCGCCCGCCTGGGCGGTGACCTGGATCTCGCACGCCTTCTCCAGGTAGTACATGCGCAGGAATGCCTGGGCCGCGCTCTCGCCGACCGTGAGCAGGCCGTGGTTGCGCAGGATCAGCGCGGGGTGGCCGCCGATGTCCGCAACGAGCCGCTGCTGCTCGTCGAGGTTGAGGGCGACGCCCTCGTAGTCGTGGTAGCCGACGCGGTTGTGGAACTCCATCGACATCTGGTTCAGCGGCAGCAGCCCGCCCTGCTGGGCGGCGACCGCGCAGCCCGCCTTGGTGTGGGTGTGCAGGACGCAGTGCGCATCGGCGCGGGCGGCGTGGATGGCGCTGTGGATGACGAAGCCGGCCGGGTTGACCGGGTAGGGGGTGGGCTCGACCGGGTTGCCGTCCAGGTCGATCTTGACCAGGTTGGACGCGGTGATCTCCTCGAAGAGCAGCCCGTAGGGGTTGATGAGGAAGTGATGGTCGGGGCCGGGCAGCCGCAGCGAGATGTGCGTGAAGATCAGGTCGGTCATCCGGAAGTGCGCGACGAGCCGGTAGACGGCGGCGAGTTCGCGGCGCAGCCGCAGTTCCTCGGCGGTCGTGGTCAGGAGTTCGGTGGTCATGCGGTGGCTCCTTCGGCGGATGCCGCGGCGGACGCGGACGGGTCGACGACAGGGGTGGTCGGGCGCCCTGTCTGCTGCCAGGCGATGACGTTCTCGGCGGGCCCGCACACGTAGGCGCGGCGGGAGGTGTCGGTCAGGAAGGCGCTGTGCGGGGACAGTTGGATGCGGGGGTGGCCGCGCAGCGGGTCGTCCGCGGGCGGCGGCTCGACGGGGAACACGTCGAGGGCGGCCCCGGTGAGCCGGCCGGCGCCGAGGGCGTCCAGCAGGGCGGGGACGTCGACGAGTTCGCCGCGGGAGACGTTGACGAGGAAGCTGCCGGGCCGCATGCGGGCGAGCAGGCCGCCGTCCGCCAGGCCGTGGGTGGCCGGGGTGAGGGGCACGTGCAGGGAGAGGACGTCCGAGGCCGCGGCGAGGGCGCCGAGGTCGTGGTGACGTTCGATGCCGGAGGGCCACGTCCCGGCGCCGGCGTGCGGATCGTACGCCGCGATGCGGCCGAAGACCGGGGCGGCGAGGGTGGCGAAGTGACGGGCGATACGGCCGAGTCCGACGAGGCCGAGGGTCAGTTCACTCGCCCTGCGGGGGAGTTCGGCCGCGGTGAACTCCTCGTTCCATCCACCGGACCTGACGACGGCGTCGGCCTGCGGGAGGCGGCGTACGAGGGAGAGCGTGGCGGCCAGGGCGTGGACGGCGACGTCCTCGGTGGCCGCGTCCGGGAGATTGGCGACCCACAGTCCGCGGCGCCGGGCCTCGGCGGTGTCGATCATGTCGTATCCGGCGGACATGGTTGCGATGATCCGCAGGGCCGGGAGCCGGTCGAGCAGCGCGGCGTCGACGCGCGCGTAACCGACGATCAGCGCGACGGCGTCGGCGGCGAGCGCCGCGATGACGTCGGGGTCGCGGCTGTCGGCGATACGTACGTCGAAGCCGGCATCGGTGAGCAGCCGTACTCCGGGTCCGGGGTCGAGGTCCTCGGTGTCCGTGAAGACGGCGACGGGCTGGCCCATACGACCCTCCGCAGATGATTCGTCGGTAGACAGTGATGTGAACTTACGATTCGTCTTGCAGATTTGTCCACTCATAGCCGAGCCGTACGCCCGTGATGCCCGTCACCATCGGGGTGGCCGCATCGAGCGGGTGACCGAGAATGTCAGCGGACCCGGGCGCCGCACGCGACCCGGGCCGCCGAACCGAGGGGATCAGCCCAGGTGGATCTGGACCGCATCGACCTGGCCGTCGTCCGCGAACTGCAGACCGACGGCCGCCTCACCTACGAGACGTTGGCGCAGCGCGTGGGTCTGTCGCGCCCGGCGACCCGGGCCCGTGCGCAGCGGCTGCTGGACTCCGGGGCGGTACGGGTCGTCGCCGTCGTCCACCCGGTGGTGCGCGGACTGACGGCGTCCGCGCATCTGTCGATCGACACGCACGGACCGGCGGAGCAGGTGGCGCGGGGGATCGCGGCGATGCCCCAGGCGCCGTTCGTCACGCTCACCGCCGGGCAGCGCGCCGTCATGGCGGAGCTGCGCACGGATGGGTTCGACGCGCTGGACCGGGCGATCGAGCAGGTGCGGTCGCTGCCCGGCGTCTCGGTCGTGGATCCGCTGATCAGCGTCCGACAGCTGAAGGATCCGTATCTCCTCGCGGACATCCCGGGTGTCGAGGAGCTGGACGACACGGACCTGCGGATCCTGGACGAGCTGGAGCGGGACGGCAGGCTGCCCTTCGCCGAACTCGCCGAGCGGGTCGGCCTGTCCCCGGGCGCCACCCGGTCGCGCACGCTGCGCCTCCTGGAGGGCGGCGTGGTGAAGGTGCTGGCACTGGTGCGGCCCGAGGTGCTGGGCCTCGGCTTCCTCTGCGGCTTCGCGGTGCATCTCTCCGGCGCGCGCGAGCCGGTGGCCGCCACGCTCGCGGGCTGGGACCGCGTGTCGTTCCTTTCGGCCTGCGCCGGCCGCGCGGAGCTCGTCGGCACGATCACCGCGGAGTCGCTCGGCGCGGTACGCGCGACGCTCGACGACATGCGGGGCTGCGAGGGGGTGCGCGGGGTGGAGAGCTGGGTGCACCTGGAGCTGGTCAAGGAGCGCTACGACCTGGGCACGCCGGCCCCGTGATCCGACGGGACGACGGGCACGACACCCCCTCACAGACGATTCGTAAGTAGAGCCATCAATAACTTCCGAAGAGTAATTCTTGCCAACCTCTGGCCAACTTGTCGTTCGTTACCTATCGTCCTGACGAACGAATCCGCCGTTGCGCGTCGCCCGTCGACCCCGGCGCATCCCCGGCCGAAAGCAGGACCCCATGCACCACCCCCTCGCCGCCGCCCCCGCCGAGCGCACCCTGCTGGTGACCGGCGCCGACGTGGCCGCAGCAGGAACCACCGCACGTGCGCAGGCCCTCGCCGTACGCGGCGACCGGATCGTGCACGTCGGCACCGCCGAGGACGCGCGCGCGGCGCTCGGCGGCCGGGTGGACGAGTCGCTCGAACTCGACGGCGGCCTCGTCCACCCCGGCTTCGTCGACGCCCACTGCCACCCGGTGATGTACGGACAGGCACTGGCCTGGGTCGACTGCCGCCCCGAGCACGTCCCCGACATCGACACCCTCGTCGCCGTCCTCACCGAGGCGGCCCACGAACTGCCCGCCGGCGTCCCCGTACGCGGCTTCGGCTACGAGCACCGCCGGCTCGCCGAGCGCCGCCACCCCAGCTGCCACGACCTCGACCGGATCGCCACCGACCGCGAGGTGTACGTCATGAACGCCTCCGGCCACGGCGGCGTCGTCAACTCCCACACCCTGCGCGCCTGCGGCATCACCGCGGGCACCCCGGACCCCGAGGGAGGCTCCATCGGCCGCTTCGCGTCGGGAGAGCCGGACGGGCAGCTGTGGGACGCGGCCTGCGACCGGCTCACCGGGCCGGGCGGTGTGAAGATCGGCAACCACGGGCCCAACTTCCATCTGTCCGAGCCGGACGCCGTCATGGCCGACCATCTGCTGCGCGCCCAGGAGACGTTCCTCGCCGCAGGTGTGACCACGGTCGGCGACGCCCAGGCGTCGCGCCGCGAGATGGAGACGTATCTACGGGCGCGCGACAGCGGCGCACTGAGGATGCGCGTCTCGGCGTACCTCACCTCCGCCCTGCTGGACACCGCCCTCGACCTCGGTGTGGTCCACGGCTTCGGCGACGACTTCTTCCGTGTGCAGGGCGTGAAGTTCTATGCGGACGGCACCCTCGGCGGCTGGACCGCGTACTTCCCCGAGGGGTACGCCGCCGACTGCTGCCACCACGGGCAGCTGTACCACTCGGCCGAGGAGTACGCGGAGATCGTCCGCCGCGCGCACCGGGCCGGGCTGCAGACCGCGACCCACGCGCAGTCGCCCTTCGCGATCGGCATGGTGCTCGACGCCGTCGAGAAGGCGCAGGCCGACGTCCCGCGCGCGGACATGCGGCACCGCATCGAACACTGCGGACTGCCCACCGACGAACAGATCGCACGTATGGGTTCGCTCGGCGTCGTCCCGGTGATGCAGCCGCAGCACCATCTGCGCACCGGCGACGGCACGCTGACCGCGGTCGGCGACCTCGGCCACCGCTACAACCCGGCCGGGCCCTGCCTGCCCGCCGGCGTCCCCGTCGTCCTGTCCTCCGACGCGCCGGTCGCGCCGCCCGCCCCGCTGGAGGCCGTGTCCGCGGCAGCGACTCGGCGGACCGTGCTCGGCACCATGCTCGGCGACCCGTCGCTGCGCCTGCCGGTGGCGGACGGCCTGCACGCCCACACCGCGTCGGCCGCCCGCGCACTGCACAGGGAGCGGGCCGTGGGCGCCCTCGCGCCGGGCATGCTCGCCGACTTCGTGGTCCTGGACTCCGATCCGCTGCTCGCCGAGCCGTCCTCGCTCACCTCGATCGGCGTACGCGAGACCTGGATCGGCGGCACCCGCGCATGGGCCGCGCCCGGCCGCTAGCCCCTCGCTCCCTCCCCTCCCCCGCACCCCCGTCCCCCTGCACCTCCCCGCTCCCTCTCCCCGCTCCCCGCCGGAGGCCCCCGTGTCCCAGCCAGCACAGCAGGCGAACCAGCAGAATCCGCTGAGAGCGGCATTCGCCGCCCTCGTCGGCACATCCATCGAGTGGTACGACTTCTACGCCTTCGCCACCGCCGCGGCGATCGTCTTCGACGACGTGTTCTTCCCGGCCGACATGCCGCCGCTGCTGCGGACCCTGTCCGCGTTCGGCACGTTCGCCGTGGGCTTCCTGCTCCGTCCGCTCGGCGGAATCGTCTTCGGTCACATAGGCGACCGGGTCGGCCGCAAGAAGACCCTCGTCATCACGCTGCTGATGATGGGCATCGCGTCCTTCGCCATCGGACTGCTGCCCACGTACGCCCAGGTCGGCGCGCTCGCCCCGGCACTGCTGATCACGCTGCGCCTGATCCAGGGCATCGCGATCGGCGGCGAGTGGGGCGGCGCGGTGCTGGTCGCCGTGGAGAACGCCCCGAAGGGCCGGGCCACGTTCTTCGGCTCCTTCGCCCAACTCGGCTCCTCCGTGGGCGCGCTGCTGTCGACCGGCGCGTTCTCCCTGATGAGCCTGTGGGGTGACGAGGCGTTCGACAGCTGGGGCTGGCGGGTGCCGTTCCTGGCCTCCGCGGTGCTCGTGATCATCGGTCTCGTCATCCGGCTGAAGCTGGAGGAGGCCCCGGTCATGGACGAGATCCGGGCCGAGCGCACGGAGCAGGACAAGCTGCCGGTCGTGGAGGTGTTCCAGACCTCCTGGCGGACCGTGCTGGTCGGCGTCTTCGCCCTGGCCACGGCCACCGGCGGCTACTACGTCGTCACCAGCTATCTGCTGACCTACGGCACGGGCGAACTGCAGCTCTCGGAGTCCATGCTGCTCAACGGGCTGACACTCGCCGCGTTCGTCGAACTGGCCGTCACGCCGGGCCTGTCCTGGCTGGGCGACCGCGTCGGGGCGCACAAGGTCGTCATCGCCGGACTGATCGGTGTCGTGATCCTGTCCGTGCCGCAGTTCCTGGTGATGGGGACGGGGAGCGTGTTCCTCATCTACACCGCGATGGTGGCGATGCGGTTCGTGATGTCCGCGCTGTACGGCCCGATCGCGGCGATCCTCGCCGAAGGCTTCGCGCCGCGCGTCCGCTACACCGGCATCTCGCTCTCCTACCAGCTCTGCAACATGGTCTTCGGCGGCTTCGCCCCGCTGGCCGCGGTCTCGCTCACCGCGCTGGCCGGCGGCCACTACTGGCCCGCCGCCGCCCTGCTGATGGCGATCTCGGCGATCGGGATCTGGTGCACGGCGAAGCTTCGCGCGATGCGCGCGCCGGAGTACGGGGAGCGGACGGCCGACAGCCCGTCCGACCCGGTCACCGTGAGCGCCTGACCTGCGTGCCGAGGGCCCGCGACGTGCTGTCGCGGGCCCCTTGGCTTCCCTCACGCCGGTGTTCGACGTAGCCGCCTGCGGAACGGGCTTCAGTCCTCCGCCGCCACGGCCACATCGCAGACAACCGCGGCCGGTTGGGCCACGGAGGAGGGGCCCTGGTCGGGTCCGTGGAAGCCGGACCGCCCCGGGGTGGGCTCGGGGCGCGGCGGCGGGTGGGACGGACCGGGCCGGGCTTGCGGACCGGTCGCGTACGTCGGACACCCGTTGGTGAGAACGCAGGAGACGGGATCGTTCTCCGGGACGCTGCAGTCCGGCGGCGACTTGGGGGCCGAGTACGGGGACGGCGGTGTCACGGCGGGCGCGGTCGCGCCGAGGTACTCCGTCGCGCCGAGTCCCGCCCCGGCGACCACGAGGGACGCGACGGCGAACATCTGTAATCCGCGGGGCCTGTTCACCGGCCCAGTCTGCCGCACGGCCCGAGGGGGCCCTCGGGCAGGACGACGGGCGGACGAGCCGGGCCGCACCCGAGGCCGGTCGTGGCTGCGGCCTCCGTGCGGAACCGCACGGAGGCCGCAGTCGCTTACGCGTCACGGGTCACGGGTCAGCGGGTGTCGCTCACCACAGGACGGGCAACCGCTCCGGAATCCGCTTCATGAAGCCGGTCCGCCACACCAGTTGCTCGATCGGCACGGCGAGGTCGAGGCCGGGCATGCGGTCGAGCAGCACCTCGATGGCGATCTGTGCGTGCCGCTTGCCGAGGGCGGTCGCCGGGCAGTAGTGCTGTCCCCCGCCGAACGACAGATGCGCGTTCGGGTTCGGCCGGTCCAGGCGCACGGTGTGCGGGTCGGCGAACTCTTCCGGGTCGTGGTTGGCGGCCTCGACCAGGACCAGGACCAGGTCCCCCTTCTGCACCTCGACGTCGCCGAGTTGCATGGTCTCGGTGGCGATGCGGGGCAGGCCGTCGGCGATCGACAGGTTGATGCGCAGCAGCTCGTCCACGGCGGCGGGGATCAGTGCCGGGTCGGCGACCAACTGTGCCTTGAGCTCCGGGTGCTGGATGAGGGACACGATGCCCATGGTCAGGAAGCCCATGACACTGATGACGCCCGCGCCGAACATGGTGACGCCGACGGTGGCCAGCATCTCGTCGGTGAGGTGCGCATAGTCGGGGTCGTCGCGCAGCGCGGCGAGTTCGCCCATGAGGCCGGTCGTCGCCGGGTCGTTGAGACGGTCGACCATGTGCCCCATGTCGCGGTCCCAGTTGATGCCCGCTGCGGGGATTGCCCGGGGGCTGTTCATGAACGCGACGTGCAGCGACCGGTACAGGCCGGGACCGTCCGTCTGGGGGATGCCGAGCATGTGGCAGTGCAGTCCCGTGCTGTACGGAACGGTGAAGTCCCGGCGCAGGTCTGCCGGCACTCCCTCGGAGACGAGGTCGTCGACAAGTCGCCGGGCGTGGGCGGTGAGCCAGTCCTCGAGGCCGGGCGCCTTCGGGTTCAGCGCCTTCATCACGGCCTTGCGCAGCCCGGCCCCGGTGATGTTGCCCATGTTGTTGACCACCTCGGGAGGGATGGTCAACGCGTACTGACGCGGCGCTCCCGGTGCGGACGTGTCCTTGAGGGAGAACCGCGGATCGTCGAGTACGCGCCTGCACAGGCGGTAGGACGAGACCAGCCAGGCTTCCGCCCCGGCTATGGTGCGCACCTTCTTGACCGGCTCCTCGCTGAGGAGGTGGGCGATCTCTTCGGGCAGTCTGTCGCCCCGGGCGTCGAACGGGAACCCGGTGAGCCGGTCGGCGGTGGGGCCGGTGGTGAGGGTCATGCGGCGGGGTCCTGTTCTTCGGCGGGGGTGATCACGGCGTGGCCCTGGTTGCGTGAGGCGCGCAGCCCCCAGCCGCGTGCGTACAGCAGCTCGGCCAGCGGCAAAGCCTGGTGGTAGCAGTTGAGCGAGGACGGGACGCCGAGGACGGCCGGGGTGTCCAGGAACAACGGCACCTCGGCGCATACGTACTTGATGCAGACCGCGCGCTGCCGGTCGTTGGGCGGCTGCCCGTTCAGCTTGTCGGCGAGGAACCTGGCGGCGAGCTGGTCGCACACGTCGCGGAACTCCGGATCCTCGGTCATGAGGGTGTCGAGCCGGGAGCGGATGCGCTGGTACGCGGGCAGCTCCAGCAGGGCCGACATGGGGCGGCCGCGCAACCGCCCGCCTTCGGGATCGAGGCCTGCCACGGCCGCGGTGACCTTCGCGCGTACGCCGCGCAGGTTCTTCACGGCTTTGCGTTGCGCTTCGACCTGCGAGTACCCGAAGGCTTCGAACATCTCGCCGACGTGCATGTCGGTCCAGATCAGATCGACCTGCCGGAAGTGGTCGAGTCCCCATGCGGCGAGCCCGGCGACTCGCTCATGGGTGAAGTAGCTGTTGCCGGACGAGATGCCGATGACTGCGTGGTCGCCTTCGTCGTGGATGACCTGGCAGTGAGGCGTATACGGACGGACGGTGAAAATGCCTGAGATGGCTGTCGTCAACGTAGGTTGGTCCCCCGCGCCGCTAGTCCCAGCAGGGCCTTGTGCCCTGGGTGTGGCGACGCGGTGCCGACGCTAGCCGAACGTGGCTCCGGTGATCTAGAGCTACCGGCCGGTCACTCTGCGGATTTCGTTGCGGAGCCCGCCGTGGTGGGAGCCACGAGACGTGGGAGCCCACGATGGTGGGGTGGGGCAGACGAGTCGGGCTGTACGCCGGGTTCTGTGCCCCGGGACCTCGCGGTCGTCGGGGCGACGGCCATCCATCTAGGACCGGCGTTGCCACCGGTCTCGTGCGGTCTACCCGCGGACTCGGGCGGGCAGCCCTCGAACGTCCGCGCAGGAGCACCGTGGCGCTCCCTCTTGACCTTGCTCCGGGTGGGGTTTACCTAGCCGCCTGAGTCACCTCAGGCGCTGGTGGTCTCTTACACCACCGTTTCACCCTTACCGAGGACCGAGGTCCCCGGCGGTCTGTTTTCTGTGGCACTGTCCCGCGGGTCACCCCGGGTGGCCGTTAGCCACCACCCTGCCCTGTGGAGCCCGGACGTTCCTCGGGAAGATCCGTGAGGATCTCCACGCGGCCGCCCGCCCGGCTCGTCTGCCGTGGTGGCCATGCTACCCGGCGTTTCAGAGGAGGTCGGACGTCTCCAGCTCGAAGCCGAACGGCTCCGGGAGGGCGAGCGGTTTGCCGAACGGCAGGGTGCACAGCTGGCGGTAGTCGCCGTTCTCCGGGTCGGAGACCAAGGTCACGGACGACGCGTCGCGGTCCACGAGGAGATACAGAGGAATCCCGGCCCACGCGTAGCAGCGGCGCTTGGCCTCCCGGTCGGCGCGCGGACGCGTCGAGGTCACCTCGACGACCATGGTCACCCCGTCGCTCGGCATTCAGGGCTCGGCCCCGCGGAAGGGTCGCAGCTCTCTCGGAGCAAAGGTGGCATCGGGGATGACATGGTTCCTGGTGCAGTCCGGGGCGCTCCTCAGCCTGAGGCCCCTGTTACCGGAGAACTGCATGTCCGTTCGTGATCGCCTGATGATCTGGTGGGCGACCACGTCGATGTAGTCCTCGTGGTCCCCGTCCGGCGGCGGTGTCACAACGATCTCCCCCTCGATCAGCTCCGCGCGGAAGCCCTCGGGCGTGTCCAGCGCCAGGAAGCCCTCCAGCAGGACGTCGTCCTCCTGCGTGAGCGGTTCATGCGGCACGGCAGTCATGTCGCGCTCCTTCCTCGGTCGCCGATCATGCTCGGACATCGCTGCTCCCGCCGTCCCTGGGATGAGAGTCGTTCCCTCGATCGTGGCACATGATCAAGGAAGGGCGGTGGCCCTCCAACTCTGCCGTGACCGGCCGCTTGACCCTGCCGCAACGTCAAGGTTTCTACTGGACCCATGCGTATCGGAGAGATCGCCGCGCTGGTGGATGTCACCACGCGGGCCGTCAGGCACTACCACCACCTCGGGCTGCTGCCCGAGCCCGTACGCCGGTCCAACGGCTACCGGGACTACACGGTCCGCGACGCCGTGGTCCTGGCCCGGATCCGGCGGCTCACCGAGCTGGGGCTCGGGCTCGCCGAGGTGCGGGACGTGCTCGCCGACGACGCCGGGCGGGACCTGGGCGAGGTACTGGAGGAGCTGGACGCCGATCTCGCGCGGCAGGAGGCGGCCATCGCCGCGCGCCGTGCGCGGCTCGCCGAGCTGATGGCGCAGGCGCGTGAGGGGCGGCTGCCGGCCGAGGGGCCGGTGTCGGCGGAGCTGGCCGGGCTGTTCGGAGCCCTCGCACCGAGCGACTCGCCGATGGCCGCCAAGGACCGGGAGCATCTGGCGCTGCTCGACTCGATGGTGGAGCCCGCCCGTCGCGCGGAGCTGTTCGCGGCGCTGCGGCCGTACGCCGAGGACGCCGGGTTCGCGGCCCGTGCCCAGGCACTGTACGAGCGGCTCGATGATCTCGAGGACGCCGATGCCGGGGACCCGCGCGTCGGGCCGCTGGCGGACGCGTTCGCGGCCAGCGTGCCCGACGAACTGGTCGCGCTGATGGGAGACGAGGTCCAGGGCGCGGACAGCCCGTTCGGCGAGGCGTTCCTCGCGGACTTCGCGCCCGCTCAGGCCGCTGTCGTACGGCGGATGATCGACCGGCTCGCGGCCCGCGCGCGGGGGCAGCGATGAGAGCCGCCCGACTGGCCGTGTGGGCGCTTCTGCCCGCCGAGTTCGTACTGGTCATGCTGCTGGTGGCAGGCGTCCAGGTGCCGCACGCCGCGATCGTGGCGGCAGAACTGCTCGTCCTCGCCGTGCTCGTGCTGGAGGCATCCGTGCTGCTGCGGCTGTACCGGGGCGCGCGCCGCAAGGGCCTCGCGCAGCGCGACGCGGCGGCCGAGGCGGTACGCGAGCTGGTGCCGACCGTCCCCGCCCGGCTCCTCCTGCACGAGCTGCGCGCGCTGCACAGCCTCGCCCTGTGGCTCGGCAGGCGTCGGCACGGCGTGCCCGAGGGCGCTTTCGGGGCCGGTTACACCGGCCCGCAGACCGCCCTCATGTGGGGCATGATCTTCGTCTCCGTCATCGAGACCGTCGCTCTCGCGGTGCTGATCCCCTGGCCGCTCGTCCACGCGATCACGCTCGTGATCGATGTCTACGGAGTGCTGCTGATCGTCGCCCTGCACGCCGCGTGCGTGACGCGGCCCCATGTCGTGGGCGCCGACGGTTCGCTGCGGCTGCGCTACGGGGCCCTGTTCGACCTGCGGATACCGGCCGAGGACATCACGCGGGCCCGCGTCGAGCGGCGGTACCCGGACGGGCGGCTGGTGACCGTGCGGGACGACGGCAGCCTGGAGCTGATCGTCGCGGGCCAGACGACGGTCGCTGTGGAACTGGCCAGGCCGCTCGCCTTCGTACGCCCCCTGGGCGCGCGCGGGACGGCCGAGCACACCATCCGTTTCCACGCCGACGATCCGGCGGGGCTCGTCGCCGCCCTTCGCGCGGCCTCGGGGAGGGACAGCGCTACGCCGGCGCGAACACCACCTTCGCCTCGTGCGGATCGGCCTGCGTGAGCCGTACCCGCAGCCGCTCGCCGAGCGGCAGCGCGCCGTCGCCGCTCTCGATCCGGGCCACGACCGCCGGGTTCTCCAGGTGGACCGTGCCGACGGACGGCTCGTTCTCCTTCACGTCCACGACCACCGCGTCGAAGACCTCACCGACCCGGCTGCTGAGCACGGCGGCCTCGACGACGTCGACGCTCTCGCGCTCCACCGTGTTGGCGCGCCGCGTTCCCTCGGCCATTTCCCTGGGCAGCGTCTCCAGCGCCTCGCTCACCCACGCGGGCAGTTCCTGCCCGGCCACCGCGGCGAGGCACAGTTCGCCGGAGTAGCGGTCGACGAGCCGGCGCAGCGGCGCGGTGCAGTGGGTGTACTCGGCGGCGACGGCCGCGTGCACGGCGGGCGAGGGCAGCCGGCCGCCGGTGAACGCCGTGTACCCGGCGCCTCTGAGCAGTGTCGTGCACTCCTGCAGAAATGCGGCGTGGCGGGGGTCGTGGGGGTCGAGGGAGCGCACGAGCTGCGCGTAGGAGACGTGGTGCGGCCAGTCGATGCGCAGCGCGGTCGCCGAGCGGCGCAGCCGGGCAACGGCGCCGTCGGGTGCGGTGGGCAGGATGCGCAGGATCCCGGTGCCGTACGCGACCATCAGGTCGGCGGCCGCCATGCCGGTCAGCAGGGAGATCTGCGCGTTCCAGGCGTCGGCGGGCAGCGGCGCCCGGTACGCGAGGGCGTAGGTGCCGTCGACCTCGACGATCTCCTGCTCGGGCACGTTGAGGGAGATCCCGCCGCGCTCCACCTCCAGCGCCTCGCGCAGGGTGCCGATGTCCTTGAGCAGGGCGAGCGGCTCCTCGGCCGTGCCCGCGTCGATCTGCTGCTGCACCCCGGCGTAGTCGAGCTTGGCCCGGCTGCGCACCAGCGCCCGGCGCACATCGGTCGCGACGGCGCGGCCCTCGGCATCGAGATCGATGCGCCACAGCAGGGCGGGGGCGCTCTGGTCGGGGAGCAGGCTGGCGGCGCCCTCGGAGAGGACGGGCGGATGCAGGGGGACCTTCTCGTCGGGGAAGTACAGGGTCTGCACCCGGCGGTGGGCCTCGGCGTCGAGCGCCCCGCCCGGGGTGACGAAGGCGGCGACGTCGGCGATGGCGTAGTGCACACGGAAGCCTGCGCCCTCGCGGCGGGCCAGATGCATGGCCTGGTCAAGGTCGACCGAGGTCGGCGGGTCGATGGTGAAGAACGGGATGTCCGTGGCGTCGTGGTCCGGCAGCCGGGGTGCGCGGACGGCCTGCTCCGCCTCGGCGAGCACCGCGGCCGGGAATGCGCCGGGCACGCCGAGCGCCGTGCGCAGTTCACCGAGCGCGGTGCGCAGCGTGGCCTCGGCTGCGCCGGTCACGTGCATGGGGCGGCGGGGCATGGACCGAGCGTATGGCGGGGTGGGGGTCGTGGCATTTCGGCGGTCCGCGGGCTCAGTAGGCTGGCGCGGGGACCGCACCCCCTGCCCCGTACGTCATTGAAGGAGAACTGCCGTGCTCGTGCTGTTGCCGCCGTCGGAGGGTAAGGCCGCCGCCGGCCGCGGGGCTCCGCTGAAGCCGGAGTCGCTGTCCCTGCCGGGGCTCGCCGGGGCGCGGGCCGCGGTCCTGGACGAGCTGGTCGAGCTGTGCGCCGCCGACGAGGCGAAGGCGCAGCAGGTGCTCGGGCTGAGCGAAGGGCTGCGCGGGGAGATCGCGAAGAACGTGGAGCTGCGGACGGCGGGCGCGCGTCCGGCCGGTGAGCTCTACACCGGGGTCCTGTACGACGCGCTGGGGCTCGCCACTCTGGATCAGGCCGCACGGCGGCGGGCCCGGCAGTCCCTGCTGGTGTTCTCGGGGCTGTGGGGCGCGGTGCGGATCGGCGACCGGATCCCGCCGTACCGCTGCTCGATGGGCGTGAAGCTGCCGGGACTCGGCGCGCTGGGTGCGTACTGGCGCGGGCCGATGGAGTCCGCGTTGCCACAGGCCGCGGGCGGCGGGCTGGTGCTGGACCTGCGTTCCTCGGCGTATGCGGCGGCGTGGAAGCCGAAGGGCGAGGTCGCGGAGCGGACGGCGACGGTGCGGGTGCTGCACGCGCAGACGGTCGACGGTGTCGAGAAGCGGTCGGTGGTCAGCCACTTCAACAAGGCGACGAAGGGCCGGATCGTACGCAGCCTGCTGGAGGCGGGGGCCGCGCCGAGGACACCGACGGCGCTCGCGGAGGCACTGCGGGAGCTGGGGTACGTGGTGGAGACCGAGCCGCCGGGGAAGGCGGGGCGGCCGTGGGCGCTGGATGTGGTGGTGACGGAGATCCACTGAGTGTTGCATGATGCGCAACGCTCGTTGCGCAGTGCGCTCGGGCTGGGCAGGATGGCGGGTATGACCTCCGCACTCCCTTCGGTCCTCGACCTCGCCCCCGTCCTCCCCGTCGTCGTCATCGACGACGCGGCCGACGCCGTGCCGCTGGCCCGCGCCCTGGTCGCGGGCGGGCTGCCCGCGATCGAGGTGACGCTCCGTACGCCCGCCGCGCTCGACGCGATCCGGGCAATCGCCACGGAGGTACCGGACGCGGTCGTCGGCGCGGGCACGGTGATCTCGCCCGACGGCGTGGACGCGGCGGTGGCGGCCGGGGCGCGGTTCCTGGTCAGCCCCGGCTGGACGGACGCGCTGCTGGAAGCGATGCGCGGATCGGGCGTTGCGTGCCTGCCGGGGGTCTCGACGACATCGGAGGTCGTGGCGCTGCTGGAACGCGGCGTGCGGGAGATGAAGTTCTTCCCCGCGGAGGCGGCGGGCGGCGCGGCGTATCTGAGGTCCCTCGCAGGTCCGCTGCCACAGGCCCGCTTCTGCCCGACGGGCGGCATCTCGCTCGCGTCGGCGCCGGGGTATCTGGCGCTGCCGAACGTGGGGTGCGTGGGGGGCACGTGGATGGTGCCGGCGGATGCGGTGGCCGGTGGGGACTGGGCGCAGGTCGAGGCCCTGGCACGGGAGGCGGCGGGGCTGCGCGGCTGACGCGTGACCGCGCGGACGAACGGGGTGCGGTGGCACCTGCGGCGGGGTGTTCCCCTACCCGCCCCTCCCGAACCCGGGGCAAGCCCCGGACCCCGTACCGCGCTTCGCACGGTGTCCTCGAACTCCCCCTGAGCCCTGCGGGCGACCCCGGACGGGCTGGACTTCGCGCGGCGAAACCAGCCCGTCCGGCGTTCGAGTCGCGGTACCCGGCCCGTCAGCGCAGGTGCGACGTGTCGTTCAGGAGGCGCAGCGAGGCGTTCCCGTCCGCGTAGTACGCCAGCGCCGAGATCGACGCCGCCGACAGTTCCATGCGGAACAGGGACTCCGGAGGGGCGCCCAGGGCGAGGCGGGCCAGCGTCTTGATCGGGGTCACATGGGTGACCAGTAGTACCGTGCGGCCCTCGTGCCGTGCGAGCAGCCGGTCGCGGGCGGACGCTACCCGGCGCGCCACCGTCGCGAAGCTCTCGCCGCCGCCGGTCGGGGCCGCCTTCGGGGAGGCGAGCCAGGCGTCGAGATCGTCCGCGTACCGCTCCTGCACCTCGGCGAAGGTCAACCCTTCCCAGGCGCCGAAGTCGGCCTCGCGCAGGCCCTCGTCGACCGTGACGTCGAGGTTCAGCCGGGTCGCCACCGCCTCTGCGGTCTCACGGCAGCGCCGCATCGGTGACGTGACGATCGTCTGGACCGTGCCGCGCGCCTCCAGGGACGTGGCGACCGCCTCCGCCTGCCTGCGGCCGACCGCCGACAGCACGGGATCGCTGCCGCCGCTGCCCGAGAAACGCTTCTCCGGGGTGAGCGCCGTCTCGCCGTGCCGCAGCAGGACGAACGTGGAGGGCGTGCCCATGCCGCCACCCCAGCCCGCGGACGCCGTCTCGGTGGTGCCGACGGCGGGCTCCGTGACCACGGTGGCAACGGCGGTCGCGCCGCCCGCCAGCGCCGCGCGTGCCTTCGCCGCGCCGGCCGCCGCGTCGCCCACGACGCGCGCCGCACGGGTGTCGCTGGTGTCGAGCGCGGCCGTGGAGCGCGATGGCTCCCACTGCTTGCCCTTCTTGCCCGCGTCCATCGCCTCGTTGGCGAGCCGGTCCGCGTGCTTGTTCCGCTCGCGCGGGATCCACTCGTAGGTGACCTGCGCGGGCGGGAGGACGCGTGCGGCCTCGGCGGCGAGCGGCTTCATGTCCGGGTGCTTGATCTTCCAGCGGCCCGACATCTGCTCGACGACGAGCTTGGAGTCCATCCGTACCCGCACGACCGCGTCCGGGTCCAGCGCACGGGCCGCCTTCAGCCCGGCGACCAGGCCCTTGTACTCGGCGACGTTGTTCGTCGCCACACCGATGTACTCGGCCGCCTCGGCGAGCGTCTCGCCCGTGGCGGGGTCCAGCACGACCGCGCCGTAGCCGGCGGGACCCGGATTGCCCCGGGAGCCGCCGTCGGCCTCGACGACGAACTCCCGCATTACAGGCCCGATTCGGAGGTGCGGACCAGGATGCGGCGACAGTTCTCGCAACGCAGCACCGTGTCGGGGGCCGCGGCGCGGACCTCGTTCAGCTCGGTGATGTTCAGCTCCAACTGGCAGCCCTCGCAACGGCGCTGGAACAGCCGCGCCGCGCCCACACCGCCCTGCTGGACCCGCAGCTTCTCGTACAGCTTCAGCAGATCGGCCGGGACGGAGCCGGACACGACCTCGCGCTCCTTGGTGACGGAAGCGGCCTCGCTGTCCATCTCCTCCTGCGCGGCGTCACGACGGGTGGTCGCGTCGTCGACCTTGGCCTGCACGGACGACACGCGCTCGGTCAGCTCGGCGACCCGCTCCTGCGTGGACTCGCGGCGCTCCATGACCTCCAGGACGACGTCCTCCAGGTCGCCCTGGCGCTTGGCGAGGGAGACGATCTCGCGCTGGAGGTTCTCCAGGTCCTTGGGCGAGGTGACCGCACCCGAGTCGAGGCGCTGCTGGTCGCGGGTGGCGCGCTGGCGCACCTGGTCGACGTCCTGCTCCGCCTTGGTCTGCTCGCGGGCGGTGTCGCTCTCCTCCGTCTGCGCCGCGACGAGCAGGTCGCGCAGCTGCGTGAGGTCCTTGTTCAGCGACTCGATCTCGGCGTGCTCGGGCAGCGACACCCGCTTGTGGGCGAGCTGCGAGAGGCGTACGTCCAGGGCCTGGACGTCGAGAAGGCGGATCTGATCGGCGGGCGCGGCGTTCAGTTGGGGGCTCCAGAGGAATCGTGGTGGGACCAGGGGTCGGTGACCGTCTTCGAGACGTGGACCCGCAGGTCCCAGCCGTGCCGGTCGGAAATCTCGTCGAGCTGGGCCGCGGCCTGCTCGCACCAGGGCCACTCGGTGGCCCAGTGGGCGGCGTCCACCAGGCCGAGCGGTGACTGCTGGGTGGCCTCGGACGCCGGGTGGTGGCGCAGGTCCGCGGTGAGGAAGGCGTCCACACCGGCGGCCCGCACCTGGTCGAAGAGGCTGTCGCCGGAGCCGCCGCTCACGGCGACGGTGCGGACGAGTGTGTCGAGGTCACCGGCGGTACGGATCCCCTGCGCGGTGGCCGGCAGCCGCTTCGCGGCACGGGCGGCGAACTCCCGCAACGTCTCGGGGTGGTCGAGCTCGCAGATGCGGCCGAGGCCGCGGCGGCCCGCGGGGTCGGACGGATCCGGCACGAGGGGCCCGACGACGCGGAGGTCGAGCGCGCCGGCCAGGGCGTCGGAGACGCCGGGGTCGGCGCTGTCGGCGTTGGTGTGGGCGACGTGCAGCGCGATGTCGCTCTTGATCAGTGTGTGCACGGCCCGGCCCTTGAAGTGGCCGGCGGCGACCGTCGTCGTGCCCCGCAGGTACAGGGGGTGGTGGGTGACGAGCAGGTCGGCGCCCAGCTTCACCGCCTCGTCGACGACGTCCTGGACGGGGTCGACGGCGAACAGCACCCGGCCGACCTGCGCGTCGGGCTCACCGCAGACCGTGCCGACCGCGTCCCACTGCTCGGCCCGCGCGGGGGGCCAGAGGGCGTCGAGCGCGGTGATGACTTCAGACAGACGGGGCACGCAGCAAAGGCTACCTGCCCCGCCCGCCGGAACGGCCTGGCCCTACTTGACCAGGAAGCCGCGGAGGTCGTCGAGGACCTCGTCCGCCGCGGTCACGCCGAGGCCCAGGTACCAGGTCTCGTCCGGGACGTCCTTGGCCCGACCCGCCTTGACGGCGCCGAGGTTCTTCCACAGCGGGTTGGAGCGGGCGGTGTCGCGCTGGGTCTTGGCCGGGTCGCCGTAGACGCCGGTGAAGATCCAGTCGGCGTCGGCCTGGTCCATCTTCTCCGGGCTGATCTCGACGGCGAGGTCCTCGACCTGCTGGTTCGCGGGCCGCGGGATGTCCGCGTCCTTCAGGATCGTGCCGATGAAGGAAGCACCCGCGTACAGGCGGATCCTGTCCGGCATGTAGCGGAGCATGGTGACGGTCGGCTTCTTCCCGCCGATGTCCGTACCGAGCTGCTTCGCGTTCTTCTCGTACGCGGCGAGCTTGGCCTTCGCCTCCGCGGTCCTGTCCAGTGCCGCGGCGTTGAGGAGGTAGTTCTCCTTCCACGTGAAGCCCGGGCGGACGGAGAAGACCGTCGGTGCGATCTTCGACAGCTCGCCGTACTTGTCGCCGGCGCGCAGCTGGCTGCCGAGGATCAGGTCGGGCTTCAGCGCGGCGACGGCCTCCAGGTTGAGGCTGTTGATCGTACCGACGCTCTTGGGGCTGCCGGCGGCGCTCTTCAAGTATCCGGGGATGCCGTCGTCGCCCTCGGTGGGCGCGTAGCCGACGGGCTTGATGCCGAGCGAGGCAACGTTGTCCAGCTCGCCGACGTCGAGGACCACGACGCGCTTGGGCGCCGATGTCAGCTCGGTCTTCCCGAGCGCGTGCGTGATGGTGCGCGGGAACTGGCCCGGCTTCGCGTCCGTGCCCATGGCCGCGGTCTTCGCGGCCGCGTCGGAGAACTCCTCGCCGCCCTGGGCGACGGCCTGGCCGCCCTTGTCCCCCTTGGCCGCTCCGGTGTCCTCGGCCCCGCCGCCCTGGGTGCCGCAGGCGGCGAGGGAGAGGGCGGCTGCGAGGGCGACAGCGGCGGCAGCGCCGCGGCGGCGTAGGGACATGACGGCTCCTGACCGATGAACTTAGGGGGGCCTAACCATAAGCGCGGCGGGCGCGGGGGAGCACACCCACCCCCTCCCCCTCAGGCAAATCGGGGCATGGCCACCCTTATGTGTGAAGTGGTTGGTCTCGTGCTGTTCGGCAGGAAGTGCGATACCTAGCTTCGGTTGCCGGAGGTGACGCATCGATGACTGCCTGTGCCATCGAGACCGCCGCGGAGGACGAAGCGGTGGCGAATTCGGCGAGTACGGGGTTCACGATCACCGCGGACGGGTCGTACGCGGCCCGGCTCGCGGGAACCGGCGACGCGCTGTTCCCGGAGCGCTGGACGCTCGACGGTCCGGAGCCGTACGCGGTTCCGCTGCCGCTCGACCAGCCCGAGGAGCGCGACACGGAGGTGCTGCCGCTGACCGACGGGCGGGTTCTGATCCGCCGCCGGGCCGGGGAGCGGCACACGCTCTCCCTGCTGTACCCGACCGGTCCCGGGACGGGCGAGCTGCCCGTCGGGGCCGTCACCGCCGAGGAGTTGACGCTGCTGCCGCCGTCCCCGGACGGGGGGCGCGCCTACGCACTGGCGCCGGGCGACACCTCGACCGGTATCTGGCTGGTCGCGGGCGGCACGTTCGGTGCCGAGCACATCGCCGACGTACCGGGCCGCTGTTCGGGCGGCGCGTGGCTGGACCGCACGGGACGGTTGCTGGCCGTGGACCGGCGGCTGCCGGGCGGGCCGGTGAAGACGGTGACGGTGGACCTGGCACGGGGCGGGGAGGTCACACCGCTGCTGCAGATCACCGAGGACAGCGACGACCGGCTGCTGCTCGCCGACGCCGACAGCGGCCTCCTGCTGATCCGCTCCAACGCGCCGGACCCGGACCGGGACCGGCTCGGCTGGGGCGTCCTGGGCAGCCTGCGACCGGTGCGCTTCCCCGAGTGCCTGCGGCTGCCGGACGCGCTGGTGACGCCGTTCGCCGTGCAGCCGGGCCAGGTGCTGATGCCGGAGAGCTGCGCGGTGGCGCTGCGGATCGACGGCGCGGGGGGCAGCTGGGTGGGCGTCTGGCGCCCGGCCGGCCGTTCGCTGGGTCAACTGGCGCCGCCGAGCGGCTGGTTGGCGGGGGCGGGGATGTGGAGCCGGGAGGGCGCGCTGCAACTGCCCTACGAAACCGAAGAGGTGGCGTGCGGGGTGGCACGCCTGACGGCTGAAGAAACCTTCTGCCGGACGTCGCCGGACTCCGGCGGACACCGTCCCGCCACAGAACCGGCACAAGCGGAACGCGCAGGTGGGGAACCGTGCGACACCCCTGGCGGTCCTGTTGTGTGCAAGCCGGTCCCGTTGCAGCAGGCACCCCTCACCGGGCGCGGTGCGCGTGGTTAGACTTTCCGGCCGGGGGGTCGGCCGCACTGCGCGTGCACCGACGGTGACACGGATCACGCCTGTGTGTACGGGGCCCTGTGACAGGCAATCAGCGATCACAACGGGGTGACTTCCGCCATGTTCGAAGCCCGAACCGACACGACCCAGGAGCGCCCGCAGCCCGCGGCCGCGAACGGGGGCGACGCCGGCGGTGCAGGCAAGCACCGGGGCGGTGCAGCGATGGAGGACGCGGCGACCCAGCCGCACGGCCGGCACCGGCGTCCTTCGGGGTCCGAGAGGCCGTAACCCGGCCGGGACCCGCAATGCCGAGCAGGGGCGGTCGACGTCGTGTCCCACGACGTCGACCGCCCCTGCTGTCACATCAGTAGGTTCTCGGGGGTCTGTCTCTTTGACACCCCGCGAGCGAGGAATGTGACCGATGGACGAGAACGCTTGGCTGACCGACCGTTTCGAGCAGGACCGGGCCCATTTGCGGGCGGTCGCCTACCGGATGCTCGGTTCGGCGAGCGAGGCCGATGACGCCGTCCAGGAAGCCTGGCTGCGCATGAGCCGCGCAGAAACCGGCGGCGTCGAGAACATCACGGGGTGGCTGACCACCGTGGTGTCACGCGTGTGTCTGAACATGCTCCGGGCACGCGCGTCCCGGCGCGAGGACTCCCTCGAGGTACGGGCGACCGACCCGGTCACCGGCCACGAGGAGGGAGACGACCCGGAGCACGAGGCGCTGCTGGCCGACTCGGTCGGGGTGGCGCTTCTGGTGGTGCTGGACACGCTGGCACCGGCCGAGCGGCTCGCCTTCGTACTGCACGACATGTTCGCGGTGCCCTTCGACGAGATCGGCCCGATGATCGACCGCACCCCGACCGCGGCGAGACAGCTCGCGAGCCGGGCCCGCCGCCGGGTCAAGGGCGGCGCCCCGGCGCCTGCCACCGATCCGACCCGACAGCGCCGGGTCGTCGACGCCTTCCTCGCCGCGACTCGTGGCGGGGACTTCGACGCGCTGGTCGCCCTCCTCCATCCGGACGTCGTGCTGCATGCCGACAGGGCGGTCATCCCGACGCCCGAACCCGTCGTCGTCCGGGGCGCCGGCACGGTGGCCAAGGGCGCGATGGCAGCGATGGGCCGCGCCCGGTTCACGGGCCCGGCGCTGGTGGACGGCACGGTCGGCCTCGTGATGGCCCCGCAGGGGCGGCTGTTCCTGGTGCTCGCCTTCACGATCACGGACGGCGGGATCACGAAGATCGAGGTGATCGCGGAACGGGACCGCCTGGCCGAGGTGACGCTCGCACCACTGGACGCGTGACCACCCGGTTCGGGGGCTCCGCCCCCGACCCCACGCCTCACGTCCCACCTGGGCCGATGGCCGGAACGCCTGCGGCACCCAGCAGGGCGTCCCGCGCCGAGCACGCCTACGGGGCCTTCAACCGGACCGTACGCCTCGGCCCGGCGGCCCCCTCGGCCGCGGAAAGCGGCGCCCGGCAACGCTTGTTGTGCCGAGCACGTTGGCGGGGGGCTTCACTCGGACCGCCGCGCCTCGCTCGCCCCTACGGCCGGCGGCCGGGGAGGGGCCCCGACACGGCGTCCCGCGCCGAGCACGCCTACGGGGCTTCAACCGGACCCTACGTCTCTCCCCCACGGCCCCGCGGCCGCGGAAAGCGGCGCCCGGCAAGGCTTGCGGGGTACGGCCCGCGAGGAGGGGGCGCCAGCAGGGCGTCCCGCGCCGAGCACACGTGCGGGCTCCGCCCCCGAAGCCTGCGCCTCGCTCCCCCGCCGTGGGCTCGGGGCCGCCTCTGACGGAGTCCCGGGTGCCCACGCGCCGAGTGCACCCGGTCGGACCGGGTTGCCACGGCCGAGTACGCCCGGCCCGGCCACGTACAACTCCCCCACGGCCGCCGGGCCGTGGGGGAGTTCGAGGACACGGCCGAAGGCCGTGCGGGCCCGGGGCACGCTCCGGTTTCGGGGAACGGCGGGGAGGGGCGGGGCGGGGAAACGCTCCCGCCTACCCCCGCCGCAGGCCCAGTACCTCCGCCGCTCCGAACGTCTCGCCCGGTGGCCGCCCCGCGAAGTACGGCGTCAGTGCCTCGTCCAGCTCCCCGTACGTGAACGCGTCCTTCGCCGTGTCGAACTTCGCCGCCACCCTCGGACGTTCCATCACCGCCACCATCCCGCCGTGGACCACCAGCAGCCGGCCGTTGACGCCGGCCGCCGCCGGGGACGCCAGATAGCCCACCAGAGGGGCCACATGCTCCGGCGCGAGGGGGTCGAGGGCACCGGGGGCCGGTTCCGCGAAGCCCGCGAAGACGTCCTCCGTCATCCTCGTCCTCGCCCGGGGGCAGATCGCGTTCGCCGTCACGCCGTACTTCGCCAGCGCCATGGCCGTGGACGTCGTCAGGCCCACGATCCCGCCCTTGGCCGCCGCGTAGTTCGGCTGGCCCGCCGAGCCCGCGAGGAACGCCTCCGACGAGGTGTTGACGATCCGGCCGTACACCGGCCCCCCGCCCGTCTTGGCGCGCTCGCGCCAGTGGACGGATGCGAAGCGGATGGTGTTGAAGTGGCCCTTGAGGTGGACGCGGACCACCGAGTCCCACTCGTCCTCGCTCATCGAGAAGATCATGCGGTCGCGCAGGATGCCCGCGTTGTTGACGAGAATGTCGAGCTTCCCGTACGTCGTGACCGCCAGGTCGATCAGTGCGCGGGCCGATCCGGCGTCGGCGACGTCGCCGCGGTGGGCGACGGCCCGGCCGCCCGCCGCGCGGATCTCGGCGGCGACCTCCTCCGCGGGCGCGGCGGACGCGGCGCCGGAGCCGTCCCGGCCCGGCTGACCGTAGTCGTTGACGACGACCGCCGCGCCGAGCCGGGCGAGCTCGACGGCCTCGGCGCGGCCGAGACCCCGGCCCGCGCCGGTGACCACGGCCGACAGGCCCTCAAGGGGAAGGAGTGACATCGCGGCCCACCCCTCAGATCTCGATGCAGGTGCGCAGCGCCTCGCCCGAACGCATCTGCGCCAGCGCGTCGTTGATCCCGGACAGCGGCACCCGGTGTGTGATCAGCGACTCGAGGTCGATGCGCCCGGCCCGCCACAGCGCTATCGCCCGCTCGTAGGAGCGCAGCACGTCGCCGCCGCCGTACATCGACGGCAGGATGCGCTTCTCGTCGAAGAACAGCTCGAACATGTTGAGCTGCAGGAAGTCGTCCATGGCGCCCGCACCGACGATGCACAGGGTCCCTCCGCGCCGGGTCGTCTCGTACGCCGTGCGCGCCGTGGCGGACCTGCCGACGACCTCGAAGACGTAGTCGAAGCCCTCGCCGGCGGTGATGCGCTGTTTGGCGTCGGCGAGTTCGTCGGGCGACACGGCCTCCGTCGCGCCGAAGCGCAGCGCCGCCTCGCGCCGGGAGGCCACCGGGTCGACGGCGACGATCTGCGCGGCGCCCTGGAGCCGGGCGCCCTGGATCGCGGAGATCCCGACGCCACCGCAGCCGATGACGGCGACCGACGAACCGGCCTGCACTTGGGCGGTGTTGATGGCGGCGCCGAGTCCGGTGGTGACGCCGCAGCCGATGAGCGCGGCGATGTCGAAGGGGACGTCGTCGGGTATCGGCACGGCGCAGCCCGCGTCGACGACGACCTCCTCGGTGAACGTGCCGGTTCCGGCGAAGCCGAACACGTCGCCGCCGGAGCGCGTGAAGTTGGGGGTGCCGGCATTCATGAACCCGGCCAGGCACAGCTGGGTCTGGCCGCGTTTGCAGGACGGGCAGATCCCGCATGCGGGCAGCCAGCACAGCAGCACACGGTCTCCCTGCGCGAGGCCGGTGACCCCGTCTCCGACGTCGACGATCTCACCCGCGCCCTCGTGGCCGGGGATGAACGGCGCGGGCTGCGGCAGGACGCCGCTCATGGCGGAGACGTCCGAGTGGCACAGTCCGGTCGCCCGTACCCGGATCTTCACCTTGCCGGGGCCGAAGCCCACCGCCTCGACGTCGTCGAGGACTTCGAGCTTGTCCTGGCCGATCTCGTGCAGTACGGCTGCGCGCATGGCGGGTCCCTTCAGGAGGTCTCGACGAGGGTGTCGGCGAGTACAGGTGCGTCGTCCCGCTCCACGGCCGTGACCGAGGCCTGGACGCCGCCCTCGTGCCGCCACATCCGGATGCGCAGGGTCTCGCCGGGGAAGACGACTCCGGCGAATCGGGTGCTGTACGAGCGGACCCGGGTGACGTCGCCGTCGAGCAGGGTGTCGACGACGGCCTTGAGGGTCATGCCGTACGAGCACAGGCCGTGCAGGATGGGCCGCTCGAATCCGGCGCGCTTGGCGAACTCGGGGTCGGCGTGCAGCGGGTTCCAGTCGCCGGAGAGCCGGTAGAGGAGCGCCTGGTCCTCACGGATTGCGCGCTCGACGGTGCGGTCGGGGGCGCGGGCAGGGAGTTCGAGCCGCTCCGAGGGGCCCCGGTCGCCGCCGAAACCGCCTTCGCCGCGTACGAAGATCTGCGCGTCGCTGGTCCACAGCGGCCCATCGTCGTCGGCCGCCTCGGTGCGCAGGACGATGACGGCCGCCTTGCCCTTGTCGTACACGGCGACGACGCGCGAGGCGGAGGTGGCTGTGGAGCGGACGGGGACGGGGCGGTGCAGGGTGATGCGCTGGCTCCCGTGCAGGACGGCGGTGAGATCGACGTCGATGCCGGGCGCGCCCATCCCGCCGACGACGCCCATACCCGCGCCCGCGACGGTGGCGAAGCTGGGCAGCACGTGGAGCCGGGATTCGAGGATGTAGCGCAGCTCGTCGGGGTCGGTGGCGGGCAGGCCCGCGCCGATGCCGACGTGGTAGAGCTGGATGTCCTTGTGGTCCCACTGGATCGTGCTGGACCGGGGTTCGGCTGCGACGGCCCTGGCGGCGTCAATCGGCATGGGGCTGAGGCTCCTCGAAGGGCTCGTAGGGTCGAAGACCTCGGCACGGCCGTCCGCACCGTCGGCCGCACCGAGGTCGCCCGGACAGGGCCCGGAACGATCCGTTCTAGAACGCGTTCTAGGCCGATGGCGTCTATGTATAACGCAGCCCCGATGAGTTGTGAAGACTGCTGACGGCATGTCAGATCACCTGTCGGGGTCACGTACCGAGCAGGTGGCCGACGGGGCCTGCCGGTGGCCGCACCCGGGACATTTGTCACTGCCGGGTCCGTACATCCGCATCTGCCGGGGCGCCGTGCCCGCTCCGTAGCGTCGTGGTCATGACGCAGACCGCAGTTCACCTCGCCTGGGCGGCCAAGTCCTTCGGCGCCGTTCAGGCCGTGTCGGGCATCGACCTGACCGTCCCGCGCGGCGGAACCGTCGCCCTCCTCGGCCGCAACGGCGCCGGGAAGTCCACCACCATCGGGCTGATCCTCGGTCTGGACGAACCCGACGCGGGCGAGGTCCGCCTCTTCGGCGCCGACCCCGCGCGGGCCGTCGCCGCGGGCCGGGTCGGCGCGATGCTCCAGGACGGCCGCCCGGTCCCCCGGGTCACGGTCCGCGAACTGGTCTCCTTCGTCGCCCGCACGTATCCCGCCCCGATGCCCGTCGACGAGGCGCTGGAACTGGCCGGCGTCACCGCGCTCGCCGGCCTTCGTATCGACCGGATCTCCGGCGGCCAGGCGCAGCGTGTGCGTTTCGCGGTCGCCGTGGTCGGCTCTCCCGAACTGATCGTCCTCGACGAGCCGACCGCCGCCCTCGACGTCGAGGCCCGGCAGGCGTTCTGGGCCTCGATGCGCTCCTACGCCCGGCGCGGCAACACTGTCCTGTTCTCCACCCACTACCTGGAGGAGGCGGACGCGCACGCCGACCGGATCGTGGTCGTCGACCGCGGCCGGATCGTCGCCGACGGGACCGGCGAGGAGCTCAAGCGCTCCGCGGGCGGCAACCTCGTCTCCTTCGACCTGGCCGGCCGCGGATCCGCAGGTCTGCTGCAGCTGCCCGGTGTCGTCTCGGCCGAGGTGCACGGCGACCGTGCCCGGCTGCGCAGCGAGGACTCGGACGCGACCGTGGTCGCGCTGGCCGCGCTCGGGGCCGTCCGCGGTCTCGAAGTGGCCCCCCTCTCGCTGGACGACGCGTTCCTCGCCCTCACCGCCCGTGCCCCGGAGGCAGCCAAGTGATCACCGACTACGTCCTGTTGGAAGTCCGTCGCACCCTGCGCGACACCGGATTCGTGATCTTCGGGATCGGAATGCCGGTGATGATGTATCTGCTGTTCACCAACCTCGGCACCGACGACTCCGGGTGGAGAACGGCCTCCATGGTCGGCATGGCCGCGTACGGCGCCCTGGGGGCGGCCCTGTCCACCGGGACGGGCGTCGCGGAGGACAAGGGCATCGGCTGGCTGCGGCAGCTGCGCATCACGCCGATGAGTCCCCGGCAGGTCGTCGCGGGCCGCGCACTGACCGGTTCGGTGATCGTCCTGCCGTCCATCGCGGCCGTGCTGCTGGCCGGGGCGCTCGTCAACGGCGTCCGCATGGACGGCTGGCAGTGGGTGGCCGTGACAGCGGCGCTCTGGCTGGCAGCCCTCCCGTTCACCCTGCTCGGCATCGGGAACGGCTACCGCCTCTCCGCCCAGACCACAGGCGTCGTGAACGTCGTCTGCGGTCTCGGGCTCGCGATCGTCGGCGGTCTCTGGTTCCCCGTGGACCTGTTCCCGCAGTGGCTGCGCACCCTGTCCGGGTTCACTCCCACGAACCGCTTCGCCGAACTGGGCCGGTCGCTCGCCGAGGGCAGCGCTCCCGCGCTCACGGCCGTGACCGTGCTCGCCGTGTGGGCGGCACTGTTCGGTTCGTACGCGGTGGTCTCGTACCGTCGCTCCGCAAGGACGGCCTGAGGAGAGAGCGATGGTTTTCACCAAACGGCGCTGCAGGACCAGGCAGCCCGAGGAGATGGGGCCGCCCAACGGCTTCGCGATGCTGCCGTGGCTGCTCATGGGCATGGGAGCGATCGCGAACCTGGTCCAGGGAAAGACCCCGAACCCCTGGGTCGGCGGGCTGGAGGTGCTCGCCTTCAACTCCCTCTACATCGCCGTCGTCTTCCGCGCGTTCGACAAGGAGAAGCGCGAGGCGCCCACCACCCGGTGGCTGCTGCTCGCGATGACCGGCGTCACCTGCTGGCTGTCCGCCGCCTACGGCGGCGACTGGCTGCTGTTCTTCCCGCTGCTCGGCCTGGCGGTCGGCTCCGTGCTCCGCGGCCGACAACTGCCCGCGACCGTTTTTCCGTTGTGCCTGCTGGCCGCGGGCATCGCGGCCTGGCGGGACGGCTGGGGCGCGATCAACGTCGCGTACGGAACGTTCATCTCCGCCATGGTCACCGCCGCGGTCCTGGCCCTGTCCGAGACCGTCCGCGAGCTGCGGCGGACCAAACAGGAACTGGCGCGCACGGCGGTGGAGAAGGAGCGGTTGCGCTTCTCCCGTGATCTGCACGACCTGCTGGGCCACACCATGTCCGTGATCGTGGTCAAGGCGGAGGCGGCCCGCCGGCTCGGCCCGCACGACGTGCCGGCCGCACTCGCCCAGGTCTCCGACATCGAGACGATCGGCCGGCAGGCCCTGACGGAGATCCGGGAGGCGGTCACCGGCTACCGGGCGGGCAGCCTCACCACCGAACTCGACCGGGCCCGCGACACCCTGACCACGGTGGGCATCGACCCGGTGGTACGGCTGTCGGGCACCCCGCTGAAGCCGGAGACCGAGGCGCTGTTGAGCTGGGTGGTCCGCGAGTCGGTCACCAATGCGGTACGCCACTCCCGCGCCTCACGCTGCGACATCGAACTCACCGGCACCGCGGACCATGTGCGCCTGACCGTCACCGACGACGGCCGCGGCCGGGGCACGTCCGCCCCCGGCAGCGGTCTGCTGGGCCTGTCCGAACGGGTCGCTGCCGCGGGCGGCACGCTGGAGTCGGGGCCCCGGATGGACGGCGGCTTCCGGGTGGCGGCCGAACTGCCGGTGGACACGGTGGTGCAGCAGCCCTGACGCCCGCGTCCGCGGCGGGCGGACCGCGGGCTCCGGCCCTACCCTTGACAGCGTGGACGAGATGCCGCAGGACCACAGACCCGCCAAGTCCGTACGGGTACTGCTCGCCGAGGACCAGGGGATGATGCGCGGCGCGCTCGCCCTGCTGCTCGGCCTGGAGCCGGACATCGAGGTGGTGGCCCAAGTGGGCCGCGGCGACGAGATCGTGGACAAGGCGCTCACCTCGGTGCCCGATGTGGCGCTGCTGGACATCGAACTTCCGGGCATCAGCGGCCTGGACGCCGCCGCCGAGCTGCGCAAGGAGGTGCCCGACTGCCGGGTGCTGATCCTCACGACGTTCGGCAGGCCCGGCTATCTGCGCCGGGCGATGGAGGCAGGGGCGGCCGGATTCCTCGTCAAGGACGGGCCGGTGGAGGAACTGGCGCAGGCGATCCGGCGGGTGCTCACGGGCGAGACGGTGATCGACCCGGCGCTCGCGGCAGCAGCGCTGAGCGCCGGGCCGTCTCCGCTCACGGCCCGCGAACGGGACGTGCTGAACGCGTCGGTGGACGGCGCGACGGTCTCCGACATCGCGGAGAAGCTGCATCTGTCGGAATCGACCGTGCGGAACTATCTGTCGTCCACGATCGGCAAGACGGGCACCCGCAACCGCATGGAGGCGGTCCGGGAGGCCCGTCAGCAGGGGTGGCTGTGAGCCAGGATCCCGGGACCGGTCAGCACTCGCCGTCGAACCACTGGTTGGACTTGAGGTAGACGCCCCCGCTGGGGAACCGGCCCTTGCCCTCGGACGGGCCTACGTGCGCGCAATAGCGTGTTCCGGTGAAGTTGTAGCCGGTGTACGAGTACACATGGTCCTTGCCGACCGGCTCCCCGTTGTTGAAGAACGATTTGAACTTCGTGTTGAGGCAGTAGCTGTTGACCCAGCGTGCGATCGTGACCGGCGTCTCGCAGCGCTGGCCGGTGCCGTCCGCGTTCGGGTAGTAGCAGACGCTCCTGTACTCACAGCTCCACGCCGCCTGGGCCCCCACGTCCGCCTGGGCCGTGCCCGGTGCGACGAGGATCGCGCCCGCAGCGGTGGCGGCCGCCGCCGCTGCCATTGCTCGCATCTTCCCCACGATGACTCCCTCCGTTGTGCCGCACCGTTCGGTGCGTCGTCCCCGTCACAGTGAGGGCGTCGACGGTTGTGCGGTACCTGGGAGTTCAGAGGGTCGGGTCCTTCGCCGCCCGCTCCGATGCCGCCCGCTCCGATGCCGCGCGCGGCAGCCACAGCAGCATCAGGACCGCGGCGGCCAGCAGCACGCCCGTGCCCGTGCGGAACGCCAGCGCGTAGCCGGACGTCAGCGCCTCGGCCGTGGTCGCGCCGCCTGTGCGGGAGGCCGCGGCCGTGGAGAGGATCGCGAGGCCCAGAGCGCCGCCCATCGTGCGAGAGGTGTTGACGAGGCCGGAGACCAGGCCCGCGTCGCCGGGTGCCGCACCCGCGGTCGCGAGGGCGGCCAGCGGGGTCGCCGCGAGGCCGATGCCCGTCATCATCAGCACACCGGGCAGGGCGATCGTGGTGACGTACCCGCCGTCCGTGCCCATGGTCGACTGCCAGCCGAAGCCCGCGGCGGCGATCAGCGCACCGAGTACCGCGACGTTCCGGGCACCGGCGCGCACCATGAGGGGCGGTGCCAGCTTGGAGCCGATGACGACGCTCAACGAGCTGGGGATCAGGGCGAGTCCGGCCTGCGTCGGGGTGTAGCCGAGGACGTTCTGCGCGTAGACGGTCATGAAGAACCACATCGCGAAGGACACCGACCCGGTGACCGTCATGGCCACGTTCGCGGCGGACACCGCCCGCGAGCGGAAGACCTTCAGCGGCATCAGCGGTGCCACGGTAATCGCCTCCACGGCCACGAAGGCGCCCAGCAGCGCGATCCCGCCGAGCAGCGGCAGCAGGGTCGCGGCCGCCGCCCAGCCGGACTCCTCGGTCTCCACGATCCCGTAGGCGACGGAAGCGAGTCCGCCGGTGACCAGAACGGCTCCCGGCAGGTCGAGCCGGCGCCGGGCCTCGCCGACCCGGCTCTCGGCCAGCCACGCCAGCGCGAACGCCAGGACCAGGACACCGACGGGCACGTTGATCAGGAGCACCCAGCGCCAGGACAGCAGATCGGTCAGCACCCCGCCGACGAGTCCGCCGGCAGCGCCCCCTGCCGCACCGACGGCGGTCCAGGTGCCTATCGCCCGGGTGCGGGCGGGGCCGGGCGGCACGGCCGCGGTGATCAGGGTGAGCGTCGCCGGGGCGAGGACGGCCGCGCCGAGCCCCTGTACGGCGCGGGCGGCGAGCAGTTGCCAGCCTTCCTGCGCGAGTCCGCCCGCGAGGGACGCGGCGGTGAACAGCGCGAGCCCGACGAGGAACATCCGCTTGCGCCCGAAGATGTCGGCCGCCCGGCCGCCGAGGAGCATGAAACCCGCGAACGCGATCGAGTACGCGTTGAGGACCCACTGCAGCCCGGGCCCGCTCAGTCCGAGGTCGGCGCGCATGGAGGGGAGCGCGACATTGACGACGGAGACGTCGAGCACGACGAGGAACTGACCGGCGCACGCGGCAAGGACCACCGCCCAGGTGCGCGGCGTGCGGGCGGCGGCGGTTGACGACATGGGCGTCTCGGTGTGTGTGCGGGCTCGGACCATGAGTGTCATGGTCGCAGCCGCCACGCGGTCCGTACATCCGGAAATCGATGTACGGACCTGTCGCCCTTGGTCCTACGACCTCGGGCCACGGCAGCCGTTACGCCCTGCGCAGCAGCGTCACCACCGCCGCGCCGCCCAGCCCGATGTTGTGCGCCAGCCCGATCCGCGCGCCGTCCACCTGCCGCGGCCCGGCCTCCTGGCGCAGTTGCCGCACCAGCTCCGCGACCTGCGCGATCCCGGTCGCGCCGAGGGGATGCCCCTTGGAGATCAGCCCGCCCGACGGGTTGACCACCCACCGTCCCCCATACGTCGTCGCGCCGCTCTCGACGAGCTTGCCGGACTCACCGTCGGCGCACATGCCCAGCGCCTCGTACGTCAGCAGTTCGTTGATGGAGAAGCAGTCGTGCAGCTCGATCACGTCGACGTCCTCGACACCGAGTCCGGACGCCTCGTACGCCCGGCGCGCGGCGGCCCGTGACATCGGGCGCCCGACCGCGTCGATGCAGGAGCCGGACGCGAAGGATGCCTCGGTGTCGGTGGTCATCGCCTGCGCGACGATCTCCACGGCCTTGTCGTGCAGGCCGTGTTCGACGACGAAGCGTTCGGAGACGACGACGGCCGCTGCGGCTCCGTCGGACGTCGGTGAGCACTGGAGCTTCGTCAATGGCCGGTGGATCGTCCGCGAGGCGAGGATCTCGTCGACCGTGTACACGTCCTGGAACTGGGCGTCGGGGTTGTCCGCCGAGTGCCGGTGGTTCTTGGCGGCCACGGCGGCGAGCTGCGCCTCGGTCGTGCCGTACCGCTCCATGTGCTCGCGGGCCGCGTTGCCGAAGATCTGGGCGGTCGGCGGGCTCTGCTCGAAGCCGTGCCGGACGGCCATGATCCCGTAGTGGCGTGCGACGGGCGAGGCCGCGAAGTCGCCCCCGTCGGAGCCGGCGCCGAGGGCGCCGCGCGCCATCTTCTCGAAGCCCAGCGCGAGGACGCAGTCGGCGGCCCCGCCCTCGACGAACTGCCGGGCGAGCATCAGCGCGGTCGAGCCGGTCGCACAGTTGTTGTTGACGTTGTAGACGGGGACACCGGTCAGGCCGAGTTCGTACACGGCGCGCTGGCCCGCGGTGGACGCCTGGAAGCAGTGGCCGACGGGTGCCTGCTGCACCTGTTCGTAGGCCACGCCCGCGTCGGCGAGCGCTTTGCCGCCCGCTTCCCGAGCCATGTCCCAGTACTGCCGATCCCGTGTCCCGGGCTTGTCGAACGTGGTGTTCCCCACACCGACGACGTACGCCTTCATCTGATTCCTCCGTGGATACCCCTGCCTTCAGGCAGGGGAGGAAACGGACTCCTGCGGAGCAGGGCAACGGGCGGGGTTTCGCCGCCAGGGCGAAAGGCCGTGCTCTGACCCGCAGGTTTGGTCTTAAGTCGCAGTCCCGTTAGTTTGTGAGCGTGACCACGACGTGTGTGAAGCGGGCGTTCAAGTACCGCTTCCATCCGACCGATGCGCAGGCAGCCGAGCTGTCG